>JBNKIW010000088.1:0-7777 GCA_050290865.1 Rhodomicrobiaceae bacterium | reverse complement strand
CGGTGACCGGCACGTCGAGGGTCTTCAGCACGAAGTTGATCTGTTCGGTGATCTCCTCGTGGCCCTGGGCGTAGCCCACCACGTAGCGCGCCAGGGGTCCCACCTCCATGGCGTGGCCGCGCCAGCGCGGGGCCTTGATCCAGGAGTACTTGGCGTTCTCGTCGATCTGCTCGATGTTGGTCTTGCTGCCCTTGGCGTTGGGACCGAGCTGGAAGTTGGGCTGGGTGACGCCGTCCCAGGGGTGCAGGCCTTTGACGCCGTTGGGGTAGTCGTACCAGGAGTGGGGAACGAACTCCTGGATCTCGTCCGGGTTGCGCAGGTCGACATCGTGCACCTCTTTCAGGTTGCCGTCGATGATGGCGCCGCTCGGCATCAGCAGGTTGCCGGGCGAGTAGTCGTTGGCGCGGTCGGGGATGTCGCCGTAGGCCAGCACGCTGGTGCCGGAGAGTCCGCCGCCGTAGAGCCAGCCCTTGTAGAACTGCCCCACCGCCAGGATGTCGGGGATGTAGACGTTCTTCACGAACTCCCGCGAGGCGTCGATGATGGAGGAGATCTGGTTCAGGGTGACCATGTTGAGCGCACCCACCGAACCCACGCCGTCGATGTTGATGGGACAGGGCACGCCGCCCACCAGCCAGTTGGGATGGGGGTCCTTGCCGCCGAGGATGGTGCGGATCTTCATGATCTCCTTCTGGAAGTCGAGTGCCTCCAGATAGTGGGTCACCGCCATCAGGTCGGCCTCCGGCGGCAGCAGGTAGGCCGGGTTGCTCCAGTAGCCGTTCTTGAACGGACCGAGCTGGCCGCTCTCGACGAACTTCTTCAGCCGGTTCTGGATGTCGCGAAAGTAGCCTGGCGAAGACTTGGGATGGCTTGGAGAGGCCTTCATCTGCAGCTCGGAGGTCGCCTTCGGATCAGCCTTCAACGCATTGACCGGATTGACCCAGTCGAGCGCATGCAGATGGTAGAAGTGAACCAGATGGTCGTGCACCTGCAGGGTCAGCTGCATGATGTTGCGGATGGCGTTGGCGTTCTCCGGGATCTGGATGCCCAGCGCATCCTCCACCGCGCGCACCGAAGTCAGCGCGTGGGTGCCGGTACAGACGCCGCAGATGCGCTGGGTGAAGGCCCAGGCGTCGCGCGGGTCGCGGCCTTTGAGGATGACCTCCAGGCCGCGCCACATGGTGCCGGTGGAGACCGCGTTGCGGATCCTGTTCTCGTCGTCGATGTTGACCTCGCAGCGCATGTGGCCTTCGATGCGGGTGACCGGATCGACCACCACGCGCTGACCGGCATCGTCGAGCTGATAGCCGTTGGGTGTGGTTTTGATGCTCATTGGTCCGGGTCTCCTTTCTTCTGCGCGTTCTTGATGGCGGTGACGGCGGCATGGGCGGCGGCGGCCGCGCCGACCACGCCGGCGGCGGCGAAACCGACCTTGTCGGCGTTGGCCTCGATGCCGAACTGATGGACATCGGTCACGTGCTGATAGAAAGAGCCCTTGTCCCAGAAACCGTCCTCGGAACAGCCTATGCAGGGATGGCCGGCCTGGATCGGGAAGGAGAGCCCGCCGTTCCAGCGCACCGTGGAGCAGGCGTTGTAGGTGGTCGGACCCTTGCAGCCCATCTTGTAGAGGCAGTAGCCCTTGCGCGCCGACTCGTCGTCCCAGGCCTCGACGAACTGACCGGCGTCGAAGTGGGGCCGGCGGTAGCACTTGTCGTGGATGCGCTGGCTGTAGAACATCTTCGGACGGCCCTGGCGGTCGAGCTCGGGGAACTTCTCGAAGGTGAGGATGTAGGTGATCACCGCGGTCATCACCTCGGCGATGGGTGGACAGCCCGGCACCTTGATGATCGGTTTGTCGGCCAGGCCCGGCACCTTGTGCACCGGCGTGGCGCGGGTCGGATTGGGGCTAGCCGCCTGCACGCAGCCCCAGGAGGCGCAGGAGCCCCAGGAGATGATCGCCTTGCAGTGCTCGGCCGCCATCTTCAGCTGCTCGACGAAGGGCTTGCCGCCGATGATGCAGTACATGCCATCCTCGTCCAGCGGCGGGTTGCCCTCCACCGCCAGGATGAAGTTGCCGTCGTACTTCTCGATGGTCTCCTGGACGATCGCCTCGGCGTGATGGCCGGCGGCGGCCATGATGGTGTCGTCGTAGTCGAGCGAGATCATCGACAGCACGACGTCTTTGACGAGCGGGTGGCCGGAGCGAATGAAGCTTTCCGAGCAGCAGGTGCATTCCAGGCCGTGGAGCCACAGCACCGGGATACGCGGCTTGTTCTCCATGGCGTCGGCGATCTTCGGCACGAAGGCCGGGCCAAGTCCCAGCGCGGCAGCCGTCAGACTGCAGTATTTCATGAAGCTGCGGCGGGTTATGCCCTGCCGTCGCATGACGTCGTAGAAACTCTCCATCGCTGGCGCCCCTCCTGGCTTTAATGACGGTTTCGGGCGCGCCGGAGCACACGCCCGCTTGACCGAAATCAAGCAAGATACGGGCCAGTTTAAAGTTTTATATAAAAGTCAATACGTTACGCGCTACCCGCCGAGACACGCTGCGTCTACGTGGAAACACTGATGACAAGTTGTCGCACCGAACCGGTAAGCGCCTTACCGATTCAGCGACCATGCCTTTGGTTCGAGCCCGCAGCCCGGCAATGGAAATGGCCGGGCGAAGACCCGGCCATGACTAAGATCAATGTGTGCGGACGAAAACCATCCGCGCCTGGCTCTATTCCGCGGCCAGCTTGATATATTTGCCGCCAGCCACCGGGCACGCCTCCCAGAGCTGCGTGAGCACGCTGATGAGATAGTCCATCTGCGCGTCGGTGTGCAGCGGCGTCGGCGTGAAGCGCATGCGCTCCGTGCCCTTCGGGACCGTCGGATAGTTGATCGGCTGGACGTAGATCCCGTAATCGCTCAGCAGCACGTCCGTCACGGTCCGGCAGTGAACGGCGGAACCGACCATCACCGGCACGATATGGCTCGGATTGTCGAGAACGGGCAGCTTCGCCTCCTTGAAGCGCGCCTTGAGCGTCCGCGCGCGTTCCTGATGGCGCTCGCGTTCCGCGTTGCTCGTCTTCAGGTGGCGGATGCTCGCCAGCGCGCCAGCGGCCAGGACCGGCGCCAGCGACGTGGTGAAGATGAAGCCGGCCGCATAGGAGCGGATGGCGTCGCAGCAGGCGGTGCTCGCGGCGATGTAACCGCCCATGACACCGAAGCCCTTGGCCAGCGTGGCGTTGATGATGGTCACGCGGTCCATGACGCCGTCACGCTCCGCGATGCCACCACCGCGCGGCCCGTACATGCCGACGGCGTGCACCTCGTCGAGATACGTCATCGCGTTGTATTTGTCGGCGAGATCGCAGATGGCGCCGATCGGCGCGATATGGCCGTCCATCGAGTAGACGCTCTCGAAGGCGATCAGCTTCGGCGTGCCCTTGGGATATTTCTTGAGCTTGGCCTCGAGATCCTCGACATCGTTGTGCCGCCAGATTTCCTTCGGCCCGCCGCCGCCGCGGATGCCCTCGATCATCGAAGCGTGGTTCTTCTCGTCGGAGAAGATCACGAGACCGGGGATGAGCTTCTGCAGGGTGGTCAGCGTGGCGTCGTTGGCGACATAGGCCGAGGTGAACAGAAGCGCGGCCTCTTTACCGTGAAGGTCGGCCAGTTCCTGCTCCAGGAGAACGTGGTAATAATTCGTGCCGGAGATATTGCGCGTCCCGCCGGCCCCTGCGCCGCAGCGTTCCAGGGCCTCATGCATCGCCGTGAGCACGACCGGATGCTGCCCCATGCCGAGATAATCGTTGGAACACCAGACGGTGACGTTGCCTTCCCCGCCATCCTTGCGGAGCGTGGCGCGCGGGAAGTTCCCTGCGTGTCTTTCAATATTGGCGAAGATGCGGTAGCGGCCTTCCTCAAGGAGGGCGTCAAGATGCTCTTTGAAGCGAGCTTCGTAATTCATTGTCCCGTTTCCCCAAATCACCGCCTTCGGCTACCCCCGCGACGAGCCAAGGCATCTCCCTTGCCTATTCTTCCCCGCTTTCACAGTCAATTAGTCTGGCCACATAGCGTCAATTCGTCACCTTAGTCACGCCGCGGCGAAATGTCACTCCAGCTTGTCGCCGTTAGCGTAAAAATCGTAGCGCACGCCAGCGGTTATGAAAACCTCCTTTTCCTGCGTCTCGATCGTGCCCTCCTGGCGCCAACTGAAGCGGGATCCGACCTCGAGTTCAAGGTTGAGTTCCTTGGTCCAGTAGTAGTCCATCAGCAACGAGGGGAGAACCGAATACTCATCGACGTCCGTCGTTTTGCCCTCGCGGTATGTCGCGAGCACACGCGGGCTGATGCGCAAAGCCTTTGAGTGCAGATAGCGGGTGCTGAGATCGACCGCGTAGTTGTTGGAGTTGTGGAGATCGGAGTAGCGAAAGCCCGCAGTCCAAAGGTCGTCCTTGGTGAGCAGGTTGTTGCCGACAAGCTGAGCCGCGTAATAGAACTCGGTCCCCGTCGAGGGCATGGCGTCAACGCCATAGGACGCGATCGTGCCGTCGATATGCGACGCCGTGACATCCAGGTTGACCTGAAGCTTCTCCGCCAACTGCCGCGTATATCCGACGGAGGCCGCCTTGTAGGTCGCCGTGCGGTCCGACGCCATTTCCCTGGCTTCGTCCTGCGTTCGGTCCTTCAGCAGGTCATACAGCGTCTTGTAAGGCCGCCCCGCCCCGTCGGTCTGCCCCTGCAAGGCGTTCCACGTCGAAAGATAAGGCGCCCTGCGGTAATCGACGCCCGCGCGCAGCGTCGATTTGTCCGCGAACGTCCACGAACCGCTGAAGATCGCCGCATTCAGCTCGCTGAAATGCGTGTCGTAGTCCACGGTGATGAACGCCGACTTGTTGGCATCCACATAGCGCAACTCGGTGCCCACGGCCTGCCGGTCGATGATGTCGCGGTCCATCTGCTGGATGGCGAAGACACTGGCTTCGAACCCGCCGAGAACCGGGCCGAAATTGACACTGGCGCCGCCGAACCAGCGCTCATTAATAAACGGCTCGTCCTTGCGGCTGTTCAGCGGCGAGCCGCCCACGGCCGACACGCGGAACCAGGGATTGGCCTGCCAGCTTACGAAGGCGCCATCGAAGCGCCCCAGCACACCGCCACCCGACCGGCTCTGCCGTCCGAGGCGAGCCGTCATGCCCCAGTCCTTGATGGTCGTGTCGTAATAGAGCGCCGAAACGCTGATGATATCGCCGCGGCTGCCGCTGAAATTGTGTTCCTCGCCGCCCGAGAAACGGAACTTCGACTTGTAATGCTGGTTCCCCCAGGCCGCGAACAGGTTGACGCTCGACATCAGCGTGTCGCGATGGACCCGGTGGTCGTCCTCGGTTTCGTTGAAATCGAGCGGTCGCGTCGGATCGCGCATCGTGCGGTAGCTGTCATCGCGGATGTAGAATTCCGAGACGCTGCCGGACACCGACCAGTAACTGCGGTCACGGACGCGTCCTTTTCTTCCGCGCTTCAGCTTGGAAACCTCACCCCCCGCCGTCGTGAGACCCGCGAGCCGCTGCTGGACACCGGCCACGCCTGGAGCGCCGGGATATTTGCGCAAATAATCCTCGTAGGCGGCCTTGGCCAGAGCCTTCTGCCGGTTCTTCTGATAGGCGACGCCGAGAAGCTCCTTCGCCTCCGGCCCGTCCAGCGATTTCAGGATGCCGATCGCTTTACCGTAGTGACGTGCGCGCATCGCAGTACGTGCTTCCGCCACGCCGGCCACGGGCTTGTCGCCTGTCTCCTCCGCAGTCGGCACGTCTTCCTCGGAAAGCGTCGTTTCCCAGGCAGGGATGGCCGGACGCCGCCGCGCGACCACCGTCTCGCCGCCCTTGACACGGCGCCGCGACACCACCGTCTCGCCTTTCCGGTCCCGGACGGTTGTCCGCCAGCCCGGACGCTCCGGATCCTCGGCGGGACAGGCGCGGCCCCTGGCGTCGGCCAGGGCGATGATGATGCTCTGGAAATCCCAGCCCGGCGCCACGTTGAACGCCACCGGGCGGGTGAAGTTCAGCGACAGGACCGGCCCCTGCGGCGACCACGGCTCGTAGAAGATCGCCTGCAGCCCTCCGACGCGGCCTTCCAGGCGCAGGGCCTCGCGCGGCGTGCCCGCTTCCGTCCCCGCGACACTGCCGTCGATGGCCTTCACCACGACCTGCAGCTGGTCGCCGCGTTCGAGAGGAAAGTGGCTCTCGTAACGGACCCGGAAGTTGAAGTTGACCTTCAGCAACTGGCATCCGTTCTTGTCGAAGACCTGATAGTGCGAGAGCGCACGGTCGGTCACCGGCTCGGCCCGCACCTGTCCCCCGACAAGTGCCGCCGACGCCACGAGTGCGGTCAGCGCAAATTTCGCCGTCAAGCTGACTTGGCTACCCATCTATCCCTCTCGATCCCCCAAAGCCCAGCCTTCGGGCTTAATGCATTAGAAAACGTCGAAAACGTCGGATTATTCCCCCGAAGGCAGTATCTCCCCTCCCTGCGGTACTCTGACACGCATTCCGGGGCAGACATCTCACCTGGCCCCACCCCGGCCGCAATCAAAGACGCCACCTTCTCTAATCGTCCCAGTCGTTGGTGTTGTGACAGTTTTCACAATTGTTCGACGCGTTCCGATGCTTATTGTCGTTCGGTTTGGGGTGGCATTGCGAGCAGCCCGTCGAGATGCCCGAGTGGCTAAACTGCGCGTTCTCCCAGTTCTGCGTGCTTTTGTGGCAGGTGTCACAGGCGGCGTTCACGTTCCGGTGTGTGCTGTCGCTCGGCTTGGAGTGGCAGCCCGCGCAAGTGCCGCTGACAACCGAATGGTCGACCTTTTTCACACTGCCCCAATCGCTCGTGTTGTGGCAGTTCCCGCAGGGGCCGCTGGTCGCGATATGGTTGCCCGGCTTGGAGTGGCACTGCGAGCAGCTTCCGCTGACGGCCGAGTGATCCATGTCCGTCACATCCCAGCTGCTCGTCGTGTGGCACGTGTCGCAAGCCGCGCTCGTCTGAACGTGGCCGCCCGACTTCGAGTGACACTGCGAGCACGGCACGTTGACGGACGAGTGGTCGATCCGCGTCACATCCCAACTGCTCGTCGTGTGGCACGCGTCGCAAGCCGCGCTCGTCTGAACGTGGCCACCCGACTTCGAGTGACACTGCGAGCACGGCACGTTGACGGCCGAGTGGTCGATCCGCGTCACATCCCAGCTGTTCGTCGTGTGGCACGTGTCGCAAGCCGCGCTCGTCTGGACGTGGTTGTTCGACTTGGAGTGGCACTGCGTACAGCTCGCGCTCACGGCCGAGTGGTCCATGTTCGTCACATCCCAGCTGTTCGTCGCGTGACAGGACTCGCAGCCCGCGCTCGTCTGAGCGTGGTTGCCCGGCTTGGCCCGGCCGCTTCCACCCGTCTTATGGCACTGCGTACAGTTCGACGTGATGCCCGAGTGGTTGAAGTTCGTCACATCCCAGCTGCTCGTCGTGTGGCAGTTCTCGCAATTGCCGGTCACCGTCGAGTGCGTCTCGTCGCCCGGCTTGGCCTTGCCGCTTCCACCCGTCTTATGGCACTGTGTACAGTTCGACGTGATCCCGGGGTGCGAGTAGCGCGCCACGTCCCAGCTGCTCGTCGTGTGGCAGTCCTCGCAGGTGCCGGTCACCGTCGAGTGCACCTGATCGCCCGGCTTGGCTCTGCCGCTTCCACCCGTCTTATGGCACTGCGTACAGTTCGACGTGATGCCCGAGTGGTTGAAGTTCGTCACATCCCAGC
>JBNKIW010000087.1:0-7970 GCA_050290865.1 Rhodomicrobiaceae bacterium | reverse complement strand
AGAACGGTCTTTCCGCCGGGGGAGAAAGCGGCCGCGTTGACCTCGCCCGTGTGTCCGCTGAAGGTGCGCAGCGCTGTGCCTTTGGCGACATCCCAGAGCTTCAGCGTCTTGTCCCAACTGCCGGAAAGGGCGTGGCGGCCATCGGGCGAGAAGGCGACTGCGGGGACGCCGTCGCTGTGCCCTTCGAAGGTGCGAAGCACCTTGCCCGTGCCAGCGTCCACAAGGATCATCGTACCGCCGTTGCCGCCGCAAAGGATGGTGCGGGCGTCCGGGGAAAAGGCCGCCGAGCGGACACCGTCGGGGAAGCCCGCGAACGACTGGAGCTCCTTACCGCTGGCGATGTCCCAAAGCTTCAATACATTGTCGCCCCCTGCCGAGAGGATGGTGCGGCCGTCCGGGGAGAAGGCCAGCGAGTGAATCCAGGCTGTATGTCCCGTGAAGGTCCGGATCGGGCGGTCATTGAGGACCGGGGGAGGCGCTTCGCGGGGCGTTCTTACCGCGTAAACGATCCCGCCCGCGGCAACGGCAGCTGCTGTACCCGCCCCCACGGCCAGGAGCACGCCCCGGCGCGTTATCAATGGCCTCCGCAGTTCCTCAATCCGCGCCCGCGCCTCCTCCGCGAATTCGCCCGCGGGCCATTCACTCAGGAACGCCTCGATCTCCGCAACATCTCCGCTCCTCCACGCGGCCTCCCACGCCCTTGTCTCATTGAGCTTGCGTGTCTTCGCCTCCCAAGCCTCCCGCGCCTCGTTTTCGAGCGTCTCCAATTGCATGCGTGCTGCCGCTGCGTACTCGCCGGCCGGCCATTCACTCAGATGCGCCTTGATTTCAGCGATGCTTCCGCTTCTCGCCGCCCTCCGCCACGCGTTCCTCTCGCTGAGCTTCTTAGCCTCCGCCGACCAAGCCGCCTTAACCGCCTGTTCCAGCGCGTGCAGCCACTCCTTCGCCTCCGTCGCGTATTGGCCCGCTGGCCATGCATTCAGAAAGGCCCTGATTTCGTCGATACTCCCGCTGCTGGTAGCTCTTGCCCAAGCCGTCGTCTCCGAAAGCTCAGTTTCCTGCGGGGCCCGTACGGCCTCCTCCGCCACCCGCTCCAGCCCCAGCAGCCGTCCCCGCGCCTCCTCGACATCAATGTCATCAGGAAACTCGTCCAGGAAGGCACGCCACGATGCAATCTCCCTTTGCGCTGCGGGTGCGGCCGAAAACAACGCTTCCTCCCCCCCCACACTCGCCTTCCGGCGTGCGAGACTGCTGCTGAACGCGCCAGCATAGCCGGAGAGCTTTCCGGCTTCTTGCCAGTTCGCGACGCCCTCCCACTCCGCAGGCTCAATGGCCTCGTGGAGTTCCGCCAGCGTTGGCCAATCACCAGCGTGTTCCAAATGCGCGGCGCCGGTGTCCTTCCCGGACGTGCGCGCGCCCCGAACCGCGCCCGCCGCGGTCCACCCGGCCTCCTGGCTGGCCGCGGCTTCGACGAGCGCATTTCTCAATGCGGCAATCAACTCTTCCAGACTAGCCGTGGCGCGCCCGTGCGAAAGCTGCAGCGGAGAGCAGCGCGCCACCAGCTTCAATGCTTCGGGCAAGCTCGCGGCGCCGGGCATCGGCGCGTTATTCACGAGCACGGGGATGATGCGTTTGCCCTGCCGCAGCGCGGACGCGGTCTCGATGTGCACGATGTCGTCCGGGCTATCGATCAGCCGCACGCCACCGCCGTCCCGGGCTTCGAGCCATATCTCGCTAATCAGCGCGAGCAGGACGTCGCATTCCGCCACCCGCGCTTCGATCACCGAGGGTATGAAATCCGCGCCCGCCGGTAAGTCCTGCGCATCCAGGAACCGGGCGGCTTCCTGGAATTCATCCTCGAAACAGGCGCGGAGCTGCCCCGCGACCGCTGCGTCGTCTCCCCGCCGGCAACTGATGTAAACCTTGGCCACCGGTCTTTCCGCCATCCGCAGCCGCCCCTCCGCAAGCAACAGGACAATCTCGTGTACGCAGTATCTTATTCGCAATACGAATCTGGCGGAAGGGAGGAAAGGATGCGGCGATTGGCTGAATTTTGCTAAAATTAGCCGCTATTCGCCTGTATGGGCTACCAAAAGTTGCGCCACCCAACGCCGCCCCCAGCGGATTGGCAGCATTGGCGGGGCGTCTGCCGTATGGACCCCAGGGGGATGAAGCCGGAATGAGCCGTTTCAGCGCTGCCACATGGGTCTTGATTGCCGCCGGAGTTTTCCCACTTTCAGCGGCTGCCGGACCAAATGACGCACGCCCAGCCGATGCCAAGTCATCCGAGCGCGCCATTCTGAGCGGCACTGAAGAACTCGGCCGTGAAGCGCAGCGCGAACTGGCCCGGCTCGGCTGTTTCACCGGCGATGTCAATGCAAGCTGGGGACGCGAGAGCCGCGAGGCGGTCAAGCGGTTCGGCCAAGCCACGAAATCCGTGTGGCCGGACTGGCCGAATTCCGACCTGGTCCGCTCGCTGTGGACGTTTCCAGACGGCCACTGCCTGAAATGTGAAACTTGTACCACGGTGTCCACCGGGGCGCGGAAGCGGCCAACCGAGGCGGAGGCTGCTGCCGAAGCGGAAAGGCGCAGGAAGGCCGCGGAGGCGGCTGCCCAAGCGGAGCGACGCAGGAAGGCCGCGGAGGCGGCTGCCGAAGCCGAGAGGCGCAGGAAGGCCGCGGAGGCGGCTGCCGAAGCGGAGCGACGCAGGAAGGCCGCGAAGGCGGCTGCCGAAGCGGAGAGGCGTAGGAAGGCCGCGAAGGCGGCTGCCGAAGCGGAGAGGCGCAGGAAGGCCGCGGAGGCGGCTGCCGAAGCCGAGAGAATCAGGAAGGCCGCGAAGGCGGCTGCCGAAGCGAAGAGGCGCAGGAAGGCCGCGAAGGCGGCTGCCGAAGCGGAGAGAATCAGGAAGGCGGCAGAGGCTGCGGAAGCGGAGAGGCGCAGGAAGGCTGCAGAGGCCGAGCGGCGCAGGAAGGCCAAGGCGAAGCGCTCGGGCGTGAGCGGTGGCCGCGGCTGGCCGAATGGCGGGCCGGCCGACGCCGTTGGCCGCTGAGCCTGTTTCGGCGCGGACAAACGCAAAAAGGCCGCCCGGAGGCGGCCTTTCCGTCGCGAGTTTTGCAAATCGCATCAGAACCGGATGCGCGAACCAACCACAACAGTGGTCAAATCGTTGAGCTCATCCCCTGGCCAAACGCTCGGCACGTTGCCGTCAAAGCTCCATACAGTTACATGAGCATAGATGTCCATCGCAGCGGCGTCGATCTTCTGGTTCACACCGAAGCCCCAGCGGGTTGCCTCGCTGTCGACGGCCAATCCCGGAACGGTGGCTAGCTCCGGCAGGTAGAAGGAATCGTAGTTGCCGTATTCGCCATAAATGGTCGTTGTGCCAAAGGGCAACAATTTCCGCTCTATACCAGCCTGGACGTACCAGAACGACGAATCTTCATACCCTTCTTCCTCGAAATCACGCTGCCCCGCAGCAAAGGCCGTGTACAGCCCCGTCGGCATGTGCATGACCGACGCCGAACCGGCGACGTTCTCAGATTTGAAGTTGAAAACCTTTGTTACGTGCTGTGCCCGGTTATCCCACTGGTAGGCGATTGCAGCAGCAACGCGCAGATTGCCGAACTCCTTCTTGAAGCGGAGCGCAACGTCGGCAAAGTCGGAATGGTCCCACGAGGCAGAAAGGATGAAGCCGTATACAGACGGACTGTCATAACGCACGCCAGTTTCGAGGACTCGGTCAGTTGTGAAATCCTCAGCCCATTGCCGGTCGAGCGCATATCCGCCATACGCGCGCTGCTTGGTCGATGCGTTCAACTGACCGTGGCAAATAAACAGAGCCCCCCCCCCATTGTCGGTAGCACAGAGAGCCGAACCGATGTTCGGGTCCGCATTTCGCAGCGAGTTGCCGAGCACAACTTCGGATGCGCCATCAGACGCTGCGTTCAGGTGCCCCAGGGAGATGCGGCCGAGCTTCTTGCTTTCGAAATACAAGTAGTTCTTGCGCAGTCTCAACAGGCCGGTTTCGTCCGGTACGAACGGGCTGCGGGGGTTATAAACCTCATCGGCTCGTTCGTTGTTGATTTCCATCTCCATGTTATAGCCAACGGTCACATCTGGACTGACGTTACCAACCCCAAAAAAACCGAAACGGCTTGATGCCAATGTATTGTCAACTACGTATACGTCCGAGTTCCTGCCATCGTCCCAGTACATCAGCGCTTTGTTGACCTGCCCGTAAATCTGCAGCGAAACGACGCGGTTGCCCTTGCGGGCCGTCGTGGCCTCAAGCTCGGCAACGCGCTCCTCCAGATCGGCGCAGCACCCACCACCGAGATCGGCAGCCTTCGCAGACGTCAGCGCGCCGCCCAGCAACATGCCGGCAGCCGCAACCAGCGCAAAACGGCTAATCATGCTCACTTCCCCCAATAACAAACGTCAGGGGCCGCCCAATGGACCCCGGCAGTCTCTCTCCCTCAGAGCGGCCGCACGCGAAGCATACTGACCGTTCTGGCCCAAATACCCGTCAGCGAATTCCCACTAGAGCCGACGTCCCAGAACCGCAGCAGTCGCGCATTGGCGCGGCTGCGGTACCGGTATGCATTAAAAACCTATCACCGCTCGGTGTAAACTGTGATCCGACTTTCCGGACGCGGCGCCATGCGTAGTGTGTCCGTCCAGCTACAAATATCGGAGTTCATTGAAAGAAATTACCGTAACAGCAGCAATTGTGGCTGTGGGCTGGACAATTTGTGGTGTCTTTTGGGCGGGGTAGTCGATGTAAGCGCAGGTCTTGCCACTGGAAAGATAGATCATCTTGTCACAGGTTCGCACATTATTCTGCCGTTATGATCGTAGCCGCCTCCGGTCTGTCCGCCAGGAGGTGTGGCGCGACGTACCGCGCGTCCAAGTCTGCGAACGGCCTACGGCGGTCGCGGTGAAAATTGGTAGGCAATTCGGAGGCGGGACACTAATATCGCTATGTCGGCTTGGTCTCAAACGGTAGGTGAAGCATTGCGGTTGAGGGCTTGTCGCACATCGAAGCATTTTTCCTGCCGCTGAATGAATGGCCAGATTGCTTCGCTGGAGGATTAACATCGACGCCGTCCAGACGGTGCTACCGCATCCCCATTTATGACTCCACTTTGCTGCCGCCGTCGTTTTTCAGCTCAAGCAATGAGTTCTGAGCCCAGGAATCGAGCACCATACTCATTATGAAAAAGAGCGATACACATGCCGAGGGGGTGAGAAAGCGGTTATCCCCCCGGAAGACGCCGCAGCAAAACCGGAGCCGGGCGCGACTTCAGACTATCCTCGATGTGGCGGAGGAAATCATAGCAGAGTCCGGGCTGCAGGGACTGGCAATGCGGGAGGTGGTCCGCCGGGCGAATTTGACGATCGCTGGGGTCTATCACTATTTCCCATCGACGACGGCGCTCATCCGCGCCCTCGTTGAGCGCCGGCTCACGGAGTTGAGGAACACCCTGGAAACTGGATTGCAGACACGCTTCCCCGCGGATGCCGCCGACATGAGCGATGAAGACGTAAAGACGCTTTTGGTTGAGCAGGTGAGCGGACTTATAGATGACATTGCGGCCTTCTTCTTCAATACGCCGGGGGCATCGGAAATCTGGGGTGGATTGCAGGCTTATCCAGATCTCCGGGCACTCGACATTGAAGATACAAGAAGGAATGCAGCACTCATCGAGCCTGTTTTCGCTCGCCTTATTCCATCTCTGGAGCCCGGGCAAGTGCCCATGATGGCCATAGTCCTTGTCGAAAGTGTGAGCGCCAGCCTCCGGTTTGCGGTCGCTCTGCCGCCGGATGGCCGTGCGCAGGTTGTTGACGCCCTTAAGAGCTTTGTTACCCAGTGGCTGACAGGTCTTTTGCATACTGCCAAAGGCACAAGCACGGATTAATTCAATCCGCAATCCGGTCTCGACGCGGGCAGGGGAGAACTCCACTTTTTCAATATAATACTCAAGGTTGGGCGCTGTTTTATGAGCGTGACGGAACTGGCTATGAATTGTATACGGATATCCGGCCGAGGTTCCAGTGCGAAAGGCCGCGGAATGGACAGGGAAGAAAAGCTGCAATGTGCCACGCAATGTCTCCGCAATGCCGAGGACATTCTGAGTAAGGCAGTAGGTACCTATCCGGCTTTGGACCGGCCCCGCCGCGCGTTCATGCGCATGGCAAAGGCGGCTGAGCGGCCGGTGCGAATTGGGATACTGGGGGAGGCGAATTCCGGTAAGTCTTCGTTAGCCAATCTTCTTGCAGGTGTTCCTGTATTGCCCTCCTCCCCCATGGCGAATGCAAGATTTCCGGTGCGGCTCACATATGCCCCCGAACCCTTCGCCGCTGCGATTTATGAGAGCGGCGAGAGGGTCACCTTTCCCTTGCTTAACAGCGTTGCACAGACACTTGCCTTCATGCAAGCTAGCGCCGGGAAGGGCATCCTTCCTGCGGGCAAATACGTATGTGGGGACAGCCTGAAGCTTCTGGAAACCGGGCTTCCAAGCGATATACTTCGTTCAGTCGAAATTCTGTACCTTCCTGCCGGTCTCCCCGCGGGATCGGGTTACGGCATCGATGTCGCGATCTGGACGACGGTTGCGGCGCAGCCATGGCGTAAATCGGAGCAGGCCCAGTGGGCTAGACTGCCGCGATCCGTCAGGCGTCGAGGCCTGCTTGCCGTAACCTCTTGCGATCTTGCAGGGGGCAAGAATGATGACCTGAAGCAGTTGCAGGCCGGGCTTGAAACATCAGCCAAGGCCCATTTCCAGGGAATTTGTTTCGTAGCCGACGGAGCCCCCGATCCGGCTGCCGCCGCAGCCGGGAATAGAGCCCTATTTGCCCAAGTTCAGTACTTGGCACTGCAATTTGCGGCGGAGCGCGTAGCCAAGGCAATGGCTGTTGCGCACCACGTGATGGCAGGACCGGCCGCGAAGCGTGGGCACGGGACCCGCCCTGTGAGTAACGGTCTCGGCATCCATGCGGTAGCAAAGACCGGCAAAGACTTATGTGACGGAGATCGGGTGACGATCCTGAAACAGCCACTTCCACAGAGTCGTCCCGTGAGACCTGCAATATTGCGCTACAGACTTGGAACCGGGACGGCGGCAAGAATGATGGCGCGCAGAGCGGTACAGACGGCCCGGCCTCCTGCCGCGGGGGAGAGATCCAGGGAATGCCGTCATTGGAAGATGATCGGCGCGGCAGCCGCAGTGGCATGCACAATATCCTTGGCGGTCATTCAATTGGTGCCGATTGGTGCAGACAAGACGCCGGTTTCAGATCCGTGGCCCAGCGTTTCCGAAGCGGGAGATCAAAGCCCCAGGGGGAGAACAGAGACGCGCAGGAATGCGGAGGCGGAAGCCGCTGCGGTCGAGGCCTCGGAACGGAGAATGGCCGAGACAGAAGCCGCCGCGGCCAAGGCACGAAGATTGGCTGAGGCGGAAGCCGCTGCGGTCGAGGCCTCAGAACGGAGAATGGCCGAGACAGAAGCCGCCGCGGCGGAGGCACGGAGATTGGCTGAGGCGGAAGCCGCTGCGGAACCTGAGAAACGAAAGAAGGCGGAGGCAAGAAGGTACAGGAGGACCGAACCACAGGAAGCGGATTGGAGCGGGCGCGCTTTGGCGGAAGCAACTCTACGCCAATTCAACGAAAACGGTCCCACCCTGGTCGGCAGGTAAGATGGTATGTTCCCCTTGGCACGTAGAGGCCCGTGTGTGGCGTCAGCAGCGGCCTTGTCAGGCGGGCCGGCACCGCCCGGGCTTCTCCACATACGAGTTCCACGGAATGCCTTCCACCGCTGATCAGCCGTTAAAACAGTGGTGCCGCGCAATGCACGGTCTGGCAACGCTGACGACAAATGATGCGAAGACCGGCTCGGGGCATCGTCAAGTTAACCACCACGAAGACGCACCGAGAGGGCAAACGGCTTCCTGTGTGGTTATGCGGCAATCGGT
>JBNKIW010000086.1:0-8015 GCA_050290865.1 Rhodomicrobiaceae bacterium | reverse complement strand
TAAGGCACCGTCAGACGAAAGGGACGGCAACGGATATGTCCAGCCTAAAGCCACCGCGCCACATCTCTACTCTACCAAAGATGTCGCTAGCTCGTGATCGCAATCGCTTCAAGACTGGATAGCGCGGATACGATCAAGCACACCAGCGGCGCGCTTTGGTCAGGCTGTGGCCGAGCGGCTCCGCACGCTCGACTCACCGCCTGCCCCTTTCCGCTGGATTTTGAACTCGGACACAGCGAAAGCCGACAAAGTCGTAGCGGCCCGGCGGATGGTCGCGGTTCCGGCAAGCGGCGCGCACATGCCTCGCATGGTCGTACCATGACCCGCCCCGCATGACGCGGGTCGCGGCGGCTCCCTCATCCTGCCAGGCAGAACCGTCCGTGGGTGCGCCTTCGTAATTGTCGTGCCAATGGTCGGCGCACCACTCCCACACATTGCCGAGCATGTCATGCAGCCCCCACGCGTTGCAGCGCTTCTTCGCGACCGGCTGTGTCTGGCTCTCCGAGTTGTCCGCGAACCAGGCAATGTCCGACAGTTTCTCGGTAGCTGTGGCATAGGTTGCGGCCCCGCTGCTTGCGCGGCAAGCATGTTCCCACTGCGCCTCTGATGGTAAGGAAAGCTCAAGTTCAGGAATCCGGTCATTCAGGCGTGACAGGAACTGTTCGATCGACGAAAAATCGATGCTCTCGACCGGCCTGTCCGGCCCTTTGAACTTGCTCGGGTTGTCGCCCATCACTGCATGCCACAAGCATTGGCGAACCGGCGTGTCCATCATCCAGAAGCCGGGGTTGATGGTCACTTCGTGGCGCGGGCCTTCGTCATCGTAGCGGCCCTCCTCGCTTTTCGGCGAGCCCATCATGAAGCGCCCTGGCGGAATCCAGCGCAGTCGCTGAACCACATCGCCCACAGAGAACGAAGCATAGACCCCGAAATTGTCCTCACCCCAGCCGCTCGCCCAGGCGGGGGGGATACCATTCATAAGCGGATGCAAACCTGAGTCGATCGCGCCGGAATTGGTCATCGGCGGCTCCCAGGAGATCGCCAGCGAGCGTTCGGACGGCTGCTGCCCCCTACTAGCACGCCAGCGACAGTCGTGTTTTGGCGAACCTGGCTTGTGCCCTGGACGCCTGGAAGACCAGCCTGTTCATACCCAACCCATCCAGGTTGGAGCTGAGCTCGGACACAGCGAAAGCCGACATTGTCGTTGCGGTTCGTCGGATGGTTGTGGTTCCGGCAAGCGGCGCGCACATTCCTCGCATGGTTGTTCCATGACCCGCCCCGCATGACGCGGTTCGCGGCGGCTTTGCGGCTGATCTCCCATGCCATGGCTTTATACCTCTAGGGTTTCGAGCACAAGGTTGCCCCTGGCGATTTGCGCCCGGCGCCAGGCGGCGGCGTCCGCATGTGCGGTCATTCCGAATGCGCTGGCGTAGTGCGATTGCAGGCCCCGGCTGTCGATTGCACCCTTAGCGTACGCCAGTTCCCCTCGCCGCCGGCACTGTATGTAGCAGCGCTTGCGGCGTCTGGTCAGCAACAGGCGCTCTGGCAATATCCGATAGCCGCAGAAGTTCAGTCCGTGAACAGACTGGCCGATCCTCACGGGAAGCTTCACTTCAAGATTCAATTGATTTTCGATGTAGCTTTTTGCCATCGCAAGAACTTCGCGGACTGCTGAACGGCTCGCCCCCCACCACACGAGGTCATCCATGTAGCGGACGTATCCTCGGGCCTCCGATCCCTCCAGGACCAGGCGGTCGGCCCCGCCTAAATAGTGATTGGCGAAATATTGCGATGTCAACGCGCCGATGGGCAGGCCGCGCCCGGGCGATGCTGGCGCTGACGCGATGATGCGTTCCAGGAGCGTCAACAGCCCACGGTCTTTGAACCGGCGCTGCAGCATTTCCACGAGGACTTGATGGTCGATGCTGGCAAAATATCCGCGGATATCGATCTGGCAGAACCACGGGTAACGCTGCGCATGACGCTGGGCACGCTTCACCGCTGCCACCGGTCCCTTGCCCTCGCGGCACGCATAGCAGTCGAACACCAGACCACGGTCGATCACTGGGCCGACATGCGCCATAATGGCGTGATGCAAGACCCGCTCACGAAAAGCGGGGGCCTGTATCAGGCGGGGCTTCGGATCGTGAATGCGGAAAGAGCGGAATTTGCCAACGGCCACTTCGCCGCTCAGGATTTCGTGGCGCAGCGTCGCCAGTTGTCTTTCGAGGTCTTCAGCGAAGGCGGCGACATCCTTGCGCGCCCTCTTGCCCCGCGCGGCGAGATAGAACGCGTTCGACAGGTTCGACCACTCAGCAATATCGGCGAGACTAACTGGAGACCGTTTCACGCGGCGCGGCCTCCTTGGCTGGCAGGGCTGCGGCTTGCATTATTGCCTGGAAGGCGGCGCCGTACTTCTCGATGCGGGCGTCGCCGATGCCGTCAATCTCGCGGATGGCTTGAAGAGTATCGGCTCGCCGCTGCACGATTGCCGCGAGCTGCTCGTTGGTGAGCACGGCGTAGGCGGGGATGCTCTCCTGGTCGGCAAGCTGTTTGCGAAGGGCTCGCATCCGCGAGAACACGGCAAATTCGGGATCGGTCAGTATGGTGCGGTAATCGAGCTTGCCGCGCTTATCCTTTGACGCTCGGGGCGCGCCATCCTGATACCCGATGCAGATTGCCCAAACGCTGTTGCGGCCGTCCTGGATCAGGTGGCGATCGACATGAACAACCCGTTGCGTTCCCAGGAAAGCGTTCAACGCCGCCTCGCTGTCATCGCTTTCGAAGATGGGGATCGTGAAGAAGCGATATTGCATCAAACAACCTTGCCTTCCAAATTTTTTGGCCGCCTGCGGCGGGCCCCAAGAACACCGCCGCCCGGTCAGGCTGTGGCCGAGCGGCTCCGCACGCTCGACTCACCGCCTGCCCTTCTTTTCCGCTGGATTTTGAACTCGGACACAGCGAAAGCCGACACCGCCGAAGCGGTACGTCGGAGGGTAGTGGTCCCGGCAAGCGGCGCGCACAGCCCCCGCAAGGTCGGCCCAGGACCCGCCCCGCCAGACGCGGCCCGCGGCGGCCCTTTTGTCCTGCCAAGTAGAACCATCGGTTGGGGCGCCTTCGTAGTTCTCATGCCAGTGGTCGGCGCACCACTCCCAGACGTTCCCGAGCATGTCGTGAAGGCCGAAGTCGTTTGGCGCCTTCTGTCCGACTGGATGCGTCCCGGATCGTGGATTCGGATACTGCACTTCTTTCCAATCCGAACTGTCGGAGCCGTTCTCCAACTCGAAGCCCACCCCGCTATTGCCGCCGTACCAAGCGATGCGATCGAGGACCGGAGCATTGCGCTCCCCCAAGATCTCCAGATCGCCCGCGTAGGTCGCCGTCGTGCTGCCCGCGCGGCACGCATATTCCCATTGCGCTTCCGACGGCAGGGCAAGATCGAGACCGGGCGATCTTTCGTTCAGGCGCTTTACGAACTGCTCGGCAGCGTCGAAATCAATGCTCTCCACCGGCCGGTCCGGGCTCTTGAAGCGGCTCGGATTGTCATCCATCACGGCCTGCCACAAATCCTGGCGTGTCGGCGTGTCCATCATCCAGAAGCCGGTGGCAAGCGTGACCTCGTGTTGTGGCCCTTCACGGTCTCCCCAGCCGCCTACCTCGCCTTTGGGGGAGCCCATGGTGAAATGCCCCGGCGGGATCCAGCGGAGGCGCTGCACGACGCTGCCGACGGTGAACTCGACGAACAGGCCATGCGTGTCGCAGCCCATGTGCGAGGCCCAGGGCGGACGGCCCGCTTGGGCGAATTCCAGCTCCGCGCTGTCGCTGATGATGCGGATCCGCCCCGCCGGGGGCAGGTGGATCGAGGCGCTGGCGGTCTCAGGCGTGAGGCAGATCGCTGGCACCGCGTCACCCGTCGATCGAGCAGCCGCGCGCCGCTCCGCTTGCTGCGCAGCCCCTCGATCGACCGGTGCCGCTTCTCGCTTGTCGCTCAGCTGAACTCGGACACAGCGAAAGCCGACAAAGACGTAGCGGTTCGTCGGAGGGTTGTGGTCCCGGCAAGCGGCGCGCACATCCCCCGCACGGTCGCCCCACGACCCGCCCCGCATGACGCGGACCGCGGCGGCATCATCGTCTCGCCAAGCAGAGCCGTCGGCGGGGGCGCCATCGTAATTGTCGTGCCAGTGATCCGCGCACCACTCCCAGACATTCCCGAGCATGTCGTAGAGGCCCAGGTCGTTGGGGCGTTTCTGCCCCACCAGGTGCGTTCCCGAAGGTGAATCCGGATATTGCTTCTCGTCCCAGCCCGAGCTGTCCTCACCATCGGCAAGTTCGAAACCCACGCCGCTATTGCCGCCATACCACGCGATCCGATCGAGGACCGGCGCGTTCCTTTCGCCTAGAATCTCCAGGTCGCCCGCATAGGTCGCCGCCTTGCTGCCTGCGCGGCAGGCGTATTCCCATTGCGCTTCCGACGGCAGAGACAGATTGAGGTCCGGCAGCCGCTTATTCAAGCGCGAGAGGAACTGCTCGATCATCTTGTAATCGACGTTCTCCACCGGCCTGTCCGGGCTTTTGAAGCGGCTCGGATTCTTGCCCATCACCGCCTGCCACAGGCACTGGCGAACCGGCGTATC
This sequence comes from Rhodomicrobiaceae bacterium, assembly GCA_050290865.1. Taxonomy (GTDB): domain Bacteria; phylum Pseudomonadota; class Alphaproteobacteria; order Rhizobiales; family Rhodomicrobiaceae; genus JARRLC01. Next base: position 3,381 of record JBNKIW010000086.1, on the reverse strand, counting down.
CATCATCCAATAGCCGGTATCCAAACTCACCTCATGCTGCGGCCCTTCATCGTTATAACGTCCGGCCTCCGTTGTCGGCGACCCCATCATAAATCGCCCGGCTGGACACCAGCGAAGGCGCTGAACAACGTCGCCGACGGTAAATTCCGCGTAGGGGCCGAACTCATCCTCGCCCCAGCCGCTCGCCCATGACGGCGCTTTGCCGTCCGACCAGAACAACGCCGGATCGGGCCGCTGATCGGGGACCACCGAGTGGTTCAAGATGCCGTTTTCGCACGGCATCATGCCGAGATGGGCGGCGCCAGAGTGATCGGCTGCCCCTGTGAGCACCTCCAGGCAGTCCCGCCCAAACCGGAAACTCAAGGGACCGCTGAGCACTTGCGGACCCTGAATATGCGCCGGATCAACATTGCCGGGCAGTTCGAAGTCAGGATCGTCTTTTTTAGCAATGTAGATGGCGCGAGCATATTCAGCTATCGTCCAGGCGTTGTCCGTCGAACGACGAGCGACTTCGTTGGCCAGCCACGACGTGATCTTCAGTCCGATCTCGCTATCGGGAGGAAATGAGCCCGCGGCGTACGCGAAAAAGCTCCGGGACTGTTTCACATCGTCCGGATTTGGTAGCAAAGCCTGTGAAGCCGGCGGCAGATTGATGATCTCATCGAACCAGATTTCTCCAGCAACGCTCTGACGCCATTCACACTGACAGGCGAGGACTTCTTTCCGGATCCGCCGCGGTTCCTTTGCGAATTGCTGTTGCAGTTCTTCGGCAAGTTCGGGAGCCATAGTTCCTGCGCTGGGATGCCGGCGCTTGAGTTCCGCCCACGCTTCAGCCTCGACGCCAACATCGCCAGCTTCACGTCCAAGCACGAGACGCGCGGCGCGCAGCAGTCCCGGCTCGATGCGAAAGGCGTGGGAAACCAGTGCGAGGAGCCGCCGCGCCCGCTTCTGGCGGATGTCGCGATTGAGCATGACCTCGCCGCGCTCCAGCCCCCAGGGGATGAGACGCCACGCGCGACGGCAACTGGCCGCGACGAGACCGGCAGGCGCTGGCACCAGGGCGATTGGATGACAGCCAGCGGCGCGCACGCGGCGCCCGAAGCGAGCCCAGGAGTTTTCCCGATAGGCTGACGGCGAAAGACAACCCAGATCGCCCAGCACGAGGACCGCTGAACCGGCTGGCGGAAGACGATACGGAGCCCCTTCCTCAATGTGGCCGAGGATCAGTTCGTCAGCGCTTTCCTGCGCGAACGCAGTCTCGGTGTTGTGCTCGCCCAATATGGTGGCCAAGGTGGCGGCAACCAGATCTTGGTCGAGCCAATACGGGATCAGGTGGGATGAGCGGTCAAATACGACCTGCACGCGTGGCAGCGGTTTCGGCCGCTCTTTTCGCGGCAGTTGAGTGAGGCTTTCACCACGCGCCAGGATTTTGACCGCACGTTCGACATCATAATCCAGTCCCGGGCCACTGCCACGAAGGGCGGTGAGCAGACGCGGCGCTAAGCTTCGCCAGTTTTCAAGCCAGAAGATTGGCGGGGGCCGGCCTGGCCGATTTTTCCAGGCTGGGAGTTTCCGAGGCGGGGCAGTGGTCGAGCCTTCCTTTTGGCGGGCAGCATACTTTTCCAAGCGCCAGAATAGCGCTGGCACCAGCGGCCGCGAAACATCGGCGGGCTCCGGAATGCTTAACTCCTCCGAAGCGCGCGGCTCTGCGGCAGGGGTGAATGGCATATCGGGAGCGGACTTGGCGCGCGGCTGCGCGACGTAGCCAAGCAGATCCGCTGCGGCCTCCCGCGTTTCGTCGTCCACCGCACGCAGTGTCTGCAATAAATCGGCACGACTGATGAAACCTGAACGCTTCATGATGATTGCTACACGCTTTTCTTGAGCGCGAAATCTCCTAACTCTTCCAGCAACTCCGCCTGGGCCTTAATGTTGTTGGGGGCGAGGCGGCGAACCGCCCGCAACAGATCCAGATATTCCGCCTGTCCGGGCAGTGGGTAATGGTTTTCCTTCTTCGCGATTTCCCGGTCGTCAATCAGCATTTGAGCGGCGCGCTGGATCAGCTTCTCATCGATACCCAAAAAGTGCGCGCGCGCGCGTTCGAGCAAATGCGCCTGAAGATCCTTTCGATCTTTCGGTAACTGCATATTGAGGACAAGGCACCGGCGAATGAACGCATCGGGCAATCGCCGCTCTTCGTTTGTCGTGACGATGATGAGCGGTGAGCGGCTGTCGGCGAACACGCGCTCAGGCAGACCGAAAGGCTTAAAGGAGCCGGCGCCCAAGGCTTCAAGCAAGCCATTCGGCACATGGCTGTCCGCTTTGTCTATTTCATCGATGAGGGCAACGACACCGTTGCTGGGCTTGTGGCCGGTGCACTGTTTGGGTTCATCGATTTTGGCGACCTTCGCCTGCTTTGCCGCGCTCCTCCAATTCAGCGCCCACCACAACACCTGGGGGTGGACGAATTTGTGAAGGGCGAGATTCTTCTCAAGAGAATCCATTACCGCCTCCTGACATTCCCGGCAGCCACCGAGAAGCGCTCCTTGCACTTGCGCTTCGGCAAGCCGAGCAACGGCATCAAAATGCCAAAGCAAATGATGTGCCTCAGTGTTGGCGTCCACCGTCTTCGCGACAATAGCGCGCCCAAGGCTCTTTGCGGCGGCAAAGGCAAGCTGGCTCTTTCCCACGCCCGGTTCCCCCCGCAATAATAGCGGACGTCCAGCAGCGAGTGCGGTGTTGACGGCCTGTATTTCGCGCTTGCCGAAAACATGCACTTGTTCGGGGATACCATCGCCGCGCCGGAGTTCGACGATGCCACCTTCCTTTGCCATGAGCCGCTGCATCAGGAGTTTCCTCCCTCGGCTTTGTTCAACATCCAGACGAAGGGATCGAAGCGTCTGATCTCAGCCGTTGCAACGGACTTCCGGTCATCCAGCGCGAGAAACAGCATACCCGGCAGCTTTTTGGCCAGTTTTTTGACTAGAGCGTCCAGTTTTGAACGCTCATCGTCACCTTTGGGAACGTAAAACATCATGTAAAATGATCTTCCGTCATACTTCATTCGACTCCTAATCATTTCTCCAGCGAGCTCGAATTTTTCCTCATCAGAGAAACTCGTACCAGGCTCCGGCCGGTAAAACTGTCCACCAGCTGCATAAGCACTCATAGCTTGGTAGATAGCGGCGGCACTCGCCGTTGTGAAAGGTTTGGCGAGTTGATCCCGCACATCCAGAGCTTTCTGGTCGTCCGCGTCGACTCCCTATCCAGCTAAGCCAGGTTCATGAAATGTTCTCGCGCCTCGCCTAAACCCATGGTAGCATGTCGACCTTCATGGCACGGAGGGTCAGATGAGCGGACTTCTGGAGTTTGTGGCGCGGT
>JBNKIW010000085.1:0-8099 GCA_050290865.1 Rhodomicrobiaceae bacterium | reverse complement strand
AGGCCTTCATCGCCTACTTCAACGAGGCCATGGCCAAGCCCTTCCGCTAGACCTTCACCGGCAAACCGCTCACCGCATAATGCGAAGTGCGATGCGGGTCAGGACTTCCGGCGGGCTGTACTAGTCTCTATTCTTCCGCAGGCCGGAGTGCCAAGAACATGGTGCAGCGTCTGGCGTGCGCGTGCAGGAAGGGATTAGATTCGTCAATAGCCGTCGTTGCGCGAGCGAACTGCCGAGTCAACCGGCCCTCGCATTGTTATGCCGCCGGAATGATGTGGCATGCAAGCGGTCATGGGCTCCGAGCGTGCCTCGCAGACATCACGGTCATTGAGGGTTAGCAGCCCCGACGGGACGCCGTGTCCACAGCCAAACGGCGGCAACGTTCGGCAGCCAGGCGGTGTAGGCGAGCCACGGTGACAGCGATGCATAGTCCTTGAAGTCCAAGACCGCGATGCCGAACGGGATTTGCAGCCGCAGCGTGACGGCGGCGAAAGTCATGGCAAAACTGTAGAGCATGAGCCGACGGTGCAGCATGAAATTGCGGTTTAGTGCGGCAACCCAGGCGCCGCCCGTTGCCGCGATCCACGACACGCCGAGAAGCGCGAAACCCGCGCCCGCAACCGGTCCGCCCGATGCATGAGGTGCACTTGCCAGAGCTCCAACCCCGGCGATGATGCAGGCCGCCGCATAGACCCGGCCCAACCAGCGATGAAGAAGCGGGCGCCTCTGCCGTAGGCCCGCTACGAACTGGAACGGCCCCACGAGCAGCGCCGTCGCCCCAAAGAGTGCATGAGCTGTCATTGCCAGCGGCATGCGCCGGAAAACGTCCTGGATAGCTTCATCGACCGCTGGAAAGATCCCCCAGGGCGCTGCCGCGAACCGATAGGAGTAGAGCGCTACAGCAACGGAAAGACCAGCAAGCAACCAGAAACCAAATGTGTTCGACGCGCGCTGCATGCAGGTACTCCTTCGCTAGGCTTGATATTTGAACGGTGTTAAAATCCATCAATGGCAGAGGATTTGAACACCGTCAAGATGAATACGAAGCAAGACGCTCCGGCGCGGGAGCGCTATCACCATGGCGCTCTCAAAGAAGCGCTCGTCGCGGCAACGGATGCAATTCTCTTGGAAAGCGGCGTCGCGGGATTCTCCTTGCGCGCAGTGGCCCGCCGCGCTGGCGTTTCCCCTTCGGCACCGGCCCATCATTTCGGCGACGCGGCGGGCCTCCTCAGCGAGGTGGCCGCGCGAGGCTTCGAGGAATTGACACGCGCTCTACAGGCGGCGGACGAGCGCGGTGCTGCTGATCCTGCAGCGCGCCTGCGCGAACAGGGCATCGCCTATGTCACATTTGCGCTGCGGCATCCGGCGCGCGTGCGGCTCATGTTCCGTCGCGACATGTGCGATCCCAGCAATGAAAGGCTGAAGGCAGCTGCGGAAGGTGCATTCGCCATGCTGGAGAATGCCGCGCGAGCCTATTGTGGCGTTGAGCCGGATACGCCGCTTGAGCCACCGGCGCAGGGCATGCTGCTCGCGGCGTGGTCGATGGTTCACGGTTTTGCCGCGCTTGCGCTCGACGGCACCTTCGACGACGCAGCCGCAGCCCTGGGCGGCCATGACGCGATCATGGAACGCATGCTGCCCGCCATGCTCGCGACGTTGACCGGCGAGCGACTTTCGTGATGGCGAGGTGCACACACTGGAGGCAGCGGGGACCGCTCGTCAGTGGTCGCCTTCGCCCCCCTTTGCACGCATACGCCCGCATTCTACCAGTGTGCGCCGGTCGGAATACAACCTGCGGGCGGCTGGTCCGCAATTGGTGGATGGCATCATCGGCATCCGCCGCCCGGCCGGTGAGGATGAGCCAGGTAGCGACGGCGCAGGCGCTGCGCGTATGGCCGAGCGCGCACGCGACCAGCACTGGCCCGCCATCCATGCGCAAGGCCTCGATGGTGCGTGCCGCCTCTGCGAGGTCCGCCGGCGCAGGCGGTACGGCATCCAGCAACGGAAGTGAGGCGTAGCGCCACGGTCCGGGCGCGATGGACAGCTCCGCAGTCAGATCGACGAGCGCAGCAAATTGTGATTGCGCCATTTCACACGCAAAAGGCAGGCGGCCAAGCCAGACTCCGTCGCGCACCGCGGACGGCTCCGGATAGCCGCGGGTACGCCAGCGGGGGAGCAGGCAGGCGGCCAGGAGAAAGGGGGCCAGTAGCACCAATACCGGCGGGCTGTGCAATCCGCCATGCTTCTGAAAGCCCGCTGCCCCCGGTCCCGCATATATCAGGCCCACCAGGGCAAGCGCCAACGTGCCCCACCACAGCAGCGAAGCTACACCGCCAATTGCCGTCGCGATTCCGCCGAGGACAACGGCGCCCGTGAAGTAGCATGTTGCCATCCGGCGGCGCGCCGGCAAACCGGTCAGCCTGAACCTTACCAACGGCGAGGGTCCGACCGCCGGCCATATCCACCGGCACAGGAAACCGACAAGCATTCCCACCAACACGCCGACGAGTAGAAACGATCCATGCATGAGGTGTCGCCAAATCCGCGCGCACTACGTAAGGAGTGGTGTATCCTGCGTTGCTCCGAAGGGAAACATGAACCGATTTGAGGCCTACACCAGCCTCTCACGGTCTGGACTGCGAGCGGCAAGATGCTGACGGATAGTGATCCACGAACCTTCACCATACCATTCTACGCTTCGAATGCGAACGTGTTCACTCCATATGATATTGCGACAGCGTTCCCCCTGCTAACGCACATACAACTATCAGTATCGCGCATGTTTCTCGGACGCCGGGCCGACTCGGTGGTGTTTCCCGCCACCGCCTGTGCCGCGATCAGAGATCGCCATTCAGATGCTCGCCAAGCCGGTGAAGCTGCTGTTTGGTTTTCTACCCTTCCGCCGTCTCGAACAGCGTGAGCCACGCCTTCAGCCCGTCATGCAGTTGCTTCCGCTGCACAGGCGTCAAACCATCCATCAGCCGATGCTGGTTTGCAACATGCTCGGTGACAACGCAGTCGATCAACTCAAGCCCTTCTACTGTAAGCGCCACAACCGATCCGCGTCCATCTTCGGGATTGGGGCGGCGCTCGATCAATCCAGCCGCCTCCAATCGATCGAGCCTGTTAGTCATCGTGCCAGAAGTGACCATCGTCGAGGCGATCAACGCCGAAGGGCTGAGCGCATGGGGGGCCCCTGTGCGGCGAAGCGTGGCGAGCACATCGAAACCCGCCGCCGTAAGATTATGAGCCTTGTAGACGCGAGCCAATTCATCCGAGAGGTGGTTGTGAAGCCGCTTCAACCGGCCGAACGTCCCCATCGGTCCGACATCCAGATCGGGGCGCTCCAGGCGCCACTGGGCGAGAATGCCATCGACATGATCCATGCAGGGAAAGTTAGACAAGACTTATCTTGACGTCAAGATGATTCGATATTATCTTGATATCAAGACAGATGGAGGCGCGCGATGTCCATAACTGCAGATGCTCTCCTTGCCGCATCGGCCCCGGCTATCTGGGGCACCACCTATATCGTCACCTCGCAGATGCTGCCTGACGGTTATCCGCTGACCGACGCGACGCTCAGGGCATTGCCCGCAGGTCTTCTGCTCATGGCGGTGACACGGCACATACCGCCGCGCGCCTGGCTCGGGCAGCTGGCGGTGGTGGGAGCGCTCAACTTCGCGATCTTCTGGGCGGCGCTGTTCATCGCCGCCTACCGTCTGCCTGGCGGAGTGGCGGCCACATTAGGAGCAGTCCAGCCGCTCGTGATTTTGCTCCTGGCGCGCGTGGTTCTTGGCTCACCACTCAGCGCGCGCGGCCTTTTCGCCGCGGTTGTCGGACTCGGCGGGGTCGCGCTACTTGTGATAGGACCGGAAGCAAAGCTCGATGCGATCGGGATCGCCGCCGCCCTTATTGGCGCCCTTTCCATGGCTTGCGGCGTCGTACTCACGCGAAAATGGCGGCCGCCGGTCTCGGCTCTGACCTTCACTGGGTGGCAACTGACGGTGGGGGGTGCGCTGCTGCTGCCGGCAGCCCTCATCCTTGAGCCAAGCTTGCCGCCGCTGAGCGCTTTGAATGTCGCCGGTTTCGTCTGGCTAGGCCTCGTCGGTGCGGCGCTCACCTATTTCTTCTGGTTCCGGGGCATTGAGCGCCTCGGTCCCGAGATGATCACTGGTTTTGGATTTCTTAGTCCACTGACGGCCGTCTTGCTGGGCTGGCTTATCCTTGGTGAGGCCCTGACGCCTGCGCAGAGCCTCGGCGCCGCCATTGTACTGGTCTGCGTCTGGCTTGGAAGCCATCCGGCGCGTCGGCGCACCCAATCAACCCCCGCATAAGGAAAATCATCACGCCGTTTCAACCCCGAAGTGCAACAGCAGGGCATATATGACATGGCAGCAAAGAGTTGGAAGGGGCAGACGGGGGCAAGGGCGTCAGTCGCCGAAGGCGAGGCGAGCGAAACTCATCTGTTCTGGGAGGCCAAACTTCCCAGCGGCTCGGATTCAAACTCACACGGGTTCGACCTGACGCACTGCTGCGGCCCCCTTGCACCGCGGGAGTCATCCACACATGAACAAGTGGCCCTTTCCGATCACCGTGTCTCCGCCGCCAGCGCGGCTAGGATCACCGGATACTCGAAATCCTCCGTCAGGCGCGACAAACTCCGGGCAAGTGCCTCATCAACTCGGCTCACCTCCCCGATGACTGCTTCGATGCGGGCGGTGTTCAGGCTCTCCAGGGCATCCTTCAGGTCGCGGCGCATTGCAGCCGGCAAGACCGCCAGCATCGCTGGTGTCAGTTCGACGTGGGGGGCGGCTTCTGCTTCGGCGGCCTTGTAGAGATACCTTACGCCCAGATGCTTTGCGAGACAGTCGTAGATTTCGTTGAAACGGAAGGGCTTGCGCACGAAATCATCCATCCCGGCGTCCAGCATTTGTTGCTGCTGGTCCTTGAACACCGAGGCCGTCACCGCCACGATTTTCACATCCTGCCCTCCGGGGAGAGCGCGAATGCGCTGTGTGGCCTCCAGGCCGTCCATGACAGGCATGCGGCGGTCCATCCAGATCAGATGCGGGTGCCACTCCTGAAAGATATTCGCGCACTCTTCGCCGTTGTCCGCCGCCTTCACGTCCAACCCGAGATCCGTCATCAGTTTGACCAGAAGGACCTGGTTGTCACGGTTGTCCTCGGCAACGAGGATGCGGTATGTGGGCTGACGGGGAGCGAGCGCGACCACCTCTTCGGCGTGCGCCGGACGTTCCAGCCCCAGGATTTCCGCCTGCGTTGTCCTTTCGAAAGGCAGCTCGATACGGAAGATGGACCCTCTGCCCACTGAACTCGTCACCCCGATGGAGCCGCCCATCAGTTGCAGGTATTGATGCGAGATAGCCAGCCCGAGGCCCGTGCCTTTCTGCGCGCCTCCCTCCACCAGTCGCACGAAAGGTTTGAACAGCCGCTTCTGGTCTTCCTCGCTGATGCCGGGGCCGGTGTCCTCGACTTCGATCACGATCAGCTCCCGGCCATCGCGTTTCAAGCCGAGGCGGATGCTCACACCGCCACGCTCGGTGAATTTCAACGCGTTGCCAATAATGTTGATCAGTACCTGGCGGAGACGCGCCTCGTCAGCCCTGATGTAGCGTGGGACGCCGGGGGCCTGTTCGAGCCGCAGGGACAAGCCTTTGTCGCGGCCACGCAGTTCCATCATCTCCGCAATGGTGCCGAGCGTGCCTGAGAGGTCGAAGGGGGCTGTCTCCAACTGCAGGCGCCCTGCCTCGATCCGCGCAATTTCCAGCACGTCGTTGATGATGTTCAACAGATGCTCGCCGCTCCGGTTGATGATGTCGAGCTTTTCACGCAGATCGGCGTCGAGCTGCGGTTCCCGGCGCAGCATGCTGGAGAAGCCGAGGATGGCGTTCAGCGGCGTGCGCAGTTCGTGGCTCATGTTCGCCAGGAACACGCTCTTGGCCTTGTTGGCCGCCTCGGCTGCGTCGCGCGCCAGGGCCAGTTCCACCGTCCGCTGTTCCAGTTGTTCCTGGTGGTGCCGGAGTTCCTTCTCAGCCTCGCGGCGTTCGGTAATGTCGCGAAACGTTATGACAACCGCATGCGGCAGCGTTTCGGTCGTCGAAGTCAGCGCCTGCGTGTTGATGGAAACCCAGACGATGCCGTCATCGGGCAGGCGAATGGCCATGACCTGGTCGGTCTGAGGCTGGCCGGTGCGCAGGGTCACCATGGGAGGAAGCTGTTCCTGCGTGAATGCGCTTCCATCCTCTTGTATGGCCCCTTTGAACATTTCTGCAATGGTATGCCCCACCACCTCGCCTTCAGACATGCGCAGGATCTTCCGGGCGGCGGGATTGACGGTGAGGATTTCCCCGGCGGCGCCTTGAAAGATCACGCCTTCGGCCATCGTCGTGACGACCCAGCGATAGACGGTCTCACTCTCCCTCAAGGCCGCTTCGAGCTGCCCCTTTACCTGAGCCAATTCTTCGTTCCGGCGCGCAAGCTGCGCCGCATGATAGCGGCCTTCGAGATTGGCAGCGACGGCACCAGTCATGTTCTTGATGAAATCGAGATAGGGAGCGAATGCGGCCGGATCGGAAACCGTGAGCACCAGACGGCCATAATCTCCGTGACGCGTGGCGAGCGGCACTACCATGGCCGTGGGTGGAATCGATGGTTCGGCAGTGCCCGCATCTGCATTGGGGGTGTGCTCGCCCGCTCCGAGAACGAACTCTGCACCGGCAACTCCGGGCGCCTGCAGGAGCGCCTCGCGGAGGAAGGCCGCGAGGCGAGCCTCGTCGGGCAGTGCCACCGCGGCCTGTTGTGCCACGATGAGTTTGCCGAGAATGCCTGCGTCAACAGGAGCCAATCGCCTCTCCTATGATGCCGCGCGCAGTCTCGCCAGGAACGTTTCCGGCTGAATGAAATAGGGGTTTCTCACCACCTGCCCCTGTACGACCATGGCGGGGTGGACGGAAAGCACATGGAACAGCGTGGCGCCGTCGAATCGCCGGGCGTCATACTGGCAGAGTGCCGTACACGGATACTCGGCGACGACAGTATTGACCAGCGCCTCATATTCGATCAATCGCTCCGTTCCGGGCAGCCCCTCCAGCGCCCACCCCATTTCGCCGGAGACGCGAGCCCCTGCAAAGCCCTTCTTGATGCTCGACAGGTAGGTCTCCCGAAGGCGGTCCAGCATGCGTTCGGGGACGAATGTCCCGTCCGGGCAATAGGCATCGAGGGCACGTGCCAGTCTGAAGACACCGTTGCTTCCCTCCGCAGGAACCCGCACTCCAATACGCTGTTGTGCAGCTTCGGGCGTTTCGCCTCGTGTTGCGTGGTAGAAATAGTGTACTTCTTCTCCCTCAAGGAGGCCGCTCTCAATATATTTCGCAAGAGCATCCCGGCATTCATCGTCGTCGTTGTAGATGTAACACATGTGTGTTCCGGCGGGGAACGCCTCATGCGTAAAACCTAGCGACATCTCTCGTTGTTCATTCCGCATCATGAATGTTTTACCTTCGCAGAATATCGGTCGCTGGACAGCAATGCGGTCTCCACGCCCGACCAGGCATCACGTCACATCTCATCTCAGGCTTGGTATTGTGCGGGGCTCCTCGGTCCACGGAACCTGAAACATTGCTACAACCGAAGGTAGCGTAATAGGAATTGTGAACTAACCAATGAACGGATTTCAAAGCTTGCCGCGGATTGTCTCCCGCTTGCCAGACCGAAAAATTGACGATCCCATTTCGGGCCGGCCCAGCCTCTGTGATCGACGGTGGCATCACCGAGATTGACGGGACGCGCATACGTCTCCATCTCCGCCCCGGAGAGCAGCCAGACGTGCAAGAGCAAAGGCATCGTGTATCGCTGCGGCAAGGCTGCCGCATTCGCGCTCGCGGAGGCGCACCACCTCGCCCGCGCGTGAGCCGCAGCCATAGGCAAGCGTCAGCAGGGCGCGGGTCTTGAAGGTTCGGCACCATGGTCAAGAGGCGCTTCACCTCGTCGGAACTCAGCACGCGCGGAAGCCGTTCCGGCTCCTTGAGGTGGTAAATCTCCGCGGCCAGATCCAGGCGCCGGAGCGTGACGCGAAA
>JBNKIW010000084.1:0-8104 GCA_050290865.1 Rhodomicrobiaceae bacterium | reverse complement strand
TTCGGGACCGGCACGTGTCCCGCCGTCCTACTCATATCCGCCTAGCCCTGTTATGTCTTCTGCGGTCGTGACTTTCCTGCCGGACCCTCCCGCTCGTCCGCCGTGCATCATGCGCGAATTCACCGTAGATCGGGCGGCGGGTGTCGCGAAAGGTTTTGCGACCGATCTAGTTAACTGCCGGCAGCACTTCCAATATGCCAGCCAACTCACATTCGAGAGCAAGTGCGCTCACCGACGGGGGGGCCACTCAGGCGAACGCTCATGGCGAAAAGCACTATCTCTTTCGTGACCATTGATGAGCCGCGCCTTTGGCTGAAGCTTGGCGGGATACCGGCGTCCCAGCGACCATCTATTGAAGAAGAAGCGCCATGATCAGGTCTGGGGGCCACGGGCCCCTCACCAGCACTTCGCTTAGATAGGCGATCCTATGGCTGCAGCGCGTCGGACCTCAGCGGCTCGGCCTGCGCGAATTGTGCGGCCGTCGTCGTGATCAGCCCGTCGTCGGCCATGCGCCCCAGCCCCCAGTCGCGCCGTTCTTTCGCGCGCTCCAGGTTGCCCGGACGATCCACCCGGTAGTTGTCGGGCGCTTTCGGCAGCGCTGCGAGATAGGCGGCCTCGGCCACGCTGAGGTCGGCGGGCGTTTTGCCGAAATACTGCTTGGCTGCCGCCGCGATACCGCGGGCGGCGCCTCCGAAATAGATCTGATTGAGATACAGCTCCAGAATACGATCCTTCGTCAGGGCAGCCTCGATCCGCCTTGCAAGGAGGATCTCCTTGATCTTGCGTTCGAGAGAGGGCGGCTGCCCCGCAAGAAACAGGTTCTTCGCCAGTTGCTGCGTGATGGTCGACGCCCCGGACGGCTTGCTGCCGCGATCTCTGCGCGCGTTGTGGACCATGGCGCGCAGGATTGCGGCAGGGCTGTAACCGTCGTGCTCGTAATAACCCCGATCCTCCGCGGCCAGGAAAGCATTCACGACATGCGGGGGAATAGCAGACAGCGGTGTGAATTTGCGGAACGCCGTCAGGCGTCCATCCGGGCCAAAGCGAGCGATATCGGGTGGCGTGTAGCTTGCGATGGTGGACGTATCTGGCAGATCGCGGCCATAGGTCCAGATCAACCCGCCAATTGCCGACAGGCCGAGCGCCAGGACGACGAGGAGCGCAGCAGCGCCGCGGGTGACGGTCCGTCTCATCCCACCACTGATGGCGTACGGCGCGGACAACAGCGTGGCCGGCAGGTTCCATGCCCTGGCGAGTTTATCGACCATATCTGCCGACAGATGCCGCCGTCGGGTGAGGACCTCCGAAGCACGCGAGCGCGACCCCAGCACCTGGGCAAGCTCGGTCTGGGTTCGCCCCTGCGCCTTCATCGCGAAGGCAAGGAGTTCGACGGGATCGGGTGCCGGAAGCGGATGATGCTTCTGTTCGTAATCGGCGACGAGGATGACGAGCACCTCCAGCCGGTCGGCCTCGGGCGTGCCCGGTGCAGCGCCGGAAAGGCGAGCGATCTCATCGAGCGCCGCGGAATGTTCCTCCGCCGTGCGGACCGGCTTCACGCTATCATTGGCAGACATGTTCATCTCCCGCTGTCATCCAATTCCGACACGGACACGACCCGGACAAAGCCGAGCGCGTAGTTCACATCCAGGACCACACGGAGCTGCGTCTCGGCGACAGTCAGCACCACGGTTCCTGGCCTTGAAACGCAGGTCGCCGCACGAAATTCGTTTTCGACATCGGTCGGCTCGGTCCAGCGTGCTTCACGGACCAGCGCATGCAAGCTCCGCAGCGCCGCCATGGCTTCCGGATGCCGCTCGCCGTAGTCCGTCAATAACGAAGCGCCAATGAGCCGCATTCCGCGTGGCCACCTTGATTCCCATTCTCGGGAACAGAGTTGACTGTTCCCTTATTTGGGAGCGACAATGCCACATCGCCGTCAGTCGGGAAAGGGAAAAGCGATGCCACAGACTTCCAGACGCAAACGTGTGCTCTTGTTCTTGCTGCTGACAGCCACCGTGCTGTATTTCTGGAACGCATCGTGGCTCGCGAGCGTACCCGCCACCCCGCGTCTCCGCTTCATCGCTCATCGCGGCGTATATCAGAACTTCGATCGGACTGGTCTGACCAAGGAGACGTGCACGGCCACCCGGATCGAGCCGCCCACTCATAGTTTTCTTGAAAATACCATTCCGTCCATGTCGGCGGCGTTCGCGGCGGGAGCCACCGTGGTCGAACTCGATGTTCATCCAACGACCGACGGCCATTTCGCCGTGATCCACGACTGGACGCTGGATTGCCGGACGAATGGCCGTGGCGTAACCCGCGAACATTCGCTCGCTGACCTGCAAACACTTGACGCCGGCCATGGCTACACCGCCGACGGCGGCAAGACCTTTCCGTTCCGGGGCCAGGGCGTTGGCCTCATCCCCTCGCTCGCCGACGTCATCGCGGCGTTTCCGGGCAAGCGGTTTCTGATCAATTTCAAGAGCCGCGAGGCGCGCGAAGGCGACATGCTGGCGGCGCATCCGGAATGGCGCGCGTCGATCTTCGGCGTCTATGGCGGCAGCGAGCCGACGGCGCGTGCGCAGGCACGCATCAAGGGGTTGAAGGGCTACAGCAAGACGTCGGTGAAGGCGTGCCTCAAGGAATACGTTGCGCTGGGGTGGTCCGGCTATGTTCCTGAACCCTGCCGCAACGCGCTCATCCCCGTCCCGATCAACATGGCCGGATATCTGTGGGGATGGCCGAACCGGTTCCTCGCGCGCATGAAGGCGGACGGAACCGAAGTCATTCTGCTGGGACCTTACACAATGGGCGATCCGGGCACCACCGGGATCGATACGCCCGAACTGCTGGCATCCATCCCGCCGGGCTTTGACGGGTATGTCTGGACCAATCGCATGGAACGCGTTGGCGGCTGGCTCAAGGCGCGGGCGGCACAGTAAGGTTTCGCAACAGCGGTCGGGAGAGCGCGCACAGTCGGCACCGCAACAGGCACAGCACACACGGCCTATTCGCCCTCCGGTGTTTCATCCAGGAGGCTCTCGATCAACTCCGCCGCAATCTCGGTTGCGCGCCGCGTATAGGTCAGGCAGCGCGTGGCCAGTTTCTGTTCATTGAAGGTCTGCCGCCCTTCAGGAGTGCCAAGGTGGCAGCCGAGCAGATCGGCACAATTCACCGACTGGAATTCATCCGCGAACGCTTTCATCAAACGCTGTGTCGCCGAATATGCTGTGGCCACTGGCTTGTCGGGCGATGAACGTCCATATGCCAGCCCAAGCGCCATTATTGCGCCGCTGACAGCTCCGCACATTCCGCCGGTGCGGCTGACACCACCGCAGAACCCGGTGGCCATGGCGGTAACAATCTCTGGAGGCACACCCTGGCGGTTCGCGAGCACCGCCAGCACGCTTTCCGCGCAAAAAAGGCCATCCTTGTCGAACAGGGTAGCGGCCTCAAGCCCGGCGCGTTCCGCACTGGAAGCGCTTTCATCGCCCATAACCGTTCCTCCAAGTAAACCCGGCACGATTATGGCACAGCCAAGCTGAAACGTCTTGCCTCGCCGCAAGCTGTCCTGGCTTGCCGAAAATCACGGTCGCCGGGCGATCTCGAAGGCGCTGATGATAACATCTGCCCCATCAAGCAAGACCGACCAAGCACCACACGATGCTCGCAGCCGTAAAGACGATATCTGTCCGGTTGAAATCGTCCCTGAATGGCCTATCGGGCATTGCAGCGGGCCGTCCGGCCGACGCGCTGCGGAACGCCGCCGGTGACGTCGCGCCAAGACGCAGGTCCGAGCCGCTACCGTGAACGTTCGTTAATCTCTGCAACATGGTTTCCTCCAGTTTTACGGGATCTGCGTCCCACTGGATAAGGCATTAGCACACCGGCGCTATCAGGCGCCTGACTGCCGCCGTCAGCGTTTCGACAGGCTGCGCGTGTTCTGCCACGCCCTCATCCGCATGTAGGTGCCGCCGCCTACGGATTACTTTATCCGGTATTGATGGAATAGCAGATGAGGTTTGGTTGGACGGCGAAGCGCCGCTTTTGGAGCAAATGCCTCTGGGAAGGGCGATCTGCTTTTTTCAAAAAGCTCAACTGCGTCACCGGGCCGAAGTACCGCCACGTTCTTCACCCTGCGGCTCTTTTCAACCTTCTTCTTTCTTCATCGCGGATCTTGGGATTGTTGTTCTGGTGTCATTCGTTCCGACGTGTGGATAAGATAGTCTGCCGCCCTTGTATGGCCCCCACATCGCGATCACCCTGGCATCAGGCTGTTTCAAGAGCGATTCGGGAAACCAATGATACACGGCTTCGCGCAAAGGGCATTGCCGCTTCTGGAGGGGACTGCGGCCCCTTCGCCAGTTTCAGGCAAACGTACCGCTAAAACTCCGCATCCCTCTGGTGAGTATTTCTGGCAGCTTTACCAAGCTCTGCCGCACGCGCAGAAGATGCTCATGCGGCTAAAGGCGCTGATCGACCCGGCGATCAACAAGACGGCACTCCAGCAGGCGGCCCGCGCCGCCGCCTTGCGGACGCCGGACGGGAAAGCATACACTTCGGCTTCCTTCAACGAGCAACTGCAGGCCCTTCAGCGCAGAGGGCTCCTTAATGACGACTTTCATTGTATTCCGGAGATCATGCATGCCGTGGCGGTGGAGGCAGCGCGGTGCGAGGGGGCGGCGGCGCTGATCGAAGCCGCGAAGACCGTTCTCCCGAAGAGCGAGCGCGAAAGGCTGGAACCGGGGCGTCTTGCGTACGGCTATATCCCCCTCATCAGCCAGGACATCAACCTCTTCCGCCATTTCCGGCTTGCCATCTACGCCAATGACGAAGCCGAATTCAGGCGGCTTCACAAGGTGGTTGGCGCGGCTGTCTCAGGGCCGGAAGGGCGCAAAGTATTCACCGGGTTCCTGGCCCGTTTTCCGCTTAGCCAGACGTGGCTGGAGCAGTTGCATCCCGCTGCTCGTGAGATGTTCGCTGAGCACGCGGTCCGTCTGTACATCGAGAATGGCCTGCAGACTGCTGAATCCGGCGCAATCATCCAGCACTATGCAAGTGCGACGCCGGGCGAGGCCGGAGTGCGTTTCAACAAGATGCTCCTGCGCCTCGATATTCTGTCGGCGAATTTCGAATCCGCCCGCCGGCGCATTGCGGCGCTGCCGGAAAGCGAGGCGTATCTCGGCGCTGCGCACGAAGCGTCAATCGCGTTTCTGACCGGGGATAACGCGGCAGCCCTGGCAGGGTTTCGCAATGCCCAGAAACTCAAGCGCAAAGCCCGGGGCAAGCGCAGGGTCGCGCTTGAGGCGGAAGCCGGGTTGTTCCACATGCTCGCCCTGCTGCGCGCGGGCGATCCGGCCCTGCACAGCGAATTACAGCTCCTCATCGAGGCGGCAACGATGGAGGATGACCCGTTCTTCCGGGCACATATTGCCATCCATGCTCTCCTGGACGTTCTTGAGGGGCGGCAGGAGCAGGCCCGGCAGGTGGTCAAGCAGTTGCTGCAATACAATGCGCGGAACCCAACGGTTAATGCCATTGTGTGCTTGGCGGCGCTGTTCACCGACGTCGCCTTGGTGCGCCAACAAACCCGCTATGACGAAGCTATTTACGAGCGGCTCGCTCCCCACATGCCCCTCCTCGCGCGCATTCGCGCCGAGATTCTCAGCAAGGCCGTGAGGGACGGGACGTCCTGGCGCGAGCGCGCCGCGGCGCTCGGACCGGAAAACCTCATCGCATTCACCGAGATTATCGCCTTCAAGCAGCCCTGGGAGCGCGCTTTCGATACGTTGACCACGTTTCTCAAGCCTGAGGAACCGAAGCGCTCCGCGTCCAAAGCCAAGGCACGAACCAAGCGCCTCGCCTGGCTCGTCGACTTCATGGAGGGCGATGTGTCCGTCGTCGAGCAGTCGCCGAAGGGCAGCGGCTGGACCGCCGGGCGCCCGGTCGCTCTGAAACGGCTGCACGAGCGCGACGCGCGGCTCGATTACCTCACCGAGCATGACCAGCGCATGTGCCGATGCGTGCGCAGGGAACAGAGCTGGTACAACGACGCGCACTACACTTTCAGCGAAAGCACCACGCTGCCCACCCTTGCCGGACACCCCCACGTCTTCGACGCCGACAGCCGCGAGCCTGTCGAACTGATCAACTATCCGGTGGAACTGGTGGTGAAGGAAACGAAGGGCGGCTACAATTTCAGCCTGTCGCACCGGGCCGATCAGCCCAAGGTGTTCCTGGAAATGGAGACGCCCACGCGCTGGCGGGTTGTCGAGCTGACCACGAAGCTTCTCGACTTGCAGGCGACACTCGGCGAACATGGGCTGACGGTGCCGCGCGACAGCCGCGACCGCGTCGCCGCGCTGCTCGGCGAGGCCAATCCCGCCGTGCCCATCCGCTCCGAACTGGAGGATATCGATGTTCCTGCCACGCCCGGCGACGCTACGCCAGTCATGCAATTGCAGCGGCGCGGTGAGGGGCTGAAAATCAGAATTGGCGTGCGCCCCTTCGGCGGCGGCGGGCCGTTCTATCTCGCGGGACAAGGTGGTGCATCGGTACTGGTGAACGCAGACGGCCAGCGCCAGCGCGTCAATCGCGACCTCGACGCCGAGAAAAAGGCGCAAAACACGCTGACGGAAGCTTGCCCGGCCTTGCGGGCCTGGGGCGTATGCGACGGCGAATGCGAGATCGAAGTCCTTGAAGACGTCCTCGAATTCCTGGAGCAGGTACAGGCTTACGCCGGCCCCGTGACCTTCGAATGGCCGGAGGGCGAAGCGCTGAAGGTGAGCCGCACCGTCAGCGCGCAGAAGCTGTCCATCAAGCTCATGCAGAAGCGCGACTGGTTCGAGGTGTCGGGCAAGATCCAGGTGGATGAGGGCCTGGTCGTCGATATGCAGGAGGTTCTGGCGCGGCTGGACACGGCGCGCGGGCGCTTCGTGCCGCTCGACGGCGGGCGGTTCGTGGCGCTGACCGAGGATTTACAGCGTCAGCTCCGCCGCCTGGAGGGCGTGTCCGAAGAAAGCGCGGGCGGCAAAGGCCGCCGCCTGCACGGCCGTGCCTCCATGGCCGTTGACGATCTCGTCGAAAGCGCGGGCAAGGTCCAGGCCGACAAGCATTGGCGCGAGTTGTCGGCGCGCATTCGTGCCGCCGGGTCGCACACGCCGAAGATTCCCGCTACGCTGCAGGCCGAATTGCGCCACTACCAGGTGGAGGGCTTCGCCTGGATGTCCCGGCTTGCCAATCTGCAGATGGGCGCCTGTCTCGCCGACGACATGGGGCTGGGCAAGACGGTGCAGACCATCGCCGTGATGCTGGAGCAGCAGGCGGAGGGCGCGTGCCTCGTCGTCGCGCCGACCTCGGTCTGCCACAATTGGGAAGACGAACTGGCACGTTTCGCTCCGACGCTGACCGCGCACCGTCTGGCCGCGGCCTCCGACCGCGCGGAGCTGATCGGCGCCATGGGGCCGGGTGACGTGCTGATCACCTCTTACGGCCTCCTGCACCAGGAACACGAGGCGCTCACAGGCCGCGCCTGGAACATGGTCGTGCTCGACGAGGCGCAGAACCTGAAGAACGCCGAGACCAAGCGCGCCAAAGCCAGCCAGAAGCTCGACGCAAAATTCCGGGTCGCCCTCAGCGGCACACCCGTCGAGAACTATCTCGACGAGCTGTGGAGCCTGTTCAACACCATCAATCCCGGCCTGCTGGGGGCGCGGGAGAGCTTTCAGCGGCGTTTCGCCGGTCCGATCGAGCGAGAGCGCAAGCCCTCTGCCCGCGACGCGCTGCGCACGCTGATCCGTCCGTTCATCCTGCGGCGCACCAAGAGTGCCGTCCTGGATGAACTGCCGCCGCGCACCGAGCTGACGGTTTCCGTGCAACTGCCGGAGGATGAGCGCGCCTTCTACGAGGCGACGCGACGCAAGGCGATGGAGAACATCGCCGCGCTCGACGGTCCGCCCGGTCAGCGCAAGATTCATATCCTGGCCGAAATCGGCAAGCTGCGTTGCCTGTGCTGCCACCCGGCGCAGGGCAATCGCACGAAATAACAGCTGACAGATCGACCATATTCTGAATCGCTCGGGTGATCTTTGATTCGTGAAAA
>JBNKIW010000083.1:0-8244 GCA_050290865.1 Rhodomicrobiaceae bacterium | reverse complement strand
GGGAGTTTCGAGATATTGGCGAGCGTGCGTTTCCTGACCGTCCTCCCCTCGCGAAAGCTCTCGCGAATGAGGATGGCTGGCGGCGAAGTTCGATTTGGCACCCGTTCGATGAACATGGCCGCCACCATGCACTGATTTGCAAGATGGTGCAAGAGTGTTACATGGACACACTTGTGGCAACCAAACCACACAAAGTCCGTGCATCGCAAGGCGGTTCAAGTAACCCCAAGCGAAAACTTCGGCTTAGAAAGAAAAAGGGTGCAAAGAGACAGAACTGGGTTAGAAATTTGCGACAGAACCCGTTCCACAGGGGCAAGGTCACTTCCCCGCGAAACGTCGCATAGTGTCGCAGTCAAATTACTGTGGGAACTTGACCAAAATCAAAATCCCATGTCCGCCAAGTGCTATTTTTCTGCGCCGCACATTGGGGCCGGAACCGGCAGAAGGTGTGAGACGGATGGGACACGCTATTCTGGGCCGGGAAGACTTCTCGGACGTCACTTATTCGCTGATCGTCGAACACCCGCTGATGGCCAGGGCCGCCCAGCCCGGGCAGTTCGTGATCGTTATGTCGCATGAGACGGGCGAGCGCATCCCGCTCACGATCGCCGATTTCGACCGCGAAAAGGGTACGGTCACCCTCGTTGTCCAGGCCGTCGGCAAGACGACCAGGGAAATGCAGCAGACCTGCCGTGTTGGCGGCGAGCTTTACGCGCTGGTCGGCCCCATGGGTGTGCCCAGCCCGCTCGGCCACGCCAATAAGGTCGTCTGCGTCGGCGGCGGCCTGGGGGTTGCGCCGGTCTTTCCTCAGGCGCGCGGTTTCAAGGAGGCGGGCGCGTATGTCATCGGCGTGCTCGGCTTCCGCAATGAGAGCCTGATCTTCTGGAAGGACAAGTTCGCCGCAACATGCGACGAGTTGATCCTGTGCACCGACGATGGCTCCGCCGGTATCAAGGGCTTCGTGAGCGACGGCATCCGGCTGGCAATCGAACGGCATCCCGATATCGACGAAGTGGTGGCCATCGGCCCCCCCATCATGATGAAGGCTTCGGCCGAGGTGACGCGGCCCCACGGCATCAAGACCATGGTGAGCCTCAACCCGATCATGGTGGACGGCACCGGGATGTGCGGCGGTTGCCGGGTGAATGTTGACGGCGAGGTCAAGTTCGCCTGCGTCGATGGCCCCGATTTCGACGGCCACAAGGTCGATTTCGACGATCTGATGATGCGGCTGCGCCGCCATGCCGCCGAGGAGAAGGCCGCCGTGGAACACTGGTCGGCGTCCTGCCGCATGATGGCTTCATCGGAGCGGATAGG
This sequence comes from Rhodomicrobiaceae bacterium, assembly GCA_050290865.1. Taxonomy (GTDB): domain Bacteria; phylum Pseudomonadota; class Alphaproteobacteria; order Rhizobiales; family Rhodomicrobiaceae; genus JARRLC01. The sequence continues at coordinate 6,927 of JBNKIW010000083.1, read as the reverse complement.
TGAGTGAGGATCGCGTCATGTCCCGGAAAAGAACGATCAGGACCATCCCTCAGGCGCGCACCGCGGTCCGCGAACAGGCCCCTCAGACGCGGATCGCCAATTTTGCCGAAGTCAACTACGGCTATACGCGCGAAGAAGCGCTCAACGAAGCCGAGCGCTGCCTCCTCTGCCCCGAGCCGGAATGCGTGAAGGGCTGTCCCGTCAAGATCGACATCCCCGCCTTCATCAAGGAAATCAGCGCCGGCAATTTCCGCGCCGCCTATGACATCGTCACCGCCAGCAACCTCCTTCCCGCTGTCTGCGGCCGCGTCTGTCCGCAGGAGAACCAGTGCGAAGGCGTCTGCAAAGTCGGCGAGACGCTGGAGCCCGTGGCCATCGGGCGGCTGGAGCGCTGGATCGGCGACATGGCGATTGCCGAGGGTTGGACCAACACCCCCCATATCGAGCCTGCTGGATTTCGCGTCGGCATCGTCGGCTCCGGCCCGGCGAGCATGGCCTGCGCAGCCGATATGGCCAAGGCCGGATGCGACGTAACGGTCTACGAGGCTTTCCACCAGGCGGGCGGTGTCCTGAAATATGGCATCCCCGATTTCCGCCTGCCGAACGAGGTGGTGGAGGCGGAGATCGAGAACCTGCGGCGGCTCGGCGTCAAATTCGAATGCAACACGCTCGTCGGGCGCCTGTTTACAATCGAACAAATGATCGATGAACTGGGGTTCGACGCCGTGTTCATCGGCACCGGCGCCGGTTATCCCTCCATGCTCGGCATCCCTGGGGAATCGCTCAACGGTGTGCTGTCGGCAAACGAACTGCTCACCCGGTGTAATCTGATGCGTGCGCGCGATTTCCCGGCTTTCGATACGCCGATGCCACTCGGCCGCCGCGTGGCGGTGGTTGGTGCGGGCAATACGGCGATGGACGCCATGCGCGTCGCCAAGCGGCTCGGCGCGGAGAAGGTCTACTGCATCTACCGCCGCTCGCGGGCCGAATGTCCGGCGCGCGCCGAGGAAGTGCATCACGCCGAAGAAGAAGGCATCGCGTTCAACTGGCTGACGAACCCGGTGGCGGTGCTCGATAACGGCAAGGGCAATGTCCGCGCCCTGCGCTGCATCCGCATGGAGCTTGGCGAGCCGGACGCTTCGGGCCGCCGCCGCCCGGTGCCCGTTGCAGGCAGCGAGTTCGATTTCGAGATCGACGAGGTGGTGTTCGCGATCGGCACCAACGCCAATCCGATCATCGGGCAGACGTCGAAGATCAAGCTCAACAAGCGCGGCTACATCGACACGGACAAGACCCTGGCGACATCCATGGCAGGCGTTTTCGCGGGCGGCGATATCGTTACCGGTGCGGCGACCGTGATTGCGGCCATGGGCGCCGGCCGCGAGGCGGCCCGCAGCATGAAGGCATATCTCGGCATTCGCGATGTAAACGTGGCCTATGACGCAGGTGGCACACGGATGTTCGGGTTCGCCGCGGGCGAAGAGAATTTTGCGCGGGTCCGGGTGGCCTGAACCCTGCACCCGCCAGCGGTTTCGCCCCGCACTCAGATGAGGCAGATCTCATGAATGAAATGTTGCCGCTGCGAGACACCGCCAAGGGAAAGCGCGCCGCCAGGAAGAACGCCGTTCCCTTGAGCGAACACATCGTGGAGATCATCTCCGATTCTGGCGAAGGCGCGCAGCGCTGCGGTCAGTCGCTCGGCGCCATCGCGGCGCGTATGGGCAACGGCGTGTGGACGGTGGAAATCATCCCCGCCGAAATCCGCCCGCCAGCGCGCAGCGTGGCCGGTGCGAGCGGCAACCGCATCCGTCTGGGTGCGACGCGCGTCACCAATGGCGGCGATGCCACCGATCTGGTGGTTGCCTTCAACGAGCAGGTGCTTCTGGGGCGCGTTCGCTCGGGAGAATTGAAGCCGGATTGTATCATTCTCTTGGAAAGCATGTGGCGCACCAGCAAGGATGCAGCCATCGCGGCTTCATACACCGAGACGTACGAGCAGCTCGTTGCGGCGGGCTACCGGGTTTACGAAATCCCGATGGAGGAGGAGTGCCTGAAGGTCGTGCCCGACCCGCGGCGCGGCAAGAACATGTTCGCACTCGGCATGTTGTGCAGCATCTACAGCCTGGATCTGAGCCTAGCGCGCGAGCAGGTTGCCCTCACCTTCGGCAAGAAGAATGCCAGTGTGATCGCCTCCAACGTGGCGCTCCTGGAAGCGGGCCATGCCTGGGCAGAAGCGAACCTCGATCTGAAATACGTCATCCCCGCAGGTCCGATCACCGAGCCGCAGATCGTCGTCAACGGCAACACAGCGCTCGCCCTCGGCGTTCTCGCCTCCGGCATGGAAGTGTGCGCGATGTACCCCATCACGCCCGCCACCTCCGCCTCGCATTATCTGAGCGACGTGTTCGAGAAGGTGGGTGGCCTCGTCCATCAGGCCGAGGACGAAATCGCGGCCTGCGCCTTCGCCATCGGCGCGTCCTACGCGGGTAAATGCGCGGTGACCATCACCTCCGGCCCCGGCTATTCGCTGAAACAGGAGGGCATCGGCCTTGCCGTGATGGGGGAAATTCCGCTGGTCGTGGTGAATGTGCAGCGCGGCGGTCCCTCGACCGGCCAGCCGACGAAGGTCGAGCAGGGCGACCTCCTCACCACGATTTTCGGCAGTCACGGCGACGCGCCCAAAGTGGTGATCGCGCCGGGCACGATCGAGGACTGCTTCTACTCCGTCATCACCGCGCGCAAGATCGCGGAAACCTTCAACATGGTGGTGGTCATCCTGTCGGACGCCAGCCTCGCCACCTCGCAGCAGCCGTTCCCGCGGCCGCAGTTTTCCGACGCCTGGGTCGCGCCGCCGGTCGATCAGAGCGAAGTCCCCGCGGCCCAGAAGCCTTACGAATGGGATGACACCACCGGCCTCGCCCGCCGTCTCATCCCCGGCCAGCCTGACGGCGTCTTTACGCTGACGGGCCTCGCTCATGACGACATGAGCCGCGTTGCTTATGACCCGTCGAGCAACGAGCGGGGCCTGCGCGCCCGGTCCCTGAAGCTGGCGGCCCTGCAGCGCACGCTGAAGACGCCGCCCGTATTCGGCGATGATGAAGGCGATCTGCTGGTCATCGGCTGGGGCAGCACCAAGGGGGCCATCGAAGAGGCCGTGGAGGGTTTGCGCGCCGAGGGGCGCAAGGTGTCCTCGCTGCACCTCCTCTTCCTGCAGCCCATGGCCGGGGGCATCAAGGAAATCATGCAGCGTTTCAAAAAGGTGATCACCATCGAGGCAAACTGGTCGGACAGCCTGGACGACGAGATCATCGGCGAAGACAACCGCCGGTATTCCGCGCTCGCGACGCTTCTTCGGTCGCGCACGCTGATCGACGTCGATTGCTGGACCGAGGTCCGCGGCCAGCCCATCAAGCCCAGCGTCATCCGCCGGGTCATCCTCGACAAGCTTGGAAAGTGAGAAGCCATCATGACCAATGGCGCCACGGAATGCCTGCTCCGGATGTTTGATGAGCGCTACGAACTCGACGACTATCAGGGCGGGCTGCCGCGCTGGTGCACCGGCTGCGGCGACAACGCCATCCTCACCGCCGTGCAGCGGCTGTGCCGCGACGAGAATCTGCGGCCGGAAAAGACCATGTTCGTCTCGGGCATCGGCTGTTCGAGCCGCTTTCCGCACTACATGAAAACCTACGGCTTCCATGGCATCCATGGCCGCGCGCTGCCCATTGCCGAGGGTATCCGCATGGCGCGGCCGGACCTCAACATTTTCGTCAATACCGGCGACGGCGATTGCTGCAGCATCGGCGCGGCGCACTGGATTCACGCCGTCCGCTACAACATGAACATGACGGTGATGCTGCATGACAATCAGGTCTACGGCCTGACCAAGAAGCAGGCATCGCCGACCTCGCCCAAGGGCATGAAGTCGAACACCACGCCGCGCGGCGCCTATCTCGATGCGCTGCAGCCGCTCACCGTGACGCTGGGTGTGCAGAATGTGTCGTTCGTGGCCCAGGCGGTCGATTGGATACCGGAAGCGCTCTATGCGATTCTGTCGGCGGCGTTCCATCACAAGGGCTTTTCCTTCGTGCGCATCATCCAGCGCTGCCCGGAATGGCTGCCGCGCATGCATGACGAGGCGGTCCGCGATCCCGAACGCGTTCTTCTGCTGCAGCACGACAGCGGGATACGCGTGAGCGCGGCGACGTCCAGGGTCTACCGAAACCAGCGGGAGCACGACCCCTCGGACATCCATCGCGCGCGGGAAATCGCGTCGGCCCTCGATCCGATTCCCGTAGGCATCCTTTATCACAACCCGGAAGTGCCGTGTTATGAGGAGCTGCGCCAGACGAGCCAGATACGGACGACGAAAATGATAAAAGCGGGTCTTGAAGGCGAGTTCGACAAGTTTACTGTGTGGCCTCCGGAGGCAGAAGTGCGCCGTTCCGCTGCAGCGCAATAGGACCAGCGCGCGACCGATGCAGCCATGAGTTGGAGATATGACCACGAACAGGTGGCGGACGAGGCAGAGCGACATGTTTATGCAAGCTGGTATCCAGGCGCACATCGCGTTCTATCTTAGCGGCATGCGGCCAGGCAGCGGCCTTGATGCCATTGACGGCCTGGGCCTGAGGCCGGCGCTTATGGCGGGCTATCGCGACCTCACCCGCCTCCGCTACGACTTCCCGCTGGTCCTCACCCGCGACGGCACGGCGGAGACTGCCATCCAACCGCTTTCCGCCATTGTCGATGCCGCGCTGAACGAGACCGCTGCGGGCCTTGGCGCCGCCGATCTCCGCAAACAGGCGATGCGGCTCGAAAGGGAAATCCGCGTCCTGCTTTCGGAAGGAGCGGGCGGTACCCTTTCCAGCCTGTGGACCGCTGCCGCCGCCCGTCTGAGCCGGGACGGGGACGGTCTTTCGAAGGTGCGTGCCGCCATCAGGATCGACGGCGAAGTCGTTGATTGTGACCGCGCGATGCCATTCCGTGTCTGTCATCATGTCTGGCAGACCGTGCAGGACGGGAAGGTCCGGCGGTTTCGCGAGGACATCGGTAGGCTTGTCACCAAGCTGGCCGATATTCTGCGTGCCGATTTTTTGCATTCGCCTGAGGGCCTGAGCCCCGAAATGCTCAAGATGTCGATGGGGACGGCGCACCAGGCGGCCTTCGATTTCGACGCCCTGTCCGGGCTGCTGACCAAGACGTATTCGAAGGATTCGCTGTCCGACTCACGCCGCCGCCGCATCCGCTGGTTGCTCAACGTGCTGGAGGAACAGCGTTTCTATCCGCCGTTCGACGAATCCGGCGAGCATCACGCCCCGTTCGGCTTCGTATTCGAATCCTGTGCCGACGCGATTGCCGCCTATCACGAGCGCTTGCCCAAGATGGTCGAGTTGACGCGCGCAATCGCCATGGCCGGCCTTGAGACCGACGGCGAGTATTGCGAGCTGCGCCACGATCCGTTCTTCGCCAATTTCGGCGTGGAGAACCTCAGCTCTCACGACTTCGACCTGTTCCCGGATTACCTCATCCTCGTGCATGCCGCGGAAATGCAGGCATCTGATACGGAGATGCTTCTGGAGGCCTTTTCGGAGGGCATGCGCGCCAAGGTGCTCGTGCAGACCGACGACCTTCTGGGACCATCTTCGACGTCCGGCGGCGGCTTTTCCCTTGGTCTGCGCGCCAGACAGCTTGCGAACAGCGCGATCGGAATGGGCGGCTTCTGGGTTTTGCAGTCGCCCGCTTCGAAGCTCGCGCAGTTCAGGGAACGGATCGCCTACGGCTTTTCCTGTCCCGGCCCTGCGCTCTTCAGCGTGTATTCCGGGGCGGCGGGGAACGATCTGCCGCCCTACCTGAATGCAGCCGCGGCGCTGGAATCGCGGGCATTCCCTGCCTTCATCTTCGACCCCTCCGCCGGGCCGGACTGCGCAACGCGGCTGTGTATCGAGTGCAATCCGCAGTTTGACCGCGAATGGGCCTCCTACGTCCTGACCTATGAGGATGCGGAGCATCAGAAGGTATCCGAGACCGTGACCTTCACGCTGGCGGATTTCGTTGCCTGCGATCCGCGCTACGCCAGGCATTTCGCCCGCGTGCCGCGCGAGGCGTGGAACGGCGGCCTGGCGCCTGCGGCATCGCTTCTGGCCCCCTCACCAGACAATTCAGCGGGAAAAGCCCCCTGTCTGCTGATGGTGGACGCAGACGATGTGCTCCAGAAAGTGATCGCGGACGAAAGATGCCTGCGCGAGACACGGCGCTGCGGAGAGATGTGGCGCAGCCTGCAGAAGCTGGGCGGCTTCATTGCTTTTTCGGATGGAGAACAGCGCGCCGGCACGGAGCGCGGGAAAGCGGCCGAGGCCGCGCTCGGAGGCCCGGCGGGCGTCAATGGCGTCGCGTTTGGAGGGATAACTCCGTCAATGCCTGCGGTGGCGAAAGCGGCTGTCATGGCTGGGGCGGAGCAGGAGGCGGCGCCGGGCCATCCCTACATCGAGACCGTGCGGTGTTCCTCATGCAACGAGTGCACGCGCATCAACGGCCGGATGTTTGCTTATGATGCGAACAAACAGGCCTACATCAAGGATGCGGATGCAGGGCCATACCGGCATCTCGTGGAGGCGGCTGAGAACTGCCCGCTAGCGATCATTCATCCCGGCCTGCCGCGCGATCCGGACGAGGCGGCGCTTGTGGAAACAGTATCCGACATCAAAGAAGGGTGAGTCGTTTTTGCCACGCTTTGGCAGCAAGGGCGCGGGCCGAGTGTTCTGCGCCCGCGAACCATGATTTAACCCATCTTATTCATCTCCCATGAGGGAATACGCAGGCGGATATAGCGCAACACATTGAATTCGGTTAATAAAATGGTATCGAAGCCATCCGTCGCGCGTCGCTCACCGGAGCCACACCCGCCATGCCTGACGATACCCCTCG
>JBNKIW010000082.1:0-8371 GCA_050290865.1 Rhodomicrobiaceae bacterium | reverse complement strand
CCGGCGACACATACGTCCACAGCAACTGGAATTCCTCCTTCAGCAGATAGGCGCGGACGCTTTGCAGATTATAGCGCGAAGCGGTGAAGCGGTGAAGCGCATCGACGCGCTGTTCGACATCGAACGATCTGTCAACGGCTCGAGCGCCAGCGAACGCCTGCGCGTGCGCCAGGAGAAAAGTGCCCCGCTTGTGGCCAATCTGAAAACCTGGCTCACCGAGGAGCGGGCAGGCTTGTCGCGCTCGGCTTCGGTCACCAAGGCGATCGATTACATGCTCAAGCGCTGGGATCGCTTCGCGGCGTTCCTCGACGATGGCCGCATCTGCCTGACGAACAACGCCGCCGAGCGGGCGCTGCGCGGTTTTGCTCTGGGGCGGAAGTCATGGCTCTTCGCCGGCTCCGAGCGCGGCGCCGACCGCGCCGCAGCTGTCGCCACACTGATCATGACGACGAAACTCAACGACGTCGACCCGCTCGCCTGGCTGGCCGACGTGCTCGCCCGCATCGCCGCACTGCCGCAAAGCCGGCTTCATGAACTCCTCCCCTGGGAGTGGAAGCGGCTGAACCTGAAGGCGGCCGCTCAGGCGGCGTGACCGGGGTGCTTTCCCCGCGTCCTACGCCGTATGCTTACCCCGCACCTCGCATGTCTGACGTTAGAATACGTGAGCAACCGCTGAACGTTCTTGAATTATGGGTGTGTTTGTCATAAACACGCCCTCCAATGCGCAAAAATCAATAATGATATCTCACGCATGATAACCGCCGCCCAGTTGCGTGCCGTGTGGCCCTTCGGCATCCAGCCGCGGCAACTCGCCGGCGTTTCGAGCCTTCCGGTCCAGACCATTCAGCGAATGCAGGCAAGCGACCGTGGCCGCATTGATCCCTTCATGAATCGGATCGCCGGGCAGAACCTCGCCGCGGGCGGTTTGATGGGGCGGGCGCGATGCCGGTTGTCGTGATCCTCTGGTGCGCCGCACTTCTTTTCGCCACCGCTCTTTCCTCAATGGCGCTGTTGGGCCTGTCCAATTCCCACCGATCGACCTACGGCGCGAGCTTGGCTGCATCCGGCGTTGCGTTCGTCGCCGCCGGCGCACACCTCGTTGTTGATGGAGGTCTGACCTTGGCGGTCAAGCTTCCGCTCGGGTTGCCGTGGCTCGGTGCCCATTTCTGCATGGATGCACTCGCCGCATTCTTTCTCGTCATCGTCAACCTGGGCGGTGCGGCGGCGAGCCTCTACGGGCTCGGCTACGGTCGCCACGAGCCAACTCCACACCGGGTCCTGCCATTTTTCCCGGCGTTCCTGGCCGCAATGAACCTCGTGATATTAGCCGACGACACCTTCACGTTCCTGCTTTCCTGGGAGTTCATGTCGATTGCTTCCTGGGCCCTCGTCATAGCGCACCATCGGGACCAGGAAAACGTCCGTGCCGGCTACATCTATTTGCTCATGGCGAGTTTCGGTACCTTGGCCCTGCTGCTCGCCTTGAGCCTGCTCGCCGGGCCGGGCGGGGCCTACGGTTTTACAGCGATCCGCAGCGCGGATCACCAGCCGGTTGTTGCGGCGCTGGTTTTGGCCCTGACCCTGCTAGGCGCCGGCTCGAAAGCCGGTCTGGTTCCGCTCCACGTCTGGCTTCCGCTTGCGCACCCGGCGGCGCCGAGCCACGTGTCCGCCCTGATGAGCGGCGTCATGACGAAAGTCGCCGTCTACGGCTTCATCCGCATCGTCTTCGACCTTCTGGGCGAGCCGACATGGTGGGCGGGCATGGTCGTCCTCGCGCTGGGCGGCGCGACAGCGGTGCTCGGCGTGCTCTACGCGCTGATGCAGCACGATCTGAAGCGCCTGCTTGCCTATCACACGGTCGAGAACATCGGGATCATCTACATTGGCCTCGGGCTGGCTCTCGCGTTTCAGGCCAACGGCATGAGGTGGGCCGCCGCGCTGGCTCTGACCGCCGCCCTGTTCCACGTCTTCAATCACTCTCTGTTCAAGAGTTTGCTGTTCTTTGGTGCGGGGGCGGTGCTTACTGCGACCCGCGAGCGGGATATGGAACATCTGGGAGGTCTTATCCACCGCATGCCATATACGAGTTTCGCTTTCCTCGTAGGGTGCGTGGCTATATCCGCGCTGCCGCCGCTGAACGGCTTTGTTTCCGAATGGCTGACGTTTCAGGCGATCCTGCAAAGCCCGCAGCTTCCGCAATGGGGCCTCAAGATCATGGTACCCGCTGTCGGTGCACTCCTGGCACTTTCCGCAGCGCTTGCCGCCGCCTGCTTCGTCAAGGCGTTCGGCGTGACCTTTCTCGGCCGGGCGAGGACGGCGGCCGCAGAGAGGGCGAAGGAGGTGGATCGCTTCTCGCTGGCCGCCATGTTCCTGGTTGCTGCGCTCTGCCTGGTCGCGGGCGTGCTCCCAGGGCTTGTTATGGACGGGCTCGCGCCGGTAAGTCTCGCCTTGTTGGGCGACCGCATGCCGGTCCAGATGGCGCTGCCCTGGCTGTCCATTGTCCCCATCACGGAGAGTCACAGCTCATACAACGGGGCGCTGGTCTTCTTCTTCGTCGTGATTTCGACCTCGCTCGCGGTGGCCACGATACATCGTTTCGCATCACGCGCCGTCCGCCGCGTGCCGGCCTGGGATTGCGGCTTTCCGGACTCAAACCCGGTGACGCAGTACACGGCCGGGAGTTTTACGCAGCCGATCCGCCGTGTTTTCGGCACTTCCGTATTCATGGCGCGCGAGCACGTTGACATGCCGCCGCCGGGCGACATGCGCCCCGCGCGTTTGCACGTCGAATTACGGGACCTCATTTGGGATCTCCTCTACACGCCGATCGCCCGCGCCACCGAGTCCGCAGCAACCGGCCTAAACCGCCTGCAATTCCTGACCATCCGGCGCTATCTCGGCCTCGTATTCCTCGCCCTCGTTTCATTGCTGCTGGTGCTCGCGCTGTGGCCCTGATCGCAGACCTTCTCGTGCAGGGCGCCCAGATGGCGCTGGTGCTCCTTCTGGCGCCGCTCCTGACAGGGGTGGTCCGCAAGGTGAAAGCACGGCTGCTCCGGCGCCGCGGAGCCTCCGTGTTTCAGCCCTATCGCGATATCCTGCGGCTCCTGCGCAAGGAGGCCGTGCTGGCCGAAAATGCATCCTGGCTGTTCCGTATTGCGCCGTACATGATTTTTGCCGCAACATGGGTCGCCGCCGCACTCGTGCCGACCTTTGCTGCGGGCCTTTTGTTTAGCTGGACCGCCGATCTCATCGCTTTGAGCGCCCTGCTTGGCAGCGCGCGCTTTTTTCTGGCGCTCGCCGGCATGGACGCGGGAACCAGCTTCGGCGGCATCGGCTCGAGCCGCGAAGTCATGATCGCGTCGCTGGCGGAGCCGGCTATGCTCCTGATTGTCTTTACGCTCGCGCTCGTAGCCGGCTCGACGCAGCTTTCCACGGTTGCAGCCTTCATGGCCTCACCGGATGTCGGCTTGCGTGTGTCGCTCGGGCTTGCGCTCGTGGCGCTCATCATGGTGGCAATCGCTGAGAATGGGCGCCTCCCGGTGGATAACCCGGCGACACATCTGGAACTGACGATGGTGCACGAGGCAATGGTTCTGGAATATTCCGGGCGCCACTTGGCCATGATCGACTTTGCGGCATCGCTCAAGCTGCTGCTCTACGTGTCGCTGGTCGCTTGCGTCTTCGCGCCCTGGGGCCTTGCCGTTGCAGGCGATGGGCCCGCGGCTTATGCCGCCGGCGTGGCCGCATATGCGGTCAAACTCCTCGCCGGCGGCTTTCTGCTCGCGTTCCTGGAGACCGCGGTCGCCAAGATGCGCTTGTTCCGCGTGCCCGAATTTCTTGGCGCCGCCCTGATGCTCGGCTTTCTCGGCACGCTGCTGCTGTTCTTCTCGCGGAGCCTCTAGATGGACCGCCTCGTCTTCGACATCGCCCATCTTTTGGCAGGCGGGCTCGTGCTGGTGAGCTTCATGCTCCTCTATCAGGACCGGCTTTACGCGCTGTTGAACATCTTCGCGCTGCAGGCATTCATTCTGGCGCTTTCGGTCACTTGGCAGGCTTACATCCAGGACGCGCCGCACCTTTACGTAACGGCTGTGATTGCCCTGGTCTTCAAGGCCATCGCGATCCCGGTGGCACTGCACAGAATCATCCAGCAACTGGGCATCCACCGCGAAATTGAAGCGGCCGTCGGCACCGGGTTGACCATGATCGTCGGGATGGCACTGGTCGCCCTTGCGATGGTGGTGATGCTTCGCGTCACCGCCCACGCCGACCCGCTGGCCCGCGAGGATCTCGCCTTCGCCCTTTCGGTCGTGCTGCTTGGCCTCCTTATGATGGTCACGCGCCGCAACGCCGTAAGCCAGGTGGTCGGGTTCATGTCGCTGGAAAACGGCCTCGTGCTCGCCGCCACGGGCGCGAAGGGGATGCCGCTGGTGGTCGAGATCAGCGTGGCGTTCTCGATCCTGATCGCCTTCATCGTCATCGGCATTTTCCTGTTCCGTATTCGGGAACGGTTCGACACCGTTGACATCCACGTGCTGGACCGCTTCCGGGGAGAGCGACAATGATCGAATTGCCGGTCGATCCCGTGGCGGCTGTGCTGCTGATCCCGCTTGGCGCGGCGGCCTTGCTCGCCCTCCTGCCCGCATACGGCTTGACGGCGCGGCTGAACATGCTCGCGTCATTCCTGACGTTCCTCGCCGCTGCATCGCTGATCATTACCGCACGGCCCGAGCCGGGACAGTATCTGTTCATCGATGACCTGAATATCGTGTTCATCGTTCTGAACACGTTTGTCGGCTTCACGACCAGCGTATTCAGCGCCAGCTACATCGGGCACGAGATCGAGAGGGGCAAGCTGACGCCAGCCCATCTGCGTTTCTATCACTCCATGTACCAAGCTTTGATGTTCGCGATGAACCTGGCGCTTATCGCCAACAACATTGGCCTCATATGGGTGGCGATCGAGCTTGCCACGCTCACCACGGTGCTCATGGTCGGCATCTACCGCACGCATGAGGCGCTGGAAGCGGCCTGGAAGTATTTCATCCTCGGCAGCGTCGGCATCGCGCTGGCGCTCTTCGGCACGATCCTCGTCTACATGGCCGCCCGGCCGGTCGTGGGTGAGGGGCCGGACGCGATGGTGTGGACTGCGCTGATCGCGCACGTGGCGGCCTTCGATCCGGCGCTACTCAACGTCGCTTTCGTATTCCTGCTGCTGGGCTACGGCACCAAGGTTGGCCTGGCGCCGCTGCACGCCTGGCTGCCGGACGCTCACGCCGAGGGCCCGACGCCGATCTCGGCGGTGCTGTCGGGCCTGCTCCTGAACGTCGCGCTCTATGCGGTGCTGCGCTTCAAGCTGCTGCTGGCCGCAAACCCGGGCGCGATCGCGCCGGGGCCGCTGATGGTCGCGATGGGCCTGACTTCGCTCATCTTCGCAGCCTTCATGCTGTACCGGCGGCGCGACATCAAGCGGCTGTTTGCCTATTCCTCGATTGAGCATATGGGCATCATTGCCTTCGCCTTTGGCATCGGGGGACCTCTCGCCAATTTCGCCGGTCTCCTGCACATGACCATGCACAGTCTGGCCAAGTCGGCAATCTTCTTTGCCGTCGGGCACATCGCACAGGTCAAGGGAACCCAGAAGATCGCCGATATCAGGGGATTGACCGAGACCCATCCCTGGCTGGGCTGGTCGCTCGTCGTCGGCGTGATCGCGATTGCTGGCCTGCCGCCCTTTGGCATCTTCATGAGCGAATTCCTGGCGGTCAGCTCGACCTTCGCCCGCGAGCCGCTGCTCGCCATACCGTTGGTCTTCGGACTGCTTGTCGCCTTCGGCGCGCTCCTCCTGCAACTCGGCGGCATGGCCTTCGGCGAACCTGCTGGCAGCACGGCCCCCGTGGAGGCATCCCATGTTCCGATGGTCGCCCACCTCGCGCTGGTGCTTGCTGCCGGACTCTACCTGCCGCCGCCGCTGGTGGCTTGGTTCCGGCAGGTCGCGGGCGCGCTGGGTTGACGCGGGAGGAAGCCATGCCGACTTTGACCAATCTCATGTTGGAAGGCGAACGGGTCCGCCAACACCGGCCATGGCCGCGTGTCGTGGTCAACGCAGACGTCTGGTCAATCATCGCGGGGCAACTAGCTGACGGCCGCTGGACGCTGCTTGGGCTTTGGGGCGAACCACTGACGGTGCACATGGCGCTGGTCGATGAGCCCACCGGCGATATCGGCGTGATCAGCCTCGATTGCCCGCAAAGGTGTTATCCGTCCGTTGCCGCCCGGCACGCCCCCGCATCGCGGCTGGAGCGGGCCGCGCGAGACCTCTACGGGCTAGTTCCGCAAGGATTGCCCGATGAGCGCCCGTGGCTCGACCACGGCCGGTGGGGCGTGCGGCTGCCGCTGGGCGAGGCTGCAGACGCCGACGCTTCCGGCACGCCCTATGCCTTTCTTCCGGCCGAGGGCGAGAGCCTGCACCAGATCCCGGTCGGCCCCGTGCACGCGGGCATCATCGAGCCAGGGCATTTTCGCTTCACGGCGAACGGAGAGACTATCGTTCGCCTTGAGGAGCGTCTTGGCTATGCGCACAAGGGCATCGAATGCCTGATGACGGGGGCGGATCTGGATCGCGCCGCCCGACTGGCCGCGCGCACCTCCGGCGACAGCACGGTTGCCTACGCAATCGCCTTCGCCCGCGCGGCCGAGGCGGCGCTTGACGTCGAAGCGCCACCGCGCGCGGTATGGCTGCGTGCGCTGATGGCCGAGCTTGAACGCCTAGCCAACCATCTGGGCGACATCGGCGCCATTTGCAACGATGCCGCGTTCGCCCCGATGCACGCCCATTGCGGGATCTTGCGCGAAAGCGTCCTGCGGGCTGCGGCTGCCGCCTTCGGGCATCGCCTGATGCAGGATCGCGTCGTCCCGGGCGGTGTGGCCACTGATCTGGATCAGCAGGGCAAGGCCACGCTTGAGGCCTTGCTGGAGAATATCAGGCGACACTTCCCGGCCTTGGTCGAACTCTATGACAACGCCGCATCACTGCTCGACCGCACGGTCGCGACCGGCATTCTCAAGCCGCCGCTCGCCCGGCAATTCGGCGCCGGCGGGTACGTGGGGCGTGGCTCGGGACGCGGCTTCGATGCGCGGCGTCGCCCCGGATACCCGCCATACGACGCTCTCGTTTTCGAAGTGCCGGTCCGGGGGGAAGGCGACGTGAATGCACGGGTCTGGATTCGTATTCGCGAAGTGGAGCAATGTCTGTCCCTGGTGGATCAGATTTTGGCGCGGCTGCCCGAGGGGCCGATCCGCGTGGACATGCCCGCCGAGCCGGGCGAGGGCATGGCCCTCATCGAGGGATTTCGCGGCGACGTCCTGGTCTGGCTGCGGCTCGCGCCCGGGGCCCGGGTCGCCCGTTGTCACCTGCGTGACCCCTCCTGGTTTCAATGGCCGCTGCTGGAAGCGGTGATCGAGGGCAACATCGTCGCGGATTTCCCGTTGTGTAACAAGTCGTTCAACTGCTCCTACTCGGGCCACGATCTGTAGAGGCAGCCATGCGCAACTTTCTGTTCCCCAATATCTTTCGCACACCGCTAACTGAGCCGTCGCCGGATTTGACGGACGAAACCGTCGCTGCACTGGCCGCCACACTTGAACGCGCTGCGCACCGCCGGCTGGGGCGCAGCCTGGCAATTCGCGAGGTCGACGCCGGCTCGTGCAACGGCTGCGAGTTGGAGATCCATGCGCTCGGCAACGCTTACTATGATCTCGAACGCTTCGGCATTCGCTTCGTCGCCTCCCCGCGGCACGCCGACGTGCTGCTCGTGACCGGACCGGTCACCAGGAATATGCGCGAAGCGGTGGAGCGGACCTACGACGCGACCCCGAACCCGAAATGGGTCGTCGCTCTGGGAGATTGCGCGGCTGACGGCGGTTGCTTCGCCGACAGTTACGCCGTGATCGGCGGCGTGTCGCAGGTTGTACCGGTCGATCTGCACGTACCTGGTTGCCCGCCCACGCCCGTGGAAGTCATCAAGGGTCTGCTTGCGTTACTCGATGCAGCCTCGTCGCTGACACCACCTGAAGATGCTTGAGGGGTAGGAGAACAAACGCTGACGCCAGACCTCCGCCCTGGCAATTGGCGCGCGAGCCGACGGAGGCGCGTCGGCCCCTTTAGGCAGGCTGGCGGCCTCCGTTCGCGGTGGATACTGCGATAGCAAGCCGCACACTTTGCCGCGGCTTCCCAAGGCGTACAAGGGACATCGTCAAGTTAACGGATCCTGGATGAATTTGCGTCAATGGATCGATCATGACAGCAGTTCGTGATCCGCTTTATCGTCGCCACCGTTATCCCGCCGAAGCGATCGGCTATGCGGTCTGG
>JBNKIW010000081.1:0-8421 GCA_050290865.1 Rhodomicrobiaceae bacterium | reverse complement strand
GTTCATGTCAGAAACCCAACGTCTTAAGTAAACAATAAGCTGATGTGCTGCTTTATGTTTACCGTCTGGGCGCGGTGCCCGCAATCGTCAGGCCCATGATGGCGGCAGGAGGTGGCGCGCCGGATCGAAGCGGCCGCCTCGAAAGATAGCTTGGCGCAGCCGCCACGTGTCGGCGTGGCTGGCGTGGGCGATCTGCCCGAAAAGGTCATCGTGCCGCTTCGGCATAGGCGGGCCGCGCGTCGTCGTAGCTCGCATGCGACTTCGCCCAGCCGCCGACCAGTCTGCCGATTTCGTCGAGTTGCCGCGCGGCGTGTTCGTAGCGGCGGGCATCCAGATGGCGCATCTCGGCGGCGAGGCGGAAGTGGAAGCGCAGCTTCTCCAGGCCGAGATTGGCGCGGGCGAGGTGCGCGCGGCGGTCGCGGGTGTAGGTGGCTTCGATGAGGGCGTCGAGCACGTCGAGCGCGGTGGACTGGATGCGGTCGCCGAGGAGGAACTTCTGGCTGCGCGGGAACTTCTCGACCGTGGGCGTGAGCCACAGCAGGAACTGGTAATGCGCCTCAAGCGCCGGGCCGGTGCGGCGGGCCTGATTGGTCATGCGCACTCCCCCCCCACCCAAAAGAAACCTGCGGCCCCTGTCGCCCCTCATACGTGAGCCAAGACAGGTGCCGCAGAGGTATCGGGCGCCCAGCTCGACACGGACCCCGACCACGATCATCATGAACGGCCCAGAACATAAAAATGCACGCCCGATACGACCTTGATCGCATCGGCTCTGGCGAAAAATGTTCGGGACAAACGGAAACCGACATTGTTGTTCCGGTTGTCAGGGTTCCTCCTGTTGCGGTTCGCGGAGCGGAGGTTCCTGGGATTGTTGTTCCAAGAACCGCCGCGAAGAACACGGCGACAAGGGGCCGTTCAGGCTCCGGGGCGTGCTGTGACACGAGACCCGGAGACGGAAGCATACACCTCCCACGGATTATGCTGCGGCGAGTCGGGGAGGTGGAACCAGCGGGGCTGTGAGGTTATGCACGTTATGCACAGATGCCCTGGCGAAAAAAAATCGACCGCCTCCGGCGGTTCTGATTAGGTCCGCACGCGTGGCTAGCTTTGAAGAACACAAGACGTAAGGTGGTAAAGATCAAAGATTCAATGTTCGGGACAAACGGAAACCGACAAAGTTGTCCCGGATGTCAGGGATCCACCAGAGGCGGAACGCGGAGCGGAGGTTCCTGGGAAGGCTGCCCCAAGAACCGCCGCGAAGAACACGGCGACCACAATTTCCGGTTGTCCAAGCCGACCCATCCGTTGGCGCATTATCGTAATTGCTGTTCCAGCAATCTTCCGTCCACTCCCGCACGTTACCGTGAACCTGATAAAGGCCCCACGGATTGGGCCGGAACGACTTCACCGGCACGGTCTTCTTCCGATACTCGCCCTTGCGGCCACCCCCATAGGTGTAATTGCCATCATAGTTCGCCTGCCCGGTGTTAATGGAAGATCCCCACCAGAACGGCGTCCTGCTGCCAGCCCGTGCCACATATTCCCATTCTGCCTCACTCAACAGGCGGTAGTCCTTTCCTGTTTTCTTCCGCAGCCAGGGAAGATATTCATTCGTGATATCCTTCCAACTGACGTTGATCACCGGCTGATCGCCGCGGCCCCAATGCGCTTTGGGTTTATGTTCGCAGCCGCCATTCTCCACACAGGCGTCCCATTCCGCGAATGTCACTTCGAATTTGCCCACCGCAAACGGCTGCTTGATCGTCACCTTGTGCCGCGGGCCTTCATCGCTATCACGCTTCTTCTCGTTCTCAGGCGAACCCATCATGAAGCTGCCTGCGGGCACCACCACCATCTCCGGGCCTTTCGCGGTGCAGGCGCGGTTGATGCAGTCGCGGAAGCTCTCGGTCTTGCCCTCGCCCGGCTTGAGCCACTTCTCCTCATCGCGCCCCCGGGCTGCCCGCACCGTCACCGCGACCTTGCCGAGCCGCTCCGCCGCCTTCCGCGCAGCCTCGGCTTTGGCAGCCGCTTGCAGCGCCGCGATTCGCTCGCCAGCCCGTTTGAAGTTCAGGCCATCCGGCCACGTGCGCCGGTATGCCTCGAAAGCCTTCTCCGTGTTCGCGCGTTCCGCGGCCCTGTAATCCGCGTAATCAAGTGCGGCGAGTTGCTTCTTCGCTTCCTCCGCGTGGCGGCGATATTTGTTCAAATACGCCTCTAAGGCCTCCTTGGTGCCCCGGCGCTCGGCTGCGGCGAACGCCTTGTCATCTTCTGCCTGCGCCCGATCTTCCGCGCTGGGCTGCGCCTGCTTGGGCGGCGAAGGACGTGAAGGTGTATCGGGCCAAAGCGCGTAACCGGCCACCAGAACGACAGCCGCCGCCCCGATGCCCGCCGCCATCTTCCACGGAATCCCGCCGCCAGAGCGCTCCGCTCGGCGCTGCATGGCAGCCAGTTTCGCCCGAGCCACTGGTTCGAACCGGCTGCCCGGCCAGCGCGCAATGAATGCCTCAAAATCCGCAGCATTCCGGCTGGCCTTGACCCGGTTCCATTCCAAAGCGGCGAGGGTGTCGCGTGCCAGCGATGCAAATGTGCCGTCCGGATAGCGTTGCAGAAATTCGGTGAGCAGGGCCGGATTGCCGGAGTCCTTCACCCGCTCCCACCATTGCAGTTCAACCTGAACGGGATCAAACGGCGCTGCTTCCGGCGGTGTAGTCTGTGGCTGTGGCTCGGGTTCCGGCGGCACCAAATAGACGCGGCGGCGCCCGAGCGAGCCATAGAGGTAAGGCTCCTGCTGCTGCCCGGTGGCCGCAAGAACGTCGTCCTTCACCTCCCGGAACAGATCGACGATATCGAGCCCAGGCTCTTCGATGTGGGTGAGGATGGCGCTGGCGTAAGGACTGTTCATGCCTTTGCCGTCAAGCGCCACCGTGCCGTGCTTGGCGGCGTAGGCGACGAGAACGCTCCCGGCGGGTTCGATGGCCCGCAATCCCCGCGAGACCTCGCGGCCAGGAAACAACCGCGTACGAAACGGGTTGTCGCGGCAGGCATCGAGGATGACAAGGCGCAGCCCGCTGGCGCCATCGACCGCCCCCAACACCTGCATGAGCGACGCGGTTTCGAAGTCGACGTCCTTGGCATGCGCGAGACGGGCGTCAACCGGGATGAGGTAGTTCTGCCCGCCGACTTCGATACCATGACCAGCATAGTAGAGGATGGCTTGGTCAGCTTGGTCGGCGGCGCGGCCGAAAGCGGCGAGCGCGCGGCGCAGGGCGTTGTATTCAAGGTCGGCAAGCGCCGAGACGCCAGGGGTCTTGAAGTTAGCGGCATAATCCTGGCCAGCAGGGGCGATGCCGGAGAAGCCGATCCGTGTCAGCGCAGCCGCAATGCCGCGTGCATCATTGCCCGGATTGGCGAGCATGCTGGCATGCGCATAGGCGCCATTGCCGATGACCAGTGCTACGCGCTTTTCTTCCGCCACCATGGGAATGCCCGCAACGAGATGCCCTTAAACGCAATGCCGCTCTTTACCCCAATACCCGGAACGGCGCTATGGCGCTTTTTGCCCCGAGCCGGTGAACTTCTCCAGCACCCGGCGGATGATGCTGGCGCGCTTGGCCTCGCTGACCTTCTCCGGCTTGGGCAGGTTCGCCTCAAGATAGGCTTCGAGCGCCGCCATCTTCTTGTCCGAGTAGTACTGCATGGCGATCTGCACAGCGCCCATGATCAGCCCCGCCGCGGCTGCCGCTTCGCCGACGCCGAATGCGCGCGTCCCGCCGCCGCCTTCCATCGCCGCGGCCACGCCGCCGCCCAGTTCGCCGTCGAGGTCCTTCGCCAGTTCCAGCGCCAGCGCTTCCGCGTCCGCCTTCTCGTCCATGCCGCAATGTCCTTTACCGAAAATGCAAAATCCCTCGGGAAATAATTCGACATCCCGTGATGATGCGCAACCGGAACAATCCGGGAATTACTACCTTCAGGGATTGCCTGCCGCCAAAATCATCCCCATCAGCTCCAGCAACCCAATCGCCTCCAGCCCCTCCTTCAGCGGAAACCGCTCGGCGCCCGGATACACCACGAACTTGGTGTCCGGCTGCAAATCCTCGCACGCCAGCCAGAAACCCTTCGACGGCTGCGGTGCCAGTGTGCGCTTGATCTCGATCGCCCAGAGTCGCCGCCCCATCGACAGCACCAGATCGATCTCCGCCCCCGCAGCGGTGCGGTAGAAGCCGGCCTGCGCGCCCGCCGGGGACACCGCGAGCAGGTTCTCTACGATGTAGCCCTCCCAGCTCCCACCAACCACCGGATGGCCCAGCAGATCCTCCAGCGTCTCCAGCCCCAGGAGGGCATGAACCAGCCCGCTGTCGCGCACGAACACGCGCGGCGATTTCACCATCCGCTTGCCCACGTTCGACAGCCACGGCTCCAGCCCCCGCACCAGCAGCAGGTCCACGAGGAGGTCGAGATAGCGCGCGACCGTCTGTCCGCTCACCGCCAGCCCCTTGGCGAGGCGCGCAGCGTTGAGAAGCCCGCCCTGCTCATGCGACAGCATCGTCCAGAAGCGCCGCAGCGTCGTCGCCGGCATGCGACCGCCGAACTGCGGGATGTCGCGCTCCAGATAGGTGCGGATGAACGCCTCACGCCATTCCGCGCTGTTGCGGTCATTGGCGGCGAGATAGCTCCGGGGGAAGCCGCCGCGCAGCCAGTGCCGGTTCATATCGCCGCTGCTCTGCACCACCTCCGTCGCGTCGAACGGCGTGAGTTCGGCATAGGCGATCCGGCCCGCCAGCGATTCCGAGGCTTGCTTCAGCAGATCGACGGACGCGGACCCGAGCAGCAAAAAGCGCCCGGTACCGTGACCTCGCCGCCGCCCGGCGTCGATCAGGCCACGCAAGGTCATGAACAGGTCCGGCGCGCGCTGCACCTCGTCAAGGATGACGAGGTTCTCTTCCTGCGTAGTGAGGTAAAGCTCGGGATCGGCCAGCTTGGCCACACCGGAGGGCGCCTCCAGGTCGATATAGACGGGTGAGCGGCCTCGTGCGGTATGGCTTTGCGCGATTTCGAGCGCGAGGGTGGTCTTCCCGCTCTGGCGCGGCCCGAGAAGGGCCACGGCTGGATGGCGTTGCAGCAGGCCCTCGACATGGGCGCGATGGCGGCGCTTGATCATGATCCATGCATTTATTCCGAGTCATGGAAGAATTGCAAGGATGGCGCGTGGATTTCTCTAACGAAGTAGCCAGTGGAGGCGAGTATGCGACCATGCCAATATGGCACAAGCCAGCGCCATAGCCTCCCCGCGCCTTCTGCCGCTGAGATTGAGTGATGATGCGCCGATGGTAAATCAGCCTGGGCGAGTTTGGTCAGCGTCCTTCGTTCGCTCAAAAATCCTGGGCACACAGTTGGCTCAATCAGCACCCCACATTGCGGATGGGTCGCGATCTGCGCTTTGATCCTATCGTCACTATTCGTTGCACGGCGATGCGAGTTCCGCTCCAACAGCGGATTTGCTCCAAAAGCGGCCGCTGAGGCTATCCCGGAGTCGTGGCAGTTGATCCTCTCTGAGCGGTCTCTGGGATGCCTTGTGGGCCAACAAGCAATAGATAAAGCCGCGGCTCACCAGCACTTGCCCCAGGCGTGGCTCTCTCTCCGGCCTGCCTCTGAGAAGCCAGGATCTCAAGGGCCTGCAGCGATGTCTGTGCAGCCAGCCTACATAGCTTCAGCATGCTCAGCCGCTCCCGCGAATGTTCATCGCGAACGGCATACACCTGTCACATACGTCGGCTCAGATCATGGTTTCGTTGCTACGGTTGTCTGCGGCGTCCGGCCGATGCACCTCACCGACAGGATGATCTGCGTCCGGCGCGTCAGCGGTGCGGGAGCGGGTTCGTCGATCAGGGGATCGCGCATGAAATAGGTGCCCTCGTGCTTGCCGATCAGGACAACCCAGTGCGGGATCACACCGCCGATAAGGAACTTCACGATCGGATAATCGCCGCGGGCCAGGCACGCATCCAGCTTCGCAAGTGAGGGGTCGGCGTGCACTTCAGCGCGCATTCCACCCTTGCTGACGCGGGAAATGGCGTACCACATCAGCCACCCTCGCGGTGTGAAGGCGCCTTCCGCCGCCAGTGCCGCGTTCAGTTTCCCCGGATCGGTGGCATGGCCGAGATTGGTCATCGCGGTGGCCACGCTGGCCACCATGCAGCCAGCCGAGCCCAGCGTATCGCCGTTGTCGAGATTGCCGAGCCGGTCGCCAGCCCATCGCGGATCGTTCTGCTGAAAGTGCGCGACATCGGGGAGACGGACCGACAGCGCCGACCCGCCGAACGCCGGGATCCCTTTGCGCGGCGTGCGATACCACAGCAGCGCCAGCGCTGCCGCAGACACCAGAAGGAGCAGCATCAAGCGATAGCGCCTCATCGAAATCCTCACATCACTGCCGGGGTAGAACCGCCATCACGATCGGCAACCGGATGCCGCGCGCGGCCGTCCTGGGCGGCGCTCCGCCTTCTTCTGCCACACCGCAGATGTTGCGTACAAAGCCTTTATACGCAATCGCCTGACAAGCGTAAGGCCCACCATCGAGGTTCAGCGCTAGCCGCAAGCGCAGCGGGCTCGCGCGCTGAAGGTCGGCAAGTCCTTTCAGCGAGAAGGACGCCGCCCGCGTTGTTCCGAGGACGATGCGTCCGGCTTCATCCTGGCCGACAAAGGAGCGCCGGGCGCGAAGCTCGCTTGACTGGACGGTGTTGCGTCCGTCGGCACCGAGAAGAAGCGGATAGGAAACCGTGGCGTCGTGCGCGTCGCGGAATTGCCGGCGCCAGTTGTTCTTCCGCAGGTCGCGGATGCCAGTGAATTTATCGGATGCCACGAACGCTCCGTGGCGAGCATGGTAATCCTTCGGACCGGATCGTATGCCGTTGCTGAGGAGGGGTGTATCGGGTTCTCCGCCAGGAGCGAAAAAGCTACCGTTGATCACCATGACGCTGCCGAGCATGCGCATCCATTCGCCGAGGTTGCGGCCGCCATCCGGGGCGTGCCGCAGGATGAAGCGGAAGCGCGCCGGGTCGATGCGTGCCAGCAGGATGCGGTCCACTTCCCTGCCCGCGTTGAGAACCGGCATTTCGCCGACTTCGAAGCCAGTGGCGAGTGCCCGCCACGCGAATGCAGCGAGACGGGCTTCCGGCGGGGTGGACGCCTTGAGTATCTGACCGTGCGCTGCGAATGCCGTGAGGATCGAGCCGCTGGCGATAGCCGCCCATGCCACGTGCCTCAGCCCACTGATTGAAAACCAGCGCATTTCGGTTCCTTCGCTGCGGTTTCCCTTTGTCGGCCGAGATGCCCCGCTGTTCGAGGGTTTTCTTCGCCCTTTTTTGGCAACCGGCCGCCGCAGGACCGCGCGATCCGCCATGCCCGGCAGAAATTTGCGGATTTGTCCGGTCTCGAAGCGGGCGTCGCTGTCGGTCAGCCCCAGCGGGAACGCAGTGAATGCGGCCCGATGCATGGCCGCTCATCTGCTAACGGGAATGTGCATTGGAGTGGCGCGGCTGCGTACTCATGCTGAGGGCAGACAACAGCTTGTAAGGTCCCCATTTGACGCCGTTGAAAGCGCCAGGTGCGCGCGCCGCCTTCTTGCGCGGCCGCGATTCCCTCAGTTTCCTCGCCGCGTTTCTGACGCTGCTCTTATCCGCCTTGCCTGCCCCGGCACAGAATGCGGCGGATCGCAATCCCGCGCTCATCGCGCGCAACGCACGCTTCCATCCCGCCGTCGCTGAACATGGCATGGCGGCGGCTCAGGAAAAGCTCGCTGCCGAGATCGGCGCCAGGATCCTGCGAGAGGGTGGCAACGCCATCGATGCCGCCGTCGCCACCGGCTTCGCGATGGCGGTAACACATCCGCAGGCGGGCAATCTTGGCGGTGGCGGTTTCATGGTCATCAAGCTGTCCGGCCACGAGGGGGCAGGGAAAGCCGTCGCCATCGATTACCGCGAGATGGCCCCTGCGGCTGCCTCGCGCGACATGTTCCTCGACGCGCAAGGCGAGGTGGACATCGAAAAGGCGCGATACAGCCGCGCTTCGGCCGGTGTGCCGGGAACGGTGGCGGGCCTCCTCTACGCTCTCGAAAGATACGGCACCATGCCGCGCGCCCGCGTCTTGGCACCTGCCATCAAGCTTGCGGAGGAGGGCTTTCCTGTGTCGCGCGGCCTCAGCTTTGCGCTTGAGACAAAGCGCGAGCACTTCGTAAACGATCCATCGTCGCTGCACTTTTTCGAGCATCCCGACGGGCGGCCCTACCGTTCGGGTGAAATTCTGCGCCAGCCGGACCTCGCCAAGACACTGCGCACCATCGCTGAGAAGGGCGCGGCGGGTTTTTATTCCGGCTGGGTGGCCACAGCCATTGCGGCCGAGATGCGCGACGGCGGGCTGATCACT
>JBNKIW010000080.1:0-8702 GCA_050290865.1 Rhodomicrobiaceae bacterium | reverse complement strand
TGGTGTCATTTACCTGCCAGACTGCACCTTTGCCGATCCCAAAACATTCGGCGAGGACATCGCGCGAATGATGACGCAGGGGCTTACCTTCGAGGAGGTGAGGGCCTCGCCAGACTTCGGCATCATCGAGAAGTCGCGTATTCACCGCGTTCGGACGCAGATTTATCAGCAGATCGAAACGGTATTCGGCTGAGGCGCTCCATGGAACGCGTTGGGGCGAAACCCACGCCTCTCGATATCGAGCGGATCATCGGCGAAGTGGCGAAGCGGCACGACTTGCTGCTTCGCCGCGACGATCCCATCCTGGTGTCCATCACCCTCCACGACTATCTGCTCGCTCGGGCGATGGCACGCATCGAGGCCACCGTCGCTGCGTCACAGGATCAGATCGCCGCATCCACGGCGCAAGCACATGCCCAGCAACTGGCGGCATCAAAGCGCCTCGGGGAGCAGCTTGTTCAGGCCGCAGCGGAACACATCGCCGGCGAGGTGCGGTCGGCGGCGGGTGAGGCGGTGGATGCGATCAAGGCAGCGGTGCTCGCGGAGCTAACCCTTGTGCGCCAAGCGACCGAGGGCATGCGGCAGATCAGGACGGCGGCGTGCTGGGCCTCCGCGATCGCCTTAGCCGCCACCGCAATAGCAGTCACGCTGGCTGTCGTGTCGCCGCTGCTGGTTACCCATCGCGCCCCAGGCGCGTGCTCCCCGCAGGCATCCGGCAGACCATCAACCTTCCCTGAAACCGCTCCCCGCCATTCGATCAATCCGCCACCCACTGCGGCATCTTTTCTTGTGCGGCCGCCGCAAGCTCAGCCACCGGAACTGCTTGCCACGGTGGTGAGAGCAGCACCAGCCTCGTGCCATCAACGCCAGTGGGAAGCCACATGCCATAGCCGGGCGGGAATGTGGCATACGCCCATCCGTTCTCGCGACACCAGGCTTCGACCTGCTGATAGCCATCCTTGTATGGTTCGGTGCTTGCCAGGTACTTGAAGACAGCAGGGCCTCCATTTCCGGCTGCGCCTTGCGGCTGCAGCCAGATACGAGTGTGATCTGCACCGTTCGGCAGCACTTGACGGATCGCTCCAAAAACCTCGCCGTATGAATGTGAGATTTCAAGTCCCGTTGCATCCATGAAGGCAACGACGCTCTTTGCGCAATGGGCACAGATCCTGGCATGACGCTCCCATGTCTGCCATTCACCTTCCCCACGAAATTCGCCATAGCGGTCGCGTGGTTTTAAACCGGATAGTTCAGCCGCCACCCGCCCCATACGCCCAGACTCTTCCCGCCACGGGAACAAAAGCTTGAAGCTATGCATCTACATCATATCCTTTTTTGTTTGTACTAACAGAATTCCTATTATCACGACTTACATCCAGCACAAAAGTGGCTGATTTCCGGCTACAACCACCCCGCCACGGCCACCACAACCCACTGCAGTAAATCAGCAGGCGAGGATCTGTAACTCGCAAAACTCAGAAAACTCGTAAGCGAGCTATGCCGCAAACACATGGCTTTCTTTACGAGTTTTCTGAGTTTTCTGAGTTTTTTTCAGCCGATAGAATTTTTTAGCACGAGGTTGTATTTCTTCTTGGTGTTCAACCAAAATACTGTCCGCTTGGAAAGACGGCTGTTATCGGTCGCGGCTCTTCCATGAAAAAGGCCGCGAGCGAGCCGCAGCCTTCGAGAGGTAGGGAGGTATCAGCTGGCGTGCTGGATCACGTGAGATCCGTGGCCGTTTGTTCTGCCTCTCTAATGTGCCAGAGAACCGCACGGTTTCTTTCGCCCGCCCGCTCTACACAGAGTCCGCCGCACCAAGCGTCAGTTTGGCGCTCGATCCATCGGCCGAGGATACGCGGGTTGATGGAACTACGCTCCCCGGCAATTTCGCGCAGGACATCGCGCAGCTCGCGCTCCTGATCGGTCATAGGGGCCTCGGCTTTTTGGATTAGATCGTTTGTCCGCCACCTCTCGCCGTTCTTGCCCGCCCCCATGATGATGCGGACCGCCTCCAAGAACGCCCCGAGCTTCTGGCGTTCTGGTTCCAGCTCCTTGGCCCTGCCAATGGATGTAGTGGGATCACCGAGTTCGGCGATCCCCTCGGCGTTGAGCCATAGGACGCACTGCCGGATCAGGTCGTCCCATTCTTCAAAACTCGCCAGGCGGTCCTTGGTGAAGCGTGGCTTGCCAGCGGCGACGAAACCGCACAAAAGTGTCAAGGCCGCCGCAACGAGCTCCTGGCGATGTTCGCGGCAGTGTTTGCGAGCGTCGAGCTTGAAACTCCGCCGCTCTGCGTCCTCGACGCGCGGGTCAATACGTGCGGTGACGATGCGCCGCCAGAGGTCGCCACGGGGGATGAAATTGTTACCCGATATCAGCGCAAGAATGTTGGTTCGCAAACGCAGGATTTGGGTCATCCCAAGGACGCGGTCTGCATAATAATCGTCGGTCAGGAACGCTTCGAGCGCCGACGAGGCAAATTGACCTTTGATATTGTCCAGAAGAATACTTGGCTGTCCCTCGCGAAGCGCCGCGAGCAGCCGCTTGCGCAGTTCCTCTTCCTCCCGGCACTCCGGCACTACGGCGATGTCGCCGCCAGCCAGTTCGGCGATGCATGTGGCCAGCAATGTCTTGCCGCTCCCTGGCACAGGCGCATCGAAACTGAAGGCGGGCGCCTTCGGCAGCGTCCGCCGCACCGTGGCCGTCAGCATGGCGGCGACGGTCACCGCGCGGTCCTCGTGTGAGGCATAGGGAAATTCGGCGACAGGTTCCCACAGCACGGCCCAGGCTGCCTCCAGTTCGGTTCGGCTGGGTTTGTCTTGCAGCCTGGGCCACGTTCCTGGACGAAGCAGGAGCCCGGTTGCTTCATCGAAGCCGGGACGCTTGAGAAGCGTGCCATCCGGACGCAGCGTAGGGGCCGTGATAACGCCGGTCAGTTCCTTGAGGCCGCGCTCACCCCGTTTCTGGGCGATGGTTTTGCAAAGCCACGTTGGCGGATCGGCTTCGTAGCGCACAAATTCGCCGTTCCGGTCCATACGCTCACGGTAAAATGCAACATGGCGGCCAAGATAATCCGCCAGCCAATGCTCCTCCACCGGAATGGTGATGTGGCGGCACAGCCTCACCAGTTCGCCCCCCCGCTCGTAAAGCGTGCCCCGCGATTGAATGACGGCGATAGCTTCGTCAACGACGCGGGGCCGTTCACCAGCTTTGACAATGATCTCGCCCCGTTCCGGATGCCTCAACCTATCGAGCAGCGGCCTTTCTGCGAGAAGATCTTCCAGGGGTCTGCTCATCTCAGCCGCATCTTTGACGCATGAGGTAATATTCGCCCCCATTTCAGCGGCGGCAACGACATCAAGCTCAGCAATCTTGAATGAGTGCCGAAGGCTCGATAAAGACAGACGTTCGATCGTCATCGGTGCAAATTCGTCCACACTAAGAAGGACGACTACGTTGCAGTTGTCCAACTCGGCATCGTCGCGGTGAGGATTGTAGCTATCCGCCTCAGCCAGTCCCGCTGCATCGAATCCATACTGCCAAAGCACATGGCAGGCCGGTTCGCCGACAACGAGGAACAGTAATCCATGTCCGGGCATATTTTCGAGCCCGTAGAGGAGAGGGGTGTCGCGCGAGCGTAGCCAGCGCTCAAACGGCTTAGGATCACTGCCGGATGGAACATACCACCTCTTGGCCAAAGCGTCCCATCGGGCGCCCAGTTCCTTAACCTGGTTCTTTTTACTGCGCGGCACGCTGAGATAGAGACGGCCTGTTCCACCCGGCCCCAGCAACTTGTCCTGCTGTTCCGCTGCACCCGTCGTGTAGACCCATTCGGCCGCCGCACCGTCGGTTAGTCTACGGCGGATACGGCGTGCGATTTCAGTACCATCCCGCCGCCGGTAAGGAATTTCGATGGCATCGCCAGTTGATGTATTGATTGTCCGAAGACCAAATGGGTCGAGCATGGATCGTTCGATCCGCAACGCCCGCACATATTCGTCAAGGTTGAGCGTATTTGTGCTGGCATCGCCGTCATCGAGCTTGACATCCCCCGTGGGATTCATAGATTCTGTATCCATCGTAACGATTTCCTATAATCCCGCCCCCGGCCGATTGCAGCGCGCCGGGGGTTGCGGTTTTTTGGTCAAGTCCTTGATTGCGCCCCCGCTCTATCGCTGATCGAGGCAATCGGGTCACCGAGTTCGGCGATCCCCTCGGCGTTGAGCCATAGGATGCACTGCCGGATCAGGCCGTCCCATTCTTCATAGGACTTCAAGCGATTCTCAATGACGCGCGGTTTGCCCGCAGCGATGAACCCGTCCAGAAGCGTCAACGCTGCCGTGATCAGTTCCTGGCGGTGATCCCGGCAGTGTTTTCGTATGTCGAATGTCACACCGTGGCGTTCGGCGTATTCCGCACGCGGGTTAATACGCGCTGTCACAATGCGCCGCCAAAGATCCCCGCGCGGAACGAAAACGTCGCCCGCAATCAGAACGACAATATTGGTGGGTAGGAGTTCAGGTTCGAGAGCGCCGATCGTCCGCTCTGCTACGTGATCAAGAGCCAAACATGCTTCCAGCGTGGCTGAATTGAAACGCCCGCCAGCATCGTCGAGGCAGATGCTCGGCTGTCCGTCGCGAAGCGCCGCGAACAGCCGCTTGCGTAGTTCATCTTCCTCCCGGACCCCCGACACCACGGCGATGTCGCTGCCAGCGAGTTCGGCGATACTGGTGATGAGCGATGTTTTCCCGCTGGCAGGTGGGCCGTCAAACGCAAACGCGGGAGCCAGTGGCAACCTCTTTCGCACAACGGCCGTTAGCAACGCCGCCGCAGTTATCGCCCTGTCTTCGCGCGCGGCATAAGCGAATTCGCCGAACGGTTCCCAGAGTGTATTCCATGCGGCGCTCAGCGTGGTTGTGTCTTCACTCATGTCTGTACCTCCTGGTGCGGGTTGGCAAATTCAACAGCTTAACCTCAAACGGTGTTTTCTCCGTATGCGTGGCACTTTCACGCAATCGGCCTGCCTATTCGGTCTGTACACGTTCCTTCCGTCCTCGATGTTTTACGCTAGCCGTGCATTCGCTCACGCTCTTCGTAACCACTTTTCATTGTGATATCAGGCACTTAGCGAGTATAACTACCCGCACCTCCTATGTCTAAACGTTTTATCTCTCCAAAGAGGAAGTTTGGTCTGCCAGCACTCCTTGAGTTGCAGCTAATCCGCGCGTATTCCTCGTAATTACAATGCGATGAATACATGGTGTTACGTTGTTGCAGGACGATTGTGGTGCGACAAACCGCCTGAAAACATGACGATTCCTCCTGCATATCCGCCCCCGGCGAGGAACTTTGATCCGCCAGCCAGAGCCGCTCCCGCGGCCTGCGTATCCTGTGCCGTGTATACAGCGTGTACGGAGCCCCCCCTCGCACCCGTGCCCATCTGTGCTCATCCTGCGGCCGCTTCGGGTGATAGAGCGAGGTTGTGCGTGCAAAATGGACACGCTGCGATTGATGACGACGGATCGCCGACGGCCGGTCCATATTTGGTGTCGAGGCCTACGCATCATCGCGCTGCGCGTGAAAATGTAGGCGCGACGCGAGTACCTGCTGGCTGTTGCAACGTTTGCGTGGTGGGGAAGCCATCGGCTGCGACGGATCGGCGACGGTACTGCGACGGGTGGAAGCCATCCGTCGGCACCCGTCGAGACCGTCAGACTGGCTGACGTCATCGTGCCCACCGCACCGTGCCCGTGCCCGTGCCCGTGCCCGCAGTGGGCACGGTACGGAGCGCTGGAACACTGGAAATTTGGAAGGAACTGGAAGGCACGGTTTCGCGCCTTCCATCCGTCCTCGCTCGCACTTTGGGCACGGGCACGGGCACGAGGAGTTACGACGGATGTGTGTTGGTGCCTCGACGGATGGATTCCATCCGTCGTCATCCGTCGAAAGCCGTCGGTCAGTCCGTCGGCATCCGTCGGAACCGTCGTCTTATCCGTCGTCATCCATCGAGGCCGCTGGCAAACGCATCCGCATCCGTCGGCGCCGTCGGGCCAGCCGGACGTATGATCGTTGACGTGGACGCCGGTTGCTACGACCGCCATGTACCCTCCTTGAAGTTGCCCTGGCTGTCGATCGTGACGCCCAGCCTCTCAGCCGCCCTATAGAGGGTGCCCTTGCCGATGCCCATCGCCAGCGCCTCGCGTTTCAGTTCGGTTGCCAGGCGCGGGCCGTTCGCAAGCGCGGTACGTAGCCATTCGTCCACATTCGTCGAAGCCGTCGATCCGTCGAGACTTGCCGTCCGTGGCGTCGCCGGTGTCGCCGCTGCCATCGGTCTGCCGTCGGTTTTCACTGCCGCCCGCGGTTTCGACCGCGTTCTGGCGTCCAGCATCTGCTGGGCGGACGCCTCGATCCGCGCCCGGTCCCAGACGACGCGGCTTGTGGGGACGCCGCCCGGCAGATTTACGCTCTCGAAGCGGTATGCGTGCCCCCGGCGGTCGGCGACGATGTTGCCCTTCGCGAACAGCATGAGCCGCCGCTTGTCGTCGGCCGGATCGGCCATAACGAACCACGCCGTCCGCGCCATGCGCCAGAACGCGGTCGAGCCGGAGAACCACTCCTGCATCGTCTTGCCGTCGCCGCCTTTCGGCGGATGAACGATGGCGAGTAGTGCCGCGCCGCCCACGCCCGCCCAAGTTATGAGCGGTGTGAGTGCAGCACGGACCGTGTGCGCTGCACCCTCGATATAGCCGTCGAGCGGGTCGAAGATGATGAGGCGCACGCCCCCCAACCGCTCGGCCGCCGCGACGATGGGGCCGATCCCCTGTCGCAGGTCGATCATGTCGTCGATAACGGTGACGCGGCGCAGGTCGGCGCCAGCCGCCATCAGCCGCGGTTTGATGGTGTCCTCGGCGTCATCCTCGTTGGTGAGGATCAGCACGCCGCCTGGTTCGGCCTTGCCTGCATCACAGGGCCATCCGCCGCCCGTTGAGACCGTCGCGGCGACGGATAGCGTCACCTGGCTCTTGCCGAGATCCGGCAGGCCACCAAGAAGATTGAGCTTTCCCGCAGCGATGATACCTGGCCACAGCCATGTGACCGGCTTGGCGTCGATATCCGCCAATGTCGGCGCGGCCTGGTTCGCGGCCGTAGGCCGAGACGCCGTCTTATGAAATTCGCTGAGGAGGCACAGCCTGTCTTTGTACAAACATTGCAGCTCGATCAATTCGCCGGTTTGCAACGCAGTACCGCCTACCGGTATCAGATGACCGAGCGAGGTGCCGTTGAGCCGAGCGGCTACCGCTTTTGCGGTATCCTCTATCGCTTCGATTCGGGTGACGGGCGCAATGAGACGCCACCCGGCGTAGATTGCATGCCCTACGGTCATCACCAAAAAAGGCGCTGGCCTGAAGGTATCGAGCATAGAGCGCGCTGCCGCGGGCAGTTTTACGCCGAAATGCCTGGTCGCGCGTATGTCGCCGCGAACGAGCAGGCGGTTGTTTACCGGCGCAGCGGGCTCGGCCATGAGCGTCAAGATGTTCCTCTTCTGACGTTGGGCCGCAGTGATCCACGCTCCAGCGTTGCCGTGGTCCATCGGAAGAAAGGTCGCAACCGGAGCATCGCCGGTACCGCCGGGAGCGACGAGAACCCATGCCGCCTCGCTGGTGTGGAAATGCTCCAGGAAGCCGATGGCGCGGTGAGTGCTGACGCGAGGGGGAAACAGCTGGGTGAACATCACTCACCTGCCTCTCTGGTGCCTTGCACACCTTTGCCATCTGCGGTGCCGCTGAGGGTGATCCCCTCATAATACCGGGTGGCGCCGCGACGAGACTTGCCTCCCAGGCCCACAATGGCCTCTGACATACGCCGCCCGAAGGTGATATAAGGGAGAGTGCTCTTGATGCCCCTGCGGCCCGCCCAGGCTTCGTAATGGCTGAAGGCCTCCTTTGGCGTCACCCGTGCACATTGTTCAGCCGCGATGCACTCCTGAAACCACGTCCTCCAGCCATCCTCCGGACCGGTGGCGGCGATCTGCGGCACCACGGCAGGCGCCACCTGCGCAACGGCTTCAGTCCGGTGGGAGCAGCGCGGGTTGGCGTCCCGACGGTCTCCCATCAACTCCACCGCAGCGCGGGCCGTGATCGCAAGCCCCAGCGCCGCGCTCATCTCAATCAGTGCGGCAATGAACACCGTCAGCACGCGTTCCCAGCCATCCGGCGACAGCAATCTGCCCCCCAGCCACGACAACACATCCGCTTGCGGATTGGCGCTGACGCCAACTACGGCCAGGCCGTCCAGCTGTTGGCGCAACGCTGCCAAGCGGTCTTCGATGCGCTGCGCCTCTTCGGCCACCGCCAACTCGCGGCGCAGCTCGAGCACCGGACGACAAGCCCGGCGCTGCCAGCGATCCTTGATCTTTCTGCACTCTTTCGACCAGCCATAGGCGCGCCCGACGGCAGCCTCGGCGAGGTGCAGATCGGCCTCAACGGCGCGCGCCGGGCGGTGCTGAGGCAGCGCGGCAAGCTCGGTCTCGCTGCGTGCGATCGCCCGCTCAATCCCCGCACGATCCTTCAATCTGGTGTCGGCCTCGGCGGTGACCTGACCACGGGTTGCCGCCGCATAGCCCATGGCAGCGACGAAGCTGAACAACACGCCCGCTACCCACAGCAGGCGTGCCGCCGCCGCCAGATGCGGTACACGGGCAC
>JBNKIW010000079.1:0-9030 GCA_050290865.1 Rhodomicrobiaceae bacterium | reverse complement strand
CGACAGCTCCTTGGACAGCTTCACACGCTGCGCCTCGCCGCCCGACAGCGTGGTCGCCTGCTGCCCCACCTTGATATAGCCCAGCCCCACGCGCTGCAGCGTCTCCATCTTGTCGCGCACGGCGGGCACGGCCTTGAAGAACTCCGCCGCCTCTTCCACCGTCATTTCCAGCACATCGGCGATGGACTTGCCGCGGAACTTGATCTCCAGCGTCTCGCGATTGTAGCGGTGGCCCTTGCAAATGTCGCAGGTGACGTAAACGTCGGGCAGGAAGTGCATCTCGATCTTGATGACGCCGTCGCCCTGGCAGGCCTCGCAGCGGCCGCCCTTGACGTTGAAGGAAAAGCGTCCGGGCATGTAGCCGCGCGCCTTGGCTTCGGGGAGGCCGGCGAACCAGTCGCGGATGGGGCCGAATGCGCCGGTGTAGGTGGCAGGGTTGGAGCGCGGCGTGCGGCCGATGGGCGACTGGTCGATGTCGATGACCTTGTCGAGATGCTCCAGCCCCTGGATGTCGTCGAAATGGGCGGGCGCCTCGCGCGCATTGTTCAACCGCCGCGCCACGGCCTTGTAGATCGTCTCGATGAGCAGCGTGGACTTGCCGCCGCCCGACACACCAGTGACGCAGGTGAAGGTACCGAGCGGGATTTCGGCTGTAATGGTCTTCAGGTTGTTGCCCGTCGCCCCCACGATCTTCAGCCATTTGCCTCTGCCGGGCTTGCGGCGCTTGGCCGGAACGGGCACCTGCCGGGCGCCGCTCAAATATTGCCCGGTCAGGCTCGCCGACGCCGCCATGATCTTGGCGGGCGGCCCTTCGGCGATGATCTCGCCGCCATGCACGCCCGCCCCGGGGCCGATGTCCACCACATGGTCGGCATGCAGAATGGCGTCCTCATCGTGCTCGACGACAATCACCGTGTTGCCGAGGTCGCGTAAGTGTTTGAGCGTTTCCAGGAGCCGCTCGTTATCGCGCTGGTGCAGGCCGATGGACGGCTCGTCGAGCACGTAGAGCACGCCGGTCAGCCCAGAGCCGATCTGGGAGGCGAGGCGGATGCGCTGGCTCTCGCCACCCGACAGAGTGCCCGAATTCCGGGACAAGCTGAGATAGTCCAGCCCGACGTCGTTCAGGAACCGCAGGCGTTCGCGGATTTCCTTGAGGACGCGCACAGCGATTTCGTTCTGTTTCCTGGTAAGTTTGCCCGGCAGTTCTTCGAACCAGTCGCCCGCCTCGCGGATCGACATTTGCGACACCTGGCCGATATGCAGGCCGTTGAGTTTTACCGCCAGCGCCTGCGGTTTCAGCCGGAAGCCGCCGCAGGCTTCGCAGGGATGGTCGGACTGATACCGGCTCAACTCCTCGCGGATCCAGGCTGAATCGGTCTCCTTCCAGCGCCGCTCGATATTGGTGACGACGCCTTCGAACGGCTTCGTCGTCCTGTAGACGCGCGCGCCGTCGTCATAGACGAAGGCAATCGCTTCATCGCCGGTACCGTAGAGGACGGCGTCGCGCACGCGCTCGGGCAGTTCGCTCCACGGCGTGTTCATCGACACTTTGTAGTGCTTGCAGAGCGCCTCCAGCGTCTGCGTGTAATAGGGCGAGGTGTTGCCCGTGCGCGCCCAGGGTACGAGGGCGCCCTTGCGCAGGGACAGCGACGGGTCGGGGACGACGAGGTCGGCCTCGAAACGCAGTTCCGTGCCCAGGCCGTCGCATTTTGGACAGGCGCCGTAAGGATTGTTGAAGGAGAACAGGCGCGGCTCGATCTCGTCGATGGTGAAGCCCGAGACCGGGCAGGCGAAGCGCTGTGAGAAAATGATGCGCTTGTGCGTATCGTTCTTGGTTTTGTTTGCTCGTCCTGCCGCTTCGCTGCTTGAGGACTTGTTGCTGGCGCCCTTGCGGGCCGAGGCGGGAAGCGGTTTGTCGGCCAGTTCGATCATCGCCAAGCCGCCCGCGAGTTCGAGCGCCGTCTCGAAGCTGTCGGCCAGCCGGTTGCCGAGGTCGTCGCGCACGACTATTCGGTCCACCACCACGTCGATATCGTGCTTGAGCTTTTTGTCCAGCGCGGGCGCATCGGCGATCTCGTAGAACGTACCGTCGATTTTCACCCGCTGGAAGCCGCGCTTCATATATTCGGCGAGTTCCTTCTTGTACTCACCCTTTCGTCCGCGGATGACGGGGGCGAGGAGATAGGCGCGCGTTCCATCGGGCAGTTCCAGCGTGCGGTCCACCATCTGGCTGACCGTCTGGCTTTCGATGGGCAGGCCGGTGGCGGGCGAATAGGGCACGCCGACGCGCGCGAACAGGAGGCGCATATAGTCGTAAATCTCGGTGACCGTGGCCACCGTCGAGCGCGGATTCCGGCTCGTCGTCTTCTGCTCGATGGAAATGGCCGGGGAAAGGCCCTCGATGAGGTCCACATCCGGCTTTTGCATCATTTCGAGGAATTGGCGGGCATAGGCCGAGAGGCTCTCGACATAGCGGCGCTGGCCCTCGGCATAAATCGTATCGAAAGCGAGGCTGGATTTGCCCGAGCCGGACAGCCCGGTGACGACGATGAGCTTCTCGCGTGGCAGGTCGAGCGAGATGTTCTTGAGATTGTGCTCCCGCGCGCCGCGGATGGAGATGAATTTGGAACTCATACGAAAAGCCGCCTTGTCATCCGTTCGAACGCCTACATTAGGGCGACCGTCGCGGTTTTAAAGGCCGAATTTCCCGATTCACCCAGTAATCCGTTGCGCGGGGAACACAGTCCCAATGTCAGGCGAACAATGCGGGCTTATGTAGCACCCTCCGCCGCGGATGAGGCGGCAGCCTCAGGGCGAACGTGTCAGAATGTCTTGTTTTCTCCGCTCTCAAGAAGCATCGATCGTTTGATATGCGAGGCTCAAAAGAACGATACGCTAACGAACTGTTGGATCCGGCTTGACAAAGGTTCCACAGATTCGCTCAACTGTAGTGCAGCCTATACAAAACGCTCGCCAGAAGACAATTTAAGTCTCCCGAATCAGCTGTGTTTCACTGGCGCTGATCCCACTTGCCGGAGGGAGCGCCGAGATGGACGAGTGGAATCGGCATGAACGACACAGCGCCGCACGTCGCATCATGCCCGTCATCCCACCGATTGACGGGCATCCGCTTTTTCGCCCCGCACAGCGTTCATGCGTCTGCCCCGTCCTGCCGGTTATCGCAAAGGGTCTCCAGCGGCCTGGATCTTGGCCTCTTCGACAGCGACCTGGATGAGATAGGCCAGAAATGTTAAGCCAGAATCTGCGGCCATGTCACGGAGGCCCGCCAACATCGAGGCGGAATACTCAGCAACCTGTTTCGGATCTGCGGGAGTAGCGAAGGATGTGTCTTGCGGCATCGTCTTGATTTCGTCCGACTCTAAAATATATCCCTGCTCGGAATGACGCGCGTTATGGAGCGTAAGCATAACTTTACCCTATTTATAGTTTCACATACCCGGTCAAAAACCAGCCCGGGGCATCATTTTGCGTCAATAGATCTTAATGGGGGAATACGCCCTTCGGTTGTGCAGCGCAAGGTGTTTCTACCGTGAGCATTCTCTATTTGACAGGCTGTGGCTCTTTTGCCCTTACTGTAGCCGACGGGAGGATCTGCCTTCCGGCCGATGCGGCGGCTTCTATTGACATTTGCCCTCTTTTGGACTGTAAGCGCGTTTGCGCCTCGCAATAATAACCGGATCAGATCATGAACATCGTCATCGTTGAGTCGGCGGCGAAAGCAAAAACGATCAACAAATATTTGGGTAGGGATTACAAGGTCATTCCGTCATTCGGACATGTCCGCGATTTACCCCCAAAAGACGGGTCCGTGCTGCCCGACAACGATTTCGCGATGGAATGGGCCGTCGATAGTGGCAGTACGAAAACTGTGAATGAAATCGCAAAGGCCGTGAAAGGGGCGGACCGGCTGATTCTCGCCACCGACCCGGATCGCGAAGGCGAGGCGATTTCCTGGCATCTTCTGCAGATCCTTGAGGGCAAGCGCGCACTGAAAGGCGTGCAGGTCGAGCGCGTGGCGTTCAACGCGGTCACCAAGGACGCGATCATGGACGCCATGGCGCATCCCCGCCAGATCGACGAACCGCTGGTGGATGCCTATCTGGCGCGCCGCGCGCTGGACTATCTGGTCGGCTTCACCCTGTCGCCGGTTCTGTGGCGCAAGCTGCCTGGCGCCAAATCGGCGGGGCGTGTGCAGTCGGTGGCGCTGCGCCTGGTGTGCAACCGCGAGACGGAGATTCAAGCCTTCGTGTCGCGGGAGTTCTGGACCATCATCGGCAAGATGGCCAGTGCCAAGGGCGAGGAGTTCGAGGCGCGGCTCGTCAGCGTCGCGGGAAAGAAGCTCGAGAAATTCGACATCCCCAACGAAGCCGAAGCGCTGAGGCTGAAAACGGCGCTGGAAGCCTGCCGGTTCGAGGTGCTGTCCGTCGATGTCAGCGGCTACAGGCGCAACCCCGCGCCGCCGTTCACGACCTCTACCCTGCAGCAGGAAGCATCGCGCAAGCTCGGCTTCTCCGCGCGCCAGACCATGCAGGTGGCGCAGCGTCTCTATGAGGGCGTCGATGTCGGCGGCGAGACGGTCGGCGTCATTACCTATATGAGAACGGACGGCGTTCAAATCGTGCCCGAGGCCATCGCGCAATGCCGCGGGGTCGTGGCGGGCGAGTTCGGCGACCGCTATCTGCCGCCACGCGCCCGGGAATATAAGACCAAAGCCAAGAACGCTCAGGAAGCTCACGAGGCCATCCGCCCCACTGATTTCCAGTGCCTGCCCAAAAATCTGGGGCACACGCTGTCCAAGGACGAAGCCGCGCTCTACAAGCTGATCTGGCAGCGCGCGGTGGCCAGCCAGATGGCCAGCGCCGAGATGGAGCGCACCACCGTGGATATCGAGGCAGCGGGCGCCGGCGGGAGTTACGGCCTGCGCACGACCGGCTCGGTGGTCCTGTTCGAGGGCTTCCTGAAACTTTATGAGGAAGGCGTCGACGACAAGGAGGGCGACGACGAGAAACGCCTGCCCAAACTCGGCCGGGGCGAGAGCCTGACACGCCGCGCCATCGAGGCGGTACAGCATTTTACCGAGCCGCCGCCGCGCTACACCGAGGCGACGCTGATCAAGAAACTGGAAGAGCTGGGCATCGGCCGCCCCTCCACCTACGCTTCGACGCTGAACGTGCTGCGTGAGCGCGACTATGTGCGTTTCGACAAGAAGCGGCTGATCCCGGAGGACAAGGGGCGGCTGGTCACGGCGTTCCTGGAGAGCTTCTTCCAGCGCTATGTCGAATACGATTTCACCGCCGACCTGGAAGACAAGCTCGACCTGATTTCCGACGCCAAGCTGGCGTGGAAGGACGTGCTGCGGGACTTCTGGCGTGATTTCATGGCGGCGGTCAACGGCACCAAGGAACTGCGCGTCACCCAGGTGCTCGACGCGCTCAACGAGATCCTCGGGCCGTATATTTTCCCGAAGACGGCGGATGGCGGCGATCCGCGGAAATGCCCGTCCTGCCCCAGTGGCCAGCTCGGCTTGAAGATCGGCCGGTATGGGGCGTTCGTCGGCTGCTCGAACTACCCGGAATGCAAATTCACGCGGCAATTCACCGACACGGCCGGAGAGGGGGGCGAGGCTCCGGGGGCCGCGGGCGACAAGACGCTCGGCACCGATCCGGACTCCGGCCTTGTCGTCTATTTGAAGACGGGACGTTTCGGCCCCTATGTGCAGCTCGGCGAGGGTGCGGACGGCGAAAAGCCGAAGCGCGCCTCGATCCCGCGCGGTTATAACGCGGCGACGCTCGACCTTGAAACGGCGATCCTGCTCCTGTCGCTGCCGCGTCCTGTCGGCGACCATCCGGAAACCGGCAAACCGATCGTGGCGGGCATCGGGCGCTATGGCCCGTTTGTTGAGCATGACGGCAAATATGCCAACCTCGACAGTGCCGAGGAGGTGTTCACGGTCGGCATCAACCGTGCCGTTGCTGTCCTCGCTGAGCCCAAGAAACGCCCCGGGCGCGGTGCCACGCAGGCGGCGTTGCGAGATCTGGGCGAGCATCCTGAGCTTGGGGGGGCGGTGCAGGTGTTCGCAGGCCGATATGGGCCGTATGTCAAGCATGGCAAGGTGAACGCCACAATTCCGAAAGGTTCCGACCCCGAGACGCTGACGCTCGATGAGGCCGTGCGCCTGATCGCGGCCCGTGCGGAGAGCGGCAAATCGACGAAGGCGGCAAAGACAAAGGTGAAGGCCGCGACCGCGAAAACCGCGAAGGTCACAAAAGCCTCAAAGGGCGCGAAGAGCGATGCGGCGGCCAAGCCCGCGAAAACGAAAAGCGGCACAAAGGCCAAGCGCGGCGCGTCAACCGAATCCGGGGCCGCGCCATGAGGGAAGTGGCCTCGATGGCATCCACTTGCGGTTGGGCTCGCGGTCCACGGGTTCCCCCTCAGGGTGAGAGTTGCGTCGCGGCTCTTGCGGGAGTGCCCCTTGCGGATGTCTCAATAATAAGATGACAAAAAAGAAATCCGATCCTGATGCCGCCGACGGTGGCACGCGCAAGAAAAAGCAATCTCCCGCTCCGGCGCTCCCCAGCAAAGACGCCATCCTCGAATACATCGAAAGCTCCGCCGTCAAGGTCGGCAAACGCGAGATCGCCCGCGCCTTCAACGTCAAAGGCCCGGACCGCATCGTCCTCAAACAGCTCTTGCGCGAGTTGATCGAGGAGGGACGCATTGCCGGCGTGCGCAAAGCCATGCGCAGCCGCGAGAAGCTGCGCCCGGTCGGCGTGCTCGAAGTGGCGGGCAATGACGACAATGGTGACTTCTACGCGATTCCTATCGACTGGAACGAAGCCGCCGAAGGGGCGCCGCCGCGCATACTCATGGTGCTCAAACCAGGGCGCATGCCGGGCATCGGCGACCATGCGCTTTGCCGCATCGACCCCAACGCCGAAATCGAGGGCTACGAATACATCGCCAGCCCGATCAAGATCCTCCCCCGCGAGCGGCCGCGGCAGCTCGGTATCTTTCGCGTGAGCGGCGACGCTGGCATCATCGAACCGATCGACAAGAAGCAGCTTCGCGAATGGCGCCTGTCGCCGCGCGACACCGCGGACGCCGAGGATGGCGAGCTGGTCCGCTTCGAGCTGCCGAAATCGGGCCGGTCGCTCAGCCCCCGTCCGCGCGTTGTGGAACGCCTCGGCCACCCCGAGGCGGAACGCGCCATCAGCTTGATCGCCGTCGAAAACCACGGCCTGCCCAGCGTTTTCCCGGCGCCGGTCCTCGCCGATGTCGAGCAACTCAAGAAACCGACGGTCAGGGGACGAGAGGATCTGCGCAAAATCCCGCTCGTCACCATCGACCCGGAAGACGCGCGTGACCACGACGACGCCGTCTGGGCCGGGCCAGACGACGATCCGGACAATGATGGCGGCTTCGTCGTCATCGTGGCGATTGCGGATGTTGCGCATTACGTGCGGTCCGGCTCGGCGCTCGACCGTGAGGCGCTGAAGCGCGGCAATTCGGTCTATTTCCCCGACCGCGTCGTTCCCATGCTCCCGGAAGCGCTCTCCAACGACCTGTGCTCGCTGAAAGAGCGCGTCGACCGCCCCTGCCTCGCCGTGCGCATGGTGTTCGACAGTGACGGGATGAAGCGCTCGCACCGGGTCATTCGCGGCATGATGTGCTCGGTCGCCAAGCTTTCCTACGGTGCCGCGCAGGCCGCCATCGACGGACGCCCCAACGCCGCGACGAAGCCGCTTCTGGAGCCGGTGCTACGTCCCCTCTGGGACGCCTACGCCGCCCTGCACAAGGCACGCCTCAAGCGCGGGCCGCTCGAACTCGACCTCCCCGAGCGCAAGATCATTCTGGACGAAAAGGGCCGCGTCGCGCGGATCATGGTGCCCGAGCGGCTCGACGCGCACCGGCTCATCGAGGAATTCATGATCCAGGCGAATGTCGCCGCCGCCGAGTCGCTGGAGGCTACGAAGTCGCCCCTCCTCTACCGTGTGCACGATGCCCCCGCCGAGGAGAAGATCAACGCGCTGACCGAGTTCCTGGAGACGCTCGACCTTAGCCTTGCGAAAGGCAGCCGCCTGCAGCCAAGCCATTTCAACCGCATTCTCGCCCGCACGAAGGAAGGCGAGTTCTCCGAACTGGTCAACGAGGTGATTCTGCGCACCCAGGCACAGGCCGAATATTCCGCGCGCAATCTTGGCCATTTCGGGCTGAATCTGCGCCGCTACGCGCATTTCACCTCGCCGATCCGCCGGTATGCCGATCTCATCGTCCACCGGGCGCTGATCCGCGCGCTGAAGCTGGGGCAAGGCGGCTTGGCGGACGAAGAAATCGCCGGCCTCGATCAGGTGGCCGAGCAGATCTCGCAGGCGGAGCGCCGCGCCATGTCCGCCGAGCGTGAAACCGTTGACCGGCTGATCGCAATCCACCTGTCCTCGAAGGTCGGCGGCACGTTTCAAGGCCGCGTGTCGGGCGTGACACGCTCCGGGCTGTTCGTCAAGCTCAACGAGAATGGCGCGGACGGCTTCATCCCCGCCTCGACCATCGGGCGCGACTATTACGTTTTCTCCGAGACCGACCACGCACTCATCGGCGAACGCACCGGGGAAGCGTACCGTCTCGGTGATGCCGTCGAGGTGCGCCTGGTCGAGGCGTTCCCGGCGGCGGGGGCGCTGCGTTTCACGCTTGTCTCTGAAGGGCGTTATGATCTCAAACTGTCGCGGAAGAAACGCGGGCGGACGTCCGGCGGCAAAGCAGCACGCGCCCGGCGGAGGCGCTGATCCGAAGGTCCGCGATGCCTTGCCGTCCACAGAGCGTCGAATCGGCCGCCCGTGATGTAACCGCACGGCCAGCCTGCCAGAGGAGGCCGAGCCTCTTGCATAAGGACTGCGGGGCTATCGAAAACGTAGCAGTTATTTCTCGGCGTCTCCTAAGCTCGACTTTGTACATTTCAGGCCGCATGGCGGAGCGCGCCGGTAAGGCGCTCCAACAAGGCGATTGGAATTTATC
>JBNKIW010000078.1:0-9081 GCA_050290865.1 Rhodomicrobiaceae bacterium | reverse complement strand
TAAAGCGGATCACGAACTGCTGTCATGATCGCTTCATTGACGCAAATTCATCCAGGATCCGTTAACTTGACGATGTCGATCCTGCGTCTGGTGCAGGCCCTGCAGATCAGCATGAAGAAGGGGGTGGCAACGCCGGAAGGCTGGCGGCCTGGTGAGAAGGTCATCGTGCCGCCCCCGAAGACGGTCGCCGGGGTCGAGGCCAGGATGAACGAAGGCCTTGAGACCACGGACTGGTATTTCTCCGTGAAGGCCCTCGCCTGAGCGGGTTTGCTGCCGGTTTCAGCCTTGCCGGTTCCTTAGGCGAGGCTCGAACGGCTTGTGATCGGGTCTTGCTAAGGCTCGCAAACAGCCTCCCGTCTTCTTGCGCAACCTCAGCGCAGCAAGATTTCTAACTGCAAAAATCAGGCTTGCTCCAGTGAGCACGGACGCTGCATGATCGCTGCGCGTTGGAACATGATCCCCGGAGAAGCCGCATTCCCGGTGTTCGGACGGCCCGACGCAGCACCCAGGAGCAAATCGGGATGACCGGCCGGAAAAAACGCGCGAAACTGGCGGTTCAGACGCCGACCGAAGTTATTCTTGAGAGCATTTCGGACGGCGTTTTCACGGTCGACATGGAGTGGCGTGTCACATCGTTCAACCGTGCCGCCGAGGAGATCACCGGCGTGTCGCGTGAGGAGGCTGTTGGCCAACGATGCTCGGACGTCTTTCGTTCCAGCATGTGCGGGCCGGCCTGTGCCCTGCAGGCGACCTTGAAGACCGGCAAACCCGTCATTGGCAAATCCGGCTACATCATCGACGCGGAGGGCAACCGCGTTCCCGTCTCCATTTCCACGGCCGTGCTGCGGGACGGCGACGGCTGTGTGATTGGCGGCGCGGAAACCTTCCGCGACCTTTCAGAGGTCGAGGCGCTGCGACAGGAACTGGAAGGCAAGACTCAGGCCGGCGATCTGACCAGCCGAAGCCCGCTGATGCAGCGCGTGCTGGAAGTTCTTCCCGCCATCGCCGCCAGCCCGAGCACGGTGCTCGTCCTCGGCGAAACCGGAACGGGAAAGGAGGTGGTGGCGCGAACGCTGCATTCGCTCAGCCCGCGCAGCCAGGGGCCGTTCGTGGCGGTCAACTGCGGGGCGTTGCCGGACACGCTCCTGGAATCCGAGTTGTTCGGCTACAAGGCCGGAGCGTTTACCGGCGCCACCCGGGATAAACCGGGCCGGTTCGCGATGGCCAGCGGAGGGACCATCTTCCTCGATGAAATCGGAGAGATCAGCCAGGCCCTTCAGGTGAGACTGCTGCGGGTTCTTCAGGAGCGAACCTATGAGCCCCTTGGGGCAACCCGCCCGGAGACCGCCCATGTCCGCGTGATTGTGGCGACCAACAAGGATTTGATGGAGCAGGTCCGCCGCAGCGTCTTCCGGGAGGATCTCTATTACCGGGTGAATGTGGTGCGTGTCGAGTTGCCCCCGTTGCGCCGGCGCAAGGAGGACATCCCGCTGCTGGCGGAGCACTTCGTCGCCCGGTTCAACCGCCTGCAGGGGAGGTCGGTTCAGGGGCTTGACGGCGAAGCCCTTTCCCTCCTCATAGCTCATGACTGGCCGGGGAATGTCCGCGAACTGGAAAACGCCATCGAGCGCGCATTCATTCTCTGCGGCGATGGGCCCATCGGGGTTGCGCATTTGTCGGGCGCGCTGACAAACCCGGCCGCGGCGGGAGGCGCGGACACTGGCATTCGCGCGGCGCACGATGTTCTCGACGCCCAGGCCATCCATGCGGCGCTCGCGAAGAATGCCTTCAACCGGCTGGCGGCGGCGCGTGATCTCGGCATCCACAAGACCACCCTGTTCCGCAGGATGAAGAAGCTGGGCATTGCGCTTCCCGAACAGGACGGCCGCGCCGTCCGCAAGCCGATACAGTAGCGCCAACGCACCATTTGCAACCCTGTACAGTAGCAGTGCTGCTACTCCATGTCGTGTTGTATTCACGTCGCCAGTATAATTATCATTAAATTACAATCGACTATGAGATTTTACCCGCCGGGGCCATGTTTGGCACCACCCTTGCAACGTTTCTGAAGCGCGGATGAAGAACACGG
This sequence comes from Rhodomicrobiaceae bacterium, assembly GCA_050290865.1. Taxonomy (GTDB): domain Bacteria; phylum Pseudomonadota; class Alphaproteobacteria; order Rhizobiales; family Rhodomicrobiaceae; genus JARRLC01. Next base: position 6,992 of record JBNKIW010000078.1, on the reverse strand, counting down.
CTTCAGGAAGATGAAAGCAGCGTTCGCATGCTGGGACAACCGGATCGCCCCGGTCTTCGACACTGCGCGAGAGATCTGCGTCGTCGAGGTGGAGGCGAAACGGATTGTCCGTGAAAGCCAGGAAATGCTGCCTGATGCCCCGCCTGTGCAGAAAGTGCTTCGGCTGGTCGAACTGAACATCGGCACGCTCACATGCGGAGCGATCTCAAGAGCGATGCATGTGCTGGTCGCGGCTCACGGAATCCAGGTGGTCCCGTTCGTGGCTGGCGATCTGCAGGAGATCATCCGAGCTTGGCTCATTGACGGCTTGGAACGTGACGCGTTTGCCATGCCTGGATGTTGCGCGCTGCGGCGCCGCCGGAGACTGCATGGCATGAATGAGGATGAAGACGAGATGAACCGGCAGGGATGCAGCGGAAAGGGCACCGGGCAAGGGCGCCGCGGTCAGGGCAAGGGGCGGATGGGCGGCCCCCTTTCCGCCGGCGCCGTGGGCACGTGCGTCTGTCCGCAATGCGGGCACTCGGAACCACATGAGCGCGGCGTGCCCTGCACGCAGAAGCAGTGCCCGAAATGCGGAGCCGCGTTGGCACGGCAATGACAACTGACCTTTGAGAAGGACGATAGGAATGCCAAGAGGAGATCGAACAGGCCCCATGGGAACGCGCGCCATGAGCGGTCGCGCGGGTGGCTACTGCGCCGGGCACGACGCGCCGGGTTACGCCGATCCCGCGGCCGGCCCACGCATGGGGAAGGGGTTCGCGGGGGGCCGCGGCCTGTGCGGCCGGGCCAACGGCGGTGCGAGTCGCGGATGGCGGAACATGTTTCGCGCCACCGGCCTGCCGGGCTGGATGCGTTCCGGCGGCGGCACCGCACCCGGTCCGGAAATAGAAAAGCAGGCGCTAAGAGATCAGGCCGATGCTTTGCAGGCGGAACTGAATCGCATCAAGAATCGCCTGGGCGAGATCGAGACGCAAGCGACGAAAGAATAAGCGTCTGATCGCTCGGGTGGATCGGGACCAATGGGCCGGCCGCGGCAGGTGGCTCATTGGCTCCTGCTTAAGGAAAAGGGCATCGTAATGAAAATAGTCTTCACAACGTCAGGGAACGATCTCAATGCTCCGTTTGACAGCCGTTTCGGGCGCGCTCCCGGTTTTCTGATTTACGATCTGGACAGCGGCACGTTCGAAATCGCTGACAATCAGCAAAACGCGCGGGCCGCGCAAGGAGCGGGGATTCAGGCGGCGGAAACCGTCGCGAGGCTGGGAGCGAAAGCGCTCGTCACCGGACATTGCGGACCGAAAGCCTTCCGCGTGCTGCAGGCTGCCGGGATCGCCATTTACAACACCGACGCGCCCACTGTGGTGGAAGCTCTCGACCGCTACCGCGCCGGCAAGCTGAGCGAGGCCAAATCGGCGGATGTCGAGGGCCACTGAGAATGGAAGAAACCCTCATCACCTATAAGCCGATTGGCGTGATCCGCAGCGAGCATAACGCCGCGGAGGAGACGCCCATTCAGCCGGCCTACGCCGAGAGCTGCGAGGGCCGGGTTGAGATATTGCCGAAGTTTGCGGAGGGCTTGCACGATCTGGAAGGCTTTTCGCACCTTCACCTCATCTATCACCTGCATCGCGCCGCGACGAGGGGGCTCACCGTCAAGCCGTTTCTCCAGGACGTGGAACGCGGCATTTTCGCGACACGCGCGCCCTGGCGTCCCAATCCCATCGGCCTGAGCGTCGTTAAACTGCTGCGCCGCGAGAGCAACGTCCTCCACATCCTCGGTGTGGATATCCTGGACGGCACGCCGCTGCTCGACATCAAGCCTTACACTGCCAAGTTCGATGTGTGGAAAACAACCCGCAATGGCTGGCAGGACGAAGTGGACGACGAGACGGAGCGGCAGCGCGGCCTGCGTGGCTACAGGGGCGGCGGCTCATGATCGTCGCAGTCGCTTCCGGCAAGGGGGGAACCGGCAAAACCACCGTTTCCGTGAATCTGGCCCGCATGCTCGGCTCCGGCGCGCTGCTCCTGGATTGCGATGTCGAAGCGCCGAACGATTCCCTGTTCTTGAAGGGGGCCACGATCGAGAGGAAAGCCGTCACCATTCCGGTTCCCGAGGTCATCGAAGCCCGCTGCACCGAGTGCGGCAAATGCAGCCGTTTCTGCCAATACCACGCCATCGTTTCCTTGGGCCTCAAGCCGCTCGTCTTTCCGGAGATGTGTCACGGCTGTGGTGGATGCGCGAAGGTCTGCCGCGATGACGCCATTCGCGAGGTGGACAGGCGCATAGGCGTCGTCGAGATCGTCGAGGCAGGCGATGTCACGCTGGTTCAGGGGCGCATCGACGTGGGCGTGGCCCTGTCCCCGCCCGTAATCCGCGCCGTCAAGGCCCGTATATGGGAAGGGGCGCAAGTCATTCTCGATGCGCCTCCCGGAACGTCCTGCCCGGCCGTCGCCACCCTTCGCGGCGCCGATTTCGTGCTGCTCGTGACGGAGCCTACGCCCTTCGGCCTGCACGATCTCAAGCTTGCCGTGGATATGGTGCGAGAGCTGGGCATGCCGTCCGGCGTCGTCGTCAACCGGATGGGCATCGGTGACGGCCGGGTGCATTCGTTCTGCCGCGAGGAAGACATCCCGATCCTCGCCGAAATCCCCGAGGACCGCCGCATTGCCGAAGCTTACTCCAGAGGACGCTTGATCGTGGATGCGCTGCCCGAATACCGGGAATTGTTCCAGAACCTGATCGAAGAAATCAAGATGCGGGAGCCGAACAGCCACGCAGAGGCAGGCGCATGAAGGAACTTGTCATCATCAGTGGCAAAGGCGGCACCGGCAAGACCAGCGTGACGGCATCGTTCGCCGTGCTGGCAGACCAGCCGGTGATCGCCGATTGCGACGTTGACGCGGCTGACCTCCATCTCGTGCTTTCGCCCCGCATCAGGGAGCGCCACGAGTTCCGCAGCGGCCACGAGGCGATCATTCGGCAGGAAGACTGCACGGGCTGCGGCAAGTGCCTGACGCATTGCCGGTTTGACGCCGTCATGTCGAGCGAAAAGGACGATTTCGTCATCGACCCCGTGGCCTGCGAAGGATGCGGCGTATGCGTTCGTTTTTGCCCCGACCAGGCCATCGACTTCCCCGAGCGCGTTTGCGGCGAGTGGATGATATCGCATACGCGCTGCGGCCCGATGGTCCATGCGCGGCTGGGTGTGGCCGCCGAAAATTCGGGCAAGCTGGTCTCCACGGTCCGCGAGCAGGCGCGGCGGATCGCGGAAGAGCAGCATCGCTCCATGGTCATCATCGACGGCCCGCCTGGGATCGGATGTCCGGTCATCGCCTCGGTGACAGGCGCGGCGCTGGTTCTGGCCGTCACCGAGCCCACCGTTTCCGGGGCGCATGACCTGGAGAGAGTCCTCTCGTTGACAAGGCACTTCAGGATACCCGCCGCGATTTGCGTGAACAAGTGGGACCTCAATCCGGATATGACTGAGCGCATCGAGGAGAAGGCGCGCCGCGCGGGCGCGCGCGTCGCTGGCCGCATCCGTTATGACCGCTCGGTCACTCTCGCCCAGATCGAGGAACGGACGGTTGTGGAGACCGGCGCGCCCTGTGCTGAGGATGTCCATCGCCTCTGGCAGCAACTCGCTTTGTAAAAGAAAAGACAGCGAAGACATGGCCCGAACAGGCCAGTTCGTATGAGCAAGGTGTAAGGATAGAAGGCAAAATGGATAAGGAGAACAAACCCATGAGGATCGTGATCCCCCTTGCGGACGGGAAACTTGCGACGCATTTCGGCCATTGCGCGAGCTTCGCTCTCGTCGATGTGGATGATGCGGCCGGAACGATACTGAAGCGCGAAGACGTCGCTGCGCCCCCGCATCAGCCGGGCCTCTTGCCGCCGTGGCTGGCAGAGCGTGGCGCCAATGTAATCATCGCCGGCGGCATGGGGCAGCGCGCCTATGAACTCTTTGCCCAAGCGGGCATTCAGGTGATCGTCGGCGCACCCGTCTATACTCCCGAACGGTTGGTCAGCGATTACCTCGCGGGGACGCTGGAAGCAGGCGCAAACCGCTGCGACCACTGAGCAGCCGGGAACGCCGGGTGCTTCGATGATATCTGGTCAGGTGAAGATCACGATTCTGGTCGACAACCGTGCCGGCGATGGACTTATCGCCGAGCATGGGCTGTCATTATGGATCGAGGCCGACGGCATGCGCATCCTTTTCGACACCGGCCAGGGGAACGCATTGGAAGCCAACGCCAGAACCCTCGGTCTGGACCTCTGTGAAGCCGACATCCTTGTGCTGAGCCACGGGCATTATGACCACACCGGCGGGGTTCCCCAAGTCCTGAAAGCTGCCCAGAGAGTCTGTGTCTACGGCCATTCCGGGATCATGCAGCGCCGCTACAGCATTCGAGGCGAGGTGGTGAGGGCAATTCAAATGCCGGAGGACGCCATGGGTGCCATCAGGGCGCTGCCTGCGGAAAGGCTTCACTGGGTAACGCGGCCGATGTCGCTTTCCGAAGGGGTCCGTGTCACCGGCCAGATCCCCCGAGAGACGGATTTTGAAGACCCCGGCGGACCGTTCTACTGCGATCAGGAAGGAAAATGCCCGGATCCGATTGAAGACGACATGGCCCTTTGGGTCCGGACGAATGATGGTCTGATTGTTTGCGTTGGCTGCGCTCACGCGGGGGTGGTGAACACGGCTCGCGCCATACAAGCTGCGAGCGGTGAACAGAAGGTCCGGGCCATAATCGGAGGCTTTCACCTGCTCAACGCCAGCCGCGACCGTTTGGAGGAAACCGTGGCTGCGTTGCGCCGGTTCGATCCCGAGATCATTGTGCCCTGCCACTGCACTGGTCAAGGCGCCGCAGATGTGCTTCGGACGGCCTTTGGTGAACGGGTATCAGCCGGAGCTGCGGGGGTAAGCCATCAGTTCTGAGACACGCTATGTTGTCGTGCGGGCCCGGACGCCAAACCTGCCTATGCGGCCAGCATGATCGCCTCAGAGGCCGCTGACCGCCCGCCAACCGGTTCCGCCATCACAGGTTGGCCATAGTTCGCAGATACATGCGGAGGCTACAATATTACATCCTTACAGAAGCGCTTTTCCGGAATAACGTCAATGCACTACGGCGTGCAAACTGTCTGTCGGAGGGCACTGCGAACGCCGCTGCGGGCGGTGGCGCCGGTTGCGCCATGGCTAATTTCAACCGCGGGCGTGGCCGCACATCCTCACGTCTGGATAACGGTCGAAACTCAGGTGCTTTACAACGCCGACAAGGCGATCATCGGATTGCGGCAAAATGGTCGTTCGATGAAATGTATGCTTCGCTCGCAACTGAAGGGCTCGATCAGAACAGCGACGGGATATACACCGCGGCAGAACTCAAGAGCCTCCTCGACGTCAATATAAGCTCTTTGAATGAATTCGAGTATTTTACATTTCCGAGGATCTCCGGAAAAGTCATCGCGCGCGATGAGCCGAAGGACTATTATTTGGAGTACAAAAATGAAATATTATCGTTGCATCTGACAGTCCCGCTAAAACAGCCAGTGCCGTTCAGCAAAACGGCAGAATTTTCCCTTATCATATCCGATCCAAGCTTCTTCGTCGATTTCGCTTTCGCCGACAGGAACCCCGTGCGTCTGTCCTCCGGCCCGGCCGGATGCACACCCGTCATCAAGGATCCGCGGCCTGATCCCACCGAAACGACCAGGTTGCAGTCGCTCGGCGATTCCTATTTCGCCGACCCCGACATTGCCGCCAGGATTGCGGCTCTCTATGCCAAGGTCGTTACGATCACGTGCCCGCAACCGGCGCCCTGAGGCTTTTCGCGATGCGCATGAGAGTGTTTCTGCTGCTGGCCCTGATAGTCTTCGCAGCACCTGCTTGGGCCCAGGATGGAACGGCAGGACACGATGCAAGCAGGACCGTCGCGCGAAAGACCCCGGCCATATCCCCGCCGCCTGTGAGGGGCGGGCGCACGCCTTTCGGGGTGCAAAGCGCGCCTCAGCGGGGGCTTGTCGGCACCGGTGGGTGGTGGCGGATGATTGTTGATGCGCAGCGTGCCTTTCAGAAAAAGATGGCTGCGGCGATGCGCGCCCTGAAGACGGGCGATGCCATGAGTGCCGCGCTGTTCCTGATCGGCATGAGTTTCCTTTACGGCATCTTTCACGCCGCCGGGCCCGGACATGGCAAGGCGGTGATCTCGTCCTACATGCTGGCGAACAAGACAACGCTGCGGCGCGGCATTGTGATCGCGGTTCTCGCGGCGCTCGTTCAGGCGTGTTCTGCCGTGATCCTCGTCGGGGTGAGTGCGCTACTGATCGCCGCGGCGGGGCTCTATTTCCTGACCGTTCACCTAAGACGGCAATTCGTGTCACAAAACGCTGCCGGTAATTGTGTCGCGGGGAGTGACGAGATGCCCGACCCGCGTACGCTGGAGAAGAAACTGGTGCTGCACGAGGTGATTTCGATTGTCCTCGCAGTCGGCATCCGCCCCTGCACCGGCGCCATCATCGTACTTCTCTTCTCTTTGAGGCTTGGCATTCTTTGGGCGGGCATCATCTCGGCTTTCGTGATGGCGGCCGGGACGGCCATCACCGTATCTGCGCTTGCCTCGCTCGCGGTCGGATCACGCGAACTGGCAGCGCGCTTTGCGGGAAGCCGCTGGACCGATCGCTTCTATGATTATGCCACCATTGCCGTATGCCTTCTTGTCACGGTGGTGGGCGCCAGTCTGTTCTGGCATTCGCTGGGGCCGATGCGGCCGTTTTGATGACGCACCGCGGCCGACGCCCGGTCACTGGTGCAAGCCCCCAAGGCAAGAAACAGCGGCACAGCCTTGAACAAGGCCAGCAAAGCGGGCAAGAGCGTGCCGTCAGGAGGGTGGGCGGAGACCATTCGCGCCAACTTACCAAGCGGACATTTTGGTACTGGCGTCGTCGAGGTGGTTCGGCGATATGTCGCTGGAGTGCGGATGCTTGA
>JBNKIW010000077.1:0-9150 GCA_050290865.1 Rhodomicrobiaceae bacterium | reverse complement strand
CGCTCGCGCTCAACTTCTAGAGGCGGCCCGGGCGGCTCGAAATCACACCGCTTTCAAAATGAGGGGATTCCTGAGCGCCGCCATACTTCGTGACCAGACGCTCAAAGCTCGTCCACGGTACGAAATCCATGATTTGCGCAAAGAGGGTTCGACCTGTGTTCATGGCGGTGCTCCCGATCAGGAAAATCGGGAATGCTACCGCGGAATCTCAGATCCCATTCAAATCGACACCAGGCAAAACCGGCCTTAAACTACTGCTTGAACACCAAAATTCGCGCCACGTCCCGCGCTTAACCGGACAGTACTGATCTGCAATATCGTTTCAAGTGCACGCGCTGCGGTCGCACAAGAGGATTCAGGGTTGCCGCCTGGGACAAGATACTGCGGTCACGCCTGCCATCCGACAGCGAACTGGGTATCACGGTGATCGTCGAGGGCGCGAAGATCCGAGGATGCCAGCCCGCGATGGCAACGCTGCCTTCAGAAATGCCGTTGTCGGGCGGCTCGCGTTCGAACTTGTAGGGGTACTGTTCGGGGCGCGCTAGTTCGTAATCTCGTTCCTCACCGCGCTGGCGATGAAAGCAGAGCGTGTCATCTTGCGCGCCTTGGCGGCGTCGTCGATTGCCTCCAGCAGGCCAGCATCGAGGGAGATGTTCACGCGGACCGAAGAACCACGGTCAACGACCAAGGGCACGAACGCGATGGTTGCGCCCTTGCGGTCCTCGGCAAGCTCGTCATCGGCCATGATGGCGTCGAGTTCACGCGGCTCTGGGATTTCGTCGCTGTCGGCCCGCATCCCCGCAACATGTCCCGCGAGAGCCTCAACCGCGTTGTGCAGAGCTTCGTCGGCGGTCTTTCCTGCCGAGATGCAGCCAGGAAAATCGGGGAAGCTCACGCCGTAAACCGAGCCCGGCTCCTTATGGACGAATGCGACGTAACGCATAGCGGCCTCCTTCAACGCCACCCAGCTTGCTTCTCTATCGAGCGCACCGTGCCCTTGGGCAAATCCTTCACGGGGTGCGGGACGGTGACTCTCCCCCGCTTTTCCGGGTGCGTGAAATGATGGTGCGAACCTGTCGTTCCCACCAACACCCAGCCATCGGCTTCAAGTCTCTTGATGATGTCGCGGCTGGTGGTCACTTTGCGTCCCGCTATTGGGTAATTATTTGCGCAACAGAAGTCGCTTCGTCAAGGGATACTGTGTAGTATTTTGCGCAATGACTAGTGAAAATCGCAGCCTCGTGGACCATGCCCGCGCTCGTGCCCACGCCCTCATCGCTCCTTGTGCACAGATGATTTCCCACGCCACCCTATCTGCCACCACCGGCGGGTAAGGCGGTGTTAACTAGAGTGATGGGGTGATGTGAAGTTTTGCAATGTGCGCAGAAAAACGCTGTTTTTTGCGTCGAAACGCGTCCCATTGCAAAACAAATATCATTGCAACTCAACGCGTTACTGGTTTCGAAGATGCCTCCTAAGCTGCAGGTCACAGGTTCGAATCCTGTCGGGGACGCCAGTCAAGACGAACTGCCGGACTGCGGCACAGACTTCCAGCTCGTACATCCCCCGCCGATTCCTTCCTTCCCAGAAGGAACCTGCTTGTCCAGTGGCCGGTTATTTTTCCGCCACGCGACTGCGCCATGCCGCCGCTCCACTGGCCTATTTTCGCGCTGTTGCGCGCAAGAACGTTCGTCAGCGGAGCGTCCTGGTTCTGATAAGGCCGATTCTCTGTGTATAAGGTTGCAGCCGTTAATATATGCAACTAGACGGGGATTGGTGCGCCTCGTATCCAGGCTCTAGGTCCAGTCCGCCGAGAATCGCCCCTTTCTTAATTGAGTTGCAATTACGCTTTTGCGCTTGCGATTTTGCGGTGCAGCATTTATAGTGCAATGCACAACGATCCTGGTCCTGTGAATAGCGTTGCAAGGCAACCCGGTGGCATCGTTGCGAAGCTGCCGGGGTCAAGTTTTCCAATCCGTGAAGAGGCTAACCATGCAATATACCCCCGATTTCGAGATCCCTAACTCTGTCCGCGATATCGCCGGCAAATCGCTGGAGCAGGCGCGCGATGCCTATGGCCGGCTGGTCGAAAGCGCCCGCCAGGCGCAGGAGATGGTTAACAAGTCCACCGAAGTGTTCGCCACGGGCGCGAAAGAAGTGAACGACAAGTTGTTCTCTTTTGCCGAAACCAGTGCGAAGGCCAGCTTCGAAGCCGCCACGCGCCTTGCCAAGGCGCGCGATGTTAAGGAGATTATGGAAATCCAGACCTCTTTTGCCCGCGGCCAGATCGAAGCCTACACGGCGCAGGCGCAGGAGCTTTCCCGGATTCTTGCCGCTGCTGCGGCCAAGGCTCAGCCGACCCAGACTGCCTGAGCGCAGTTCGGCGACTCTGTCGCGCATTTGCCAGACCGGCGCCACGCTGGTCTGGCAAGATTTGCTTAGGGGGCAGGCCAAAAAAGAGAGGCTGGGGATGAGTGATTTCACGAAGGCGCTGGTAGTCAATCCGCTGGCGTCCAGTTCATCGCAAGTGGCGGGAACCAGGGCGCTGGGTATCATCATTGAACCGGAGGAGGATATGGTGGCGAGCGGGGTGAAGGCGCAAAACGCAGACGCGTTTCCCAATGACGAGGTTCCCGGGCCTGCTGAAGCTGTCACCCAATTGGAGGTGGAGTTATTCACGACACAGGCGAACTCTCTCGCGCAATCTGATGCCATCGCCGAAATCCAGCGTAACGCGACGGATATGGCGGAGGGACTACATCTCGCCGCGCAGAATGGTGTTGCACGCACCGAGGCAGCTTATGAAGGCACGCTGCACGTGTTCGAGCAGGCTTCGACCACCATGAAGTCAGCCCTGGACGAGGCTGGAACGAGTACCACCATGCTGGCGTTCAAACTGGTCGAATTCGCGCAGGCGAATGCCAGGAATACACTCGATCTCGCACGGGACTATGCTTCGGTTCGCACGCTTCCCGACGCTATCAACGCGCAGGCGGCTTATGTTCGGCGGCAGTTCGATCTGCTGTCGGAGCAGACCAGAGAACTTGGACAACTGATACCAAACTCCGGCTAACCAATTCCCTGCCAGCATCTTCGGCCACCACGGGAACAACATGCTATCGCGGATCATGTCGTGTTGGTCTGCGAGGGTGGGGCTGTGCTCGCTGACCGCAGCGCGTCGTGTTCGAGACACTCGGCGTGCCACTGACGGTTTTGGCAGAACTGATTGCTGCAGTTCCGGTATAATCTCCGTATATCACGACTTACGCTGGCGACATGCCTGAAGCTTGGCCGGATGGCGGAGGTGAGAGGAGCGTCCTCGAACCGGAACCCTCGCGCGCAGGGATTCGTGGGAAGGTTGCACGCCAACAAGAATGGTGCGGTCGAAAGGAATCGAACCTTCACGGGTTGCCCCACAGCGACCTCAACGCTGCGCGTCTACCATTTCCGCCACGACCGCACAAAACCCCGGCTGCGCCTGTTCATTTCCGCCCGCAAAATGTAAGCTTGAAGCAGGACGGCGAACCGGCACGCTGGACACCGATTTAGCAAAGGCTGGATGTGATTGCAAGCCGAGGCTGAGTGGCGCTTGAGCGGAGGCTGGCCGCCCGTCGAGGGCTGATCCAGCAAGGTGGGCGGCCGCAACGTACGCGGGGCCTGGATCGTCACGAGCCGCACCGCCAACGCTTTACGAACTCACTATCGCGCAGCGGGGTTTCCATTTGGTAAAAGTTCGTGGACTGCCGGAAGATTTTTTGCCCGCCGAGGGCGCTCTCCCCGCCGAATGGGCGGTGGCGCGCGTGCCGGTGCCATACGCGGCGGCGATGGCGGTCATGGAGGCCCGCGTCGAGGCGATCATCAAAGGTGAAGCACGCGAACTGGTGTGGCTTCTGGAACACCCGCCGCTATACACCGCCGGAACCAGCGCGAAGCCTGATGATCTCATCGCTCCCGGCGGCCTGCCGGTCTTCCAGACGGGACGCGGCGGCCAGTACACGTATCACGGCCCCGGTCAGCGCGTGGTCTATCTCATGCTCGACCTCGCGAGGCGGCGCAAAGACGTGCGACGCTTCGTCATAGCGATTGAAAACTGGGTCATCGCGGCGCTCCACCGCCTCGGCGTCGCGGGGCACATACGCGAAGGCCGGACCGGCATCTGGGTTCCGCGCCCGGACAAGGGGCCGCACGCTGAGGACAAGATTGCGGCGATCGGTCTGCGCGTCCGGCGATGGGTGAGCTTTCACGGGCTGAGCCTCAATATTGCTCCCGATCTCACCCACTACGAAGGTATCGTCCCCTGTGGCATACACGATCAGGGCGTGACCAGCCTTGCCGATCTCGGCGTGGAATCGGGACTGGCCGACATCGATGCCGCACTCCGCGCCACATTCTCGCGCCATTTCGGCCCCATGGATGAAGATGCACCGCATTGACGCCCGGGCCAGTTTCTCCACAAGGTACGAAACCGGAGTCCTCAGGCGTCAGGCGGTCCAGCAGCCCGACTTTCCGATCACACTGACAAATATTTGTCAAAATACGCAGCCAATCATGAGTGACGTACAGATTTCATTCAGCTAGATAAACTGTGGCATACCGGCTTTCGGGGCGGGGACATGGGGGTATGGCCTGCCGCAGGAGGGGCGCGGCCCGTGGTCCCGGTATTCGGCGTGGCACGTTGCCTCAAAGTGAAGCGTTACAGCGATGGACCAAACTGTAATCATGGATCAGGTCTCAGCCAGCGGACAAAGCGGGCATAAAGAAAAAATCCGGAAGTTCCGCCGCCGTCTGCAGACATCCGATACATTCGTGATGCCGGATGTCTGGGACGTCGCCAGCGCGCGGGTGATGGCTGACGCCGGTTTCGAATTCATCGGCACTTCGGCCGCGGGCATCGCCTGGAGCCTGGGCTACCCGGCAGCGGAGCGCGTGCCGATGGACGATCTGCTCGGTATCGCCGGCCGCATCACCAAGAATTTCGAAGCGCCCGTGAACGTCGATCTCGAAGGGGCTGTCGGCCGTTCGCTCGAAGATATCAGATATGCGGTCGGTGTTGCGATCTCGGCGGGCTGCGTTGGCGTAACGCTCAGCGATGGCGGCCGGAGCGGACAGCATGGCATCATGCCGGTCGAGGAGATGACCGAGTTCGTGCGGGCTATGAAGGCCGCCACGACCGAGGCCAAGATGCCTGCCGTGATCACCATCGCCACGGAGGCATTCCAGCTTGGGTCGGCTGTGCACTCACCCTTCGAGACCTCCATCGAGCGTTCCGAGGCCTATTTCGCAGCCGGGGCGGACTGCGTCTGTGTGCCAGGCGTGCAACATCTGCAGATCCTTGAGAAGCTCGCCAGGGTCGTGGACGGTCCGCTCGCTATTTCCATCGGCTACAACCCTGCGCCGGATATCAAGGAGTTCGCGCAGATCGGCATTTCCTGCATCACCTTCGGCGGCAGCCTGATGCGCTCGCTTCTTGGCACGATGCGGCTCAAGGGCGAGGAATTGCTGGCCTTCGGACATTTCAATCATCTGGACAAGAGCATCCAGCAGGAACAACTGGAACTGCTCCTGCGCGGATAAAGACGGCGCAACGCGGGGAATAGCCGCGTGTCCACCCGCCTTCGTTTTATGGCGCAGCGAAGACGGCGCGAACGAGCCGGTGCGGGTATCTCGTCCCGCCAGCGGAGCAGATCTGTCCAGCTTTTCCTTATCCTCATAAATCTTCGTGGAGCACGAGCGGCGGGCTTTCACGACGCGTGCGGTATGCGCCCCTGCCACTCGCCCCTATTCAATTCGCTCAGGTTGGATTCCGTGCACAACTGGGACAAAATCGTCATAGGGGTGGCGCAAAGGGCGCGTTGACGCTAAGCGTCCTTGCAATCAGCATTCAACCAGAGGTGGAATTCATGAGTACCTATGGCAACGATCCGATCGTCATCGCTGGCGGCATGCGAACCGCGATGGGCGGATTTCAAGGGGCGCTCTCATCGCTCACCGCTCCTCGCCTCGGCGCAGACGCAGTCAAGGCGGCTCTTTCGCAAAGCGGCGTGGCTCCATCCAGCGTCAGCGAAGTGTTGATGGGGTGCGTTCTTCCCGCCGGACAGGGGCAGGCGCCCGCCCGGCAGGCTTCGCGGGCAGCCGGTTTGCCTGATTCGGTGCCCTGCACGACCGTCAACAAGATGTGCGGCTCCGGTATGAAGACCGTGATGATGGCCTATGAGGCGCTCCATGTGCGTTCCGGCGACATCTTTGTCGCGGGCGGCATGGAGAGTATGACGAACGCGCCCTACCTTCTCCCCAAGGCGCGCGGCGGCTACCGGCTTGGGCATGGGAAGGTCATGGACTCGATGTTTCTCGACGGCCTGGAAGACGCTTATGAACCCGGCCGCCTGATGGGGACCTATGCCGAGGACACGGCGACGAAATACGGGTTCACCCGTAAGGAGCAGGACGATTTCGCCATCGCCTCTCTGCAACGCGCCGCCCGTGCCAACACCGACGGGAGTTTCGCGAACGAAATCGTGGCCGTAACCGCGGGGCCGGCGAAGGCGCCGGTCACGGTGGACAAGGACGAGCAGCCTTTCACGGCCAAGCCCGACAAGATCCCCACCCTCAAGCCCGCCTTCCGCGAGGGCGGCACGGTGACAGCGGCGAATTCGAGCTCGATTTCTGACGGCGCCGCGGCCCTCGTGCTTATGCGCGAGAGCGAGGCACGCCGCCGCGGACTGAAGCCCATCGCCAAGATCATCGGCTGTACGAGCCACGCCCAGGAGCCGGCATGGTTCACCACCGCGCCCGTCGGCGCCATTCGCCAGCTCTACGAGCAGACGGGATGGAAGTCGACGGACGCCGACCTGTATGAAGTCAACGAGGCCTTCGCCGTTGTCGCCATGGCTGCCATGCGCGACCTCAGTCTGCCGCACGACATCGTGAATGTGAATGGCGGCGCCTGTGCGCTGGGCCACCCCATTGGTGCATCCGGCGCGCGTATCGTCGTAACGCTTTTGAACGCGCTGCAGAAGCGCGGGGGGCGCCGCGGCATAGCGGGAATCTGCATCGGCGGCGGCGAAGCCACGGCGCTCGCAATCGAGATGTATTGAGCTTTGCCGTCCCGAAAGGGCCGCGCGTCCGTCCTCGGATCCGGACCGCCTCGGCGATGAGGAAGGGCGTGCGGCCTTTACGTCTGTCGGATTAGCGGGTGATACGCATTCGCCGAAATGTGATGTTTGGCATTTGCGCGGGCATTCCGTCAGTTGAACGTATGCGACGCATGGTGGCGGCGTCGCGGACGTGACGCCCCGCGCGAAAATAGCCGCCCTGTCGCGTGCGCGCCCAGCGAACGGGTTTCCATACAAACCGCCCCCCCCCTGATCCCCCAGATGGACAACTTGGCAGGACGCGCAAATCCGGGTAGGGGTTCGCTCGGGAAGGTTTGTGCGCGAACCCATCCATGAGCCCTGTCCAGGAAGGCAATCGGCGACACCGCTTTATGGTCCCCGGCATTGCCGCATGTCGAAGCGGTGACCGCAAGGGGAGCTGTTTTCAGGGGCGGCGAGATGGTGAAGCGTGCGTCCTGGAAAAGGCCGGGTGGCGAAGAGGGAATTTGGGGAATGGGTTGGTTTGACTTCAGCGCGGGCCGGATGCTGGCCCGAATCAAATGTTTCGCGACCGCGGCGAAAGGATTTCGGGGCGTGCGGCTCCCTGTCGCAGTTTTCGCGCTGGTGGCGCTGACCACTCCCGCGCTCGCCACCGTGGCTGAGGCGGGGCGGCCCGAATTGATCTACGTGGCGGGTATCCCCCTCGATTTCGTTCTCTTTGGCGCCACGCTCCTCGGCGTCGCCTTTCTCCACCATTACACGCTGCAGGTCGCGGTCACCGGGCTCGTGGCCATCACCGCGTATAAAATGGCTTTCACCGGCTTCAAGACCGGTGCGGGGCTGGCAGGCTTTGCCGCTCACATGACCCATGAATGGGTTATCCTCGGCAATCTCTTCTGTCTCCTCATGGGCTTCGCGCTCCTGTCCCGCCATTTCGAGAGAAGCCGCGTTCCAGAGGAGATGCCCAGGTTCCTGCCCGACGACTGGAAGGGCGGGCTCGCGCTCATCGGTATCGTCGCCGTGCTATCCGCCTTCCTCGACAATATCGCTGCGGCGCTTATCGGTGGCACCATTGCGCGGCAGGTGTTCCGCGGGAACGTGCACATCGGCTATCTGGCGGCGATCGTTGCGACCTCGAACGCGGGCGGGGCGGGCAGCGTCGTCGGCGACACCACCACCACCATGATGTGGATCGCCGGCATCAGCCCGCTGAAGGTGCTCGACGCCTTCCTCGGCGCGGCTGCGGCGATCCTCATCTTCGGTATCCCAGCGTCGATCGTGCAGCAGCGGCATTCGCCTATCGTCAGGGATGCCCCGTCGGGCCTGCGCATTGATTGGACACGGGTTTTAATCGTTGCCGTCATCCTGGTGTCGGCGATCAGCACCAACGTTACGGCCAACCTCAAATTCCCGGCGCTTCTCGACCAGCTCCCGGTACTCGGGATGGCCGTGTGGATCGCCATTCTGGTGACCGCGCCTCTGCGCCGCCCCGACTGGGAGGTGATGCCGGAGACTTTCAAGGGCACGCTCTTCCTCCTGGCGCTCGTCACCTGCGCATCGATGATGCCGGTGGAAGAGCTGCCTCTAGCCTCGTGGGAGACGGCGCTCGGTCTCGGCTTCGTGTCGTCGGTGTTCGACAATATCCCGCTGACGGCGTTGGCCATCAAGCAGGGCGGCTATGACTGGGGCTTCCTCGCCTATGCAGTCGGCTTCGGCGGCTCGATGGTCTGGTTTGGGTCGTCAGCGGGCGTGGCGCTGTCGAATCTTTATCCCGAGGCGAAGTCCGTGGGGCTCTGGCTGCGGCATGGCTGGTATATCGCCGTGGCCTATGTGGTCGGCTACGTCGTCATGCTCGTCCTGCTGGGCTGGCATCCGGATCCGAACGCGCTACGCTAGTGGCCCGATTCATTCAAACTAGGGATAGAGGCGCTTCAGCTTGATACGGGCATCGGCGGTTGTGAAGCGCCAGTTGGCCTTGGTGCGTTTGGCGTTGCGTTCCTCCTCCCACGCAGCAACCTCCTTGGTGAGCGTGTCTTTGTCAGGAATACGCCGGTCGAGG
>JBNKIW010000076.1:0-9345 GCA_050290865.1 Rhodomicrobiaceae bacterium | reverse complement strand
TGGGCGCCTACAGAAAGCCGCACACGGAGCGCTGGACTGCTGAGCATCTTTGGGTACCGTCTGGTGAGATATCCAGGTTAGCCCCGTCAGCGGCAGGGCATTGAACCTTTCGCTCAACTTGATTGCTGCGTCCGAGAAGGCATAGCCGGCGTGTGGCGCATCGAAAAGTGACGCCAGCATGAGGCCATAGGCGCTGTAGCCGTGGCAGGACTCTTTTGTCGGTCCGAAACTCAGGGAGTATCGAACCAAAAGAAGAGCGATTAACGGAAAGAGCTGCGGCCTGTTGCCGATGTAGGCTGCAGGAGCTGTATTGGAGAGGAGACCGATTACGGCTCTGACGCGCGGATCTCTCGCTTCCTCGGCGTAAGGAAGGTCTTCTATCCTACGTCCCTGCAGTTCCACCTTTACCGCCTCTGCCTCTGCCTGGATCGCCCGGTTGAGCGCGTCCTCACCCTCGGGGATTTCGACACCGAAAATTCGAAGAGCCTCGAGCCCCATAGCGACGGCATCGTCATACCTGCCCTCGACCTGATAGACCTTCAGCCGCAGTTCGTAGACGGCGGCTTTATCAAAATCGCTTCTGGTGTGAGCCAGCAGGGTATCGAAAAGACGCTCTGCCTCGGCGAAGCCGCCGCGCAGATATTCGGCCTCCGCCCAGTCGAGAAAGAGCGCGAACTGGGATTCATACCGGGTTTCCCATGAGTCCTCCTGCAGGAGGCTGGCCGCGGCGGCGAAGAAATCCCGCGCCGTTTCATAGGCGATGGAGGCTCGCGCCCGTCTCCCGGCCATGGCGTCCAGCTCCGCAAGCCGTGCTTTTTCGGCTGCGTCCGTGATCAATACGGCGCCACGGTTGAGGTGGTTGACGACGTCGAAAAGGATGTCGCCGATATCCCCCGCGCCTACCTGGCCCAGGAGCTTCCTGCCGATGTCCAAATGAATTTGTGGCCGTTCCTTTTCAGGGATGAGCGCATAAGCAGCTTCCTGCACGCGGTCATGGAGAAAGGAAACACTGTCGTCCTGCCGGAACAGGAACCCGGCCTGGATTGCCTCCAGGAGATTTAGCTCAACGTCTTCTTCCGGCATTTCCCGAATGAGCACCAGCGTCGCCAGTCTCGCCTTACTCCCCTGGCAGGCAAGCAGCTTCACAGCCTCCCGTGTTTCCGTGCGAAGCCGGTTCAATTTGCCGACCATCAGATCGGCCACGTTATCGCTGTATCCCTTGGCGCGGATGCGATCGAGATCCCACTGCCAGCGCCCCGTGCGCCCGTCGAACGCCACCAGCCCCTCGTCGGCGAGCGCGGTGAAGAACTGGATGGTGAAAAACGGATTGCCGCCGGTCTTTTCATATACCAGGTCCGCCAGCGGCCCGGCCCCTTCCTCATCGCAATGAAGCGCATCCGCAGCCATACGGACCACATCATCCACGGCCAGCGGACCAAGCGCGATCGGGCAGACACTGGCGCCGCTCCTGCGAATGGAATCGAGTGCCGCCATGAGCGGGTGCGCGGGACCGACCTCGTTGTCGCGATAAGCGCCGATCAGGAGGAGATGTCGGACATCCGGGTGGCCCATCAGATACTCGGTCAGATGCAGCGTCGCGGCGTCCAGCCATTGCAGATCGTCGAGAAACAGGGCGAGAGGATGCTCGGGGCGCGCGAAGACCCCGAGGAAGCGGCGGAAGACGCTGTTGAAGCGGTTCTGCGCGTCCTGGGGCGGCACTTCGGCAACGGGCGGCTGTTCGCCGATGAGCGCCACGAGATCGGGGACAAGGTCGGTGACGAGGCGGCCGTTCGGTCCCACCCCCTCCAGAACGGCCTCCCGCCAGCGGGCGGTTTCCTCCTCGCGTCTGCCGAGAACCTGGCGGACAAGGGTCTGCATCGCCTGGGCGAGAGTGGCGTACGGAATGTCGCGCTTGTACTGGTCGAATTTGCCGCCGGCGAACAGGGCGCGCGAGGGCACGAGTGCCTTGTGCAGTTCGTTCACCACCGCGGATTTGCCGATGCCGGAATAACCCGACACGAGCACGAGTTCCGGCTTGCCGCTGGCTACCACGCGGTCGAAGGCGGCGAGCAGCGTGCCGACTTCCCGCTCGCGCCCATAGAGTTTCTCCGGGATCATGAGGCGGTCCGGAACATCGCGTGCGCCCAGCGGAAACGGCTCGATGCGCCCGCGCTCCCGCCATTCCGCGGTGCAGCGCTCCAGATCGGCTTTCAGACCTTCGGCAGTCTGGTAGCGCTCCTCGGCAGCCTTGGCCATGAGCTTCATGACGATGTCCGACAGCGGCACGGGGATGGCGGGCACGTGCTCGCGAGGCGGCGTCGGGGCGAGCGCGATATGGCAGTGCACCCATTCCATGGGGTCGGAGGCGGTGAACGGAAGCTGGCCGGTCAGCATCTGATAGAACGTCACGCCCAGCGCGTAGAGATCGCTGCGGGTGTCGATGGAGCGGTTCATCCGGCCCGTCTGCTCCGGCGCCATATGGCTAAGCGTCCCGGCGATGACCTCGGGCGGGCCGGGCGCCTGCCGTTCGCGTGACAGTTTCGAGGCGATGCCGAAGCCGGTGAGCTTCGCCTCGCCTCCCTCGGTCGCAAAGATGTTGGCCGGCTTGATGTCCTTGTGCACCAGTCCCGCACTGTGCACCTCGGCCAATGCGGCGGCAATTCCGGTGGCGATGCGAAGGAAGGGTTCCACCTCCAGCGGCTCCTTCAGCGATTCCGAGAGAAGCGGATAAGGGCAGTCCTCCAGGATCAACGCCGTCCGGCCGCCGCTCATCTCGATCTTGAGGGGCCGCACCACGAATTCCGGGTTCAGTTCGCGGGCGATTTTCAGTTCATGTTCGAGCTGGTGAAGGACTGGCGCCGGGGGCCTGACCGAGACAGGCGTTTTGATCAGGACGCGCTCGTCATCCGGCGCAAGAGCACGGTAGAGGAGGATGCCCGCCGTCTCACCGATCGGGGACAGGTCCGCATACCCCAAGGCTGCGAGTTCTTTCGGCGTATGATGGAGGCTGCGCTGCATCTGCCTATTCCGAACCCCAGCGCTTGGGGCTGCGGTGTTGTAGTGAGTGCAGGCGCCAGGAGGCCGGCCACATATCCCGCAGCCCATGGTTTTCGCGAATTGTCTCAACTATTCGTTGCATTTTGTTTGAAAGGGCGCTGGAAATTGGGAGGGCATTAAGCACACCGTCACCGGGAACCCTCAACGCCAGCCGCGCGTGTGCAAACTGCGTTCGTGATCTTGCCCCGGTTTCGGGCACTGCCTCCCCGCAGACGGGGCGCGTTTGGTGGCATGGCGACAACAACGAACGTGCATACTGGCGTGTAGCAGAGCACGAGCCATGGCGCCAGCTACGGCCCGCCGCGTGAGTTCAAGCGCCTGGCTGCCCGCTTCATTCATTCTGGCCATGCGTCCGGTGTCCAGTTGCGCGCCGTGTGGATGACATGGAGGATGACGACGGCTTCCTCGCTTCACCATACCTCACGAACGATGAAGTAGAGGGGGCGCGCCTCGCACAATGCTTCCGTCAGAACCATTGAGCGCGCAGGCGAAAGTGGCGCACCGCTGTCTCGCATCGCCACTGAGCGGGGCGCCTCACCCCGCTTAGTGGCAGCTTACTGCCGGTTAACGAGCACATCTTGAGCGCCAAGCGAAGGTCGGGTTCTGGAGCCTTGGGGATGCGTCGGCAAATGGGAGCCGGTCACCGCATGGGCGCTGTCGAGTAACCCGTCTCCCCCAAAATGGATGCCGTTGACATCCAGGTGCTGGCCACAGATTCGGCTGCGGATTAAAACTGGCATTCGTTAATCACCAATTCGGCTGTGAAGCGGCGTTGGCGTGGGCATGCCTATGGGTTCCGGATCATCGCGCATGAGCTTCTTGAGAGGGTGAAAAACAATGTCACCGTCGATTGGATGCACCGCGACAGCGCACGGGCGCGAATACGCGTTCACCCGAACTGGAGCCGCCGTGCCTGGTCCGGGTTCAGCATGCGCAGATAGGCAAGTTTCCCTTCGATGCGTCGTTTCTCACCGGCGGATACCTGCGTGGGGTTGACGCGCATCTGATGCAGCGCGGCGCGCAGTTTGCGCCGCTCTTGCCGCGAAAGTCCAAGCGATTGGTTGACCACTACGCCTGTGACCGTCTGCCGTTGTCCGGCGCGCATGACGCGCGTCTTCTTGGCATTGATGGCAAAGCCTTCCGAAGAAACGATGCCTGGGATGGCATTGAGGACCCGATCCATGGCCTTCTTGTCGTTCCCGGAAAAAGTCAGATCGTCGGCATAGCGTGTGTAGGTGAAGCCACTGGCCCTGGCGAGCCCCGCGAGACGCCGGTCCATCCGTAACAGCACAGCGTTGCACAGACCAGGGCTCGTTGGCGCGCCCTGCACGCAAACGCGCGGACCGATCGGAACATGGTAAGTCTGTCCCTCGGCGACGACAGGCTGGCGCGGCGATTCCGTCATCAGCGCCGCGAGGGTGCCTGCCACCGGATAGCTGTAGCCAAGGGCAAGGAGCAGCCCCCGCACTCTGCCGAAATGGATGCTTGGGAAGCAATCCTTGATGTCAAAGCGCAGCACGAACCGCTTGCCGACGTGCGGGCGGGCGTTCGTGGCGATGGAGCGCCCCGCCATGAAGCCATGTGCATGCTCGCTCACCGGCAGTTTGGCGACCAGCAGGGCGTTGAGCTTGCGGAGGAGCGCTTTCAGCCGCCGTTTCGGTGCGCAGATGAGGCGCTCGCCGCCGGAGCGCTTGGCTATGGCGAAGGTGATGTAATGCGGGGCGCGATCGCGTCTCCGGTAGATGCAAAAAGCCTGGAGCTGCTTCAGCGGCAGGCCGAGGGCGTCAGCGAGATCGTTCCCGGAGGTCCATACCGGCAGGCCGTAGCGGCGGAGCTGCTCCTCATCGGTCGCAATATCCATGACATTGCGGTTGCGCGTACGCAATGTCGGCCCGAACAGCCAGTTGGCCTCCTGCCTGGTGAGATATTTCGGTTTCGGCGGCCGCGGATAACGGCGCGTCGTCGTCTTCCTTTTCGGCAGAAGCCGCGGATCACGGATGGCAAGCCGCAGGTGATGGTCTTTCAGCGGCCCCTTGGTGACGATGACTTCTTCCTTGACGAGCGTGTCACCCGCGTCCGCACTCGCCGCGATATTGCGGACCGGCGGGCGCTTGGCACCCAATTTGGAGACAAGTTCGGAAAGACGGGAAAGAAAAGCGCGCAGCGGCGACATGGATCACCCCCGCCGCTGAGAAGAAGCGCGTGCCCGGATCGCCTCATCGACCACAACGAAGGCTTTGGCCCCATGGCCACCCACGTTGCGTACGTGGGAACCGTGGCGATGTAATGGGATCAGGAAGCCGCCACGGCGAAACACCGTGGCATTAATGGCTGGAAGAGAAGGCACTGATCCGAGCACGACGCATCGAAATGCCATTAACTATCACTCCCTTCGTCCGTGTCAACCGCGGCGTGCGCGGGCGTGTTCAGCATGGAGACGGATGTGGCCGCAATGCTCACCGGCGCATCGGCGCGCTGTCCCTCGCTCGCTTTGAACAGCGCCAGCATGTGCTCGCACGGCCCCTGGTTCATCAGGTGCTCATCGAAGAACGGGCATGTGCAGCGGCCGAATATGATGCGGCCCAGGTCGTTGATCACGATCTCCACCTCGCCGCGATCTCCGGCCCGGCCGGTTACGCGCCAATCGCGGTAGGTGATTTCACGGGCGACCTTCTGCTTTGGATCGCCGGTGCTGGGATCGCGGAAATGGCGGACCTTCTTCGTCTCCTCACAGACGCAGGACGTCACGGCGACGCTGCCACGGGCCAGAAACTCCGCCGCCAACTCCTCCCGCCGGTCGGGGGGAAAATATTTCGTCTCATCGGCGGGTGTTTCGAAAAGCTCGCGGTGACGGTAGTCGCGCGCTTCGACGTCGAACATCGCCCGCCCCTGGCGGCAAAGGCGCACGAGCACGCGCGACGCGGCCTCGCGACCGGTGCCAAGCGCGGCGGCGATATCGTCAACCGAAGCGTGATACCTCTCGCGCAGCTTCGCCAGCGCGGGGATGATCCGGACGTCATCCGCCTTTGCCGCAGCGGCTACCAGATCAAACCCACCGCCGCCCGTGAAGCCACTGCCAGACCATCCGGTCAACCCGAGCAGGAAAGTCATGCCTGGAAGCTTCACCGCGTAGAAGCTCGGCAGCGCCCGGCCCTTCAGGTAGATATCGACGGAATTGGCGAAAGGCAGCAGTCCTTCGATGAGATACAGCCGCCTGCGGCCCCACAGGCGCGTGACTTTCCTCTCGGCATAATTGTGAACCGCCCCCGTCAGCGGCACGGCATGTTCCCAGGGTTCGAGCACCAGGCGCGCGTCCTCGCCGGGTTCGAACTCATAGCGCAGGGCGCGCGGCGACACCTTGGCCTTGAAGAAGCGAAGATAACGGATGGCGCCGAGCAGATCGACGGGGTGCACCGTCAGCCGCGTGCCGGGCATGCCCATCGCTGCCTGCACCTGCAGGAAGCCGCGCACCCAGCTTTCGGGCAGTTCCACCTTCTTCTCGAAACGTCCGCCCGCACTTGACGTCTTCACCTCGAAACCTTCCGCGCCGATTCGGAAGGTGGTGGACCTGCTGGTGCGCATCTCCCCAAGCGCACCCCATAGCCAGGCGGTGAAGTCGATGTTGGTAGTGCCGGTCACGATGTCGCCCAGCGGCTCGAACACCGCCGGGTCGATGATCAACGCCGCGTAGGCGGATTGATCCTGGCTGAACGCCTCGAAGAAGATGCGGTCGGGATGCACGGTGATCAAGGGATCGAGGATATCCGACTGTGAAAACCACATATCATTCGACCAGATCACCTCACCCAGCGCGCGTAGCGCGATACGCAGGATGAATCCGTGATCCCGCACGACGCCATGAAATTTGACCGGCCGCCGCCCGTTGACGGCGATCCCGACGGTGGTTCCGTCGCGCGTCGACTGGAATGCCGATGGTGAAGCGTAATCCACCAGGATGATCATGCCGCCCTCCCGTTCCGGTATATGAGCGGCGTTTCCCACGGTCCTGCGAGAACGGGCTGTGCGGCGAGGACGCGCGCAATCAGACCGATGAGTTCATCCTTGGGGTATTTCTTGTCGGGCAGTGTCAAGGCGTCGCGCGCGCGGTGGAGGATGAGGCGGGCTGGCTCCTCACCCGCCCGGGCGGCGTTAGCGAGGGCATCGAAGGCCGCCAGGCGTGTCTTGCGATGGATAGGGCGCAGGAGCGTGCCGATGAGGATATCCAGGTTCGCGGCGGCGAGCGTGATGGCACGCGGATCGGGGCGGGCGAGCACCCGGTATGCCAGCATCATCACATGGATGTTGGAGCCTTCCACGAGGTCCCGCACGGCTTCCGGCACGCCGAGAAAGGCATCGAAAGACCGGACGAACACGAGCCGCGCCAGATCGTTGTGCTTCAGAAGAGCATTTTGGTTGTGGGTTGCGTAGGCCGGTATGCGCGTCAGCAGGTTCGCGGCGCGGCGGGCGAACAGATCCGGGTTGCGATCGCGGATATCCTGGTAATAGACGGCGAGGCTACGCGCCGTCTCCTCGTTCTCATCCTCCTTCGCACCAGCATTGCCCCACGCGCGCTGCCATGAAACACGCGTGGCATAGCGGCTCGCGAGCCTGTCCACCAGATCGTCGTCGCCCGCCTGCTGCGCCGCGGCAAGCAGTTTCGCCCGGGCGGACCACCAGCGCGGCATGACATTCGGCAGAAGCGGGCCGGCGATCAGGTCGGGGTAGTGCCGATAGACACGAACGGCGAGATTGTCGTCTATTTCATGCACGGTGGCCAGGCCGAAGCCGGGCCAGTTCCACTCGCGGGATGCGCCCGCAAGCGCCTTGAGCCGCTCCCGGCGCGCATCGTCGGAAAGCGCGCCGTCATTCATCAGTTTGCCGATAGCGCCATTGAACAGCTTGCTGCCACTGCTGACGCGAATAGCGGCGGCCCACACATCCCACCAGCCTTGGGTTTCCGCCAGTTCGGCCAGTTTTTGCTCTGCGCCCCTAGCGTACCACCCGCCGAAACTGTCCTGCAACTTCGCGCGGATGTAGGGTACGACATCCCTGCCGCGTTTTCTCAGCAGCGCCAGCATAGGTTTCGCACGATCGATGCCCCAGCCTTCAGGATGGTGCTGCTCCAGGGCGGCACAGAGTTCTGGCGGGTCCGTGATTGCGTCGGCAAGGCTTTCAATTTCGGCAGCCCAGCGGTCGGCCGGTATGAGTTGGCGGTAGAGCGAATAGTAGAAAGCTTCGTCCCCCGCCGCACGGGCTTTCTGCCCGAGCGCATCCCACATTACCCGCTTTTCATTGGACCAGTAGGACCTCGGCAGATGCTTAAGGATGAAAGGAACCGCGCCCCGGTCCGTCCCATAAAGCGCGATCGCGGTCGGCTCGTCGAGCTGAACCCACAAGTCGAATTCGTCAAGGACAATGGCGCGCGCCGCGGGTGACGGCGCGGTGCAGTAGGCTTCCATCACACCGCTCAACCATCGTTCGTGATCGATGTCCCAGCCCCGTTTCCCGGCATACTTCCATTGCAGCAGCCTCCGCACCAGGACGACATCGCGGCTGGCGCGGGCGGCCGCGAGCCATGGCTCAAGCTGCTCTGCGTGTTCGGCCCAGGCGTGGTACTGCCATTTGCGCTGCTCGGGCATCCACACAGTGTGGCTGAAATTGGCGAGTATGAAGGGACGGAATATGGCTCTGCTCCGCGCATAGAGCACCGGTCCCCAGTGCCAGGTCAGAGCAGCGAAGCCGGGATCCTGGGCAAGGCCCTCGAAATTATCGCGCAGCCGCGCATTGTCGGGCTGGCTGTCGAGAAGCCGTGCGATAGCCCTTTTCAGATCTTTTGTATTCACCGCTCTCGAACCAGTTGCCTATTCCGCCTCCGCGCAGGCGGAGCAAAGCAGATTTCGTTTCCCGGGGTATAGTTAGGCGAAAATCGTGGCCGAAAATGGCTGGCGGAGCGCTCGTGGAACGGAGTCTCCAGAGGCTGACTGAGGCGCATAAGCCGAGCATCACGGACCGGAAGGGGGACAACGGCCAAAGCGTCGATGTTAACCGACGCCGCCATTTATGCGCGGGTTTGCGCCGCCGGGAACATGCCACGGAGGATACGCTCAATTCCCTTGGTGACGCGTGCCAGCCGCTCGTAGCTCACCTTATCCGGCGTATCGGTTGGTTCGTGGTAGTGGGAATAACGGAATATGGCCGTGTCGGTGATCATCAACGCCGGAAATCCTTGCTGCACGAATGACCAGTGATCGGACCAGTCGATGCCGGCGACGAAGCCGGGCGCAATAC
>JBNKIW010000075.1:0-10271 GCA_050290865.1 Rhodomicrobiaceae bacterium | reverse complement strand
CCTTCGTCTGCAGGCCTATCATCCAACCGCAAGACCTGGGAAGTCCGGCCCACGCCGCCAGTTCACCTCGCTCATCGGGCGCGGTCGCATCAACCCAGCCAACCCGTTTTCGCCAAATCCCCATAGCTGTGTTGCACCGCCGGTGCGCCACCACCCGCGATTTCGAGCTTTGGCGCTTCTCGGACGCCGGGCAGTGCATGCCGCACCACCGAGCCAGCCCGGCATCCGAGAAACCTGCACAATACCCGTCTTTGGCGTCGTGTTGGGGTAGTAGTCGCTTTGCGTTCGACAACAGTCGTTGGAAGATGGCCGCTAGGGACGGCTGCACCACGGGCGCGCTTTCCCCATCGGCACTTCTCAGCCGGCACCATTTGCCAGAACGTTCCGCGCGCACGGCGATCGCCAACGCTTTTTGCTGCCCCACAATCCGCGCCGTAGAACATCCAGGCGCCGTCCTACTCACTGTGGCGTTCTCAGCGAGGGACTGAACTGGTTTTGGCTTCATGCGTCGGCCGCAGCGCCAAGCGCGCCAACTCCTCATACGCCTTTTTGCCCGATATCGCCGAGTGGCGTACCTTGTTCGGAGACCAATGCCGATCAACGCCACACCGTGTGCTGTGCGGGTGCACTTCTTCAACTGGCTGATCAGCGGCGAAAGGCATTCCGTGGAACTCGTATGTGGAGAAATCCCGGACGGTGACCGCCCCGCCTAGCAAGCTCGCAGCTGACGCCATATGCTTAACCAGCATCAAGAGAGCGATTCGTAATCCGCGGACACACCGGAATACGCTGACACTTCGAAAGGGAGGCACAAGCGATGGGAGCGGCGCGCAGAAGAAAGTCCACCATTCAGTTTGGTGCGCAGTCAAAAAGAGCCAGAAATGCCGTTCGGAAGTCCGCGGGCGCGACGGAGATCCATGTTCGCACCAACCTGCCGCAGGAACAGAAGATTTCCAACGCTCTGCATGTACTGGTTAGCTCTGAGGTGCCAGCGGGCTTGCCAGTAGCCGGATATCAAACGGCGATCAGCCACATCGCCACCGCCTGGAACATCAGTTTGCTGCCCGCCGCTCAGCAATCCAACGCGGTCCGGCAATTGGTCGCGTCTGTTCCTGGCCTTGATGAAGCGAAACGACGCGACGTGATCGACAATCTCGAAAGACTGATCGCCAAGAAACAAGATCTGTTTCCCGACGATCGCCGCACCATCGTGTCCTGGGACGCGCGTCTCCAAGAGGATCATCTTCACATTTCAGCTGCTGCAATCTCCACCGCCGCATGAGGCTGCACTCGATGTGGCGAGGCCGGAGAGGGGCGAACCCGGCTGAACTTGGACGGACTTGGGGCGGGGTGATTGCGCCGTTATGTTTAGCGCGGTGAAGATTCTGCACATGGCTAGCTAAAGACGACCAATATTTCCTGAACTGTCGGAGAACCATGTCATGGTCAAGCACACCAAGAGAGGAACAAGAAAAGCTGCGGGCGACACGAGAATAGCTGACACGTTACTGGCCGAGATAAGGCGTCAACAGCAAAGCGAGGTCGTTGATCTAAAGGCAGTCATTGCAGCAAAAGCCAAAGCCGAAGAGCAGCAGAGAACGATCGCAACTCCGCAACGCCTGGCGCAATTACACCCTGCGCATGCGGCCTATGTGTACGCTCAAAATCAGCTATCGGTGATGACGGAGGAACTCTCCGGTCATCGCGCCATGAAGCCGCTTTCGAAAATCGTTGCCAAAGCGGAGGATTACTACTGTCCCGGCGGCCCGCCGATGAGTCCGCTTACGACGTCGTATTTCAGTTGCTGGGCCACTTTCGATGCCTGTGCAGGCGCGACGAAGGAGACTTTTGGTAAGGTGGTTCTTGCTGTCGGGGGCGCGTTGGGAATGGAAGATGATTTGTTGCGTCTGATGGATTTGTTGCAGCAATCCCACATGGGCATTCATGTCCACGGGGGCACCGATGGTGACCTCGTCGTTCTGCGCGATCTCGTCACTGACGCGGAACGCCGCTGTCTTGTTCCGTCACAATACCGAGGATCGAAAGGCGAACTCTGGTATGCTCGTGTGTTACCGCCACCATACCCGCACTCTTCTGAGCATGTTGTATTCACAACGCCCTATGTCCTGTGCGAACCGGCGCTGCCGGCGTGGCAGGAGTATTTCGACCGCGCATTGCCCGCAGCGCCGCGGCAGGATCGCATCAATGCTTACGAACAGCACATGAAGTACGGCCCCTCGCACCATTACTGGAATGATTTTGTGTTTGAAGGTTATTTCAACTATCGACCGGAGGCTATCTACCTGGTTGGTCTCCCCGACATTCCTGCAAGTCGCCCGCACTACGATGTTCGATTTGCGAATATGAAGCGCTGAGGCGAAACAAGGCGGAGTGCGGGTTGCTGTCGGAACGCGCGAGGCACCGCAGCGGCCGTACATCTCGTCGCGCGACCACGGGCAGTTGATCGAGGGCACCAGTCTCAAGCCGCGGCGGACTTCTTCGCTCGGCGCCGCCATCTCGGACGATTGCGTCTGGCGCCGTCCGTCGCGGCGGGGCGGGGCGGGTGTGCGCGGGGCCGCTTGTTCCATGAGCGCTTTTCCCGGTGACCTTGCGCAGCTCCTCGCTGACGGTGTAGCGCTGCCGATCACCGGATGACAGGTTCGTTTTGGTACCGCCGTGCTGGGTTGCGCCCCGCGACTGCGCCCGGCTGACCGCGAGGGCGGGACGCGATGTGTTGCGCCCCGCGTTGGAGAGGGTTAGATTGGCAGACGCACGAAGTATTTTATGCTGGGAGCGCGCATCAGGTAGGATGAAAGCTGATCAAGAACACCGGACTGCTTGATCGCACGGATATACGCCTTGTGATGCGCTTCTGATTTCCACTCCTCGTAAATGAGCAAGCCATAGGTTTCAGGATTATGCAGGATTGACACGCCAAGACAGCCGTCAAAACCCCGCACGTTCGGAAGATTTTCTTCCAGAAATGGCTTGAAGCGCTCCAGCTTAGCGGGGTTCACTTCCGACTCCAGTACGACCTTCGTGCTCATCAGGGTCTCCTTCGGTTTGGTGCATCCAGTAAAGCCGACTTCAGGAGGCTGGGGCATTCGAGAATGGTCAAAAATACGGAAGATCGATCGGGAGAGATTATTGGTTTCCTGGAGTCATGGCCGCGTATAAAAAACGTTATATAATGGCAATTGCGTTATAGAGTGGATTCAGTCTACGCGGATATCATGAGTTGCTCCTCGTTTCTAACAACCTATTTATTCGCCCCGGGGGCACTCGGATTACACTGACGAAATTGCTTGGGTGTGTAGCCAAACTGCTTCCGGAACGTCTTGATGAAATGCGAAACGTTGTCATAGCCGATCGAGTGGGCAATCTCGCTGATGCTCGAGTCGGAAGACGAAACCAGATTGCGTGCATGCTCCAAGCGCGCTTCAACCAGCCACTGTTGCGGACTCTTACCATAGATGCGCCGGAACTCGCGCGTGAATGTCGACAAGCTTCGCCCGGACAATTCGGCGTAGTCCTTTACCGTCAAATCTCTGAGGAAGTGTTCTGCCATTAGGCGCGCGATATTGCGCTTGCGCGCGTGGCCGTGGGCATTGGAGATGGCCGTTCGAAAGGCTCTGGAGCGATCCTGCTCGTGCAGCAAGTATAAGAGTTCAAGCAATTTGATCCGTAACAGGGAAGAGGGGCGGGGATTTGGTTTATATACTCGCCTCAGTGCGCTCATATAATGATTGAACACCGGTGATGACGCGATTCTCAAGGGGCCGTCCACCGAAACGCCCGGTTTCTCGTCTCCCTTCGTATCGAGCAGAAACTCGTCAAGAACATCATCGCCAAAGAAGAAGAGGAACGATTTCAGGGGG
This sequence comes from Rhodomicrobiaceae bacterium, assembly GCA_050290865.1. GTDB lineage: Bacteria > Pseudomonadota > Alphaproteobacteria > Rhizobiales > Rhodomicrobiaceae > JARRLC01. The sequence goes on along the minus strand of JBNKIW010000075.1, from coordinate 6,393 downwards.
CCGAATGCGCTCCTGAAATCCGACACGAGATACATATTGCGCGGCATGAGCAGCATCTCGGTTTCGGCAATCTGGACATCGTCATTATCGAATGACGTGAACGTCTCCCGTCCTTCGATAATGTAAGTCAGACAAGGCTGGCTCGTATAGAACTCGATACCACGCAGGTCTTTTTCGAGGTCCTTGTAGAAAATGGAGGACTCCTTGTCGGCCATGAACAGATGGGCATCCGCGAAGCGGCCGAGTTGCTCGGGGATCAAGAGCGCGTGATCCTCGCAATGCTCTCGTACTGTGCGCCGGCGCGCGCCGTGTCGTACGTTGCTGCTGGTCATGCAAGAATTCCAGCCAACCCTAGCACGGCAATGGGCACAAAGAGCCATCCCTGAGGCATCGTCTTATAGCTGATCTTCAAGGCCAGCGGCATCAAAATGCCAAGCACGGCGATACTGCCTGCGAGCGCCGATGCGACGATGGCAAGGCTCAACTCCGTCGGATATGCCGCTGCGATTCCGAACAGGATCGCCTGGAGCAGCAATGACAGCGTCGTGATGTGCCAGCAGAAGTACTGGACGCAGCGCACATTGTTGGGAAGCGTTTTCGCCTCCAGCAGCGGTCGCGCAATCTCCTTGCCACCCAGGAAGAAATGCAGCCCTGTGACGAACAGGCTGCAGACGGCGGCGATTGCGAGATAGGTATTCATGAGGCCAATCCTTGCTAACGGCGTTTCTTCCGCAAAGGTAAGCATTCTGACTGGTTTCCATTGCCCCGGACAGTGCAAAAATACCGTTTTCCGGTCACGGTAAGCGTCCCTGGACGGCGCGGCATGATGGAAGGAGTCTGATACATTTGATGGTGGCTTGAGGATGGACCGGCCAGGGGCGTCCTTGCGATAGACGTGGAGCCTCCCATGCTGGCCACAGAAGAAACTGAGGTGGGCCTTGGGGATGCAACGATGCCGTGCGGTTGCGATCGCCTTTGAGCAGCCTACGCTGCCGTTGTTCGATAAACCATTTGTCGTGCCCGAATTGCGGCTCCTGGCCCATTCTAGCTCGGACCTGCCTCCGCCGGAGTTCGCTTGCGTGGCGCAGCCCGGCCGTGGCATCTGGTCGGGCATGACCAACCGCGCCCATACCGTTTGCCTTTGGTGGCGCTCCGCATAGGAGCGGCGCGGCCTCATTCTGACTCAACCGTAGCCGCCGTCTCTGGCTGGTACGGTTTCTATTCATCGGCAGTCTGATGTCACGGCGGCTCTCAATCTGGAGATGCTGTCATGTCTGACCATACCGACACCCGTCCTGTCATCCTTACCGGAGACCGAACCACCGGTCCGCTGCATCTGGGGCACTATGCCGGCTCCTTGAAGAATCGCGTCGCGCTGCAATCGACGCACCGGCAGTTCCTGCTTCTGGCTGACGCGCAGGCGCTCACCGACAATGCCCACAATCCAGGCCACGTGCGGGAGAATGTGCTGGAGGTTGCGACCGATTACCTTGCCGTCGGCATTGATCCGGAGCGAACGGCCATCTGCGTTCAGTCGCACCTGCCGGCGCTGGCGGAATTGACGCTGCTCTATATGAATTTCGTCACCGTCGCGCGTCTGGAGCGTAATCCAACGATCAAGGACGAAATTCAGGCGCGCGGTTTCGGCCGTGATATTCCCGCGGGCTTCCTCTGCTATCCGGTGGCGCAGGCCGCCGACATCACCGCTTTCAAGGCGACCCTTGTGCCCGTTGGTGAGGATCAGGCGCCACTGATCGAGCAAACCAACGAGATCGTCCGCCGCATCAACCGTCAGGCCGGACGGGATGTGCTGCTGGAGGCGCAGGCTCTGATCCCGAACGTCGGCCGGCTGCCTGGTGTTGATGGCAAGTCGAAGATGAGCAAATCGCAGGGCAACGCCGTCCCGCTTTCGGCGTCGCCCGACGAAATCAATGAAGCTGTCAAGCGCATGTTCACCGATCCCAACCATCTGCGCACCTCCGATCCCGGCAAAGTTGAGGGCAACGTCGTGTTCACCTATCTCGATGCGTTCGACGAGGATCAGGCCGCCGTGGCGGCGCTCAAGGAGCGCTATCGCTGCGGTGGCCTGGGCGACATGATGGTGAAGCGCCGGTTGAACGATGTGCTGCAAGCATTGCTGGCGCCAATCCGAGAGCGACGCGCGGAATTGGCACGCGACCCCGGCTACATCTTGAACATATTGCGGCAAGGCACGGAGGTTGCGCGCCAGCTGACACAGACAACGCTCGCGGATGTTCGTGATGCCCTTGGGCTGTTTAGGCTCGAGACATGACGTTTTGACGGCGGGGGTTAAGGGGGAATTGGGGGGGAACGTTCCACGGCGCTTCGGGTACCGGGCAAATGAACGGTTCTGACTGGCGCGGATTGTGCTTGCGAAAGGCATGCGGCCGCCGGATACAGCCGTAATGGAGTTCACCACGCCGCTTCCGATCGACGCCGTTTTGGACGAATTGCGCAGCGCCCTAGCGACGCGCGCATCGGCCGTGCTCGTCGCTCCGCCCGGCGCGGGCAAGACAACGCGCGTCCCGCTCGCGTTGATGGACGAAAGCTGGCTCGGGGGCCGGAAAATCCTCGTGCTGGAACCACGCCGCATTGCCGCGCGGGCCGCCGCCGAGCGCATGGCGCAATCCTTATCGGAGGCCGTCGGAGAACGGGTCGGATTGCGTGCGCGGATGGTCTCGAAATCGGGGCCGAAGACCCGTATCGAGGTCGTCACCGAGGGCGTGTTCACCCGCATGATCCTCGATGATCCCGAGCTTTCCGGCGTCGGCGCGGTGCTGTTCGACGAGTTCCACGAGCGCTCGCTCGACGCCGATCTGGGGCTTGCCCTCGCGCTCGACTGTCAGGGCGGCTTGCGCGATGACCTGCGCATCCTGCCGATGTCGGCGACGCTGGACGGTGCGCGGGTTGCCGAGTTGCTCGGACATGCTCCCGTCGTCGCCAGCGAAGGCCGCGCCTTTCCCGTTGAGACGCGCTATCTCGGCCGCGATGCGGGCGCGCGCATCGAGGACCAGATGGCGGATGCGGTGATGCGGGCTTTGCGGACGGAAGCCGGCTCGATCCTCGCATTCCTGCCGGGCCAGGGTGAAATCCGGCGGGTCGAGGAGCGTCTGAAGGAGCGCATCAGCGATCCGGCTGTCGTGCTTGCCCCGCTTTACGGCGCGATGGACATGAAGGCGCAGGATCTTGCACTCCAGCCCGCGCCGCCGGGGAAGCGCAAGGTGGTACTCGCGACCTCGATCGCCGAAACGTCGATCACCATCGAGGGCGTGCGCGTCGTCATCGACTGCGGTCTTGCCCGGGTTCCGCGTTTTGAGCCGGACGCGGGGGTGACGCGGCTTGAGACTGTGCGCGTGTCCCGCGCCAGTGCTGACCAGCGAAAGGGCCGCGCCGGTCGCACCGGGCCCGGCGTCTGCTATCGCCTGTGGGACGCGCCGCAGACGCAGAGCCTCCCCGCTTACGCCGAGCCCGAAATCCGTTCCGCCGATCTTTCCGCCCTGCTGCTCGACTGCGCGGAATGGGGGACAGCCGATCCGCGCGTGCTGTCCTGGCTCGATCCGCCGTCGACCGCCGCCATTGACGCTGCGCGCGAAGAACTGGTGAGGCTGGAGGCGCTCGACGCGCAAGGCCGCATCACGGCCATGGGCGCACGACTTCGGTCGCTGCCCCTGCCGCCCCGCCTTGCCCGCATGGTAATTTTGGCGGCGGAGGCCGGGCACGCGAAAGAGGCTGCGGAGATTGCTGCGGTCATCGTGGAACGCGGACTTGGCGGCAACGATGCCGACCTCGCGCACCGGCTGGAGAATTTCCGCCGCGACCGCTCGCGCCGCGCCAGCGAGATGCGGAAGCTGGCGGTCGGCTGGGCTGAGGTGGCAAGGGCAGGCTGCGGGGCGCAAAAGCCTCCCGAGGACATGCCGATTGCCCGCCTGCTGGCGTTAGCCGTCCCAGAGCGCATCGGCAAGGCACGAGGGGCACCCGGCCAGTTTCTCCTCGCCAATGGCCGCGGCGCCAACCTCGACGCGGTGCACCCGCTGGCGCGCTCGCCTTTCCTGGTCGCGGCGGAGCTGTCGGGCGCGGCGGCATCGACGCGCATCCTGCTCGCGGCTGCGGCCGATGAGGCGGACATTCTTGCCGCCGCCGGCCACCGCATCCGCGAGACGGACGAGATCGAATTCGACCCAAGCACCACTGCGCTGAGGGCGCGCCGTATCCGGCGGCTCGACGCCATTTTGCTGGCAAACGAGCCTCGGCCTGTCAGGCCAAGTGAAGAAACAGCGTGTCTCCTGGCAAAGGGGATCGCTAAGCTCGGTCTGAGCTGCCTGCCGTGGAGTAAAGCACAAATCCAGCTCCGCGACCGGGTTGGATTCCTGCGCGCGGCCGAGGGTGACGAATGGCCGGACCTGACTGACGAAGCGCTTGGCAAAACGGCCACAGAGTGGCTTGCTCCGTTCCTCTCCGGGAAAACAAAGCTCACCGAGATTGGCGCCGATAACCTCGGCGCGGCACTCGACGCGCTGCTGCCGTGGAACCTGAAGCGGCGCCTGGAAGAAGAGGCTCCGACGCATTTCGAGGCGCCCACGGGCAATCGCCACGCCATCGATTACGAGACGGCAGGCGCACCGGCCTTGCATATCCGCGTGCAGGAGCTGTTCGGGCTGACGCAGCACCCTTCGATCGCAGGAGGCAGGCTACCGCTCACACTGCATCTTCTTTCCCCCGCGCACCGGCCGATTCAGATCACGCGCGATCTGCCCAGCTTCTGGAAAGGATCGTGGGCGGCGGTGAAGGCGGAGATGAAAGGGCGCTATCCCCGGCACGCCTGGCCCGACGATCCCACCTCGGCAATTCCGACGACGCGGACCAAGCCGCGCGGGAGGTGATGGAATGGACGTTACTGCTGATCCCCGGAAGTTTTGCCAACAGTGTACCATGGATCATCTGGAACCGCCGTTCTGCGCGACACTGCCTATCCACCGATGAAGCTCAGCTCCAAAACCCGACGCTGACCGGGGGCCAAAATTGCAGCAGTTATACTGCAATGAGCTGGCTCTAGCCCATCTTATTCATCCGCCGTTGGAAGATACGCTTGCGGGAGTGGCTTAACATATTGAAATGGCGTATAAAATTGATTCCAAAACTATCCGTTGCGCGTCTTTCGCCGGAGCCACGCCCGCCATGCCTGACGATGCCCCTCTCACCGTTCCCTATCCAGCCGTCGCGCGCAAGAAGATCACGGCCGCATTCGATGGAGGCCGGCTTTCGTCCGACAGCGGCGTGATGCTGCTTTCCCTGGCCGAAAAGCGCCGCGCCGTCATCAAGACCCTCGCTCCCCTGATCGACGATCCGCGCGATCCGGCGCACATCACGCATACAGTTGAGGACATACTGAGCGCCCGCATCTTCGCCATCGCCTGCGGCTATGCCGACGGCAATGACCTCAATTGGCGCGACGCTTGTCTGGTCGCGATCAGCAAGCATCGCTCCCTGCGGTCCGATCCAGGCTTCAAGCTGGCTTGCGGGCGGCTGCCGGAAACGGGTGTCAATCTGTGCTCACAGCCGACCATTTCGCGCTGGGAGAACGCGCCCAACTTGAGGGAAATCATCCATCTCACCTATGCGTTGATCGATATCTGGTGCTTGAGCTATCCGAAACCGCCCGCGGCGGTGACCCTGGACACTGACGACACGCTCGATATCGTGCACGGCCAGCAGAAACTGTCGCTGTGGAACGCCCATCACGGCGAGCGCTGCTTTATGCCCATGCACATCTACGACACCGCAACAGGACGTCCTGTGACTATGATCCTGCGGCCAGGTAAAACCCCGTCCGGCAAGGAGGTCCGCGGATGGCTGCGCCGCCTCAGCAAACGTATCCGCCAGTACTGGCCGGATACGCGCATCACCATTCGCGGCGACAGCCATTACGGCCGCGAGGAGGCGATGAGCTGGTGCGAAGCGAACGGCGTCGATTACGTCTTCGGCTGTTCCGGCAATGTCGTGCTCGACCGCCTCGTCGAACCGGAGGCCGACAATATCCGGACGCGTCGCGCCGAGGGCCAGCTTGCCGTTCTGCGGGGAGCGGTGCTTGCTGACCGCGACCAGACAAGCGTCGCGGTATGCCGAGACGCGCTACGCCGCGAAATCCTGGGCCCGCGAGCGCCGTGTCGTGGCGCGGATCGAGGCAAAAGAGAGCGATCAGGAGGACATGCTGCGCCGTGGGCTCGACATCCGCTATGTGGTCACCTCGCTGACGAAAGGCGATGCTGAGCACATTTATGCGACGGTCTACTGCGCCCGCGGGCAGGCCGAAAATCTGATCAAGCTGCATAAGGCCCAGCTCACTTCCGACCGCACCAGCTGCCGCTCACCGCT
>JBNKIW010000074.1:0-10383 GCA_050290865.1 Rhodomicrobiaceae bacterium | reverse complement strand
GCTGATGAATGGGAAATGCGGTGCGAGGGAGGGGGCGGCAGAGTCGGCGAGGCGAAAGAAGTTGGACTGCTGGAGCCTGCGCGCATCCGTACAGTGTTTCTGCCAGCACAAAACCGTCCAGCCGCCATGGTGCCCCCCCAATGCGACAGTTGATGGGACGTAGGCAGCCAGTCCGACTACGCACATTGTTCAATCTTTTTTTAACGAAATTGCGTGGGCAGATCAATGCTGCCTAAGACGGATGTTTTTGCAGGGGTCCGACAAAACCGCAAAGGTTGCACATCCGGCCAGTTGATCAACCGCAAAGCCGCTACTCCAACATAAAGCCCAACCTATGCCCAGCCTGTCATGGAGCTGCTCGGCATAACGCCCCAAGACAAACACCTCCAGCGGGCAGGGCCATGCGATAGTGTCGCAATCGGCTTACACAGAACGATCCGCACTGCCGCCCGCCGACGTTCATGGTCTCAAGTGAGCGCACCTTCGCAACGTCAGAACTGCAACGTACACGGAGCGCGGTTCGCATGCCGCCCTTTTATTGAGGGCGACGACCACCCTTGGCCCAGATTGGAAGCGGATCCCACCTCGTAGGACAAGAAAGACAGGCGATCAGGGGGATAATGGAAGGAGCGCTAGCACGGCCGGTTATCTTCCAGGAAGAGCCGCTCCGCCGAAAAATCTGGAGGGCAGCAAACGGCCTTTAACGGACAAACAGCGCGGGTGATAACCGCTGACGGTCTGGGGCAGCAACAGACCCAAGGTCTCGTGGGACTTCGGTCGCGGCGTGACTATTCCGCAACAGAGTTCATGCCGGAACCTGGGCAACCGCGCCGGGCTGTGCCTTTGCGAGCACCTCTAGCAGTTCCGGAACCAGGGGTAGCAAATCCGGGAGGCGATTACTTTTGGCACGCAGAACAACGAGCGCAAACGGCTTGCCTTGCAGGTTCTGCTGGAAGGGGATGCCCTTGTCCATGGTGATGAGCACATCGAATTTCCCGGCGATAGCCTCGAGAAGCGGCCCATCGTCGAGTGTGTTCAATCGGGCTTCCCCCGCAGTCCACACCTCATGCCCAGGAAGCTGCAATTTGAGGCGCTTGGGCAGGCAGGCGTCCAGCAAAATGCGCATGGCGTGAATTGCTTGCTATTCTGCAGCGACGCTTGTCAGCGCAGCCTTCCGCGCCATTTCGAGCACGGCAATGGCGTGCTCCCGCGTCACATCGGGAAAATCCTCAAGAAACACGTCGAGCGGATCGCCCGCTTCGAGGTGATCAAAGAGCGTTTGCACCGGCACGCGCGTGCCCGCGAACACCGGTGTGCCGCCAAGGCGCTTGGCGTCGGACGTGATAAGCGGGTGGGGCAGCGGCATAGCGACTTCTCCGTTCATTGCGGCATTCTATCATTTTTCCGGCGATGCTCAAAGCTGGCACACGCTCACTTCGCCTCTGGCACCGGCGGATTTCCGCCATGCTGCTTCGCCAGGAAGCCAACCGCGCCACGCTGCCGACTATACGGCCATTTCGGATGCCGTTTGGCGGGGGCCTTTTCCGTCGCCAGCCCCGCGCCTACACTTGGCATCCAACAGGATCAAACCAGCCGCCACGAAAGATCGCCTTCCGTAACTGGAAGGTGTTGGCGTGCTCGGCATGGACGATCCAGGCGCCGACCCTGGCCCTGATGTCAGCCTCGGTGATGGTGCCGGCGCGGCAGCGGTCCCTCAGCCCGCGCAGACGCCCTCTAAAGCGGCGTATATTGTCCTCCGGCAGGCGGCGAGCGCGCTTTTTTTCACAGCGGCGGCTGAGTCGCAGCTCGCATGGGCCGAGCTCAAATCCAAGGAATAATGCGGGCTGCACGACAGGCAAAATCACCGTTTTGCGGGGGTGCAGCTTCAGCCGGCGTGCCGCGAGATAGCCGCTAATGAGCGCTTGCCATTCCGCCAGCATAGCGGGATCGTCATGGAAGAGGGCGAAGTCATCCATATAGCGCACATAGGGTGCGCGAAGGACCTCTGTCACCCAGTGATCAAACCCGTCGAGATAGAGATTGGCCGAGAGCTGGCTGGTGAGATTGCCAATCGGCAGGCCCCGCCTGCGCCGGTAAGGCTCGAACAGGTCATCGCCAGGGAAATAGAGATCAACAGGCTCTTGGCGGTTGGAACCATCGACGATGGTGTCCATTAGCCAAAGCGTGCGCTCACAAGCGACGCGGCGGCGGAAGTCGTTTTTCAGGATCGCGTGATCGATCGAAGGAAAATAGCGGAACACGTCGCAGCGCAGGACATGAGCGTGGCGGTCCCGGTAGTGCTCATAGGTGCGGATCGCAGCGTGCGTGCCTTTGCGCTCGCGGTTCGCGAACGTATTGCCGATGAAACCCGCCTCGAAGATGGGCCCAGTAACCGCGCAAAGGGCATGATGAACGACCCGGTCGCGGAAAGGAGCGGCCGAGACAAGGCGCTCCTTGGGATCGCGAACGCGGATTTCCACATACCGTCCGGGCCGGTAGGTTCCGCCTTGAAGCTCGCGCTCCAGCCGCAACAACTCGCGCTCGAAATTGGCCATGAAGGCGCTTGCGCCTGGCTTTTTGCGCTTTCCCAGAATGGCATTCTTGGCCGCTGCGCGTAAGGCGCCGAAGCTGGCGATGCGGCCGAAAAGGTCAGTGTGCCTTTTGGCCATGCACCGCTCTCCTGCCGCCATTGATGGCGTGCGTTTTCACCCAGGCGCCGACGAAGCGGCCGATTTCGTCCAAAGAGCGTGCGGCATGCTCGTAGCGGCGCTCATCGAGGTGCCGGAGTTCGACGGCGAGCCGGAAAAAGTGGCGCAGTTTTTCGAGGCCAACGTTGGCACGGCTCAATTGGCCGCGCCGGTCCTGCGTATAGGTCGCTTCGATGAGGGCCTCCAGCACGTCCATGGCGGTGCTCTGAATGCGGTCGCCAAGCAGGAATTTCTGCGCCCTCGGCAATTTGTCGACGACGGACACGAGCCACAGCATGAATTGGTGATGGGCTTCGAGAGCGGCACCGGTGCGGCGCGCGTTATCAGCCATTCGTAACCTCGGGGGCTTCACGGCGCCTGTCCGGGCCCATGCGTCCCGCAAGACAGGCGCCGTACCGGTTTCGGGCGGCCCACCTCGCCTCTTGGTGGGGTCTTCAGTCCGTTCAGGTCCCCGACCGTGCTCAGCATGAGCAGCCCTGGACGCTTTTGGGCACGCTCCCTGACTCCGTGAAGGCAAGGACTCTGGCGGCAAAGCGTACTGGGCGGAACTAAAACGCGGCAGACCCGGAAACCCAAATTGTTGTTCCGGTTGTCTGGTTCGTTCCTGTTGCGGGCGGCCGCGCGCAGATTCTCTGATGTATTGTTCCAGGAACCGCCGCGGACCACACGGAGCTGCTCAGGTTCCAGCGTTGTGAGGCAAACACCAATGACGCCGGACACAGGCAATTTATGCCGATTCGTGCAGCGACTGGGGGGCTTCGCCCCCCAGACCCCCTCCTTTTCCCCAGCCATCAGCATATGCGCAAGCGGAAAGCACAAGAGGTTAAGAGGTAAAGATGCAGGAGGTTATTGCGTCCTGGGCGGAACTAAAACGCGGCAGACCCGGAAACCCAAAAAGTGGTTCCGGCCGTCTGGACCGCTCCTGCTGCGGGCGGCCGCGCGCAGATCCTCTGATGTATAGTTCCAGGAACCGCCGCGGACCACACGATTTTTCAGATCACCGCCTTGCCACACGGAACCGTCCGCTGGCGGATTGTCCGCAAAATTGGCATGCCAGGGATCCTCCACCCATTGCCAAACGTTGCCAGCCATATCGTGCAGGCCAAAAGCGTTGGCGGGGAATTTTCCAACAGGCGCTGTTTCTGCGAACTTGTCATCGCAATTCACCGCAGCGCTACTGTAACCAGCGCTTCCGAACGATTGATCGGCAAGATTGGCGTGCGCGCAAATGTCCTTATCGTCATCGCCCCAAAAATACTTGGGGTGCGGCGCATCGGCGGAGGTAATGCCGCGGGCGGCGTATTCCCATTCGGCCTCCGATAACAAGCGGTACGGCTTGCCTGTCATCCGCGAGAGCCAGGCCACGTACTTTTGCGCTTCCTCCCAGGATACGTTGATGACCGGCCGACTTCCCTTGCCAAAGCCTTGGTCGGTGGGCGTCTTGTCACAACCGCGCATGGCTACGCACAAATCGTATTCATCCCATGTCACCGCGTACTTACCCACAGCCAAGGGATAATCGATCTTCACCTGGTGACCCTGGCCATCCGGTGAGCCCATCCTGAACGCCCCGCGCGGCAGGACAACCATTTCCGGGCAATCTTTTTTGCATTCACGAAACGTTTTTTTGCCCGGTTGGCTGGCGAAGGCTTTCTCCGCCTCTGCGGTCAGCACTTTGGGCCGTACATGCGAGGCGATGAAGTTGCGTTCGGTGGTCCACTCGTAAGCGAGCTGTCCCAGTTCGGCTTTGTAAATAACGCCAAGCAGCGAAACGATCACGCCCGCCATCAGCACGAAAATTGCCGCAGTGGCTCGCTGCGTCCGCCTGCGCGAGGCCGCTTCCAGGCGCCGGCCCTCGGCGAGATATGCTTTGGCTGGCGCGAGCGCTGGCGTGTAATCCGGCTGGCCGGCAAGATCGAGCGCCGCTTCGAGCCGCGTGCCGCGCCGCACGAAATCGGCCTGCTTGCCGCCGCTCTCCCACTCCCTGGCCTCCCGCAACACATCGTCGCGCAGCTTCAGCGCATCCTTCTGCTCGGCGAGCCAGCCGTCGATCGGCCTGCGCCTCAGCAGTGCCTCGTGCGCCACCTCCAAGGTGACGGCGCCCTTGCCTTCGCCTTCCGCGCCGCGCGTCAAGAGGCGCTGGGCGACCATGGCGTCGGCAAGAGGCTTGAGCGCGGCCCGCGCCCCCGCCAGCAGCTCGCCCGCTTGGGCTACCAGCCGCTTGGCCGCGTTGGCCGCCGGATCCCAGGTGGCAAGGCCCGGCACGATCAGCCGGTGCAAGCTCTCCTCGCTGCCCGCCGGACCTGCCTGGCGCTGGGCATCAGCCAGCGCCCGGTCGATGGAGCCGCCAATGCCGCCGAGGCTCTCGTAACGCGCCAGAGTGAGATTGCCGTCGGCCCCGAATTTCTCGAACAGCTTCTCAAGCGTGAAAGCAAGCAGCGGCAGCGCGTCGCCGCCGGTGGCGTCGCTGGCCAGCTTGTCCGCCAGGGCCGGTTCGACCGCGAGACGTCGTACCCGCTGCGTGTAGACCTCGGCGGGCTTGGTGATCACGTCGCGATAGGCGGTCGGCGATAGGGGAGGCAATGCCTGCATCTCCGGCGTCGCCAGCCTCAGTTCCGGCCAGTGTTGCAGCAGCGGCTCCAGGCTGTCGGCGCGGATGGTCAGCAGCAGATAAGGGTCCACATCCTCCGGCAGATCGTTGAACACCGCCGCGATGAGTTCCAAAAAGCGGCCGCTTTCCGCCGCATCCTCGGAGGCGAACAATTCCTCGCCCTGGTCGATGGCCAACAGCGGCGCAGGCGGGCGCGCATCGACGACGCCAGCACGGCGCTCGGCCGTTGCCAGTTGCGTCGCCTCGGTTAAGAGGTCAGCAAGTGCGGCGACAGCAGAACTGCGGTCCTGTTGCATGAGCGCCGCCTCGATATCACCCGGCACCTTCTGTTTGCGATGACGCCCGAACCACGGCGCGATTCTGTGACCGATACCGTCGGGGCCGGTTAAGATACCCTGTGCGGGGCGGAGGATGGCCAGCGGGGCGAAATCGGCATCGCGCTTCAGCCTCGGCCACAGGCCCGCCTTCAGGAAGCTCGATTTGCCAGCGCCCGAGGCGGACTGAATGACCAGCGTGCGCGGATTGCGCCGTTTGCGCATCAGCTTGAGTTTGGCAAGCCCCGCAACGATGTCGGCCTCGCGGCCGAAGAAGATGCCCGCGTCGTCCTCGCCAAAGGCGTTGAGACCGGGATAGGGGCCTTTGGTCTTGTCCTTCGGCTGCCACGGGAAGCTGCCCGGCGAAATACCAAGATCGTCAAGCCGCGCCTTGATGGCGGCGAGCGCGGTTATCGAGAAGTTCAACTCATGCACCTGGCCCTTATATTCGACTGTCGGCATGCGCTCGGTCGGAGCGGTGCGCAGATCGACGATCTGGATTTCCCTGTTCTTGTAACGGCTGAGCCGCGCATCATCGAGCGCAACATCGTGCACGATGACGGGAATGATCTCTTTTTCCAGAATGTCGGCGAGCTTCAGCTCCTCCTGGCATTCCTTGCTGTCGAGCGACTCGGGCGAAGCCAGAAACAGAACAGCCTCGCAGGCCGTGTTGGCCTTGCGCAGCTCCTCGCGCCAGCGGGCGCCCGCCCGAAGATCATGCAGATCAATGAACACATCGCTCTCGGCCCAGCCGTTGGCGACGAGCCACTTCCTGAAAGCAAGCGCGACCGGATTGTCTTGGCTCGAATGAGAAATGAACAAACGCGGCATTGAGCCCCCCGTGCGCCGTCAATTTCACTAAACACCGCAATAAGCACTACCATAGACGGCCGGGATGGGAAACGTTGATGATGACCGGTCAGCCTTCCTGAGACACGCAAAGCCGCCAAACGGCGACGTCCTCCCCGCCCACCGAAGGACCATCTTTGGATGGCAGAGCCAGGACGCGTACGCATACATGAACAGCGCAAACCGTTGCGTGGTGGCCGTGTGCCCACTTGGCTCGCAATGTGTCATTTTGGGCACATCGCCGGTTTGGGGCAAATCTGCGCTACTGCGGGCTCACAAGCAAAGGGCAGCGTAGCAGGCTAATGTCGACCTTCCCGTGTGCCGCAAGCAGGATGACAGACCTTCGCCCGCATGCGAAGTCTTCGCCCCTGGGCGAACCGGCCATGGACGCCCATGATGGAGGACCGATGACCGAGGCGAAGAAACCCGGCGGCCCCTGCCCGTGCGGCAGCCGCAAGGCGTATGCGCTGTGCTGCTGGCGCTGGCATTCGGGTGAGGCGGCGCCGGACGCGGAAGCGCTGATGCGCTCGCGCTATGCGGCCTATGTGATGAAGCGTCTCGATTACATCCTGGCGACGTGGCATGCGAGCACGCGCCCTGCCGGCGCCGATCTGACGGATCTGCCGCGCTGGCTGGGTCTGAAGGTGTTGCGCCATGAGCTCGACTTTGTACATTTCAGGCCGCATGGCGGAGCGCGCCGGTAAGGCGCTCCAACAAGGCGATTGGAATTTATCCGTGTCCCGGTCAGACCGGGACACGGATAAATTCGTTGTAGCCCAGAAGCCACGCCGGACCAGGGCAATACCATCGCCAAAAGGCGGTTCGGCTTATGCGTCCCACGCTGACGGCAAAAATGTACAAAGTCGAGATGAGGTGACAGGCGAGAACACGGCCATCGTGGAATTCACCGCCAGATGCAAAAAGGCCGGGCGCCCGGTAACGGTTCACGAGCTGAGCCGGTTCGCGCGGGAAGACGGGCGGTGGTATTACGTCGATGGGGATTTGACGGGCGAGTGACTTCGCGTGAGGCGAGGTTGCGGATGAGAGGACCGGGATAGCGGCATTATCGGCGAACCCCGCACGCGCTATCGATATCAGCAATCTCCACCTTGGCAGCCTCGCCGATGCGCAGACCGCAGGCATACATCAGGACAAAGCAGGTGCGATGGATCGCCAAAGCCGGTGCACGTCGCCTTTGTGGTGCAGACCTTGCGCCAAACATCCTTGAAGTCGCGCGCGAGAAGCCCGACAGAGAGTTCATAGATGCCGAACTGCGCACAGCGGACGCCGAGGATTCGCTGCCCTGGCCTCCCTCCTCCTTCGATGTCGTTACCCTCAAGGACGAGACGATAGCCGACGAAGAACGCCGCAAGCAGATCAGGACCATGAGCATCAGTTTCCCCTCGTTTTCGGTCACGCAGCAGAAATGACGCTGGCGGCCAGCGTTGCTGGGGGCGGAAGGTAAAAACGGCGCCGTGCACGATACGCAGAGGATGTTATGCGCCGCACCTCCCGCCTCATTGCCCGCCGTTCCCCACCTGCACGAACGGTGCCCAGACGCTCGGATGATCCCAGCCGTTGCCTTTGGCAATCAGCGCGGCGAGGGAGCGGCGCAGGCCTTCGGCACGGCCGGTTTTGGGGCTGGCCTTCATCTCGTTAATGGCGCGAGTGGTGATTTTGACGGCTGCGTCCGAGTTGACATACCAGTGCGACACCAGCGGGCGAGCACTGGAGGAAGATTGGGTACCACGGCTCACCGGCCGCCCCCGGTCACGCCGGAAACGCGTAACTTGCGTAAATTACGAATTTCGCGTATATTACGGTCAGGAAAGCCGCAGAGGTGCTTACGAACATGTCACGCGTCCGCCCCGTCCCCGCATCCGAATTCACGCGCAATTTCGGCCGGTACCGCATGCAGGCACAGCGTGAGGCAGTGCCGGTGAGCAGCCATGGCCAGATCACGGGCTATTTCGTGCCGCCCGAGGAATACGAAGCGTTCCTGCGCTACAAGGCGCAGCGCAAGAGCTTCGCGACCTGGGAGTTGCCTGAGGAGAAGGTCGAGGCCATTGCCCGTTCCCGTATGGATGAGCGCCACGTGCATTTGAACGCGCTTCTCGACGAATAGCGGGCCCGCATGGCGATCCCCACTCCCGAGCCTGGCCTCGTCATCAATTACGCTTATCTCTGGCATCGGGAACATGAGGCCGGACAGGAGGAAGGGCGCAAGGATCGTCCCAGCGTCATCATCTTGTGCGTCGAGCGTCAAGAGGATGACACTACGGTTGTGACTGTTTTGCCGGTGACGCACAGTCCGCCGTCAGAGCCCCGCGATGCCATCGAAATTCCCGCCGCCGTCAAACGGCATCTCGGCCTTGACGAGGCCCGCTCCTGGATCATGCTGGGTGAGGGCAACGAGTTTGTATGGCCGGGCTACGATCTGCGGAAAGTCCCGAACACGAAGCGCATCGACTACGGTTTTCTCCCACCCCGTTTTTTCGACGCGGTCCGGCAAGCCTTCGTCACTTACTACAAGGCAGGCAGAACCCGCCGGACGCGCCGTAGCTGAGAGATGATGTAAACCAGCAGGGGGGAGCGACCCGACGCGGCCAAACGTTTTTTCGAAGACCGCGCTATTTCGGGGATCGCTGCGCTCCAAAAGCTGCTATTCACCCTGGAGTCCATATGCAGTCGCGATACTTTAAAAAGCAGTCATTGGTCCAACCCGACGTTCCGCGAAGCAAGAACGCTCCAACTACTTCCATTCTACGGCCACCATGCCAATTGCCGAGTCCTGGCGATCCTGGTACGTCTTCCTGTGCAATCAGGACGCATTCCGATGACCTGCGACGAATTCAATGATTTCTGCCGGGCGCTGACCGCAACCACTTACGTGGTCCAATGGGGAGGCTCGCATGTCTGGAAAGTTGGCGGCAAAGTGTTCGCCATCGGCGGCGACGACGGCGGTGAGGCACGCTTCACCTTCAAGGTCAGCGACATTGCCTATGAGGTGCTGAAGGAGCGGCCGGGCCTGCGTCCCGCTCCATATTTGGCGTCGCGCGGGCTGAAGTGGATCCAGCATTTCGCCAAGCCGGGGTTGCCGGACAACGAGTTGAAAGACCATATCCGCCAGTCGTATTCCATCGTGTCGGAGGGGCTGTCGAGGAAGAAACGGGTCGAACTGGGGCTCGCCCCGCAATAGCGGGTGTCGCGCTACGCGTCCGTTGAACGCAGAAGAAGCGCGATATGACCCTGCCCAGATAGGATTTGCGGCGGCTACACATCTATGCGCCGTCGGTTGCGGACAACCGGAGCGCATCGACGGCGAACATGCCATCATGGCGGAGCCGGAACGCTTCCGGCGTTAGGGCACATGCCGAGCGCCGGGCTTGTTCCGTATCCGCTATGGCGACAGCACGGCTCAGGTTCAGGCCGCTATGGCCTGATCGTCTGCCCCGGCGTCGTGGGCGGCCTTCCAATTCCAGGGCAGCAGTTCTACAAGCTGATGGCTCTTCGTGCGGCCAGAGACGATCCGCTCCAGCACATCGGTTAGCCACGCCTGCGGATCAACGTCGTTGAGCAGCGCGGTGTTGATCAGTGATGCCAGGATCGACCATGAAACCGCTCCGTTTTCGCTGCCGGCAAAGAGGCTGTTGCGCCTGCCGAGGCCAATGGGGCGCATGTCGCGTTCCACGGTGTTGTTGTCCACCTCGACACGGCCGTCGGTGAGAAACACGGTGAGACCGTCCCAGTGGTTCAGTGTGTAGCGGATTGCCCCGGCGAGTGGCGACTTGGCGGAGACCTCCGCCAGCCGACCTTCCGCCCAAGTTTTGAACGCCTCCATGAGCGGCCTGCTCTCGGCCTGGCGCACGGCGAGCCGTTCAGCGGCGCTCTGGCCACGGAT
>JBNKIW010000073.1:0-10418 GCA_050290865.1 Rhodomicrobiaceae bacterium | reverse complement strand
TTGGACGGCACGCCGCCGAAAGCGGCGAAGGCGTGCTCGTGGCAGCTCAGAAAATGCTCCATGGTCTGCGAGACGGTGAACTCCACGAATATCTGGCGGCTGAAGGCCAGCACCATAACGAAGAACGAAAGCCGGCGGCTGGTATTGCCTACCGCAACGGTTCCCTGGGCGCCCCAGTCAACTTGCGCGCACTCGCCGGGCGCGAAGTGCAGCTTCAGATAGACCGGCCGCTTGGGAGGCCGGATGCGGCGGACGTAATCGCGCAGGATGGTCATGCCGCCGCGGTAACCCTCCTCACGCAGACGCTGGAAGATCTGCTGAGCGCTGTAGGGGTGCGTGTCCAGCAACCGTGTGATGCGCGGCTTGAAGGGATCGAGGAGGCTGCTGCGCGGCGGACTGCGCCGCGGCTCGTAGCGGGGACGCGCCAGCCATACCGCTACCGTCTGTGGGTGAAGGCCCAGCGTCCGGGCGGTCTGCGTGATCGTCAGTCCCTGGCGATGATGGCAGTCATGGATCTTGGAGTACGTCTCGTAATCGATCACGGTCGGCTCCATAGTCCGGCGGGGGCATTGCCGTCCGCGCCGCGGATGAACTGAGAATGTCTTGGCCCAATCGTAGCAAACGGCCGCTGGCGCGGACGATGTCGTCTTGTAACGGCGTCCCCACGATATGGGCGATTAAGCCAATCAGAACAGCAGGTTGCGCCAATAAGACCTCTTGTAACGGCGAGCGCGCAAAATCGCTGGATTTGGCCGCTGGATCAGCGGCTTGGGCCGTTGAGACCTCTTGTAACGCATCGCTGCTGCGCCGGCCCCTGCGCCAGTAGCCGGAATGGCGCGATCGCCAGGCCTTGACCCGGGCGACGTTCACCGGGCCGCGGAAGTAATCCTGGTTCTCGGGCTTGGCGAGCCAGCGCGCCTGGCTGGCGGCCTTGCTGGCCGCTCTGCAGGCGTGGGCGGAGCAGTAACTTTGGTGACGACGGTTGCGCGCGTCTGGTCGAAATAACTTTCGGCAGCACTTGCACTTACGGCGGTTCCCATGGCCCATCGCGTTCCCCTTCTGCGAGGACGCATCATCGGCCAACGCAACGCCTGTCCGATCTCAATGTTGGGAAGAGCCTCCGCGTGCCTGCGCAATCCCGGACCGTTCAATCGGCCACGCCGGTCCGGTCCGCGATCGCAAATTCAAGCCGCTGGTTTTCGAGGAAATTCAGACCGCTGCTGACACCTGGCACTATGTACGGTGTTCCGATAATTAGAGGTGCCCGGCAAGCAGCCGTGAGTTTGCTTCGCCATACATGAACCGGCACCTGCAGTCAAAAAACCGGAATAGCGGTGGCACAAATGTGATTGTGATATCTTCAACGCCTGCCCCCCGCCGCCAGCATCCCAGCGTCAACTCCCGGCCTGACGAGTCGGCACCCGCCCGTCGTTCACAGTGGGTCGAGAAGAGCCACTCGTGCATAGGCGTAATCGTGGCGGTTACATTCTCATAAGCGGCTGCTGGTATCTCTGGCACTCTAACAATCTGGGCAACAGCGCAGTAGTGAAGACGACGCCATGCCCTTTACGAACCGCAGCCGGCCGTTTCCAAGTCAGGCCCTGCTACAAAAAACGCGAACTCGCAACGGGAGACGTCTCCCATGCAATTTCGCGCACCCCCGAAGCCAGCGGAAAGGGCCCGGTCGCGTCGAGAAACGCATCACTCATTTCCGCTGGAGTTTCTTGGTCCCCCTCCTCCGGTTCGTGTGACGCGTGCACGATCTCATCTGCGATGATTTCTGCTGGACGGTCATCGGGGTCTGAGTAGGTTGTTCCACCCCCATCCTCATTAACGCGCAACTGTTTTTCCCACGGAGCACTATTGAATTGGTAAAGCAATGTTACCACGTCAGGCGCAATCGGGCATGAACGGACCCACTCCAAAACATGAGAAAACAGCAATTGACCCGGGTTGCGTTCTCTGAGTTGTTCATAAGGCTTCAAATCAACTGCCGAGAGGTCGTATGCAGCAACAATTGTGTTGGGTTCATTGCCTGACCACGAACGCAATGGATATCCCAACGCCTTGGCGATCGCAGCGCCCACAATCTGTGAAGCTCGGTCTTCCAACGGCGTAACAGAATGAATTGGGATCTTCTTGCGCTCAATAACGCGCTGCAGGTTGCTGATCCCCAAGCGAATCTGAGCGATTGAGTCTTGCGTCATGGCGAAGCGCCCACGCATAGGTTCCGGATAACCGTACGGTGAGAGATATGTGAGTATCCCGCCGGTGGTGACATAGTGCCAACCGCGCAAATCTACGGAATCCAACGGGCTGGCTGCACGCATCTGATCCACGCGACTAAGAAAGCCGCGCACACGGTCAGTCATGAACTTATAATCGTCATTTCCTGCTGCAAGCTCTTGCAACGTGACGAATATATCATGTGTTTTACTGAGATCATTCGACATCAGGCTGTTGAAGAACAGTTGATACGCGAGAATGAACTCGCTGCTTGTCAGTTCCGGGTATTTGCGCAGTACGTTAACCGCCACCGAGCACATGTTGCACGCCTCGAGAGCTGCCACGAGTTCGGTGATGACGGGAAGTTGTCCGGGGGCCAGTTCATCAGCCCGCGCGAGTACTGTTGCGCCGATGCCTGGCAAGCCTTCCTCGTAGAGTAGAGAACCGAGATCATACAGGCACTGAATATCGTTCGGCTGATCGGTAACCGCTTGCACCTTGGCCACAAATTCTTCGTTCGAGAAGTGCTGCGAAATACGAGCAAATATTCCAAATGCATCCGTGAATTGTGATGCACTCCCGTCAAGTTTTTGAAAAATGTAGTCGATCGCCGTGCGGAATGTCCGGAAAGCAGTGTCGTAATCATGAGTATCAAGTGCTGCAAGCGTGTTGTCTCTAATCGCTTCGTAAGTTTCCATCCCGCTTCCTTCCCTCTCCAAGGCTAATATAAGATGATGCCAGTTGTCCCGTCCTAAGCTGAATTATCGTCGTCGCGCTGTGCGAGCCCCTCTGGCATTGTCGCCCCCGAAGCCAATGCATTAAAGAATACGGGAAACCTATAGCGGAAACACGCGTCACGGAAAAGGAAGACAGCACAACGAGGCCACAGAATCGCCAATCGCCGCAACGTCGAAAAATACCTGGTCCGAACACGCCCCCACTCCGAGATGACACTGCGCAGCTCCACTCGCGCTGAGACGGCCGAGATGGTTGTATGACGAGTGTGATCGCGATACCCTCGGCACCTGCCGCCTACCAAGCGTGCATTGGGAGTCCGCAACCGGCCTTTAAGAGACTCCAAGCATCTTTGTTTTAGTGCTCACGCTTGCTCGTTGTCCCAATGCGGCCCGTCTCCACGGTCTGCACTTGGCGGTTCGATCGAGTAATCACGAACCGCCCTCAATACGGCATCACTCAAAGGTTGTGGATCACCCTCGCTGCCCTTTGCAACCAGGACGCCATTGCCTCAGCAATCGCGCCGCATTTCGCGCAGTTACCAACTCGTGCGGTGCACCTGAAGCGTGCTATAGACCTGCGGCATGAATGTGCGGTATCCGGGGGCATCATGACATCATCGCTCACCATTGCAGACCGGTTGGCAATCGAGTGGAACGGACGCGTGCCCATCATGATCGGCGTGACCGGGCACCGCAATGTCGATACCCGGAACGAGGCTTTGCACGGGACCATCCGGGAACAATGCCGCGCCCTGCGCAGCGAATATCCCAGCACGCCCTTCGTCATTCTGTCCGGCTTGGCCGAGGGGGCCGACCGGCTGGTCGCCCGCATTGCGATGGAAGAGATGGGCGCCGCGCTTGTTGCCGTGCTTCCAATGCCAGCCGAGGATTATGAACGGGATTTCGAGAGCGACGTCTCGAAGACCGAATTCCGCGATCTGCTTGCCCGCGCATTTTGCATCAGGCAGGCGCCGACGCCGTTGGACAGCGTGGACTGGAAGCAATCGGGCGAAGCGCGCAATCAGCGGTATGCTCGCGCCGGCGCCATCATCGCCGATCACACCCAGATTTTGTTCGCCCTTTGGGATGGGAAGGCGTCGAGGGGTACGGGCGGCACGGCGGAGGTCGTCGCATGGTTCGACCGCGGTTTCGCGCCGGCAGACTATTCTCTTTACAAGGACGCACTCTCACCGCTCGATCCGCCGGAACCCGGGCGCCGCATCCTTATCGATCCGGCGTCTGCCGATGTTTCATTCCAGGAAGGGCGGGGCCAAGCCACGCCCACCCCGAGCAAGCGCAGCAGGATCGGAACCATCCTCAGGCGCACGGAGGATTACAACTGCAGCATCCTCCGTCATCCGGCAGCGGTTGAGCAAAGCTACCCGCTGGCGCCTACCGAAATGACCGAGAACACCCCGGCGAAGTTCACCGGCACCGCCTACCACGCCGCCGACGGCCTGTCGGTGCGTCATGCGAACAGCGTCCGCACCGCTGACATCATCGTCTATTCGCTGGCGATGGCGGCGTTCTTCGCCTTCAACTTCGTCAATGAATGGCCGGTGGCGTCGTGGGTCTATCTCGGGATCACGCTCGCCATGGCGCTCATCGCCGGACGCGTGTGGTTTGGAGCGACCGACGACCGCTTTCTCGAATATCGCAGTCTGGCGGAGGCCATGCGCGTGATGTTCTTCTGGCGCGTAGCGGGGGTGAGGAAGCCGGTGTGGCTGGCCTATCTCTCGCGCCATTCCGGCGTCGTGCATTGGATCAGGCACGCGGTGCGCTCGCTGGAGTTCTGTCAGGATTGCTGTTCGCCGCGGCCGGACGGCGGCAAAAGCCAAGTCACGGCTCAAGGGCTGGCCATCGCGCAGGAGCATTGGGTTGCCAATCAGATCCGCTGGTTCACCGCCAGGCAGGCGCTGCACCGCAGGAATTACAGGCGCTGGATGTGGATCGCGCGCCTGGCCATCGGGGCGTCTTTCGTGATTGCCGCGCTGCTTGCGATGCTGGCGGTCTATCACAGGGATGGCGCCAGCCTCGTCGATTGGGATGCGACGATGAGGCCCTACAGCGATCCGCTGCAGATCGTGCTCGGCGTGCTGGCTGCGGCGGGTCTGGCCGCGCGCGGGTTTCTTGCCCGCCGCGCCGACCTGGAACTGGCGAAACAATATGCTTCGCAGCAGCGGATTTTCGAGATCGCCGAGGAGACACTCGAAAAATGCGAGAATGCCGCGCAACTGGAATGGAGCGCGGAGAGGATATTGGAGCAGCTCGGCGAGGAGGCGCTGCAGGAGCAGGCCGAATGGCTGTGGCTCCGGCATTCGCGCCCATTCGAGGTGCCGAACTGAGGCTGGCCCGCCCGCCACCCCGAGCAGAATTCTCCCCCGCGCTCTACCGCTTGCGCCCGAACGGCCACCAGTCGCGTTTCTCTGTGGCGCGTGCGGGGGGTGGCTCTGGCTCGTTGCGCGGCGCTGGCTGGCCCTCCGTTTCTGCCGCAATGTCTCCGCCTTCTCTCTCCGCGCCAGGTGCGCGGGCGATGCGCTGCAACAGCGCGCCATCGGGCTCCCGGCCAGCCTTCTTACTGGCCTCAGTATAATCGCTCTCAAGACTCCGGCCAAATCGCCAAAGGCTTGCCGATGCTGCTCCACGAAAGGCGTGATCAGCATCAAGCCTTCCTCAAAAGCTGCCGCCGCCACCTCGCTCCGCCCAGCCCCCAGATGCGTCTGCCCCAACGCCCTAAGGCTCATCGCGAGATCGGACAGGAAAGCGAGTCTGTTTCGGCGACCGTTGGCTTGCATTGTTTCATGACGTTTTACCCCTCAACCTTTGCCGCTTGATGAGCCTGCGCGGACATTCCCTACCGGCCACGGGGAATCTGCGGTAGAATTCCACTAGACCGGGAATGTCTCTTGTCGGCCTCGTGCGCCATGAATGCTTTGCTTTGGTGATCTTCCGCCGTTTCACGCGCCAGTATAGGAGGGAAGGCGCCGCATCATGGATCTGTATCGATGGAAACGCAACAGTCAGAGGCGATCAGTAAGCGATGTTCTGAGGGCATCTTCCGTGGCCGCTCGTACGCGGGCATGATGCGGCCCCATGAACACCTATCGTTTCAACCATAATGTCGACCGTAAGGTCAAAACCGAGGCCTCACGCGTGCAGCGGGTCGAGGTGATCACGGGCGTCGAGCGCCGCCGGGAGTGGACCGAGGAGAAGAAGCTGGCGATTATTGCGGAGAGCTGCCGGGACGGGGTGGTGATCTCGGATGTGGCCCGGCGTCATGGCCTCCGGCCGCAGCAGTTGTTCAACTGGCGGAACGAGTTCCGCAAGCGCAATGCGGGCGGGCTGCCATGCGGTTTTCCGTCTGCTGCCGGACGCGGTGCCGGAGAGCCGGCGTTTGCGCCGGTGCTGATCACTGATGAGCGTTCTGCTGCACCCCTGGCTGAAGCGCCTGCTGTGGCGGCGAGCGCGACCCTGATCGAAATCCTGCTCGGCGGCGCGACCGTCCGTCTGCATGGCGGCCGTGCTGCGTGCCGTGAGGGCCGTCACATGATCGCGCCGCCAATCAATGTGCGGGTACTGATTGCCACGAAGCCGGTCGATTTCCGCAAGGGAGCCATAGGGCTGGCTGCGATCGTGGAGGCCGAATTCAAGGCCAATCCGTTCTCGGGTGTGATCTACGTGTTCCGCTCGAAACGGGCTGACCGGATAAAGTTGCTGTTCTGGGACGGCACCGGCATCTGCCTGCTGATCAAGCGCCTGGAGGACCGCAAGTTTTGCTGGCCACGGATCGAAGACGGCGTGATGCGTCTTTCACCGGCGCAGTTGTCCGCCCTGCTCGAGGGACTTGACTGGACCCGCGTCCACGCGCCGCGGGTTGCGCGGCCGACGGCGACACAATGATCCCGCGACAGGATGACTCGCCCGTCCGGTTTTGGATGCGGCCAGACGGCAAATCAGCGAGATTGTTGCCATGACGACTGCTTCGCCCGATGCGCTTCCCGACAACATTGACGCCCTGCACGCCATCATATTGGCCGAGCGGGCGGAGAAGCAACTCCTCATTGCAGAACGCGACCAGCTCAGCGCCGCCAACGACAAGCTCCATCACATCCTTGCCGTGTTGCGGCGGGCGCACTTCGGCCGCAAATCCGAACGGTTGAGCGAAGACCAGCTCAATCTTGCGCTGGAAGAGCTGGAGACCGCCAGCGCCAAGACTGAAGCCGAAGAGGAAAAGAAGGACGAAGGCCTCAAGCACGAGCGGACGAAGAAACGCCGCGCCAACCGTGGCCATCTGCCGGCGAACCTGCCGCGGATTGAACAGGTCATCGAACCGGAAAGCACTGTCTGCCCGTGCTGTGGTAAGCCGATGCACGTCATCGGCGAGGACAAGTCCGAGCGCCTCGACAAAGTGCCGGCGAGCTTCCGGGTCATCGTAACCCGCCGTCCCAAATATGGCTGCGAATGCGAGGAGGCCGTGGTGCAGGCGCCGGCGCCGCCACGGCTGATCGAGGGCGGCATTCCGACGGAACGGCTCGTCGCCGACGTCGTCGTATCCAAATACGCCGATCACCTGCCGCTGTACCGGCAGGCACAGATCTTCAGCCGTCAGGGTATCACCCTTGACCGTTCCACGCTGGCAGGCTGGGTGGGAGCAACGGCGGCCGAGTTGGAGCCGCTCCATGACCGTATGCTCACCATCCTGAAAGACATGGACAAGCTGTTCGCGGATGAAACGACCTGCCCGGTGCTTGAGCCGGGGCGCGGCAAGACCAAGTCCGGCTACTTCTGGGCGCTTGTCAGCGATGATCGGCCGTGGGGAGCCTCGACGCCACCCGCTGTGATTTATTCCTATGCGCCGGGGCGCGGCGGCAAGCATGCAGCGGCGCTGCTGGAGGGCTTCAGCGGCGTGCTGCAAGTCGACGGTTATGACGGCTACAACATCCTGACACGTCCTGATCGCGTCGGCGGGCCGGTGACGCTCGCC
The DNA here is from genome assembly GCA_050290865.1 of Rhodomicrobiaceae bacterium. Classification (GTDB taxonomy): domain Bacteria; phylum Pseudomonadota; class Alphaproteobacteria; order Rhizobiales; family Rhodomicrobiaceae; genus JARRLC01. The sequence goes on along the minus strand of JBNKIW010000073.1, from coordinate 2,471 downwards.
TATTGCTGGGCGCACCTGCGACGCCGGTTCTACGAGATCGCCGCCAAAGGCCCGGCGCCTATCGCTTCCGAAGCGCTGGCGCGCATACGGAAGCTGTACCAGATCGAAGAAGAGATCCGCGGCTGGCCACCGGATAAGCGACATGCCGTCCGCCAGGCGAAGTCCCGGCCGGAAATCGAGAAGCTGAAATCCTGGTTCGAGGACTGCCTCAGCCGTGTCTCCAAGACGTCGGCGGTGCGCGACGCCATGAACTACGGCTTGAACCACTGGGATGGATTGATCCGTTTCCTGGATGACGGCCGCATCGAGATCGACTCCAACACGGTCGAGCGATCAATCCGTCCGCTTACCCTCAATCGGAAGAATAGCCTGTTCGCCGGGCACGATCAGGGAGCCCAAAATTGGGCGATCGTGGCGTCGTTCATCGAGACATGTAAACTCAATGGCGTCAATCCCCACGCCTGGCTCACCGACGTACTTGAGAAGCTCGTCAACCGCTGGCCAGCCCGCCGCATCGACGAACTCATGCCCTGGGCCTACGCCGCTTCCGCCCCCCTGTGACCGGAGCATCGCTCTGATGTCCTTTGTCAACCTCCGGAGCCACAACTCTTTGTTCCCGCGCCAGTATGGCGCGGAAGCTGACCGTTTCGTGGATCGTGCATCGGTGGGAGCGAAGCGGTCAGACGTCGGTGATCAAGCTCTGATGCGCGGGTTGGATACCGCAGGACCGAATATGCGTCTGGGGCGTTCCCTGTCTTACGGCGGGCGTCGGTCGATGACCGGCCACAAAGCGGTGCCGGGAGTTCCCCTGCCGGGCCTCGCCCCCGCCGATGCACGAAGATGTGCCAGGCGGGATGAGCGTCAGCCTGACGTCCGGAGAAACTGTCCTGCAGACGTAACGCCGGCCGTGATCTCACGTCCAACCGCCCATAGAAAGCCAGCCAGTTCACGTGCCACCGCCGTGACTGCGACGGTCGACCTCTTTCCCTTGGTGCTCAAAGCGCGATAGCGCCTGGTCAGACGCGTCTGCGCCTTCCAGGCGATTTCGCGCACGATCCGTGGCGCCTTCTCGAGCTTCTGCTGTTGCCGTGTGCTGATCCGTGGCGGAAAGCGATACGCCCACGCACTTTCGACCAGCATCCGGCGTGCTCGCTTATTGCCCGCCTTGGTGATGGGACCGCGCTTGATGCTGTCGCCGGTCGAACGTTCGCCAGGCACCAGCCCCAGATACGACGTCAACTGCCGGGGATTGTCGAAGCGGGACAAATCGCCCACCTCCGCCAGAAAGATCGCGGCAGAGATGATATCGACGCCCCGCATTGCCTGCATGCCCTCAGCGACGTGTCCCAGCGACCACTGCGGCACAAGCTCGATGATCGCCGCCTCAAGGCGTTCGATACGCTCCTTGGCCTGACGGGCAGCCATCACCGTTTCCTCGAAGGCGATGCGCTGCGCCAGATGCTCCATTTTCTGCTCCGCCAGCCAGCGTGCATGCCGGGCGCCCCAGGTTTTCTTGCCCGGATAGCTGCGCCCATACCGGAGCAGAAACGAGGTGACGCGCTGACGCTTCGCACGCAGATCATTGACGGCGGCGTCACGGGCGCGCACCAGATCGCGCATTGCCTCGTGTTCCTCGCCCGGGACCCAGACGGCGGTGAGTTCACCGGCCCGCAGCAATCTGACGAGATTGATGGCGTCGCGCCGGTTCGTCTTTACCCGATCGCCAGGCTTTGTTGGGATCAGCGACGGTGCAACCACCAGGCATTCGTGCCCAAGATCCTTGATCCAGCGATGGAGCCCATAGCCGGTTGGTCCGGCTTCGTAGCAGAAAGTCAGCCGTGTATACTTAGCAGACAATTTAGCAACCAACCGGCACGTCGCCTCGGGCGTGTTCTCGATCTCGCCAAGGTACCGCACCTCGCCCGCGCGCCCGGCCTCGGCAATGGCCACCGCGTTCTTCCGCTTGGCAACATCGAATGCGACGAAAACTTCTGTATGACCACTCATGTCTCACCCTCCGTGCGTCGAGGTTCACCCAGACAATCCGGGTACCCCTCGATACTTCTAACAGGGGTGAGTTGCCTCAACGCTAAGGAGGACATACGGTCTTACGGCGATCAGGCTCCGATGCCCGGATCGGATACCGCGGGACCGCATAAGTGTCCGGAACATCACGCCAGCGGATAGACCCGGGACGCGCCTACCGGCTTGAACCCGATTTTGGCATAGCAGCGGTTGGAATAGGGATTGCGCAGGTCGGTATGGTGTCAGCGGCGGTCTGAATTTCCTCTAAAACCAGCGGCTTGAAATTGCGATCGCGGGCCGGACGGGCGCTGCCGATTGAGCGGTCCAGGATGGCGCAGGTGCGCGGCGGCTCTTCCAAACATTGAGATCGGACAGGCAGTGCGTTGGCCGATGATGCGTCCTCGCAGGAGGGGACGCGATGGGCCATGGGAACCGCCGTAAGTGCA
>JBNKIW010000072.1:0-10576 GCA_050290865.1 Rhodomicrobiaceae bacterium | reverse complement strand
CTTCAGATACCGGGCGAAATCCGTGAGCGACGGCCACACAATGTCCATGACATGATGCCGGCATCGGCATCGGCACGGAACTCGTTGGCTGTCTCCGCCTGCTCGATTATCAGCAGGTTTCAGCCATACTGATCGTGTTCCTCATGGCGGTTTCGCTCGTTGACGGCCTGAGCGGCGGAGAACGGCGCTCCTTCCAGTGATCGTAAAGGCATCAGCGAGTCGAACAGAGAAGGTATCTCCGACGCCATAGATCTATTGAACCCGATCCGACACGCCGGTGCGGTCACTCCGATCATTCTTCTCAGTCGGGTCGGAACCTGCCGTTCGAGACAGAAAGGCACCTGCGCTGCTGTTCCCCTAAAACCGGAAATTAGCCTCCACGCGCGACGAGTGCCTTTTCTCATTCCAGCAGCGAGCTAAGCCAAGCTTCGATTACCAATGCCCCAATCTCCCGAAAAACACTTCCAGGAGTGAGCCAGAGGTAGCACTGATATGCAGCTGCAGCGCGAGGCGTGGCCAGGCGGTTCTGGCGCGCAACGTCAAAGCACATCCCCTCGCAAATCAGTCCCCTGCAAACGGAAAGGTAAGGCTGGCCCTCAGTCCGGGCGCATTGTCACCCAACTCGAGACGTGCGCCATGCCATTTCGCCACGGCGGCAACGAAATTCAGGCCCAGTCCATAGCCCTGCTTGCTCTTCGCCGCATCCAGCCGCACGAAACGGTCGAGCGTCGCGGCGCGTTGTTCCGCCGGAATTCCCGGACCGTGATCCGCAATCTCGAGGCTGACGCTCTCTTGCCTGCGTACCACAGAAATCGTCACCGTTTCGCCCTTCGGCGAGTATTTGATCGCGTTGTCGAGGAGGTTTGCGGCCGCCTGCGAGATCAGATGCGCATCGCCCAGGACGCACAAGTGGGAAGGATCCGGTCCGGGCCTGCAGGGCAATCGTGCGTCGACCACGACCTCGTGTTCTTCCGCAAAAACCTGATAGAGATCGACCAGTTCCTCTATCACCTCCGCTAGGTCCACTCGATCTTTCGGCAGAGCCAATGCTCCCGCTTTGATCCGCGCAATCTTCAGAATGCCATTGAACGTATTGACGATCGTATCAGCGTCAGCGACAGCGCGCTGCAATTCGTTGCGGTATTCTTCCGGCGAACGCGGCGCCATCAGCGCGACTTCCAGCCGTCCGCGCAGACGGTTGAGCGGAGTCCGCAGATCGTGAGCGATGTTCTCGGTCACGCCGCGCACCGTGGCCACCAGCCCTTGGATCCGGGCGAGCATCGAGTTGATGTTGCGGGCGAGGAGATCGTACTCGTCGCCCCCTTCGCCAACCATGATCTGCCCGGAGGTCTGCCCCTTCGCCAGCATCTGCCGAGCGGTGGCGTTGATCTGGCTCAGACGGCGCCGCGCGTAGCGCGCGAGCAGCATGCCTGCCGCAATGGCAAGAACGAGATTCGCCAAGAGCACACTCAGGAGCGACCCGGTGACGATGGCTCTGAACGTGTCCTGCTCGGTGAGTGCGCGCCCAACCACCAGACGGCTGCTGTCACCGAATGTCAGCGTCCGGACGCGGGCCGTCCCCGCCGCATGGCTTACCGCGATATCGGCAACCACTCCCGGCGGAGGAGCCTCTGCTGGCCACGTTTTCAGATTTCCGGTTTGCGCACCGTTGGGCCCGACAAGGAGATAGACACGCAGCGCGTCGTAATGCGGCGAGGCGCGGTCGGCGACCGTGCGCCGCAGCCGCTCATATCCCCCGCGGGTGTAGGCCGCGCTCATATCGTCAAACTCCCGCTGTAGCGCTCCGTCGATCTGCGCGTCGATCGCCGACACCATTCTCCAATAAAGAAAGCCGAGCACCACCCCGCCGAGGACGACAAACGCCAAGCTGGTGAACACCGTCAGCCGGAACGTCGTGGTCTGGTACGATCTAATCCGCACGGATGCAGTACCCCACACCACGCACCGTGTGAATCAGCGGCTTTTCGAACCCGCGATCGACCTTTTGCCGCAGGCGACTCATCTGAACGTCGATGACTTTGGTCTCCGGCTCGAAGCGGTATTTCCATACCCCTTCGAGAAGCATGGTCCGCGTGACTGTCTGGCCCGCATGGCGCAAGAGGAATTCGAGCAGGCGGAATTCACGGGGCTGGAGCAGAATTTCCGAATTCCCCCGTTTCACGGTCCGGGTCAATGCGTTCACCTCCAGATCGCCCACGCGCAAGATCATTTCCGGCGTGTCCTCCCGGCGCCGCGTCACCGCCTCGATCCGCGCCAGCAATTCCAGGAACGAAAACGGTTTGGCGATGTAGTCGTCTCCGCCCGCGCGCAATCCCTCGATGCGGTCGTCCACCTCGTTCAGCGCGGTCAGGAAAACGGCGGGTGTCCTGATGTCTTGCGCCCGCAGCGCCCTGACGATGCTCAGGCCGTCGCCATCCGGCAGCATCCGGTCGACGACCAGTGCATCAAACCCGCCGTCTTCGGCCAGCGGCAGGCCGCTGTGGATGTCGGGGACGCATACGGCCTCATGCCCGCACTCCGCAAGACCTTGCGCCAGCACGGCGCGCCCATCCGGATCGTCCTCAATAACAAGTACCCTCATGGCCCAAGCCTCGCGTCACTGCCCCGACCGATCAGGGGCAAAACGGGCGGAATGCCGTCAACACACCGTCCTCAGAATGAGCAGGCACCGGCCGCTCAAACATGCGCCGAAAGTATCCTAATGGTAACTGGAGGGGCGCAATCACGCCCGGTACTATCCCATCTCAGCTCAAAAGGGGCCGCATCCGAGGCGGTACAGCGATGTTACCGGCCGTCATCCGCTTTTGCCAGACCGAGTGCCATTCATGAGTACCGAAAGTGGACAAGTGCTGCGTGAGGCTCACGCAGCGTCGTCCAAGATCATCAGGCTACCCGGTGCCTGCGGCGGAACCGAGGTCGTGCTCCCCCAGCAAGCGCCCGGCGGCGCCCACCCAACCCCCGCGGGTGCGGGAGTGCCCGTCGGGCGCGGCGGAGGGGGGGCCGTGGCTATGCTTGCAGCCGCAGCCGCGCAGACCGTTGCGCTGGTGCTCTTCACCAATTCTGGGCGGGACGCTGAGCCATGGGCTGCCGCCGCCGTCTTCGGTCTCGGTGTGACGATCGCAGCGGGCTTCACCACGATGATGGCGATCCTCTTCAACCGCCGTCTGCGTGCTGCTGGCGGCGTCCTCTCGTATGATGCGCTAACGATGGCGTTGATCATGGCGGCTTCGCCACTGACGACCGCGGCGGGTGCCCTCCTGCTCTTGCCCGCGATCACGACACTATCGCTCGCAGTACAGCGGGTGTCTACCCGGCGTGTCGCCAACGAACACGATATGCTCCTGACCCTCGCCGTCCTGATCGCGCTGGCGGGTATATGTCAAAGCGGCAGTTGGCATGTCTGGATCGTGGCCGCGACGGCGCTCATCGCGGGTATTCTCCTGCAGACCACCCAGAAATGGCCGCCCATCGCGGCGCGACGCCGCCAGTGGCATGTCTGGATGAAGACCTCGCTCTTATGCATCGCCATTGCATCCACGATGCTCGGAAGAACCGGGACAGCAATGCTTCTCGCTGCTCCTGAGCCCGCATTGCTGGCTTTCGTCGCCGGGGTTCTCTACGGAGGCGGCGTCGGTATCGCCTGCAGCATGCGGAACCGCAGATTGGCCGCTGTACCGGTGGCCGCGGCTCCTTTCCTCGCAGTCGCGCTGCTTTGCGCGGTCACAGACACATACCGGTTGCCGGTGGCGGCCTCCGCTGTATTGCTCGCAGTCGCGCTTACCCTGTCTAACCGCAAAGTCGGGTTCGGCCTGCTACCGCTCACCCGGCCGCTGGCCTGCCCCGCCGGCGAGAGTTAACAAACCATCTCTTCTTCAGCGTCCTGAGGCTCCTGCTTGCCCACGCGCCCGCATTCGACGAACACACGCAGTTGACAGGCCCGGCAGACATCGTAATTCAGGCGGGAGTAAATATGACGGTACGCCTTGGTTTTCGAGGCGAAGATGTTCTCGCGGCCGATCGCGTCGATGTAGCCGCCCCTTTCCAGCAGGTTCAGAACGAGCCCGTTCACGTTGATGAGATACAGATTGCGCCCCGCGCTGCGGTAGCGCCTGGCCATCTGCGCCAGGGTTTCCGCGCCAGCCACGTCGATGAAATTGACGCCTGCCATGATGATGGCGAGATGCTTGCAATACGGATTTTCGCTCTCGCAGGAAAGCAACTCCTCCTTGAAGCTGTTCACGGCACCAAAAAACAGCGAGCCATTGAAACGGATGATGTGAAACTGCGGGCATTCCGGGAGATCCGGCCGCGGCTCCGTCATTTTCCGCGAGGGGCTCGCGGGGTCCGGCACGCGATGCACGATCCGCGGGTTGGACGTGCGATACAGATATACCACCAGCGACAACGCCACCCCCGCCAGGATCGCTGCCTGCACCTGCAGGAACAGCGCTGTTGCCAGCGTCGCCAGCAGTATGCCGGTCTCGATACGGCTCGTTCGCGCGATCTGCACGATGTTTTGCCGGTCGATCAGGCCCCAGCCGATAAGGAACAGCGACGCCGCCATCGCCGAATAAGGGAGATACGCCGCAAGCGGCGCCGCCACGACGATGATCAGCGCGAGTGAGACGCCACCGATCAATGCCGAAACCGGCGTTTTCGCGCCGGCCGCGTAGTTCAGCGCACTACGGTTGAACGAGGATGACACCACATAACCGGAGAAGAAGCAGCCCAGCGTGTTGGCGACACCTTGGCCGATGAACTCCTGGTTGGCGTCGACGTGCTGGCCGCTGCGGATGGCAATCGCCCTCGAAATCGAAACCGACTCGTTCAGGGCTGAAATCGCCAGCGCCAGGGCCGCAGGCAGCAGCATCGCCCAGACCGACGGATCGAAGCTCGGCGCGGAAAGATGCGGCAAACGCGATGGCAGAGCGCCGAGTGTGGCAACATGCGCCCCGAAATGGTTCAACGCCGCCCCGACAAGGCTTCCCGCCACCACCGCAACGATCATGAACGGCACCCGGCGCAGGAAGCGCCGCGCCCCGATCCCCGCTGCAAGCGTTATCAGCCCGGTCGCCGTCGTTGCCGGGTCTATGTCGCGGATATGCATGGCTGCATAGGGGACGACCTCGAATACGTGCAGCCCCTGTGGGATGGTCAGCCCGGCGAAGTGCTTGAACTGGGTGATAATAATGATGATGCCGACACCTGAGGTGAAACCCACGATCACCGAATGCGAGATGAAATTAACGATGCCGCCAACTCTGAAGATGCCGAGCGCCAGTTCCATCGCCCCGACCATGAAAGCCAGCGTCATTGCCAGCTTCACATACTGAGCCGATCCGGGTTCGGCGAACGTGCCGAGTGCGGTGGCAAGGATGAGCGACGCCGTGGTACTCGGTCCGGCAACCAGATGCCAGGACGAGCCGAACAACGCGGCGGCAATCGTGGGCACGATGGCGGCATAAAGCCCGTATTCCGGCGGCATTCCGGCGATGGTAGCGAACGCTACACCCTGCGGCAGCACGACAATGGCGCCCGTCACTCCCGCCACGGCGTCCGCGGCGAGCGTGCGTCTCGTGACCAGAGGCAGCCATGCGAAAAACGGAAAGAGATGATTAACCCATGACGAAGATCTGGCAGTACTGCCCGCTGACATAGTGTGCTCGCCTACCTTTTCTGATGATTGTCACTAGATCGAGAAAAATAATACCCCATGCGGAACGATGGGCAGGTGTATATAGAACTAAAAATGCAGGATGACATGCAAAGTGTATTAGGAATATCCTAATCCAGCGTATTGCAATAATACACTATACGTCACCAGATCGGCGACAGCTACCCCCGAAATGTGCTGCTTGGTACAGGCAGACTACAAGTTATTGCGTTGAGGCAATAGTAAATATTTGGAAACCTAGCCGGTAACAAGGCACCTGCTCCCTCGGGCAGACATTGGTAGCGATGGCCCAAAACACCTGAGCGCAAGGTCCAGCGCCAGGAGCGTCGGGGCGGCGAGCGATGTGATTCAAGGAATCTCCTTTGAGTTTTATGGAGATTCGCCATGCTTGTGCCGACGGATTCGCGAGCTATGTGTTCCGTCGCGTGGAGGGGGGATTTCCTGCGATGCCTGCGGGGCTACCACAAGTCACGGCGTGGCGACTTCCTGTCAATCGGCGTGCAATATTGCCCCCCGATCGGCGTCGAATTTTGCCCCCCTCCCTGCGGGACACCGCCGCCCATAAGGCATGTATTTCAACGGCTTAATAATTGCACGGAAAGCGTGTGCGCTTGCTCGTTCACCAGCCGTGGGGGGCGACCGGCGGCGCCGATACACAGTAAGCGAGGTGGCGCTCGGCAAGGCGGGCATCGTCATGGGTTTCGAAGTCTCCCGCCTCGCGCGCAACTCTGCCGACTGGCATCGGCTCATTGAGCTGTGCGCCCTTCGATGGGATCGGTAGGCGATGCCTATGACAACGCCACGTGCGAGAGCTTCTCCGCCACGCTCGAGGGCGAACAGCTTGACCGGACATGCCTTTCTACCCATGCACGAGGCGCGCATCGCCATCTTCGAGTTCATCGAAGGGTTTTACAACCCGCGGCGCCGTCATTCGGGCATCGGCTATCTGGCACCGGCTGAGTTCGAGAGACGGTGGGCGGAAAGAGCTGCGGCACCGGCGCGGGTGCCTTTCGAGCCCGGCTTACCCCCAGCATGCCGCCGTGCTCACGGGCATCAAGGACGAGCCTCCGGCGGCCCTGCGGGCCGTCCTTGACCGCCGCTCCGCGCGGCGGCACCATGATCTTGCAGGCCGGGACGGAAAGATGCTCCAGACCGAACGAAAAGATGGACACCAAAAGGAGGACAGCAAAACGTCACCGTTGGTACCATGAGCGAAAGCTCTCACCTCTCCACGAAATCGGGGCAAGTTCACCCCCGCACCGTCACTCCACCCTGAGGTCCACCGATGGCGGATTGGGATACATCCAGCACTGGCCCTCTATCCAATCTCCCGACAGCGCCGCCTGGGTGTTGAAAGCCAGCGTGACAGTGGGCACCGGACCTCCCCCATTGATCGTTCCGGTAAGGGGATACTGCGCGGTGAAGGTCGTGTTATCGACGATGTTCAGTCCCAAGGACCAATAGTCGCTTTGCAAGGGCTGTCCTTGAAGCGACCCGGGATCGGGGATGTACAGCACTTGAGGCGTTCCTGCACCGGAATCGCGAATGCCGATTCCCGCAGATGTCGTGCTGGCGCTCGTGTCCGCGCTATCTGTGCGGCATCCTACTGCCGATGGGCCCTGCCCCGGCCTGAAGCGTGTCAAGAGTCCGGCAATGACGAACCTGCGGGTCAGCGTTGCGCGGGCGTGGGTGTAGACCACACCCGCGGGCAGGGTGTCGAAGGAGCTGTAATCGCCGACCGCCTGATTTACGCCCACGCTGGCGATGTCGAACATGTTCGTCCCGCTGCCGATGACCGCGGGATTGATGCAAACGGGTGCCGTCGCTCCGGTCCCGTCGATAGAGCTTCCCACGGCGCATAATTCGATCTGAGTCACCGTCACCTGATAGGTGGTGGCGGGGCCGGTGGCGCTGCCGGTCTCATCCGCGCCTGCAGCGCCGGGCATCGACAGGGCGAGAAGAAGGGACGAAAAATAGCTCAGCCGTTTCATTTGTCAGTTCCCCCGCGCGATAATGACGCCGCCCCGGCGGCGGCGTTCGACGATGACCCTGTTCTCTCTCACGACTTTCTTGAGCGTTTCGCCGGAAAGGTCGCGCGGCTCGAAAGCCATGTCTGCCGCGATCGGCCCGGTCGTCAGAGTGGGCGCATCCGAACGCGCGAGGTGGAAGCGAAGAAAGACGGCGCTCTCGTCCCGGTTGCTGTTGTTGGCGACGTCATAGCTCGACCATTTGTAATCGACGCTAAGATTGGGATGCAGGGCGGCCTCCGCGAAGAAGCTTGCGCCTTCCATGTCGCGGGCGCTTTCTTCGGCATCCCACCAGAAATACCCACCGCCAAGCTTCAGCCACGGCAGAAATGGAACCTGTGTCGTCAGGGCGACATCCCGGCCGTCCAGCGCCTTTTCGATGAAGCCCTTCACGGATTTGTCACCCGACAGGCCGGTGTAGTTGTTGAAGCGAAAATCGAGCGGTCCCCATTTTGCTTCGGCGCCCACACTCATCCTCTGGTGCTCGTAGGTGAATTCGTCGTCGTAGAAGACGTTGGCGCCGAGCATGACCGTGTTGTGCGCGAGGAGCCTGCGGTAACCCAGGCCGACGTTGCCTGTCCAGCGGTAGTCGCCATAGAGGGCGTAGTGGAAAACGCTGCCCTGAACGAACAGGGTCTCCTCCTGGCCGGGCGACTGATACAACGGCTGCACGGTGAGGACTGACTGCTGGGGCTTGTTGGTATCGAAGACGGCCCAGTCCACCTCGAAGCGCTTCATCCATTCCGGCATTTCGTAGCCGAAATAGGGGACGAGCGTTTCAATCTGCCTTGCATTAAGCTTTGAGACGATATCGGAGCTGGCCTGAAGGCCAGATCCCCCGCCGCCGTAAGCCGACCTAGCCGCCGCAGTAACGATCAGCATGGCGAACATTAGAAATTTAGAAAAACTATTCTTGTTATTATTCATGGATCTACCTCTAAGCAAGAGGGCTCGTGCGTAAGATACGCTTAGTGATTCGTTGATAATAGATCAACTCGATGTATAAAATTCTTGAAATCTGGCGTGCGGTACCAATTGCTGCCGCTGAGCGCGTAACATAACGGGTCCCCAGTTGGCATCAGGTTGTGGAGGGGGGCGGAGAACCGTGCATGGCCTTGAAAGGCAGGGCCGCACGGCACGGCTGACGCGCGTTGCGGCCCGGACTATCGGGGCACCAGCGGGCAGCTGCGCGGCCGGTCATTCCTTGGCAAGAGACGCTCATCCGAGAAATTCCAACGTCCGCAAACGACCTAACACGTATATCGCCACCTAAGGGCAGGAGGCCTCGAACTTCCGCGCGACGGGGTAACCGTTTTCGATGGCGACTTTGATCGCGAAATCATAACGGTCAATGTCCAGGGCAAAAGGAACATCGTCCGGAATGAGCCACGGCCGTTTCACGTCGTGGAATTTCACAACTTCACCGCCCGACAGGATCATCTGACGCACGGCATCAGGATTTCCGGGCCTGCCTTGGAGGAGATTGCGCAGATGGAGGGCGCAGATTTCATCTTCGGTCGAGCGCTGTCTCCCTTCCTCCCCCATAGCGACCAAGGTGATCCGGCCGCTTGCCACTGAGCGGATGGCGCGCGAGGTCGCGGTGGCCGTCACGAGCGAGGCGGCGAACACATGCTGCGCGGCGTTTGCGGCGGCGACGATGCCTTGTGTGCCGCCGCTTGTTCTCTGGACAATGGCGAGGCCGTAGAGATTGGCCTTGGACAACTCGAAGGGTGAATTGCTGAAGTCAAAACCCTCTACCGGACGGCCGCCCACTTCGCCCATGCAAATTTGGCCAACGCCTCGTTCACGCAGCGCCAAGGCTTCCTCGACGGAGGCAACCATGGTGATCCGTGCCGCTCCATTAGCAAAAGCGACTGCGGCGGTCGTGAAGGCGCGAAGCACATCGATAATGGCGACGGCGCCTGCCGCTCGCGCGGCTCCTTCAAGCAGGCTTTCGATGCATATGTCCATGGGATGGCCTTTTCGGTAAAGAGCATGCGTCCCTTTTGTTCGCGGTTGTGCCACATCGGGCGAACAATGTGCAAATAAGCGCATGGGCGGAATGCGAATCGCAAGTGAGAGGCTTTCCGGCGCAGCCATCGTGTGCCAAGCTTTGGCGCCGTGAACGTCATCGTCTGGGATATCGAAACAGTACCGGATCTGCGCGGTTTCGCGGCGGCGAATGATATCGCCGGCCGCGAAATCACGCACCGACAGGAGCGCCCCTTCAAGGGGCTTCGGACTTTGGGGCTCGGCACCTTCTCCATGACGGCGGCCTCCGGCCTCGTCACCGCTTTTGCGCTCGTTACGGCTATCAGCCCCGATCCCTGGTAGAGTAGAGATGTGGCGCGGTGGCGTTAGGCTGGACATATCCGTTGCCGCCCCTTTCGTCTGGCGGTGCCTTACTGGCCCGGCCTTGGCTCCGTTTCCACATCCCCCTCATCAAACCGGACGTGCCGATTTCCAGCATCCGGCTTTCCGACTGGCTTCACATCAAATCTGTCGACAAGCTGGCTTCCAATTCCGGGACAGACTATAGACGCCCCTATCCCCGAAGATCGTTTCGTGACCGAAACGAGCAGTGCCTCGCGACTGCACTTTGTGCCTACGTCTGAGAAAACCACGCACATTCTGAACGACATGTTTGTCGATCGCCCTGTTCGTTTTCTTCCGGGTTCCATAACAGAAGTACGCGTCCCATCCCCGTAGCACCGCGTTCAGCCTATTGCGAACGTCCGGCCAGGGTGTAATTCGGGACGCACGCAGAACTTCTCGCACCTTCTGCCGCACCCGAGCCACGCTCTTCGGTGACGGGCTCGCCCCCGGATACCAACGTCCATCCCGCCAATGCCGA
>JBNKIW010000071.1:0-10708 GCA_050290865.1 Rhodomicrobiaceae bacterium | reverse complement strand
ATGATCCGGCCAAATATCTCCGCGCGTTTCTTCCGTAGCGCGCCAACAACATGTGCCTCCGCCATGACAACCTCCTCGTCCAAGAGGGGGTATCGTAGACAAGTGCTTGCGGCGGCTCGATATTCCAGTGGTGGAGCGTGCTACATAAGACCGTTTCGATCGCCTTCCGCTCGGCGCTGGATACGATCTGGGTCCTCTCGTGCAACCAGCCGGATTTGGCGGCAATTTGTGCGCGGGTGCGGCCCGTTTCCGAGAGACGCCACTGCGGCACCGGGATCGAAGGATCGATCACGACTTCGGCGTGGGTAAGATAGCGTACAACTGCCTTGCATTCGTCCATGATCAATCGCTCCGCCATTCGGCCACGGGAAACCGAGCCCCTGTGACCGCGGTTAGCATAGCCACGCTTTCTGGCGATTCTGAGTGAGTGTGTGGGCGGCAAAACGCTACAAAAAGGCGCCTGAGGCCGTGAGCCGACTCCTAGTTTCCTGGTGGCGGACGGGGGGTATTGAGGGGATCGCGATGACGTGAATTCCCCGCCAGCCCGCTCTTCGAATACCAGCGTATCCAATCGGCGTGGACTCGCTCAGGGCCATCGCAGCCGTTGGGTAAAACCGCCAATTACATCGCGAAAAATAGTGAGTATCCGATCATATTGCTCACACAGCGAGCTTGTCTCTACCTTGTCAGCGGGCGCATCGATAGACTTTTGCCATGAAACGCTGGTCCGCGAACTACATCTGTGGCTGGTGCAACCATCGCAAAGAGCATCATCATGATCGGTGTGGTCCACACTACACTGATCATCTCATGGTGCGTAACAGCACGGAAATCTTGATTGTGGCGAAGTTGGAGAAGGTGTCGGAGACTGCGTATGGCAGGATGATCAAGTCGTTGTGGCGCATGGCGCCGCAGGTGTAGACGACGTTGGGGACATATCCTTCGCGCTCGGATGGATCGGGGTGCACCAGCGGTTCCGCGGAACGGGCTATGATTTTGTTAGGTTTCTTTTTGTCGAGCAACGCTGCGCCGATAGAGTATTTCCTAACAGGACCGACGCCATGCGTCAGCAGCAGCCAGCCCTCATCCAACTCGATCGGAGAGCCGCAATTGCCTATCTGCACGAATTCCCAAGGAAATTTCGGCTTGAGGATCGCCTGCCCGCCCTCCCAATGATACAGATCATCCGAGAATATCAGATGCAAATTCTCGTTATCTTGCCGCCCGATCATCCCATATTTACCCCCGATTCTACGCGGAAATAACGCCATTCCCTTGTTTTGCGCGGCCGCTCCCCGCAAGGGCGACATCGTGAACGACACGAAATCCGCGGTCTCGATCAGCTCCGATCGGATAGCCTTACCGCTATAGGCCGTGTAGGTCGCGTAGAACCGTTTCGCCGCGCCGTTCCCATCGTCGAATTCCACAAAACGGGCATCCTCGATACCGTTCGACTGCGACTCGGTGATCGGAAAAACGACGCGCTCGCTGAGATCCTCGTCATGCTCGAACACTACCTCGACCGTGTCGCCATCAGCACTCGCTAAACGGTTTGCCACACGGGGGATCGACGCCAGACGAGCGCTAGGATCGACGCTCACGGCGCCATTTGCCGCTATTGTCCCAGACCGGAACGTCAGCGACGAGATATGCCCTTCGCCCACGGCGCGAAGGCTGAGAATGAAACGGCAGCCGCCCGCAGGCGCGCCGGTTTGATCGGGATGCATCACGATGCTCGGGTTGAACAAGGCCGATGCCTCGAACGAATATTCGTGCACGAAATAGGCGCCGACCAACTGCCGCTGTGTCTTGGTGAAAGCCGCATGGGCGGCAAAGGCCTCTTCCATTTCGTCGGCGCGCCGCTCGAACGTCGACAGAAGATGCCGGTGGCGGCCCTGGAAATTCTCTAGGACATCGGCCAGCAGAGCGGCGGCGGCCGCCTCGTCGAGCGCCAGAACACGGTCCACGATATGGTTCGCGCGCGTTTTGTCGGTGGCATTGAGATCACGCGGTTCGGTCGCCGGTTTGAAGGGGCGCACCACCACGCGCGCCGGATCGGGCCGCAGATAGAGAGCCTGGCGGTTCAGGAATGTTGCTTTTGGCAAGGCGTCCTCGTTTATTTTGCCGTCCCGCCGTGATGCAGGCTGGGGGCGGTTGGTTTCGCGTCGGCAATGGAAACCGTTAAGCGCGCACCGCCCGCAGCATGGCGAGGTTGCCGCGGTCGCCACTGATGTGAGCCAATTGCCGCATCTCCGCGAGACTGAGCAGGTACGACACCACCGATTCAGCGCCGCGGTTCTCATTAGCCCGGTCGCGATGCAGCCCGTCGCGGCAGGCGCCCGTCTCCAGGTCAACCAGAGGCGTTGCGAGATCGTTGTTGCCTAGAAACCAGGCGAAGGCACTCGCGGCGGCTGTCCGCCAGTCGGGATTGCCATCCGCGCGCCACGCCGCGAGGGAGGCGGAAATCGTCGCCGTCGCTTCCAGGGGCTGCTGGTCGAACGGCTTCGGCGCTTTCCGTTTGTCGCCGAAACTATCGGAGCCGACGGGGCGGAAACAGCCAGCCGGCGATGTCTGCTGCTTCATGAGCCAGCGCAGCGACCGCAATCCGGCCTCGACATAGTCCGTCGTCATCGTGGAAATCCCGGTCGCGATCAGGGCGTGCGGCAGCCGCGCATTGTCATAGGCAAGACCGTCCTCGAACCACGCCCAGTCGCTCGTCCCGACCTTTGACAGCAGCGCAACCATGCGATCAGCGAGCACATGCCTGACACGTCCGGCTCCGGAATCGCCGGCAACGACGGCGCAATAAGCATCCAGGCCGAGCAGCGTGAAGGCCCAGGCGCGCGGTGCATAGAAGCTTTCGACAACTGGCAGGGCCTCGGCGAACAGGGCGGCAGCCCAGCGCCGCCGCGACGGGCTGACATCGCCCCGCGAGCACTCGCCCAGCGCCCAGAGCGCGCGCCCGTGGCTATCCTCCGAGCCGCGATCTTCAAGCCAGCGACGGTCGAAACTCATAAAATTGCGGAACCGCCTGGTGTCTGGATTCCACGCATGCTGCACGAATGCCGCCAGCCGCGCGGTCAATGTTTCCGGCAAACGCTCTTCGCCGGGATTGTTAAGGGCGCAGGCGAGCAGAAGCGCGCGGGCGTTGTCGTCAACGCAATAGCCGTGCGAGCGATCCGCCACCGAATGGACAGCGTGTTGAAACAGCCCGGTATCGTCGCACATGGATAGGAAATGGCCGGTGCGCATCTCCGGCGGGGCATGGCTGGCGCGCGCGGGCGGGCGCTGCTGGCGCGGCGCGACGATCCGCAGCCGATGCTCGCGGCGAGCACCCGCGAACACGGCCAGATAGCGTTCCGCGGTACGATCCCATGTCATCGACCGGCTACTGGCATAGGCGCGCTCGCGCATGGCGTGGCGCCGCACGTCATCGGTCAAGAGGCCTGCAATCGCGGTGCTGATGGCGGCGGAGTTGCCGGATTGCACCAGAATGCCGCGCCCGTCGGCGAGCAGTTCGCGCGCATGCCAATACGGCGTGGAGACGACCGCTCGGCCTAAGCCGAAGCTGTAGGCCAGCGTGCCGGACGTCATCTGTGCCTCGTTGAGATAGGGCGTGACGTAGACATCGCACATCGAGATGAAGCCGAGCAGCGTCGCCTGATCGACGAACTGGTCGAGGAACACCACGTGGTCGTCGATGCCGAGTTCGCGGACACGGGCCACGAGGCTTTCGCGGTAGGCCTCACCGTGATGGCGGACGAGATTGGGATGCGTCGCGCCGAGGACCACATACACCGCGTCGGGGCGGCGTTTCAGGATCGAGGGCATGGCGTCGATCATGACTTCGATGCCCTTGTTGGGGGAGAGCAGGCCGAACGTCAGAATAACGGATCGGTTGCTGAAGCCGAATTTGGCCTTGGCGTCATCGGGTTCGACGAAGGCGAAGTCGGGGATGCCGTGTGGGATGACCGCGATTTTTTCCGCCGGTACCCGGTAGACGCCGCGCAGCAATTCGCGGGCTTTCTCCGCCATGACGATGACCTTCGCCGACGCGTCGACGATGCGGTCGACGATGCTGTGCTGCGCCGGGGTGGGCTCGGCGAGAACGGTGTGGAGCGTGGTGACGATGGGCATCATCAGGCGCGACAGCATGGCCAGGATGTGGTCGCCCGCCTCACCGCCGAAAATACCGAATTCGTGCTGCAGGCAGATGACATCGAATTGACCGTCGTTCAGGGCGTCGGCGGCGCGCACATATTCGCCGATCCGCTGGTCGTTGACCTCGAAGCGGACGGCGGGCGGATAGTCATAGGCGCAACCGGTGTCCGTCATGGCGACGATGCAGGTCTCCACGTTCATCGCGGACATCGAGACCGCCTGCTGCAGATCGGTGGTGAAGGTAGCGATCCCGCAGCGGCGCGGAAGCGAATTGCCGATGAATGCCAAGCGTTTGATTTTACTCAATGGTACATCTCCTTTGTGAGGAACGGCGAACCTGCGATGCCTCGGGGATGAATGGATTGCGAAAAACGGTGGAGGGGAAAACGCGGGTGGATAAGATTGACGGGAGGCTCGCTGGCGGAATAGGCCAGCAGGCATTTCGTGCCGTTATGGCCCGCCTTGATGCTGGCCGCTTGCCCGTCGAGATAGACCGCTTCGCCGACGAAGGTGTTGAGCCGCCCAATCTGAGCGTGTCCTTCGAGGACAAGCAGCCAGGTTTCCTGTGCGGCGAGCAGCTCCCAGTTCGTCTTCGGCGCTAGGACGAGCCGCTCCATCACGAAATACGGGCTGGTGACGAGCAGGGTGCGGGGGGCGGTGATCAGGTGCGGTTCGACCTGACATGCCGCCGGTCCCGCATATGCGGCGGCCACGCCGTTGTCGACGTGCAGCTCCCGGGTGCGGCCGTGGTCGAACAGCCGGAAGGTGGCGTCGCTGCGCTGCTGGATTTCAGCGATGACGAGGCCCGGCCCGATGGCATGGATCGTACCGGCGGCGACGAACACGACCTCGCCCTGCACCACCGGCCGCCATTGCACCAGATCGAGGATCGAGCCATCCTCGATGGCGGTCCGCAACTGCAGTGCTGAGACGGGCCGTTTCAGCCCGACGGCGACCTGCGCGCCGGGTGCCGCCGACAGGATGTACCAGGCCTCGGTTTTGCCGTGCGACAGTCCGATGGACTGCGCGAAGGCATCGTCCGGGTGAACCTGGATCGAGAGCGCCTCGCTCGTGAACACCAGTTTGAGCAACAACGACGGGGGGGGTGCCGAGACGTCGGTGCGTTCGTACCAGAGTTCGCCGATGGCACCATCGCCACAATGGATCTCGCTCCACGGCCGGAGATCAGTGCTACCCCAGGGTTTGTGTACGACTTGCGCGCAGGCGTGTTCGATCGTCACGGGTGGTTACCTCCGGGTTGGCAGCGTTCAGACGGGCGGCGCGGTCAGTGGTGCCGCCAGGCGCGGCGCGGGGACAGCGGCGCCATCTCGCCTTCGTCGGTTGCGTCCACGTGCGCGGCATCGCAATCGGGACGAAGTTCCTTGTCGGAAAATGTCAGATCGAAGATGCGGCCCTCTTCGGTGACGAGCTGAACGCCCTTGCGGCCAAACACGCCTTTGAGGGCCTCGGCGTCAACGCGCAGTTCGCCCGACCGGGTAATGCCATTCGGCTCCACGTGGAAGCCATCCAGTTCGTATGACACGCGGGCGACGTCTTCGCCGCCGCATTTGAGCGTGCCAGTTCCTGATATGCCTCCTATGTAGCGCATGATTGTCTCCTTGAGCCGTGGGGGCTCGTGTTAATCCCGCGCATCCGCCTCCAGGGCAGCGGCGAGTGCCGACGCCGTCACGAAGTACACTTCGCCGAGGGATGTGGAACCCTGAGCGATGGGGATGTGCAGCATCGTCGACTTGCGACGGTAAGCGAGGAACGTCAGCCCCTCGATCGGCTCCTCTTCGATGATAACCCGGTCGGTGCCCGCTGGTTGCGGATTGTCGAAGGCGTCCAGCATGAACGGGCGCCTGAACGTGACCGTCGTATCCG
The DNA here is from genome assembly GCA_050290865.1 of Rhodomicrobiaceae bacterium. Taxonomy (GTDB): domain Bacteria; phylum Pseudomonadota; class Alphaproteobacteria; order Rhizobiales; family Rhodomicrobiaceae; genus JARRLC01. Next base: position 4,663 of record JBNKIW010000071.1, on the reverse strand, counting down.
TAGTCCGAACGGCCATGATCCCCGCGCCTCAGCTTTTTCCCTTGGGCATGTTGGCGGCACTCGTCATGCCTTTGGTCAACAATGTCGTTGATGTGGGAGCTTCGGGCTTTTTCTTGGCTTTCGGTTTGCGAACTTCGCGATTGCTGCGTTTCTGGCCTTTGGCCATGGGGCTCTCCTATTCGTTAGCTTTATGTTGCGGCGGTGCCCGTGCGGATCCGTGCTACATCATGCTCGCGCCCATGCCCGGCTGGGCGTGATCGCCGTCGCGCTTCTTCGACTTCTTTTTGATCTCCTCGACGACCTGCGCCACAGCCTTCTCGATGCCGCGCTTAAGGTCCATCGGGTTCATGCCAGCGGCGACCGCCTTCATACCTTCCCGCAGAATGGCATGGGCGAGAACGGTTGCCGTAGTGGTGCCGTCACCGGCCATCTCGTTGGTTTTCGGCGCCACCTCGCGGACGAGTTGTGCGCCCATATTCTCGAAGCGGTCTTCAAGCTCGATTTCGCGGGCAACGGTGACGCCGTCCTTGGTGGTGCGCGGAGCGCCGAACGACTTGTCGATGATGACGTTGCGTCCCTTCGGCCCGAGGGTGATTTTCACCGCGTTGGCGAGGATGTCGACGCCCCGCCACATGCGGTCGCGGGCATCGGTGGAAAAGCGAACTTCCTTGGCAGCCATGGGGAGTCTCCGTCGCGTTACTGAAATCGGGGCGCGTAAGCTGTGAGGACACCGAAGATGTCGCTCTCCTTCATGATGAGGAGGCCGGTGCCGTCGATCTTGACCTCGGTCCCGGACCATTTGCCAAACAGCACCCGGTCGCCCTTCTTTACGTCCAGCGCTGCAATGGTTCCGTTCTCGTCGCGCAAACCGGCGCCGAGAGCGACGACTTCGCGTTGCTGCGGCTCTTCGCTTGCGGTGTCGGGAATGATGATGCCGCCGCTGGTCGTGCTCTCCGCATCAAGCCGCTTGATGGCCACGCGGTCATGGAGGGGACGAAATGTCATGGTGCTGGCTCCAATGCCGTGTGGCCCGCGCGGGAAGGGGGCGGGCGCCTGGGGTGTCTTGTTGCGACGTTGTTGGTGTGCCGCGATCACACGGGTATCGCGGGAAATCGGCGTTGGCACTCGCAGTGCGTGTGTGCCAAACGGTCTTTGTGAATAGCCGCCGAAGATCGGAAAGTGTCAAGAAAAATCGAGAATGAGTACAATTATTTCTGGTAATTTTGGCGATGCCGTAAAATATCAACGGGGTGCATCCTCGACTTTTGGGCACATGCATTCGCTGACGCCAAGTTTGAACGGCACCACGAATTAGCAATACGCTGCGGAGCGAGAATATTTTAAATGTGTGTTTCTTGCTATTTTGGAGCTAGAGGCTTATATAAATGTTTCATGGCATTGAGAGAATGCTCCCTCGCTTTGCGATACCGGGTGCCGGCGTGGACGCATGAACAAATCCGTCCTTTCTTCGGCTCTGATCGCAGTGTTTCACTATAAGATCACAGCATACGCAGCTCCACACGACGTTGCTCCGGGCATTCAAGCGAGTGCGGCGAGTGTAGATAATAGATGCCTCGAATTACATGCAAGGAAATCAGAGAATGAGTAAAACTTTTCAGTGGGCGACTCCGTCTCCTACGAAGGGAAACTTGCCGACAAAGTCATTCAGTGCAAGATAATCAAGGTTATGCCGGTAGAAAACGCCCATGCGGTCCGCAGTTACCGCATCCGCGGCAATTCCGAAGCCTTCGAACGCGCCGTCCCGGAATTCACCCTGACACGCATCGTACCGACAGCCTCGGATCTGATCTTCAAGCCCTGACTGCTGCTTGTGTCAGCGGCGCAACATCACGGCTATCGCATTCGAATAGCGTACAATAGACGCGTTTGTTGTTCACGAAGGTCGGAATTAGGTCAGCTGAGACGCACCGAGGGCACGGTGTGTGGCCAACACATCGGTCGGCGGCACGCCTGCACGAATGGCCGCTCATACAGGCACATCGACAACGATACGGCGCATCTTCAGCGGCGGGTTTCGGCCTGTACCGTCTGTGAATAGGCTTTCGACCGGATGTCGTTCGGCACGGCCCTTCCGCGGACGGCACACGGCGCGGCGGGGCCAGGGGCGCGAGGCTCTTACGCAATCCACGAAGCTCCGGCGCAATGCGTCGCGCCGCGTCAATTCAGAAATACGGTGTCGCAAACTGCGCCGAAATGGCAGGCCGCCGCCACGAGCACAAAACCATGCCAGATGGCGTTATGAAACTTCAGTTTCTCCCACAAATGGAATATGACGCCCACGCTATACAGCCCCCCCAAGACCAGAAGCGTCAGCGCCCGCGCGGAAACCGAAGCAAGCAACGGATTTAGCGCCACGACGATGGCCCAGCCCTGCGCCAGATACAGCGCCACGGCGAGCCGCCCGAAACGGCGGGGAAAGCTGAGCTTCAGGATGACACCGGAAATGGCGACAGCCCAGACGGCGACCAGCAGCCCATAGCCGGCGAGGCCGCCAATCTTGAGGAGCGTGAACGGCGTGTAGCTTCCGGCGATCATAACGAAAATGGCGGCGTGATCGATCCGGCGGAGATACTCGCGCCAACGGTGCGAGTGCATCATGTTGTAGCAGGACGAACTGACGAACATGCTCACCATTCCGAAGCAGTAGACACCCAGCGCAGCGACATGGAGCGTGGAAAGGTGAAGGGCCGCCATAACCATGAGCCCCGCCGTGACGGCTGTGCTGAGCGATGTGCCGACGACATGAATGCAATTATCCGCGATACGCTCGTATTTGCTGTATTCGGGGAACAATGCCGCTGATCCTTCCGCTGGATGTCTCCTTTGCACTCAACAGCCGAAGCAAACGGCCTCCATCATTTGTGATGTACACGCCGTTCAATGCACGGTTGGCGGCGTTGCCGCGCCGCAGCATTTCTTGAACTTCTTACCGGAACCGCAGGGGCAAGGCTCATTGCGCCCGACCTTGGCTGACCGAATTGGTTCACCTCGCGGAAGCCCCTGGTCCTGACCTCGCCAATAGGCGGCGATCATCTGTACCATCTCAGGCAGGTGATCGACGATTGCCGCGCGCGTCTCGTCCGTGAGTTTCTCCTGAACCGCTTCCGGGAGGTCGCTGCACAATGCCATGATTGGCAGGATGATTTCGCCGGTTTGCCGGTTGTCGATCATCTGGTCCCAGGCATCCTCGGCCATCCCCATGCCGGCCACGAAACCATCCGCCCATTCCTCACCCGGCATTGCTATGCCGAAAGTATCGATGATCGGCCGGTGTTCGCCATCGGCGAGCCTGCGTTCGGCGATGGCGTTCCAGTGCTTCGCCAGCAGGCCGAACACATGCTCGGCCTGTTCCGGGCTGTCCCAGTTCGGCTCCTCATCGTCGTCACCCCAAATCCAGGACAGATAGTCAGACGGCATGACCAAGTCGGGACCGATGACGAGGGCGGTGAAGAAGCCGTCAAGCATTTCGAGCGACATCGTCCCGTCGGGCACCTGGGAGCAGGATAGAAAGCCCGCCAGCCATTGTCGTTCATCGTCGGTCAGACGGACCGCCTTGGCGGCATCATCATCGATTTCCTTGTCATCGCCGCGCTCGGCCGCCCACTCGGCCATCATCGCCGCCCGCCGCTCGACCCAGGCGACACCTTCGACGGGATCGTCGATGGCCCGCATCTCCTCCTCGTCGAACAGACGGGGATCCGACAGGTCGGCTGCCGCAAGCTTCAGCCTGTCGAGCATGGCGTTGTGATCGGCCTCCTCATGGAGCTCATAGATTAGCTTCGACCACACCCGGCGCAGCGCTCCTTCAAGCTCGACGAGCCCCAGCTTGACAACTGCCTGCTCCCAACCCCACCACTCCATATCGCCGTCTTCGATCAGGTCGTCCCGCTCGATGCGGGCCAGGAAGCAGGCCGTCTCTTCACGTGCTATCCGGCCGTCGAAGGTCAGCCGCGCCAGCACTTCATAGAGTGCACATTTGACCTGAGGGGCCATATCGGCATGCTCGATCAAGTCGAACAGATCGTCGGGGCTGCGATCCCAGACGCTCAGCAGCAAACGCACCAGGCTTTCCGTGGCATGATCCGGAAACAGCGTATCGAGTTGGCTCGCCGGTTGTTGCGCGATATCGAGCAGGTGGTCGCAGAGACCGGAATGTCTGGCGGCGGCGAGAATGTGCAGGCCGTTGAAAAGCAGCTCATTATCGTCTGGAAGCAGATAGATGCCCTGGCAGAACTTGTCGGCAATCGCGTAGACCACGGGCGCCAGTTCGCTGGCATGCGCGACACCGGCCGTCAGCGCGGCTGTATCCTGGCCCGTCCTCAGCGCAGCAGTGATTTCATCGAGTATCATCGGCCGAGTATAGGACAGCCCCGGACGGGTGGCGAGACAGTACGCCTCCTGCCACCGCAATTGCCCACTTTTCTTTGTGGCCCACGGATCACTTGATGACCTTGTGCTGCGGACAAGTGACGGTATCCCCGGTATCATCACGGCGTTCGAGCCGCCGCGACTCGCGCCGCACGGCCATGGCTCGAACCGGAAACAGGACATGGACCGCGACCAGCGCCAACACCAGAACCGCGAGCCGCTCTCAGGGCTGGTCGAGCGCGTCACGTTCCATTCTGCCGAAACCGGCTTCTGC
>JBNKIW010000070.1:0-11007 GCA_050290865.1 Rhodomicrobiaceae bacterium | reverse complement strand
GACGCGCGTCTGGTCGCGGTGATCGGTGAAACAGCCCGCAACCCGCTCGCTCATGCGCAGGAGGAGGTCCGTCTCGCGCAGCAGCAGCGCCCCCGCATCCGACGTTATCGCGCCGCCGTCGAACGATGCCACCACTGCGCGCTTTTCCAGACCCTCGAACGCAAACTGCCTGTCGTCACACTCTGTTTGCATTGGTCAATCCTTTGGAAGCTGCTCAAGCGATTGAATCCAAAAGACTTATAGATGAATCGCAGCGATCCTGCAGCCAGACTGGTGAGATATCCGGGCTACCGAACACAAAGCAAAGCAACGGCATTGAAGATCATATTCCTAAACCGCTATTTCTATCCAGACCATTCTGCGACAAGCCAGATGCTGTCTGGCCTCGCCTTTGCGCTGGCAGAGCGTGGGCATCGGATAGTGGTTATTGCTAGCCGTCAGCTTTATGATTGTCCGAGTAAGCACCTACCTGATCACGAGATCATTGACGGAGTCGAAGTCCACCGCGTCTGGACGTCGCGCTTTGGCCGCCACAATCTTATTGGCCGCGCTATCGACTACATAAGTTTCTATTTGTCAGCAGGCTGGCGGCTCTGGCGGCTAACGCGCCGCGGCAACGTTGTTATCGCGAAGACCGATCCGCCAATGCTATCGGTGTTCACCGCTCCGATTGCTGCAATGCGCCAAGCACATCTGGTGAACTGGTTGCAGGATGTTTTCCCTGAGGTGGCCGAGGCGTTGGGTGTCGGGCGTATGCGCATTGCTTACGTAGCTATGCGCTCACTGCGAAATTGGTCTTTGAGGCGTGCACGAATGAACGTCGCCATCGGCGAACGTATGGCGAAGCTCCTGGAAATTCTTCGGGTGCCGCGAGACCACATCCGCGTGATCTCCAATTGGGCGGACGGCATTTTGATTCGTCCTTTAGAACATTCCATGAATTCCCTGCGGCGCGAATGGGGGCTTGAGGGCAAGTTCGTTGTCGGCTATTCGGGTAACCTCGGGCATGCTCATGAGTTTGCGACATTACTCGAGGCCATTGCCAGCCTCGAAACGCGCGCTGAAGCGACACCAACTGAGAATTGCGACTGCGACACCGAGAGTGACGCCACAGGTTCTGTGTACGAGATCGCTTGGCTATTCATCGGCGGCGGTGCCCTTCACAAGCAGTTCGAGCATGAAGTCTACGCAAGTGGTCTCAAGTCGGTAATGTTCCGGCCCTACCAGCCTCGTGAACGGCTCAGTGAAAGCCTTTCTGCCGCCGACGTTCGTCTGGTGTCCTTGCGCCCTGAACTGGAGGGGCTCATCGTTCCGAGCAAGTTCTACGGCATTGCGGCGGCTGGTCGGCCGACCCTGTTTATCGGCGATGAAGACGGAGAGATCGCACGCATTCTTGCTGCCGAGCGATGCGGTTGGACCATAAAGCCCGGCGACGGAGCCGGCCTTGCAGAGCGCATTCAATGCCTAGCGAGCGACCTAGCGCTGACGCGGCAAGCGGGGCTGCGAGCACGTTCGGCGTTCGAGCGGCGCTTTGATTTTCCCATCGTTCTTGCGGCTTGGGAGGCGCTGTTGGAGGAACTGGGGGCGCCAACGCACGTTCGTGGTCAGACAGCGTCAGAGAATCGTCTCGCTCCGGAAGAACGCTCGCCCGTCAAAAAGGCCTGATACGTCCCCGCAATCCCTTCCTTGACCCCGATGCGGGGTCGCCAGCCCAGCAACTTCAGCTTTTCGCCGCTCATCAGTTTGCGCGGCGTTCCGTCTGGCTTTGATAGATCACGCACGATCTCGCCTTCAAAGCCCACGACTTCTGCCACCAGCCGTGCCAGCTCAATGATCGGCAGGTCCTCACCCGAGCCGACGTTGATGTGCTCCGCTTCCGAGTAGACCTTCATCACGTGGACGAGCGCGTCAGCGCAGTCGTCCACATGAAGGAATTCGCGGCGCGGCTCCCCACTCCCCCAAATCACTAGCTCCCGCTTGCCTTCGACCTTGGCCTCGTGCGCCTTGCGGATGAGGGCTGGCAGCACATGGCTCGTCTCCAGGTCGAAATTGTCGTCCGGGCCATAGAGGTTCGTCGGCATGGCGGAGATGAAATCGCAGCCGTGCTGACGGCGGTAAGCTTGCACCAGCTTGATACCGGCGATCTTGGCGATCGCATACCACTCATTGGTCGGCTCCAGTAGACCGGTGAGGAGGGCGTTTTCCCGGATCGGCTGCGGCGCGAGTTTCGGGTAAATACAGGAGGAGCCGAGGAACAGCAGCTTCTCCACACCTACCGCTGCGGCGGCGTGGATGACGTTGGCCGCGATAATCAGGTTGTCGTAAAGGAAATCGGCTGGATAGGTGTTGTTGGCGTGGATGCCGCCGACTTTCGCCGCCGCCATGAACACCGCCTGCGGCCGCGCCTCGGCCATCCAGGCTTCGACTGCCTCCTGGCGCGTCAAGTCGGCACGCTCGCGCCCCACGGTGAGCACTTCGCTATCTTCCTCGCGCAGCCGCCGCAACAGCGCGTTGCCAACGAGGCCGCGATGGCCTGCCACCCACACCCGCTTGCCTGCAAGCGAATAGGGCTGGCCCAAAGTTGCTCTGCCCGCCACTTGGCTCACAGCCGCGTCCCTCACGCTTCCCTCCGCAAGAATCAACCTGCCATCCGGTCCTTGCGCCAAGCGTCCTCGTCGACCGAAGCGAGGTCGCTCGCCACCATTTCCGCCACCAACTCGCGGAACTTCGTCTTTGCCTGCCAGCCAAGCTTCGCCTTCGCCTTCGATGGATCGCCGAGAAGTTGATCCACTTCGGTGGGGCGGAAGTAGCGCGGATCGACCTTCACCAGTTCGCGCCCGGTCTTAGGCTCATAGCCCACTTCATCCAAACGTTTGCCGCGCCAGGCGATGGTGCGGCCGACATGCGCGAATGCGTGCTCGACGAATTCCCGCACCGAGTGCGTCTCGCCGGTTGCCAGCACGTAATCGTCAGGCTCGTCCTGCTGCAGCATCAGCCACATACCTTCGACGTAATCGCGGGCATGGCCCCAATCGCGCTGGGCGTCGAGATTGCCGAGGTACAGATGCTCCTGTAGGCCATGTTCGATCGCTGCCACCGCACGCGTGACCTTGCGGGTGATGAACGTCTCACCGCGCATCGGGCCTTCGTGGTTGAAGAGGATGCCATTCGACGCATGTATCCCGTAGGCCTCGCGGTAATTCACAGTGATCCAGTAGGCATAGACTTTGGCCGCGCCATAAGGCGAACGCGGATAAAACGGCGTCGTCTCGCGCTGCGGGATTTCTTGCACCTTGCCGTACATCTCCGACGTGGACGCCTGATAGAACCGTACTCTCTTCTCCATGCGCAGGATGCGAATTGCCTCCAAGAGCCGCAGCGTGCCGAGCGCGTCAGCGTTGGCGGTGTATTCCGGCGTCTCAAAGCTCACCTGCACATGGCTCTGCGCGGCGAGATTGTATATTTCGTCAGGCTGGATTTCCTGAATGAGTCGGATGAGGTTGGTGGCGTCGGTCAAGTCGCCGTAGTGCATGAAGAAGCGCGTCTCATACTCGCGCGGATCGAGATAGAGTTCATCGACGCGCGCCGTGTTGAACGAAGACGACCGCCGTTTGACACTGTGAACAATATAGCCTTTGCTAAGCAGAAGACGGGCGAGATGAGCACCATCTTGTCCGGTTACACCGGTAATCAACGCAATTTTACGCATCACAGCACGGTCCCTTCAATGGAACTCCAGAACAAATTGGGAAATGAAAATGGCTGTCTTAGCCAGAGAAACCGTCAGTTGGTCGCGCCAACTGGCATCTGCTCCTTCAACACTTCTCCTAGCCCAGTGCGTTCATGCATAGCACCGGTCGGTCCTTCCCGTCCACCCCGCCGCGGGGTCATACCGACTGCGCCTTTGCCGGGTCACGCGGCAACGCGGTGGCATGGCCGGCTGGCTCGGTTTGGTGGAACAGGCGCTGGGCAGGAAAATCAGCGTTGATCCCGGAGCCTGCAAAAATCACACGGTTTTCATGGCGCGCACTCATTTTTCACGATAAGGTCAATGTTCAGCTATTTTTCACGGGAAGACCGGATTTTTCATGCCGAGAGCACCGAGCATCCGTTTTTCAGAGGCAGCAACCGTTTTTCATGATCAGCGCCTGCCAGTGCGGGCCACGCCGGCAGGCTACGCGGCCCTGATCGATGCCTATGGCCTGCGTGCTCCCCTCCCCCGCACCCTTGCCGCCATCGGCGAAAAGCACAAGATCATCCGCGAAGGCGGATGGCAGATCCTTTCTCCGCGCCATGCGCCCGCCCCAACGCTTGAGGGGCATCTCACCTTCGCGCTGAAGCACGAGGGGGTGGATCTTGGCGTGCTCAAGAAGCTCTTTGCCGCTGCAGGCCCTGCTGCGATCGAGCAGGCGGTGCGCTCCAAGCCCGCAGGCAGCTATGCGCGCCGCGTCTGGTTTCTCTATGAATGGTTGATCGGCGAAACGCTCGACCTCCCGGACGCGAGACCGGGCTCCTATGCCGATATCGTCGACCCTTCCCAGCAATACGCCATCGCCGGACACACGGTAAAGCGCCAGCGTGTGCGCAACAATCTGCCGGGCACGGCGGCCTTTTGCCCCTTGGTGTTTCGCACACAGACGCTCGACGGTTTCATTGCCATGGACCTATCCGGGCGCGCGCGGAAAATCGTTGATACGGTGCCTCGCGATCTTCTCGCCCGCACAGCGGCTTTCCTCTTGCTGAAAGACTCGCGTTCCTCCTTCGCCATCGAAGGCGAAAAGCCGTCTCAGGACCGCATCCAGCGCTGGGGGCGCGCCATCGGCGAAGCCGGGCAGCACCCTCTCGACTTGGACGAATTTCTCCGCTTGCAGAAGCTCGTCATAGGCGATGCGCGTTTTGTGCGGCTCGGCTTACGCACCGAGGGAGGCTTCATCGGCGAGCATGACCGCGTCTCCCGCATGCCAATCCCCGATCACATCGATGCACGGCACGAAGACCTTCCTTCCCTCATCGACGGCATGATTGCGTTCGACCAAACCATCGCATCGCAGCTCGACGCGGTGATAGCGGCAGCAGTGCTGGCCTTTGGCTTTGTCTACGCTCATCCCTTCGAGGACGGCAATGGGCGGCTTCATCGCTATCTGATCCACCATGTGCTTGCCCAGCGCGGGTTCAATCCGCCGGGCGTCGCCTTCCCAGTGTCCGCTGCGATCCTGGCGGAGATCGCGCATTATAGACGTGTCTTGGAGGATTATTCGCGGCGCCTCCTACCATTGATTGAGTGGCAGCCCACGGAACAAGGGAATGTCCGCGTCTTGAACGAGACGGCGGATTACTACCGCTATTTCGACGCTACGCCGCACGCCGAGTTCCTGTTCGGATGCGTCCGCAAGACCATCGAAGAGGACTTACCTCAGGAGACCAATTTTCTTCGGCGTTTCGATCGCTTCGCGGCGGAGTTGGAGCGCATCGTCGATATGCCGCACCGGTCGATCGACCTGCTCTTCCATTTTTTGCACCAGAACAATGGCGTCCTCTCGAAGCGCGCCCGCAGCCGGGAATTCGCCGCCCTCACCGATGAGGAGGTTGTCCAGGTGGAGCGGTCTTACGCGGCGGCTTTTGCAGATTGGGCGTGATCCCATCTGAACGCGAAGGTGTACACGGGGCGAGCTGGAAAAGCCAAACACCCCTCCCCTGCCCCCGTAAAGAACCGCTCAATGGCGAGCGCTTTGGTGGGACATTTCCGAAGCCTCGCATGAGGCGCTTCTGCGTGTGCCTCCGCTCGGCCAGCTCATCTATGAGCGCCGCGACCGCTATATCCAGGCGCAGATGCTCGAGACGGAGGCAACGGACTGGGAGCGATCGGAGCGTAAAGACGACCTGTTGGCGCGTCGTGGCGGGCGACTGGCGTTCGCGCAGGAACTCTTGGCCGATGATGAGTTTGGCCCCGGCATGGCGAACTCAGCAAGCCCCGTTCCGGCCTATGTCGGTGCTTGCGCTGAGGTTGACGCGATCGAACGCGAACGCGAGGATCGCTTGCGCCAGGCCGAACTGAAAGCCGCCAAGGAGCGCGAGGCCGCGGCAGAGGAAACCGCTCGGGCTGCGCAGGAAGTCGCGCTGGCAGCACGGCGCACCAGCCGGCGGACGGCCATCGGACTGATCGCATCGATCATTCTTGCGGTCATTGCGGGCGGCTTCGGCTGGTATGCATTGGAGCAGCAGAAGACTGCCACCGCTGAACGCGACACGGCGCTAACCACGCAATCCCAGTTCTTATCTGACTTGAGTAGACAACATCTCGTCGGAGCTCGGAGCGATCCCGGAACGGCAATGCTGCTCGCACTCGAAGGTCTTCCGGATGAAGCCGTCGGGCCCGATGGTCAACAATTGTCGAATCGTTCCCATGAACCGGAACCAGAGTTAGCTTTAAATCAAGCTCTTGCAGCCCGACTGGAACGAAGTGTCATTTCTGGCCATACCAGCGCCGTCCAGAGCGTCGCGTTCTCGCCGGACGGGTCGCGCCTCCTCACCGGCTCCTGGGATAACACGGCGCGGCTGTGGGATGCGGCCACGGGCAAGGAACTCAGATGCCTCGAGGGCCATGGCGGCGCCGTCGAGAGCGTCGCCTTCTCGCCGGACGGGTCGCGCCTCCTCACCAGTTCCTCGGATAGCACGGCGCGGCTGTGGGATGCGGCCACGAGCCAGGAGCTCAGACGCCTCGAGGGTCATACCAGCTACGTCAATAGCGTCGCGTTCTCGCCGGACGGATCGCGCCTCCTCACCGGCTCCGATGACAACACGGCGCGGCTGTGGGCGGCTCCGCTCCGCTTGCCCAAGCTGGTCGATGAAGCCAAGAAAATTGCCCCGCGTTGCCTCACTCAGCAGCAGCGTAAGGACTTCTTCCTGCAACCTGAGCCACCGCGTTGGTGCATCACAGGGGCGGGCCTCGAAGCCGGAGCGCAACCCAGCAAATGGAAACCGCTCTGGCCCTATCGCACCGAAGCCTGGCGCGACTGGCTCGCGGCAAAGGACCGCGGCGAAAAGCTGCCTTTGCCAACGGAATGAGATGCCTGATGATGGAGGACGTTGCACGCCGCATCAGCGTCGCAAAATAACCTCTTTTCCGCCGCTGCGGCCCTGCTTTCAAGCCGCGAGAGTGGGCCAGAACGAAAGAATGGCTCTATGTCTCCTTTGTTGCGACTGCCGACCTGAAGGGTGCCTTGCGGAACTTAGAGCGATGATGAAGCGGTAATTGAACCGCTCATCCGGCGCGTTGCGGGGAGTTCCGTTACGGAATCAGCACGGCAGCCCCCTCAATACGACCTTCGCGCAGGGCTGCCAGCGCGTCGTTGGCCTCCGCCAGCGGAAATGCCACCGTCGTGGTGCGCACCGGGATTTGCGCTGCCACCGCCATGAACTCCTCGCCGTCGCGGCGGGTGAGATTGGCCACCGAGCACAGCTTGCGCTCCTCCCACAAGAGCCGGTAGGGGAAGCCGGAATGTCGCTCATGTGGATACCCGCGCACACGACCGTCCCGCCTTTCCCCGTTGCGGCGAGCGCGGCCGGGACCAGTGCGCCGACAGGTGCAAAGATGATGGCGGCGTCGAGTTCGTCCGGCGGCGCCGCGTCCGATCCGCCCGCCCACACCGCGCCGAGGCTGCGCGCGAACGCCTGACCGGCCACGTCGCTTGGCCTAGTGAAGGCGTACACCTCCTGTCCGCGGTGGCGCGCGACCTGGATGGCGATATGCGCGGCGGCGCCGAAGCCGTAGAGGCCGAGGTGTCTCCCCTCACCCGCCAAGCGCAGCGCTCGATAGCCGATCAGTCCGGCGCACAGCAGCGGCGCTGCCTGCTCGTCGCTGAAGGCGGGCGGAATGGCGAAGCAGTAATGCTCGTGTGCTACCGCATATTCGGCATAGCCGCCATCGATCTGATAGCCGGTGAAGCGCGCCCGCGCGCAAAGGTTCTCCTGGCCGTTCCGGCAATAGCTGCATTCACCGCAGGTCCAGCCCAGCCAGGGCACGCCGACGCGCTCGCTCGGCTGGATGCGCTCGACATTCGGCCCCACGGCTTCGACCGTCCCCACGATCTCGTGGCCGGTGATCAGCGGCTCGATGGTCTTCACTTGGCCGGGGGAGTTCGCCATCAACGACATGCAGATCGGTGCGGCAGACGCCGCAGGCATGGACGCGGATCAAAACCTCGCCGGCGCCGGGCATCGGCTGAGGTCTGTCCGTGTCGAAGCGCAACGGCTGGTGAGGCGCGTCGAGGACCATGGCTTTCATGAGTTCAGCCTCCGTTTCGGCGTCGCAATGTTGATAGCGTGGTGGCGCTGGCAGGATGGAAAGGCGTCCCGTTTTCAATTCTGGGAAGCCCGCGCTCAGCAAAAGCCGGATCAGTTCCCATGCAACATTTCACATTCACGCTTTGACGACGGCCGTGGAGTACAGTCTCCCTGCCTCCACAATCTCCGCACCTGCACAATGTCTCACGGAGGCTTATTCGTTGGTCCCTTGATCACCGGAACCCCCCATGAAACGGATCATACTTCTTCTCGACGGCACATGGAATGATCGGGACCTGGCAGCAACGGACAGCAACATCGTCCGACTAGAAGATATCATTGCAAAGAGTCTGGCGGCGAGTTCGACGCCGTTTCTCCCGGTTCTACCGTTGGTAGCGGGGCAGGGACAGGGACAGGAAACATTCCGGCTGACGCGAGGCTTTACACCGGACAATGTGGAGCACGTCGTGTTTTACGAGCGCGGAGTCGGAACGGGGGCGCTGGATCGTCTCCGCGGTGGGGGGCTGGGTTGGGGACTGGCACGGAATGTTCGCCGTGCCTATCGCTTCTTGTCAGGCCACTACCAGCCGGGTGACCAGGTTTTCGTGTTCGGTTTCTCGCGCGGCGCCTTTACCGCGCGCTCGCTTGTTGGCTTTATTTCCGCGTCGGGTTTGCTGAAGCCAGAGAATTGCTCTCGCGAGTTCGACGAGGAAGCATGGCGGTTTTACCGTGCAGTGCCGGGAGATCGCTTGCACGCCGTGAAAGCCGATCTGGCCAAGTACACCCATCCCCAAGACCAGACTTTAATCAGTTGCGTCGGGGTTTTCGATACCGTCGGTGCCCTTGGTGTACCTCTGAAGATGTTCTGCCGCGCCAACCGCGCGCGCTACGAGTTCCACGATGTGTGTCTGTCCCGTATTACCTGGTTGAACTTACACGCCATTGCAATCGATGAACATCGCAAGCCGTTCGAGGGTACGGTCTGGCGGCGGCCCAAATTCGAGCAGTTCGCCTCCTCCACCGAACAGGTATGGTTCCCCGGCGCCCACTCGGACGTCGGCGGCGGCTATATCCTTCCGGAGGCACGTCAGCAACAGCAGCAACTAGCGCTCGACGATATTGCCCTGGACTGGATGCTGCGCCGCGTCCAGCACTTTTTTCCAAGCTTTCCCTGCGCCCTCGGGCTCCAGCGGGCTTTGAACCCGGACTGTGCTCTCGCATCCCAGCACGAAGCGCGGCACGGGGTTTACAAGTTCTTTCGCAAGGCCTACCGCTCCATCGCCAACCAGCCCGTCACTTCGCTCGGCCTCTTCGAAACGGAGGTGGGGCGGGACAGGCATGCCCACCCCATCGGCGAAATGATACACATTTCCGCCCTGCTGCGGCTTGGAGAGAAAGTCCAGGTTGACAGGCGCGATACCTCTCACGCCCCTCGAAACCTGCTATCGGTTTTGGACGCCATCGAGACTTCCTACGCCCCAGACCAGACTGGTGGGACGGATTTGCGTGTCGTGGGCTGGGATGGCGCGGTGCTTGACCCCGGTGATGACGAAGCGCGGCGCAAGGTCTCCGATCTCGTGCAGGCGGCCCGCCAGAGGCTCGGGAGGGACGCGCGGACGAAGTCTTCGCTGCCCGGCGTTGTTTATACCCCCGCGCGCGCGTAAAGGTTGCCTCGACAAGAGCGGATTGTCCGGCGTTCTCACGCGGTCGCGGTACGGGGCACGATGGATGTAACAAGAGGGCAGTCCGCCATATCAACGGCACGCAAGTGGGTGAACCGGCGCCGGCGCTCTGGGAACGCCACGCCACACCGCTCCGCGATGTTCCCAACGGCGCTCGGCGCGAAGCTGAACGCATGCAGCATTGACAGTCGCAACAATTTTTACATGCTTGGTGCGAGCTAAACAACATCAGTGGTTGTAGAATATTGGTTGCACTCGCATGAATATACTTGCAATTGCCAATCGTAAGGGCGGTGTCGGGAAGTCCACGATCACGACCATGATCGCTTATGGCCTCGCCGTGTGGGGCAAGCAGCGCGTCCTGGTCGTCGATCTGGACGCTCAGTGCAATGCGTCGCTGATCCTGTTCGGCGGGCAGAACTGGTCGCTGGCGAGGAACAAGAGCCAGACCATTGCCGACTATTTTGGCGATCGCTTCGATCACCAGGCCATCGAGTTCAAGCACTATCTCTTTCACGAGGTCGGCGACGTTGCGGGAGCGAATTTGCAGCCGCAAATCTCGCTCATTCCCGGCTCGGTGGAATTGGAGGATATCGAGCACGAATTGCTCCATCGCCTTGCGGGGACGACGCGCACCCTCCTACAAGCCGAGCAGGAGGTGATTACCCGCCTCAGCAGAATGCTGCGCACGTTGAAGCGGCACTACCCCGTGGTGATTTTCGATTGCCCGCCGGGGCTGTCATTCGCGACGCAAGCCGCATTGGCGATCGCAACGAAGGTCATCGTGCCGTTCCGGCCGGATTACGTCTCGGCCTTCGCTGTCGACCGGATTTCCCGCATGATCGAGAGCAAAGCGAACCTCTTGGACGTGAATGAAATCCCGCGGGAGCAGAGACGGTACGCGGCGCTCGCCAATTTCGTGACCAACGACGTAGGCAGTTTGGAACGTATCGAGAATATCGAGGATTATCATCCCCTGATGAAGACCCGTATTCCGCAAGACGATGAAATCGCTAAAGCTTTCCATTGGCGCGGCGACCGC
>JBNKIW010000069.1:0-11139 GCA_050290865.1 Rhodomicrobiaceae bacterium | reverse complement strand
AAACGTCACGCCGCTGGCTGGGACGATGACTTTCTGTTCGATATGATCACCGCAAAATAAATCATGCGATTCCCCTGATTCGACATCAGGGCAATTGAAAGTGCGATTCTGCACAGAACAACTTGATCCGGTGGACAGTTTCCCGCTCCGGCCGTTGTGGCGCGCACCCGCGGCGGCGAATCACATATCTTGCCCCCGCAGCTCGTGTCGGCCTGGGGGCGCGCCGGAGCTGTGATGCGGTAGAACAACAATATCTGGTGGTTTCATTCGTGTGGTTGCACTAATAGTAGCCACGGTGAAGAGAATCAGACATATCTCTTGGTGTCACCAGCAATTGGGCACTTCTTCGGCCGCCTGACGGCCGTCACCGTCATAGACTAGTTTGACAACAGACGCCCATGAACAGGCGTCGGCGCCTCTTTGTGGAGTTGCGTCACTGGCGGACGGATGAGTCCTCTTTCCGCCAGCAGTGAGTCGTGTTTGCGTAAAGCACACCCCCCTTGCGGCCAGCTTCAGAGGAAATTCAAGATGCGGATCGAACGGCGCTTCACCAAGACAGGTCAGTCACCCTATGCGGATATCGCGTTTCGCGAGGCCACCAGCGAGATTCGCAATCCCGATGGGTCCATCGTGTTCCGGCTGGAGCGCGTCCAGGTTCCCGCCCAGTGGAGCCAGGTCGCAGCTGACATCCTGGCGCAGAAATATTTCCGCAAGGCGGGCGTTCCGGCGCGGCTGAAACGCGTCGAGGAGAACGCGGTTCCGTCCTGGCTGTGGCGCTCGGTTCCCGATACCGAGGCTCTGAGCGAACTGCCCGAAGATCAGCGCTACACCTCCGAGACCGACGCGCGGCAGGTATTCGACCGCCTTGCCGGGACGTGGACCTATTGGGGCTGGAAAGGCGGCTATTTCGCCTCCGAAGAGGACGCGCGCGCCTTCCATGACGATCTCTGTTTCATGCTGGCCATGCAGATGGTCGCGCCGAACTCGCCGCAGTGGTTCAACACCGGCCTCCATTGGGCGTATGGCATCGATGGTCCGGGGCAGGGCCACTACTACGTCGATTATGTCACCGGCGAAATGGTGCGCTCGTCTTCGGCCTATGAGCACCCGCAGCCGCATGCCTGCTTCATCCAGTCCATCGAGGACGATCTCGTCAATGAGAACGGCATCATGGATCTGTGGGTGCGCGAGGCGCGGCTGTTCAAATACGGTTCGGGTACGGGCACCAATTTCTCCAGGTTGCGCTCGGCGGGCGAGCGGCTGTCCGGCGGTGGCAAGTCTTCGGGGTTGATGAGCTTCCTGAAGATCGGCGACCGCGCGGCGGGTGCGATCAAGTCCGGCGGCACGACGCGGCGCGCGGCGAAGATGGTCATCGTCGATGCCGATCATCCCGATATCGAGGAATTCATCGAGTGGAAGGTCGCCGAGGAGCAGAAGGTCGCCGCGATGGTGGCGGGATCGAAGGTCTGCGCCCGGCATCTGAGCGCCATCATGAAGGCCTGCAGGAATTGCGACGGCCATGGCGACGACTGCTACGATCCGGCGAAAAATCCGGCGCTGAAGCGGGAAGTGCGCGCGGCGCGCAAGAGCGGTGTGCCCGACAGCTATATCCAGCGCGTCATCCAGTTCGCGCGGCAGGGGTTCGAGAAGATCGACTTCCCCCTTTTCGATACCGACTGGGAAGGCGAGGCATACCGCGCCGTCTCCGGTCAGAATTCCAATAATACCGTGCGGGTGACCGATGAATTCCTCAATGCCGTCGCCGCGGGCCGCGAATGGGAGCTGAAGGCGCGGACCACGGGCAAGACCGTGAAGACGGTGCTGGCCGCCGATTTGTGGGACAAGGTTGCAGAAGCCGCCTGGGCGTCCGCCGATCCGGGCGTGCAGTTCCACACCACCATCAATGACTGGCACACCTGCCCGGCCTCCGGCTCGATCCGTGCATCGAACCCGTGCTCGGAGTATATGTTCCTGGACGACACGGCGTGCAATCTGGCCTCGTTGAACCTGATGGCGTTCCGCGACGCTGCCGGGAATTTCGACGTCGAGAGCTTCTCGCACGCCACGCGGCTCTGGACCGTCGTGCTCGAAATCTCGGTGCTGATGGCGCAGTTCCCCTCGCGCGAGATTGCACAGCTTTCCTATGATTACCGCACGCTCGGCCTCGGCTTCGCCAATATCGGCGGGCTTCTGATGGCCTCCGGCATCGCCTACGACTCGGAGGCGGGACGGTCGCTGGCGGCGGGCATTTCGGCGCTGATGACGGGTGTTTCCTACGCCACCTCGGCCGAAATGGCGGAGCGGCTAGGCGCCTTCCGGGGTTATGAGGCCAACGCTCACGCTATGCTGCGCGTGATCCGCAACCACCGTCGCGCCGCCTTTGGCGAGACGGCCCGCTACGAGCAGCTCAGCACGGTCCCGGTCCCGCTCGACAGGGAGGCGTGTCCCGACGCGCGGCTCGTCGAGGCGGCGCGCGAGGCGTGGGACCGCGCGCTGTCGCTCGGCCAGCGCCATGGCTACCGCAATGCACAGGTTTCGGTGATCGCGCCGACGGGCACCATCGGGCTGGTCATGGACTGCGATACCACGGGCATCGAGCCGGATTTCGCGCTGGTGAAGTTCAAGAAGCTCGCGGGCGGCGGCTATTTCAAGATCATCAACCGCGCCGTTCCCGAGGCGCTGCGCACGCTCGGCTATGGCGAAGACGCAATTCAGGCCATGGTGAACTATGCCGTTGGCCGTGGTACGCTGGCGGGCGCGCCGCATGTCAATCATGAGACGCTGAAGGCGCAGGGCTTCACGGATGAGGTCATCGCCACCGTCGAGAAGGGGCTGAAGGCGGCTTTCGACATCAAATTCGCCTTCAACAAATGGACGCTGGGCGAAGCGTTCTGCATCGATGTGCTGGGTATCGAGAAAGCCGAACTGGATTCGCCGAAATTCGATCTGCTCACGGCGCTCGGCTTTACGAGGGCGCAGGTGGACGCGGCCAACGAGTATTGTTGCGGCGCGATGACGCTGGAGGGCGCTCCCGGTCTCAAGCCGGAGCATCTGGCGATCTTTGACTGCGCCAACCCCTGCGGGCGCAAGGGCAGGCGCTTCCTGTCCGCGGAGAGCCACATCCGCATGCTGGCGGCGGCGCAGCCTTTCATCTCGGGCGCGATCTCGAAGACGATCAACATGCCCAACAACGCCACTGCCGAGGATTGCAAGCAAGCCTATATGCTGTCCTGGCGGCTGGGGCTGAAGGCCAACGCGCTCTATCGTGACGGTTCGAAGCTGTCGCAGCCGCTGCAGTCGCAGCTCCTTGCTGACGAAGCCGATGAGGATGACGCGGTCGAGGTGCTGGCCGAGAAGCCCGCGGTCAAGCGCGCCGAGGTGGTCGCCGAGCGCATCGTCGAGCGCATCATCGAGCGTGAGCGCGCCCGGGCCACGCGCGAAAGGCTGCCCAACCGCCGCAAAGGTTATACACAGAAGGCCAATGTCGGCGGCCACAAGGTCTACCTTCGCACCGGCGAGTACGAGGACGGCCGCCTCGGCGAGTTGTTCGTGGATATGCACAAGGAAGGCGCAGCTTTTCGGTCACTTATGAACAACTTTGCCATCGGCATCAGCCTCGGCCTGCAATATGGCGTTCCGCTCGAAGAATTCGTCGATGCATTCACATTCACGCGCTTCGAGCCGGCGGGCCTCGTCCAGGGCAACGACACGATCAAGAACGCGACCTCCATTCTCGACTACATTTTCCGTGAACTGGCGGTCTCCTATCTCGGCCGGAACGACCTCGCTCATGTCGATCCGGCGGATATCGACAACATGATCGTGGCCGGCACCGAGGCGCAGTCCAGGCCGCAGGCGGCCGTCGTCACCGACCGTTTCATGAGCCGCGGCCTGACGCGCGGCGGGCTCAACCATAAAATTGTCATGGTTTCAGGTAATCCGGTTACGTCGGGTGAGGGCGAAAGCACCGTCGGGCAGCTCAGGCAGGCGATCGCATCTGCGCTGGGCCATGTCGATGGAAATGCAGCGGTGGCCATACCGCCTCGTGCTTCGGCGAGCACCCCGGGTTATGTTGAAACGGTTGAAAAGTCCGAATCAGCGCTTCGCGTGGCGGCCCGAATCAAGGGCTATGAGGGCGAATCCTGCGGTGATTGCGGCAATTTCACCCTGGTCCGCAATGGTACGTGTCTCAAATGCGATACCTGCGGTTCGACCAGCGGATGTTCCTGAGGCGCCCTGTAGAGGGACGGCAGGACGAAACGAGTTTCGTTGAGTTGCGTTTAAACGTCTGAATGCCGCCGGGCATGCAGGAGGGCTGCGCGTGTTGCAGTCCTCCGTAATGATACGGAGTGGCGCGTTTCGGCTCGTTCCTCATAATCATTCAGGGAGCGGCCTAACGGCTGTCAGGGTATGGGCATACTTTCCAGCGACGATGAAGACCACATTGAGTCGGTCGTCTATTTCCTGAGCGAGGCGCTGCGCGCGGCAATCGAGGCGGGTGACAATCTGCAGCAGACGGCGTGCAAGACGCCGCAGCTTGGTGTGGGCATGACCTGCACGGAGATGGCTGACAGCCTCGCGTCGTTCCGGGAGAGCATCCGAGCCTTGTGGAACGAGGAAGCGTTCATGATCGCGAAGATCCTGCGCGCGCGCGAACTGGTGAAGGAACTGCGCACCCTGGAGCCGGAACTCCGCCCGGAGATCGACACTTTCCGTCTCGCGACGGTCAGTGTCCCCGACCTGCAGGCGATGCTGCTTCCCGATGCACAGTATTTCTTCAACGGCGGTGCGCAGCCGAAGCGCTTTCTCGAACAGCGCGGGCATCGTGTGGCGGACGCTTCCGGACGCAGCGATCCCGTTGCCGGGTATAAGATTGCCGGCCACACCGATGTGCGTCTTCTGGTGAATGCGTGTGAGGTTCTGCATTTCGGTCTGGCGGCCCGCTACGGTTTCGACTCGCTGCCCTCGCGCAGTGTCGTCGAGGAGCCGTTGCTGCTGGATCAGGAGGTTGAGCGGCCGCTTCTGCTGACTGATCTGGGCGACATTCTCGGCGAGGCCGGGATGCCGCAATGGGCAGCGCCGGGCGCTCCCGAACCCGCGCGGATGAACTGAACGCGCCGCATTGGTGTGGTGTCTCGCGAGCGTTCTCCTCGCCCTCCACCGCTGGGGGCGAGGCAATTGCGCGACATAAGTCACACCGGGGCGAATTCGCCCCCGGCGCGAAGGCTCGGCAAACCTCCTGAATTGCCTGCCACGGCTCTTTCTGGCAGGGTGCTGCGCGTCCGGTGATGATCAGCGGGAGCTGCGCATCGGATCCTCGAGCGAAATACCGGGTACGTCGTCCTTGCTCCCGCGTGCAGAACGGCGGGCGGCGGACGCTTTTGCCTTTTCTCGCTCTTTCTGGGGAGAGGGCCCTCCCTCTTCTCGCGAGTCTGGCCGGAAACACCGGGGGGATACGCAGCGGGGTATTGCCCGGACGCTACACAAAGGAAACATCCCATGAAGAAAGTTATCGTTATCGGTATCGTGGTGGTGGCAGCCGCTCTTGGCGGATACCTGTACTGGCAGAGCACGCAGACTGTGCCGGCAACCGCGGCGCAGGAGAAGGCTTCCACACCGGAGAAGGCGGCGACAGCAGCGCCGGAGACCACTCCGGCTGAACCGGCCGCGGAGGCGACGTCGTCCGAGACGACCTCGAGCACTCAGGCTACTGCGCCGCAGACGGAGACGCCCGCCGCCGCCGAGGGCACGGAGACGCCCGCTGCCGCCGAGAATACAGAGACGACCACGCCTCCGGCGGATGCGCCGCGACAGTAAGAGTGCCCCGCGTCACGTCGTGGAGCACATTTCCAAAACGAGCGCCGTCACGGCCGGGCCGATACCCCCCGGCTGTGGCGCATTTCCGTTTCGGCGGTTTCGATCGCTGCGCCGAGGCGCCTTCTCCCTCCCTCCCCATTTTCGCTGTATAGGCTGGGCATAACCTAGCCCAGATCCTGTGGACTTCCTGCCACGGACCGGTAGCAATTCGTGTGTAATCGAAACCATTCGTTCACATCTATTGCTCATCTTTTCCCCGTCCCCGGAGCGTCAAGTGATGACCGATTTCCACAAAATCTTCAGTCCCGCCCGCCTGTTCAGGAGAGGCCCGGTGGTGCCCGTGCTGCGCATGACCGGCGTTATCGGCATGGGCACGCCCCTGCGGCCCGGGTTGAACCTCGCCGCCGTGGCCGGCCCCCTCGAACGCGCCTTCGGCATGGCCGACGAGGCGGTCGCCATTCAGGTCAATTCGCCGGGGGGATCGGCGGTGCAATCGCGCCTCATCTTCCAGCGCATCCGTGATCTGGCGCGCGAGAAATGCGTGCGGGTCTATGTCTTTGCCGAGGATGTCGCGGCGTCGGGGGGCTACATGATTGCCTGCGCGGGCGATGAAATCCATGCCGATCCGTCTTCGATCGTGGGCTCGATCGGCGTGCTCTACGCCGCTTTCGGCTTCACCGGGCTCATCGAGAAGATCGGCGTGGAGCGCCGCGTCCACACGGCCGGTGAGCGCAAGATGGCGCTCGATCCGTTCCAGCCGGAAGAGGCGGACGACATCAGTCGCCTGAAGAATATCCAAAGAATTATCCACCAGGACTTCAAGGAACTGGTGCGCGACCGTCGGGGCGCAAAAATCGAGGCCGCGGGCGAGCCGTTGTTCACAGGCGAGTTCTGGAGCGGGCGCCAGGCTCTCGAGCTTGGCCTCATCGACGGCGTGACGGATCTCAGAACGAAGATGCGCGAGTTGTACGGTGAGAAGGTGCGGCTGAAACTGGTGAGCGGCGAGAGGGGGCTGTTGCGTCGCCGCATTCCCGGTGTGCTTTCGGTGTTGGGCGCCGCTGATGCAGGCCCTGCGGTGAGCCTCGCCGACGATGTGATTTCGGCCGCCGAGGCGCGGGCGATGTGGGCGAAATATGGGTTTTGAGGGGCGCCGCCGGGCGTCCCGGGTATGACGTTTAGGGGGGAAAGCGGGTGATGTTGCCGCAACTGGTTGTGTTGGGGACTGCGGGTGCTGGTGTCTGGTTGGCGATGCGCTGGATGCGAACCGAGGTCGCACGCGTCGATGGCGAAATCCGCCGCACTGAGCGCTCACTGGAACGCCTGCGAAGCGCACCCGTGGCGCAACTCCGCTTCGATCCTGAAACGGGGCATTACCGGCCGGCGGAGCCGTGAGCCCGACGCGGCTTCCGCTCGCCCTGTCACGCGGCCTTGCGCTGAGCGTCGCTCGCGAGCGGTGCGAAGAGCGCGGAGATGTCCGCCTCCGTCAGGTCTAGCGGCTTTTTCGCGCTGCCTGCGAAAAGGGCCTCGGCGAGCGCCGCCTTGCGTGCCTTGAGCTGTTCGATCGCTTCTTCGATCCCTTCCTCCACGATCAGCTTGTAGACGAACACGGGCTTATCCTGCCCGATCCGGTATGCGCGATCGGTTGCCTGGGCCTCGACGGCCGGATTCCACCAGGGATCGTAATGAATGACCGTATCGGCGGCGGTCAGGTTGAGGCCCGTGCCGCCCGCCTTCAAGCTGAGCAGGAAGACAGGCACCTTGCCGGACTGGAACGCGCGGACCGGCGTGGCGCGATCAGTGGTGTCACCAGTGAGCTGGACATAGGGGATTTTCGACGCGCGCAACTCGGCCTCAATGAGCGCCAGCATGCTGGTGAACTGCGAGAACAGCAGAATGCGCCGCCCCTCTCCGACCAATTCGGGGACGATTTCCATCAGCCGTTCGAGCTTGGCCGAGCCTTTGACCTTCTGCGCCCGCGGCATTTTCAGCAGGCGCGGATCGCAGCAGACCTGACGCAGCTTCAAAAGCGCGTCGAGGAAGATGATATGGCTCTTGGCGAGACCCTTCTTGGCGATCTCGTCGCGCACCCGGGCGTGCATCAGCGAACGCACCGTTTCGTACAGATCGCGCTGGGCGCCTTCGAGGCGGACACGCTCGACGATTTCCGTCTTCGGCGGCAACTCCTTCGCCACCGCCTCTTTTGTCCGGCGCAGCATGAACGGCTTGAGGCGGCTGGAAAGGAATGTCTGCGCGGCCGCGTCGCCGTGCTTTTCGATTGGTGTGCGGAAAATACGGCGGAACGTACGCTCGTCGCCAAGGAGCCCCGGGCTCAGGAACTCGAACAGCGACCAGACCTCGCCGAGATTGTTCTCCAGCGGTGTGCCGGTCAGCGCCAGCCGGTGACGCGCGTTGACCCTGTGGGCGATGGCCGACACGGCAGCCTTCGGATTCTTGATCGCCTGCGCTTCGTCGAGGATCGCGGAATGGAATTCGTGGGCGAGAAGCGTCTCCTGATCGCGCGCAAGCAGCGGATAGGTGGTGAGAACGAGGTCGTGCTTGGCGATCTGCCCGAACAGCTCTTTGCGTCCCACGCCGTGCAGAGCCAGCACCGACAGCGACGGCGCGAAGCGTTCCGCCTCGGCCTGCCAGTTCGGCAGAACGCTGGTCGGGGAGACGATGAGCGCGGGCTTGTCGAGGCGCCCCTGCGTCTTCTCGCGCGCCAGGAAAGCCAGCGCCTGCACGGTCTTGCCCAGCCCCATATCGTCGGCAAGCACGCCGCCGAAACCCGCCTCGCGCAGGAAATCCAGCCAGCTCAGCCCGTCGCTCTGATAGGCGCGCAGCTTCGCCTTGAACGTGCGGGGCGGCTTGACGGCGGCGCGCCTGAGAATGCGGCCGCTGCGCAGCCGGTTGCCGAGGTCGATCAGCCGTTCGGTGCTCGCGGCCCAGGCGACATCCTCCATGCCGTCAGCGAAAGCGGCCAGCGCTCCCGCTTCCGCGCGATGCAGCCTCACCTTGCCGTCGTGAAGGCGGGCCTCTCGCGGCCCGATCAGTTCGAGAAGGGATCTCAGAATTGGAGCGAGCCTGTCGGCCGGAAGCGGCAGAAGCCGTCCATCGGGAAGCGTATGGTAGAGCCTGAGACCGTCGAGCATCTTGACGAAGGCATCGTGTTTGCCGGGCTCCAGAGCCAGCGTCGTGACCTCCGGCGGCAGTCTGCCCAGCATTTCGGCCAGTTGCGGCACCAGATTGACACGGTGGCCCTCGAACGCGATGCCCAGTTCGAAGGAAAACCAGTCGATCCCCGATCCTTCGCCGAGGTCCGCCCACCACTCCGCCGTGCCCTCGGCAATGCGGTAGGGGTAGTCATCGGACATGACGACCTCCCAGCCGTCACGGACCAACTCGGGCACCGTTTCCGAACCGAAGGCAAGGAAGCGGCTCGGATCATCGCAGGTTTGCAGCAGTTCATAGGGGCTGGATACCTGCGACGGCGTCAGGAACAAGTCGCCGGTATGGTCCGGCGGAGCGTCGAACGGCATGTTGTTGAGCGCCCTGAAGCCGAGGTCGGTGAGGCGGGACAAAGCAGCGCCCTCAGCCTTCGCATCGCGCGGCGTCAGAATCACGCGGTCACCCTCGATGCGTTCGATGATCTGCTCGGGGCTGGCGCTGTGCACGGTATCGCCGCCATAGTTGAAGGACAGGCGGGCGAGCGGCAACAAGAACGCGCCCTCGTGGCGGACCTCCTGCAAATACCAGGCAAGGTGCGGCTTGACACGGAGGTGCAGCGCGAACAGGTCCAGCCGCGGAACGGGCGTGACGATGCGCGTTTCGATATTGTCCGGCGCCTCGGGCAGCGGCAGCATCGACGCAGCATCATCGACGCCGTCCGCCTCGCCCGATGGGGCCGGTGCGTCGCTCTTGCCACCCTTCGCAAGACGCTGACGCATCGTTTCTTTCACGATGGCCGCCTCCGATGGCGCGACAGCGGGTGCCCGCGCCACCTCGACGGCGAATGCATGCGGCAGATCCGTCTCGATCACGCCCGCGATGCCCTTCTCCAGATCCACATAATGCGGCGGATCCAGCGGCAGGATATCGTCGAAACTGCGGCCGCCACCGGCAACGAAGGTCAGGCGCTGTTCGCCGCGTGCGGCCGAAATCCATTGCGGCTCGGCGCGCTCCGAGGGCCCTTCCTCCAGCGTGCGGCCGTTCAACTCACGGTTGTGTAGTCGCCTGGATTGTAGAAGCGCCGCGAAAACGCGCCGGCTCAAGGGACCGGGCTCAAGCGGAACGTCCCGATAACCCGGTGTGCCGTTCGTGCGATGCAGCCAGTTGAGATCGCGGAGAATATCGAGATCGGCCTCGGTAACGAAACGCGCGACCTGCTCCCTCGGCCGCATGACGAGGGCCGGATCGTAAAACCTCCCATCCGTGAGGGTGCCGTCCTTGCGCATACGCGCCGACAACGGCCGGACCCACACCTGCCTTGACAATGTGGTCGGGTGCGCGTCCTGGTGGTTGAGGACATAGCGGAGAACCCGCTGATTGCTGCTGGTCGGCCGCTTCGCTTCGGCGGACCGCTCCGTTACGGCCGCCAGCCTGTCCAGCCACTGGGATACACTGCTGGAAAGCCTGAGACCTGGTGCCGGTGCTGGCGTCGGCGATGCTGTGCGGGTGGCTTGCGGGGCGGGAAGCAGCGCCGCCGAACGTGCGCCGACGGCCGGACGCGGGTCGTCAAGGTCTTCGCGGTCGAGTTCATCGCCTTTCACATATTTCAGCAGCACCGCTGCGACATGCTTGCAGTTGGTGCCCATCGGACAACTGCAATAGCCCCTGATCCGCCAGCCGCTGCGCGTCGGTGAGATCAGGATCGTCTGGCTGTAGGGCTTGGGGCGCGAGCCGAGAACACTTGCCGAAATATGACCGCCGCCAGTCGCCACGTCCATCTGCCGGACACAGCCACGGGCGCAGAGTTCGGCCCCCTTCTGCAGGGTTTCATGACTGAATGTGTGCCGCAAATCACCCGCGCCAAGCCGCATGAGCACCACCCCCATTTGCAACGGTGCATCCCGGCGCACCGAATCATTTAAAAAAAGGTTAGTTGCTGCGGTTGGCCATTCGCAACGGTGCCCGGCGTTTGTCCACTGCTTGTGCGACGGCCAAAACTCAAGTCATGGCTTCATCGCTCAAAGCGCGTGTCACCCGAGTCTTAAGCAATTGTACTCGACTTATATGAAAATCGTAGGTGTGGCGTTAGAGGTCCGGAGAATAAGATTCCGGTATCGCCTTCACCCGCAGGCCCACCAGGACTAGTCTGAGCGGGAT
>JBNKIW010000068.1:0-11228 GCA_050290865.1 Rhodomicrobiaceae bacterium | reverse complement strand
TGTGGACCAAATCCGAAGTTCACCAGCGCCGCGTGAAAGGACGCCGTCTTAGCGATTTATGACTCCTGGTACTAGGCAGGCTTCCTGATTGATGCGGGATTGATCGCGGATGACGCCAGCAAGACGGGTGGTGATGCCAAGAACGCCCCCTCAGCGAGGGCGTACCGTCAGTTGGTGGCCAGCTCATGCATCACGTGCATGCATTTGGGAGCGCTCCTGCTTGTTCACGGGGCCACCTGCCGCTATTGCTTTTTCCTTCGCCGCGGAAGGCCAGTGCCTCGGCCACATGAGCCGACAGCACGTTGTCTTCGGCATCAAGATCGGCGAGTGTCCGCGCCAATCGCAATGTGCGGTGATAGCCGCGCGCGGATAAGCCGAACGCCGCTGACGCATCGTGCAGAAGCTTTTTGCCGGCTCCATCGGGCTTGGCCACTTCCTCCAGCATCGCGGCCGGGCATTCGGCATTCACCGCGGTCCCTGCCGAACTCATGCTGCCGTAGCGTTGACGCTGTCGGAGACGCGCTTCGGCAACACGCACGCGAACTTCAGAGCTGCCCTCGGGCGGAGGAGGAAGGGCTAGGTCCGCAGCCGTGACGGGCGGAACACTGATCCGGATGTCTATACGGTCGAGGATGGGGCCAGAGACGCGGGCGAGATAGCGATCCTGGCACCCTGTTCCCTGTCGGCAGGAAAAGCCTGGCTCCCCGGCTCGCCCGCAACGGCAAGGGTTCATCGCGGCGACCAGTTGAAAGCGTGTCGGATAAGCGATGCGATGGTTGGCACGCGCGATCACCATTTCGCCCGACTCCATCGGCTGGCGCAACGCGTCGATGGCCTGGGCCGCGAACTCAGGCAATTCGTCGAGGAACAGCACACCATGATGCGCGAGCGCCACCTCGCCGGGGCGGGGCCGCGAACCGCCGCCGACAAGCGCGGCCATGCTCGCGGAATGATGCGGCGCGCGGAAGGGACGCCTGCGGCTGAGCTGACCGTTGGCCAGTTGACCGGCCATGCTTTGTATCATGGAGACTTCCAGCATCTCGGCCGGTTCCAGCGGCGGCAGCAGGCCGGGCAGTCGCTGTGCGAGCATTGACTTCCCAGCACCTGGCGGTCCGGTCATCAGCAGGTGGTGGCCGCCAGCCGCCGCAATCTCAATGGCACGCTTCGCCATCTCCTGGCCACGTACGTCGCGCAAGTCCAGCGTCTCCGCCTGTCCGGGGTCGAGTTGGATCTGGGGGCGCGGCAAGCTGGCCAGTCCCTTGAAATGGTTGACGAGCGACAGGAGATGCGGCGGCGCCAGTATCGGCATGTCCGGCGACGCCCAGGCCGCTTCGGCTCCGCAGGCGGCCGGGCAGATCAGCCCTTTGCCCATGGCGTTCGCGCCGATGGCGGCCGGAAGGCACCCGGCAATTGGAGCGACCGACGCATCCAGCCCCAGTTCGCCGATCACGACGTAGCCGCCGATCTCGTCACCCGGCAGGGCGCCACAGGCGGCCATCAGTCCGATGGCCACTGCCAGATCGTAATGGCTACCTTCCTTGGGCAGGTCGGCGGGAGCGAGATTGACAGTGATCCGCCTCGCCGGCAGCCCCAGCCCGATCGAGGAGAGAGCGGCCCGCACGCGCTCCCGGCTTTCGGCCACCGCCTTGTCGGCGAGACCAACGATGGAGAACGAAGGCAGCCCACCGCCGATCTGCACCTGCACATCCACAGGCCGTGCCTCGATTCCCAGAAGCGCCACTGTCGAGACCTGCGCAAACATTGTTCTTATCCATTACGGTGCTGCACGTGCCTCACCATAATCTGGGAACAATATAAGAACATACGTAACACTACACAGATGCGTCAACAACCCACGCGCCGTTTCTTTTCGATCACATCCCAGATCAGCGCGGCGATATCCGGCCCGCCGAAGCGTTTAACCTCGCGGATGCCGGTAGGCGACGTAACGTTGATCTCCGTCAAATACGGACCGATCACATCGATCCCGGTGAAAATCAGGCCGCGACGGCGCAGTTCCGGCCCGATGGTGGCGCAGATTTCGCGCTCGCGCTCGGTGATCTCCGCGGGCTCCGGGCGGCCGCCGACATGCATGTTCGAGCGCGTTTCGTCGAGCGCGGGGACGCGGTTGACAGCACCCGCGACCTCGCCATCCACCAGGATGATCCGCTTGTCGCCGTTGCGCACCTCGGGCTGATAGCGCTGCACGATAAACGGTTCCTTGAAGACGGTCTGGAACAGTTCCACCAGCGAACCGATGTTGGTATCGCCCGGCTGCATGCGAAACACCGCTGCTCCGCCATTGCCGTAGAGCGGTTTCAGAATGATGTCGCCGTGCTCGTCACGGAAGGCGCGCACGTCCCCGGCCGAAGACGTGATAAGGGTTGGCGGCATAAGCTGCGGGAACTGCATCACGAACAGCTTTTCCGGCGCGTTGCGCACGCTCACCGGATCATTCACAACCAGAACGTCCGGCTGCAGCCTCTCCAGAAGATGGGTGGTGGTGATATAGGCCATATCGAAGGGCGGGTCCTGGCGCAGGAGGACCACATCGCAGGTGGCAAGGTCGAGGATGCCCCGGTCGCCAAGCTTGAAATGACACGCCTCGTCATCCGCGACCTCGACGGGAGAAGCATCGGCGAGGATGCGCCCGTCCCGCATCAGAAGGTCTGGCGGCGTGTAGTAGAACAGTTCGTGCCCGCGCGCCTGCGCCTCCAACATGAGCGCAAAGGTCGAATCGCCACGGATCGAAATCCGCTCGATCGGGTCCATTTGAAAGGCGACACGCAGGCCCATGGGCTTCAATCTCCGTTTCTGCTTCCGTGCGCGGCTCTGGTAGCCTTCGTGTATATAAGACAGGTCGCGCGATATGTCAGCGCGCTTCCCGCGCGTACCGGTGACAGCCCGTGTTCACCGGAATACGCCGGGTCTGTGCTTCGCCGCAAGAAGTATTCCTATGTTGTTCACTTAATAATCCGGTTTTGTACCAGTGTTTGCAGGACCGTCATGAAACTGCGATCATGAGCCTGATGCCGCTACGAACGGAATGAAGTTCATGCTTGACAGCGGCGGGCGTTCGGAGGCTGCTTTCGCCATGTTCGATTCACCAGCGGCCGCGGCCGGAAAAAGTCTCTATTGGCCGTCCGGCGTGCAGGCGTCGGATGAATTTGCCGGCGCCATCCATCAGGCCGCCGCCAGCCGCGATGCCATGTTCATCACCGGGCGCGCGGGTACGGGGAAATCCACGCTTCTGCGCTGTCTGCGCGTGAACCTCCCGCAGAAGACGGCCGTGCTGGCGCCGACCGGCCTTGCCGCGGTGAATGTCGGCGGGCAGACCATCCACTCCTTTTTCGGTTTTCCGCCGCAGCTCATCACGTCCGAGGTCGTGAAACGCTGCCGCCGCGCCGCGATGTTCCGCAGTATCGAGACGCTGATCATCGACGAGGTATCGATGGTGCGCGCCGACCTCATGCAGGGCATCGACATGGCGCTGCGCCTCACGCGCAAGCAGCCCGCCAAGCCGTTCGGCGGCGTGCAGGTTATCGCCATGGGCGATCTGCACCAACTGCCGCCGGTGGTGCGCGAGCGCGATGAGATGGCGTTTTTCCAGGAGACTTTTGGCGGCGTGTATTTCTTCAATGCGCCCGTCTTCCAGGACACGCCGCTACACGTCTCCGAACTGACGAAAGTCTACCGCCAGGAGGATGCGCAATTTCTCGACGCGCTGAACGGCATCCGCGAAGGAAATCCGGCGCGAGAACACCTCGACCTGCTGAACGGCCGCGTTATGCCGCGGGCGCTGGAACTGGCCGAGGAATACATCGTGCTGACGCCCGTCAACCTGGCCGCCGAAAAGACGAACACCCTCTTCCTCGACCGCTTGTCAGCCCGCGCCGCGCAGTTCGATGCAATCGTGTCCGGCAAGTTCGAAACGTCGGCCTATCCCACGGACGCCAATCTGGTCCTCAAGGAAGGCGCGAAGGTCGTGCTTCTGCGCAACGATCCGGACAAGCGCTGGGTCAACGGTACGCAGGCGCGGGTGTCGCGGATCAAGGGACGGACGGTGTGGATCGAGGTGAAGGGCGAAGAGCACGAACTGGAACCGGTGGCGTGGGAAAACGTGCGCTATGAACACAATCCCGAGACCGAAAAGCTGGAGGAGAAGGTGGTGGGGTCGTTCCGCCAGCTTCCGGTGCGGCTCGCCTGGGCGCTGACCATCCACAAGAGCCAGGGCATGACGCTGGACAAGGTGTATGTGAATTTCGGCCGCGGGACGTTTGCCCACGGCCAGGCCTATGTCGCGCTGTCACGATGCCGGTCGCTCGAAGGACTGGCCTTGGCGCGGCCGATCATGCGATCCGACATCGTGTTCGACGAACGCGCCCTCGGCTACCGGAACCGCGCCAGTTCGAAGCTCGAATAGCACTCGCGGCTCGGCAGGTTGGATTTGTCGCTGATGGCGTCGGCGAAGGCTTCCGCCAGGGTGACGCCCTCCGCCGCCTCGCGGATGCCGACGATCATCACCGGGCGCTGCCAGCCCGTGTCGGCAGCTTCCGCCGTCGCCTTGCAGCCAGCCTGGAACTGGCCGAGATTGAGCGTCCAGATACCGGTCGAAGGCGCCATGGCCTTTGCAAGCCAGCCCGCCGCGGTCCTGGCGCGGTTGGCGGCGCGTGCGGTCTCCTCCTCGCGCCGCCCCTCCTGAGAGGCGAGGCCGACCGCGATCACCTCACGCGATTCGCCGAGCCCGGCACGCAGCTCCGGCGTGAAGATGCGCGCAACCGTCTCCGTCTCGGGGATGGTCCCGGCACCCTTGGCGAGCTGTGTGTCGCTTTTTCTCACCCACGCGAGGTCTTTCGGCAGCACAGCAACGTCGAATGCGGCGCGCCGTCCGCGCACGTCCTTGCCCTCGATGGGGAAGATCACCGATGAGCCCCAGCGCCGCGTCTCCACCTTCACCGGCGTGGCAGGCTTCGGCGTCTCGATCTTCGGCGCGGCGGCTGTGACCTCCGGCTGCCCGCCACTGCCCCGCGAAAACCAGTTCGGGCGCAGATCCGGGTTCGCGGCGACAACTGCTCCCGTCACCGCAACGGCTGAAGCGGTGGCGGTCACCGTGGTTGCCATCGCGTTCGCCTTGAAAAAGGAGAGGAGCCATTCGATACGCTCCTTCCAGGTGTCGATTTTGTCGTACCAGTCGTAGATGCGCTTGAAGAAGCCGTAAACGCCGCCCTTCTTCTCTTCGTCGTCATCGCTGCCGCTGCCCGGCGCCGGGTTCGGTTCGGTTTCGCTCATGACGTGTCCCCCTGAAAGTGCCAGTTGCGGCTCAGCATAAACGCGCGGGCACGAAATGGCAGAGGAAGCGGTGCATCCGGTGCGGTTTATCCCCGGCTGAGCGGCGGCCGCGCCACTGCCGCCCGCCGGTACGGGTGCGACATATGTGCCGGGACGCCGTTCGTCAGGCTGTTGTAAGGCGCATGTTGCTAATCAGACTGCCCGGACCTTCCGCATTTTTTGTATTCACAGACGAGGAGCTTTCCATGATCTTCCAGCGTGAATGGGCGACGCCGGTCATAATCGGCGCATTCATTCTGTCCGCGGTTACCGGTATCGCGGTCTTCTTTCATATCCATATCGGGCTGGTCAGGTGGTCCCACGAGTGGCTGAGCTGGCTGCTGGTCGCGGCGCTGGTTCCGCATATCATCACCAATTTCACCAACTTCAAGCGCTACTTCGTTGAAGCCAAGGGGCTGATCATCATGGGGATTTTCGCCATACTGCTGGCGGTGAGCTTCGTGCCCCTCGGCGGCGGGAAATCGCGGCCGCCTTTCTTCGCGTCGGTCCGCGCGCTTGCGCAGGCGCCGCTCCCCGTGCTGGCCCAGGTCGCCAAAATCACGCCCGAGGAACTCCGCGCGCGGCTGGCGAAGACACGTCTGCCCGCGCCGACGTCCGATCAGCAGACGCTCGCCGAACTGGCGGGGCCGAGCGTGCGCAGACAGGCGCACATTCTGAGCGACCTCCTGTCGCCTGAGAAATGAGCCGCCGGGAAGGGACGGGGCAGATCGCGTCCGTCCCTCCCCCGCCCGAGCTTATTCCGCCGCCGTTTCCTTGTGCTGGCTGTTGGCATGCCCGGCGAGACGGTCCATGAGCGCAAACAGCACACCCGACGTCACGAACGTCAGATGCAGTATGACCCGCCACTTGATGGTTTCCGGGTTGTGCGCGGTGACGTCGAGGAA
This sequence comes from Rhodomicrobiaceae bacterium, assembly GCA_050290865.1. Classification (GTDB taxonomy): domain Bacteria; phylum Pseudomonadota; class Alphaproteobacteria; order Rhizobiales; family Rhodomicrobiaceae; genus JARRLC01. The sequence goes on along the minus strand of JBNKIW010000068.1, from coordinate 4,995 downwards.
CGTCTTTAGCAGGTCAATGCCGGAGATCGCGACGATCGTTCCCATCAGCTTGATCTTCAAGTCGGAGAAGGAAACGAGGCCCATCCAGTCGGGGCGGTCTTCATGGTCGCTGGTGTCGATTTTGGAGACGAAATTTTCATAACCCGCGAAGATGACGAGGAGGATGAGGTTCGCCACCATGACGATATCGACGAGGGAGAGCACGCCGACGATGACTTCCCCCGGCTTGGCGCCGAAGAGCTGGGGCATCAGGTGTGCAAACTCCTTCAGGAACGTAATCAGCAGCATGAACATCGACAGCGCCAGCCCGACATAGAATGGTGCCAGAAGCCACCGGCTGCCGAAGATGCCCCCCTCCAGCTGCCTTTCGATCGCTTTCATCATATTTTCCCCCAGCAGATGTTGAGATTGAGATTGAGTTTGAGGTTCCGGCCATCGCTCTCGTAGCGCTGCTCCGGGGGCATATGTAGGTGGGCTGCGGCTCGCCTGGAATAGGCGATTTCACGTCACGGACCGAATGCTGCCGAAGTTTGCATGCCTGTTCGGCTTGAAATATGATTGTCCGCAACCGCGGGAGTCCCTTGTTTCGACCGCAGCGCCTGTGTGAGTTTCGGCGTGCCCTTCCGCCGCGCGCTACAGTCCTCCGGCTTCTGCGCTTTTTGTGCCTCGCGCTTTGGGAATTTAAGGATCATGGCTTTGCGTAAATTGTTCGATCTGGGACCGGTTCCCATCTTGTGTGCTGTTTTCGTCCTTGGTGTTTGCGGCCCGGCCGGCGCACAGACGCCCTCCGGCAGTCTGGCCGGCGTCTCCGAATGTTCAAGGCTGGTCAAAGCGGGCGAAAGCCAGGAGACGCTGAAGAAGCGAAAGGCCGCTTTGCTCTTGGATTTGAAGCGCAAGCGTAAAGAACTCGGGGTAATTGGCAAAGCAGCCGCTGAGCGGCGCGCGAAGTTGAAACGGGAAATCGAGGCCATTGGCGGCGAAGTGGCCGAGCTCATACTCAAAGCAGACTGCTTCAGGAAGCGGAGACCTGTCATCGCCTACAGACGGGCTCCGGAGACAAGGGCTGCTGATGCGGCGGAGAAATCCAAGGAAGCCGCGGCGCGCAAGAAGCTCGTCGAAATCCCGGTCTATTACGCCACCAACAGGGACAGGACGGGGAAGACCGGCGCGGCGAATTTCTATGGCACCAGGCACACATCCGATCTGGAATATGGCCGTCTTACGGTATCGGTTCCGCCCTCTCACATACTCGGTGAGTTGGAGTTGCCGTCACTCTGGAAGCTGGAGTTTTCCAACAATCCCGCGAAGCATTTCGCCATAACGGACATGAAAACCTACTCCGCGTCCGAGGCGGCCGCGGCGCTCCAGACCGCGATCAGCTCAGCGAAGTCGAAGTCATTGTTCGTATTCGTCCACGGCTACAACACGACCTTCACGGACGCCGCGCTGCGCACCGCCCAGCTCGCCAACGACCTGAAGTTCCCCGGCACGGCGATGTTCTACAGCTGGCCCTCGGCGGGCAGCGCCCGGGCCTACGCGCGCGACAGGGAAACCGCGGAGCTGGCGCGCCTGGTGCTCGACAAGCTGCTGGACGACGTCGCCAAACTGCCGGTCAGCGAGGTGTACATCCTCGCCCACAGCATGGGGAACATCGTCGTCACGGATGCGCTCATGAAAAGAGTGACGGCGGGCAAGAATATGAGCAGGATCAAGGAAATCCTGCTCGCGGCGCCGGACCTGAACGCCGAGACGTTCCGAAGTGAAATTGCGCCCGCGCTGGCAAAGATGACCAAGACGCGCAAGACAATCTACGCGTCATCGAATGATGCGGCACTGAAAGCTTCGGCCCATATCAACGGCTACAGCCGGGTGGGCGACACGAGCGGCGGCGTGGTCATCTATCCCGGCTTCGATACCATAGATGCCAGCAATGCATCGTCGATGCAGCGTGAATGGGGGCATTCCTATGTGTTCGACAGTACTCCGGTGATAACGGACGTGCTGGACGTGGTTCTCGCTCACAAATCGCTCGGGGAGCGGCAGCTGCAGCAGCAAGGAGCGTCACCCAACATCTACTGGCGGCTCCAGTAGCCTTCCGCGCTACACGCGGCTGCGGTGAATGTCCAGGTTCGTGATCGTGGGATTGCGGCCGTTCAGCGGGTTCGAAGGGTCCCACGTCACGTTTATGGTCTCGAAACGCGCCGCGAGCGCGTCGTAGATCTGAAGCCTGCCGCACAGCGTTTCACCGAGACCGAGCAGTTCCTTCAGCACCTCGACCGCCTGCAGCGTGCCGAGCACCCCGGCCACGGCGCCCAGGATGCCCGCCTCCTCGCAGGCCGCGACCGTGCCCGGCGGCGGCGCCTCGGGGAAAATGCAGCGGTAGGAGGGACGCGGATTGCCGTCCGGTCCGGTCTCGAAGGCGCGGAAGGTGGACAGATAACCGTCGAACCGGCCCAGCGCCGCGAATACCAGGGGCTTCTTCGCCAGATAGCAGGCGTCGTTGACGAGGTAGCGGGTGGCGAAATTGTCCGAGCCGTCGGCCACGATGTCGTAGCGGCCGATGATGTCGAGCGCGTTGTCCGCCGTGATGCGCGCCGGCATCGCTTCGACCGCCACATGGGGGTTGATGCGCTCCAGTGTGGCAACGGCGCTGTCGACCTTGGGTATGCCTATATGCGCCGTGTCGTGCACGATCTGGCGCTGCAGATTGTCGAGCGACACCACATCGTCGTCGATGATGCCGATATGGCCGACGCCCGCCGCTGCGAGATACATCAGCATCGGCGAGCCGAGTCCGCCCGCGCCGATCACCAGGACGCGCGCGTCCCGAAGCTTCTGCTGGCCGGGGCCGCCAACCTCCTTCAGGAGCAGGTGCCGCTTGTAGCGCCGGATTTCCTCCACACTCAGCGGGGGTGGTGCAGGTGATGTCATGACACGCTTTTACTCCGCGCCGGTCCGGAAGCACGCCCAATCCGCCGCCATCCGCTTACCGGCCTGTTGAGCCGAAGCCGCCGCCACCACGCTCGCTCCCGGCCAGTTCGGTTACCACCGACAACGATGCCTGCGCGACGGACTGGATGACAAGTTGGGCAATACGCGTGCCGCGTTCAATGGTGAAGGTGTTGGCGCCGTGGTTGATGAGCAGGACTTTGACCTCGCCGCGATAATCGGCGTCGATGGTGCCGGGGCTGTTCAGGACGGTGACACCATAGCTCAGCGCCAGCCCGGAACGCGGGCGCACCTGCCCCTCGAATCCGGGCGGGATTTCGAGCATCAAGCCGGTCGGAACCAGCACGAACTCGCCCATCGGCAGGAAGATCGTTTCGCCTGGCGCCAGAGCGGCACGGAGATCCATCCCCGCAGCGTGGGCCGTCTGGTATTCCGGGAGCGGCAGGCCCTCGCCATGCGGCAGGACCTGGACGTGGATGACCGGCCTGGCTATCCGGCGGAGAAAAGAGAGCATGACTATTCCGCCGCCCTGGACGGCTTGTTGCGCCCTGCGGCGAACCACGCGGCCGCACGATGCATCAACTCGTCCGCCACCGCTTCCTTCTGCATCAGCGGCCAGCTCTCCACGCCGCTGGCGGTGACCAGATGCACTTCGTTCTGACTTCCCCCCATCACGCCTTTCTCCGTGGAAACGTCGTTCGCCACAATCCAGTCGCACCCCTTCGCTGCCAGTTTTCGCTTAGCGTGCCCCAGGACGTTTTCCGTCTCGGCGGCAAAGCCGATGACAAGCGGTGGGCGGTCTGCTGTTCGCTTGGCGATCGTTGCCAGAATATCCGGATTCTCGACGAGTGCGAGAGGTGGTGTTTTGCCTTTCCCTGGCTTTTTGATCTTTTCGGCGTGACGTGTGGGCACGCGCCAGTCGGCGACGGCGGCGGCGAAGACGGCGATGTCCGCTGGAAGGGCGCCCTCGGCGGCGGCGAGCATGTCACGTGCGCTCAGGACGCGCACCGTAGTGACGCCGGGCGGCGGGGCAAGGTTGACCGGACCGGTGACGAGCGTGACGCGCGCGCCAAGGGACGCGGCGGAGGCGGCGAGCGCGAAGCCCTGCTTGCCCGATGAGCGGTTGGCGATGTAGCGCACGGGGTCGATGGCCTCGTGCGTCGGTCCGGCGGTGATGAGCACATGCCGTCCGGCAAGGGGAAGGTCGCTCGCGCCCTTGAGCACCAGCGCGGCGGCATCAAGGATTTCCTCCACTTCGGCCATGCGGCCCACGCCGAACTCGTTGCAGGCCATCGCACCTTCGTTCGGCCCGACGAAATGCGCGCCATCGGCGCGGAGCTGGGTGGCGTTGCGCTGCGTGGCCGGGTTGGCCCACATCTTCCAGTTCATCGCGGGGGCCACGAGCACGGGCTTGTCGGCGGCGAGCAGCACGGCACTGGCGAGGTCGCTGGCCATGCCATGCGCCATGCGGGCCAGAAGATTGGCTGTGGCGGGCGCGACGATGATGATATCGGCCTCGCGCGACAGGCGGATATGGCCAATCTCCGTTTCGTCCTTCAGGTCGAACAGGTCGGTGAGGACCTTTTCCCCGGCAAGCGCGGCAACCGAAAGGGGCGTCACGAACTGCTGGGCCGCTTCGGTAAGAATGGCGCGGACGCGCGCGCCCCGTTCGTGAGCGCGGCGGATGAGATCGAGTGTCTTGTAAGCGGCGATCCCACCGCCGATGATGAGCAGTATCGACTTTCCCTGCACGGAAGCCCCGTCTTGCAAAGCGGCTACACCCAGAAGCTTATACCACAAAGCTGAGAGAATTTGTCTGCATCACATGCATGTGTGCACTGGCGCGGCCGCGAGGGCTCACAGGATTTCTTAGCGGTTAAGCGTACTAGCAAATTATTGATTCTAGTATAGCTTTTCCGAGGCAAGTTCGCTTGCGCACGTGCAGCAAACGGGGTGCTAACTTGGCTCGCGGGCTGTACTAGTACCCGGCGTCATTGGAGAGTGAGTCGTAGTTGCCACGTCTGCCGGGTAATCGTGAGCCCATCA
>JBNKIW010000067.1:9401-11335 GCA_050290865.1 Rhodomicrobiaceae bacterium | reverse complement strand
GTTACATTTCGCTGGAAGGTCGGCGGTTTTTCGTGAATTTCCGACGAAAAGCGCCGGCCAATCTGTGAACAACATCACCAAACAACGAAATGAATCTTTTCGTTTTTCCTTGGCATCCTTTGGTTTCTGGGAAGTAGAAAATCTTAACGTCGAAATCGCTATTCCTGCGTTTCGCTGTTCGTTTCGTGTGGTGTTTCGGCATTTCGGTGCCTCTTTCTTTGGCGAGCGAGGGGGCGGTTTTCGATCCGTCCCCTCCACTTTACGCTGCTTTTTCGTCGATGCCGGTCACGGACACGACCTTCCTGCCGCGATCCTTCGACACCACACGGACAGCGCCCTCACGCTCCCACTGGACGAGCCAGCCTTTGCGAGCGTCCCCGAGGGTTGACGGGCTCACATCCACGAGACGGGCCAGTGTCGCGTTGCTGCCAACGATAACGCCGCCGGAGCGGCGAGCGTGCTCTTGCAGGATCGCCAGCGCTTCCGCCCGGGTCCGCCCCGCCGGCTTGCGGCCGCGGCGCGACTCCTTCTTCGCGGCCTTGGTCGGATTGCCCGGCACGGTCACGGGGCGCGCTTTCGCGCGTGCGGCTTTCTCCTTGCGCAGGAGCGCACGGCCCTCGCCGATCATGGCAAAGGCCGACTGCCCCAGTGTGGCCACCGAAACCGTCACCATGATCCCCAATCCCGCGATCGCGACGATGAACGCGCGAGTGAGGCGGTTTGCGTCGGCGCCGGTCCAGGCGGCGATGGCCGATGCCAGACTGTTCGCCTCGGCGTCTGGAGCATTTTCCGCCTTCGCCTGAGCTTTGGCCAACTCCACCTTGGCCGCGTCGCGGGCCTTGGCTTGTGACAGCCGGTCGAGTGCAGCCCTGAGTGCGTCCCGCTCCGGCTTGACGGCCTCGCGGGCGCGCTTGCAGTATTTGAAGCAGGATTGCCGTCCGCCCATGCGGGCGGTGTCTTCTGCCTCCGCCTTGGCGGCCCGGTCCTCGGCGGCCTGGACGGCGGCCTTCGCCGCCGCGACCAGGCTTTCCAGTTCCGAAACCGCGCCCCGCTCGGTGATGCTGTCGATCACGGCGCGTGCCCGTGCGGCGTCCACTTGAGCCACGGCATGCTTTTCGGCAGCGGCGTTTTTCGCGAGCATGTCCGCCCCGAGAATTGCTGCGTACGCATTGAGTGCGGCAAAGACGGTCATCGCCAGGCAAACCGCCCGAATCCATCCCATGAGCCCGCCCCAAGGCAGCATGACGAGACAGGCCGCCGCGACGGCCATCGAACCGGCAATCAGATGGCCACCGGCTTCCAGGCCGAACTCAACGTTGTTAAAGGTATCAATGCCGACCGCGGTCACGACCAGGGTGAGCAGACCCCAGCCTCTGGCCACGAGCGCGCGACCGCTCTGATGATCATTCATCGCAGTCTCTCCCTTGCTAGTGGTTACTGTGCCTCGCACGGACTTGCGCGAGACGGGTCCGAGCCTGCCCCGGTCAGTGCCGCCACCACATCGGCGGGGCATTGAGCGAAGCAGGCAAAGGATTGGGCACCAAGGAAAGGGTGGCTCGCCGGGACGTGCCCGGCGGTGCCGTCGTCTATTTCAGTTGGCGTCGGAGAGCAGTGATGTCCGCGGCCAGTTGCGCGTCTTTCTCCATCCGCTCCCCAATCCGGCGGATGGCGTGAACCACAGAGCTGTGATCCTGCAGACCGAACCGTCGGGCGATTTCAGGGAGGGAGTTCTCTGTCAGATCGCGTGCCAGAAACATTCCGATGTGACGCGCGCGCACCACCGCGCGTGTGCGGTCCGGCGACAACAACTCATCGAGGGTGACGCCAAGATGCGACGCGACCGCATCCAAAATATCGCCCGTCCGCACCCGCCGCTTCTTCTTGCCGGCTGTTGTGCCACCAAAAATCTCAGCGGCGCGCTCCATGGTGACGGG
>JBNKIW010000067.1:0-9114 GCA_050290865.1 Rhodomicrobiaceae bacterium | reverse complement strand
GTGCGAGAATGGCGCGGCCAAGCTGGCGCCTTGCCTCGCGCATCTGAATGAGCGTGAGATCGTCGATGAGCAGGATATCGGCGAAGCGGAGCTCATTGATAAACGCGGGCGCTGCATCGCGGACGATGGCGCCGGCGAAGCAGCGCAGAAACTTGTCCGCTGTGAAGGCGAGAAAGCTGGCTTTCGGGCGAGCGCGGCGTACTTCCGCGGCAATCGCCTGCAGGAGATGGGTTTTCCCGAGACCAGCCTTGCCGTGAATGTGAAGGGCATGGTGCTGCGGGCGGTTGGGGTGCGAGCCATTTGTGATGGCATCTACCATTTGGCGTGCCGCATCAAGGGCTCGGCGGTTTCCCGCGCCAGCGACGAAGGTCGCAAAGCTCTGCCGAGGTTCGGCAGGAAAACCGGGATCGTATTCCTGCACAGGCACTGGCGCTCTGGTATCTTCCGGTGCCGCCGGATCAGACACCAGCGGACGGCAGATGACGGGTGCGCCGACCGTGGCGTGTGGACGGCGGACGCGAAGCAGGATGCGCTGAACGTCGGGCAAATCCTCTTCACAGCATGCGAGGATGCGCGGCGCGTAGTGCGTCTCCAGCCAGCGCCGCAGGAATTGGGTGGGCACCGAGAGCCGCAGCGTGCTGCCATCGCAACCTTCGGCCTGCAGTCCGGCACACCAGTTGCTGTAGGCATCGTCGCCGATAGCCGCGCGCAGGCGGGCCAGGACGCGCTGCCATCCGTCTGCCAGCGCAGCATCGAATTCGTCAGTGATAGTGGTCACGGCTAACTCCTTACGCGTAAGACAAAAAGCCCCGCCGCCAGAGCAACATCGGCAGCGGGGTGGCCAGGCGCTCCGCAGAGCGCGGGCAAGCCTTGGCGACAGGGAGGGGTGACACCAAGGATGATCAGGTATGGTGGTGTGTGCTGGGTGGGTTGCTGTTTCGGGGTGATGAGTGTCGCCCGACACGACCATCAGACGCCGAGGCCATCAAGCGCCTTGCTCTGTGCCTCAATACGCTTGTCGAGTTTATCGTAATGCTCGCGGAGCGCGCGAATTCGCGTCGCGCGTTTCTTACTCCTGGTCAGATGACGCGATGCCTTTGCCAGTTCCGCATCTGTCATCTCTTCCGGTTTCTTCGCAGTCATCGTATGTTTTCCTCCTGTTCGAAGGGACTTCCAAGACTGTTTTAGCGACTCGGGATTAGGGGTGGCCTAGCCTTTGCCAGGCGGCCCCGCCGCATCAGTCTTGGTAGAGGTGGCGGAAGCGCTCGGCTTCATCGGCTGTGATGAGGTCATCATCGACCTGCCGTTGCAGGTCTTTCGGAAGCGGGCCTTTCAGTCCGCCGGAATGCCTGTAATTCAGGATGGCAGCGTTGAGTTCCTCGGCATCCTCGGCTTGGCATTGGGGGCACGAGCACCCCCGTTCATGCGGGCGGTCAGCCATGCAATACCTCGTTGTGTGAGAGTTGTGCGGGCCGGGCCGTTGCTGGGTTGGCCGGAGTGCCCCGCCCGGCCCGCACTGGAGAGTGCCGGCACTCCGTGATATGTGAGGAAAAGCCCTCGGGGGTGGGGCCGGGTGGGCAATACCCGGCCCCGGTCGTGCTTACGACTGCTTGATCTCCAGGCTGTAGCCGCCATCCTCCTTCTCCGGGAGGGTGGCGGAAACCTCGATCGGCTTCGGCAGCGGCACCGTCAGACTCATCTTGATGGTGTGGCGGGAGGCGTACGCACCGATGTTGTCGCCATAGCGTTCCAGTGCTTCGTCCTCATCCTTGCCGACCTCGTAGTCGCCATCCCGGTCAACGACAGCATAGATTTCGATCTCCGCCGTCGTCTCCTCGTTTTCATCAGCCATAACACTCTCCGTTGGTGAGACCCGCGCCCGACTGAGCGCGGAACCAGCCCCACCCCGGAAGGCTTTCTTCAGTTTGAGGAAGCTTTCGCCTTCTGGGCTTATCCCCTTTGGTCTGCTCCCGTTAGGGCGGCTACTCAGGGAAGGCTTACTTCTGCTTGTCTTCGGCTTTCCGACCATCCCCAGAGGGGGCTATTTCAGGTCTTTCCTCTACCGCGTCTGCTTGGTGCTTTGCCTTTTTTACAGGGCGGGCCAGGAGTTCCGCAGCAGTTTCTTCCTCGCTTCTGAACATATTATAGCTGTCATTGACATCAATGTCAAGATATTGCTAACTATAATTGCGCAACACACACCAATACGGGCACAAAAAACCCGCCGTTAGTTGTGGCGGGTCTAATGTTACCTAAGTTCTGCTATTCCTGATGGTATATCTTCCTGAATATCTGGGCCGGCGACATGTCTAGTCGATGCAGGTAGAGTGTCAGTCGCGCCAACTGCGCGACACTGCCATCCGGCTTTCGGCGGCCATTCTCCCACTGCCAGACCGTCGTTCGCGCGGCACCCATGAGCGCGCCGAAAGCCTCCTGGCTGAGTTTCAGTTCGGTACGAATTTGGCGCAGTTCGTCGCCGCTGATAGTGGGGATCTCTGTCATACGCTACCGTCCTTGCCTGTTCACGAGTTCGAGCAGCGGGAGACGTGGTGTGATTCTCACTCGCAATTCTCACTTCCCTGCCGCAACGCCGGCTCCACACCGCACACAAGCACCACACCCTGTCCGCTCACCCCTTCCTGCGCCTCTATAAACCGAATCCCTCCGGCTTCGAACGCGGCGATGACATCCCGCAAGGTGCGAGGGAACGGCGTGCGGGCGCCGCGCTCAAAGTCTGCAATGGTTTTCAGGTTCACTTCACTGCGCCGCGCCACATCTTTTTGCCCCCAACCGAGCAAGGCGCGGGCCGCACGGCACTGCGCAGGGGATATCGTTAAGGCCATTTTCTATTGTGCCTTCCAATTTGAATGGCTTGTTCGCCGTGCCATATGGTATGGTAGCTACCAAGCAGAATGCTCGCAAGCGTGCTGTCAACTCAAGGTGTTGAAATGCCAGAGGCGCAGGAGAACCCCGAGGACGAAAGCCGGACGACGGCGGCGGTTCCGTCTCCACCGCCCCGGCGTATCTGCTGGGCGAGCCTCGTCACTGGCATTGTGCTGGCGCTCATGGCGATCGCGGCCACTTGCGTGGATGTCGCCAACAACTGGCGGTACGGCTCCACCATTTCGCCCGAGATCGGCGCGATGTGGGTTCTCGGGTCACTCGGTGTTTTAGCGTTGCCAGCGGCTGCGGCGCTGCAGGGATGGAACGTAATCCTGCGCGCTGGCACAATCGTCTCTGTGATCGTGACCATCAGCGCCGCTGTTATGGCCTACACGGATCGGCAAGGCACACAGATCCAGAACCGCGTCGCGGCACGAACTGCCTATACGGGTGCGCAGCATGATGCAGCGGCAGCCCGCGCCGAGATTGCGGCAGCACGAGCCGAGGCCGCCCGGATAACCGAACCCATGAGCGGCCACGACCTTGACAGGCTTGCTGCCGAAGAAGATGAGCGGGCGGCGCGGGAAAGAAGCGAGGAACGCGGCGGCTGCCGCACAATCTGCAAGGCGGCGGAGGCGAACGCCATCAGTTACCGGGCGAGGGCCGGGCAAGCGCGTGCCCGCGAAGCCGCGCTTTGGCGCGCTGAAAAGGCCGATGAGCGGCTTCAGCGGGCGCTGGCCAAGGCGAAGGAGGCGGGGCCAGCCGAAGTCAGCATGCTGGCGACACACATCGCTGCCCACCATGGTGAGGACGCGGTGGACGTAGCAAGGTGGATCGCGCTCGGCTCGACCGCCCTCACCATCATTCTGACGCTACTCATGGCCGGATTGGCTCACAGCGCGGTGTCACTCATTGCGCAGGGCTTCGGCACACGCACGGCTGGGCCAGTCGGCAACGCACCGCCAGTTCTGTCCTTGCGCGTCGAGCGCACGGCGGATGTTGTGCCGGAATCGCTGATCGCAATCGAAGACGAAACGTCTGCGAAGAGCAAAGTCTGCCGGAAGAGGATGGCACCGGAAGAACGCATTCAACTGTTTGTTGCGGAGTGTCTGCGTCGGAGCGATGGAGACGATGTCCCAAGCAACGAGCTGTATTCGGCGTTTACAACATGGTGGACCTGCCATGCGCCACGAACGGAAGTGCCGTCGCAACGCACATTTGGCACGGCCATGACCAATGCAGACTTCGAGCGCACCAAGCGTGGTGGTAAGATGTATTACGCGAACGTCGTGCTGCTGCCCGTCGGCGTCGAAGTTGACTGAACGGCTGGCGCGGGCTGGCGTGGCTTCATTCCGCGTCACCCTCCTTTCCTGTTCTCTTCTTCCGCGCTGGCAGGGTGCACTGTTGCGGCATCCACACCACGCGGCTGGTTTCAATGTTCTGGATATGGGCAGTTTCCAGGCGGTAGCCCATCACCTCGCCATCCGGTGCGTGGTTCGATTTCGCCGCAACCATGATGCGGCGCCGGTGTTTCATGATCGGGCTCTTATCGGACGGATCGGGGATCACACTGAACGCCGCACGAGCGCGTTCGAAGAACGCTTTGGATCCTGCGAAAGCCGCCTGATACTCCTTATCGGCGGGCGGGTGCATGATACCGAGCAGTGCGATGTTTTCGACCTCGATCCAATTGAGCAACGGTTCAAGCGCTCGGCGAACGCCATTGTTCCCCAAATGTTCCGCATTGCCAAACATCTTCCGTAGCGGTGACAGCACGACCAACCGCACGCGACCAAGCCGTTTCGCCTCAGCCACAAGCGCGTCGATGCCGTTCGACAAATCAACGCCTCTGCCAACCGCAATGCGTCGCAGCTTGGCCTTGGCGGCGAGTAGGCGAGGCGTGACCACGCTTTCCTCGTCATCCTCCTCCTCGAAGAGAAGCACTCCACCTTCTTCCGCTTGCTGGCCGTCTGGCCATGCTTTCCCACTCGACACCGTGGCAGCGACATAGGCAGCGACCGTGCTCTTGCCCATGCCTGCCGCACCGCCGAGTAATGTGAGCGTTCCGCTCGGAATATACCCAGGCCACAGCCATCTCATCGGCCGCACCTCGATGCTATCGGCCCGCTTGGTAAGCGGAGCCGTCGAAATCGTCTTGGCCCCGGCGGGCGGCGCAAGCTGTCCATCGACAAGTCTGTAGGCGAAGGCGAGCGGCGGCAGCATCTGAACAGGAAAACGTCCCAATAGCCGAGTGCCCGTCGCACAGAACAGCACGGTGCCCGGCAACGGGACCGGCTCGCCAGTGGCAGCCTTGCCACCAACCTGACGGGCAAGGCGCGCACTCAGCGCTCTCGCCACTGTGGGATTCACAGGCTCGTTCAGGCACCAGAGTAAGAACATCTCGTTGGCGACGATGACCATTGACGGTGGCAGGCTCATCGTTGCCGGCTTGACCGTCACGGGCGCACGGATCGCCAAGTGCCAAAGGGCGCCGCCCGTCTCAGGCAGAAGGGCGTAGACGCTGTGCTGTTGGGCCTGCGCTGCCGCCACCCATTTGCCCATCGCTTCGAGCGTCGCCGCGGTGAAAGATCTCTGTTGCCCACCTGCAACAACCCGCCATGGCGACGATCCCAAATGACGCAGAAAATGCGCCGCAAGTTGGAGCCGAACGGTGGCTATCTTAACCGGAGATTGTAGCATCAATCATCCCCAAACTTTTCGTTGATCATCCCTGATGTGAGTAGATGATTACATTTCTATTCCGTCGCCGGAGGGCCGAAAGAGCCAAAGGGAGCCTCCCCTTGGAGCCTCCCTGGGGAGGCTCGCATCCCCTACCTCCCCATCCTCCACAAGGTCCCCACAAGGTCCCCAGAAGGTCCCCACAAGGTCCCCAGAAGGTCCCCACAAGGTCCCCACAAGGTCCCCAGCCTCACGGAACGTGTGCCCCGGTAAAAGTGGCCGCAGGCGTGTGTCCATTGCGCACTTCGGCGTGACCATCTTGCAACGTCTTGGGCAATTCCCATCCGGTGTAGGTGTTGATCCCGCCGATTTTAGATTTGATCACTGCCCCCTCGGATGCGGTTGCACGGGCCGTCAGTAGCGAGCCGAATTTCCCTGAGGCCATCGGCTCGATGCCATTCATCCTGCAGGTCTCGACATAGTCGGCGTAGGCGTCGGCACCCGTGACTTTCCCGCCCGGCGTCGGGGTCAGCCGGGCATTCGCCCACATGCTGAACACGTCTGCAGGTGTGAGCGCCGCCGTTACATCGACCGCCGGTTCCGGAAGCGCCGGTGCATTTGTTTCCTGGCCGATCTCTCCGGTCTCCAGCCGCCAGGCTTCCGACTGCGCCAGGATCGAAAGCCGTCCGAGCCAGCCGGCGCCTGCGAGCGCGGCCAGCCCGAACATCGCCACGAACAGCCTGCGCGCGAAGTTGTCGCTGGTCGCGGTCGCGGGAAGGATCGCAGAGGGAGAAAGATCCGGGGCGGAGGCCCAAGCCGATTGCCGCCGGGCCGCGTTCACGTCGGCGCACTCCCGTCGCTGATAGCGGTCCTGCGGCGCTTGGCAGCCATTCGAGTAGTACCATACGTCGTCGGAGACACGATGTTCGAGGCGGGCGATTTCGGAGTGCATGCCCGAGGCCGTGCGCCCGGTCGCTGGATGCGCCGCGCTCACGCCGGGCATCCGTATGACGAAGGCGAGCGTGCAGACGCCGGTGACGATCAGCGCGCTCACCCATAGCCCCATTGCGACCTGTTCGTCCTTGGCGTGACGCTGGACCAGCAACGCGCTGGCGACCGGCAAGCCGGTCAACCCGAGCACGACGCCGAGAGCGACGGCACCGAGCTTGACGGCTTCGCCCCACGAGGCCGCCAGCGAGAAGGCGAAGTTCAGAGCAAACAGAATGGCGACGAAGGCACACAAAGCTGCAGCGCCGCCGATCGTCAGAGCGATGAGGCGGCTTGCTGTTTGCGCGGCGCGAAGGCGCGCATTCTCATAAACCGCAGTCCGGACAGCAGAAGAAGGAGTATCAACCATGGCCGGGGCTCCCCAAAGAAAAGGGCTTCCCCATGCCAACCGTGCATGGTAGGGCTGGTGTAGTCATCATGCGGGCCTTTCGCGTGGTGACAGGGAGCGAAGGGTGTTGAAGCCACCTGACGCTCCCGCTAATGCGGCCAATCTACTGCGTTTCTGCCGGAAGCCGCAAGAATAGCTTCACTCCCCTGACAATTGATCCAGCTTTTGACTTGGCGCGAGGGCGGTCACCGCTGTTTGGTGGGAGGGATTCGCGCGCCGTACTCGATGAATTCCACACCTTCAGCCTCAAAAGCACGACGGAGTGCTGCCTGAGTAGACGGTATGGCGGCTCGCTGGCCCGTTTCAAATCGAATGATGGTATCCCGGCTAACGTTTGATGCATCGGAAAGCTGCGAAGCGGTCCAGCGCAGGCCGGCGCGAGCCATCCTGCATTGCAAAGAAGTGAGTGTTGGCGGCGATTTAGATCCCATCCGGACACCATAGGTCACTTCGCAGTTGACGACTAGGATTGCTGAAACTACTTTGATCGACAGGTGTCGATAGAAGCGGCACCTTGGCGACAATCAGCGACAGGCTTCAACGGTTCGCTGGCTGTCAAGGGCAGGTGGAAGGCCCCGCCAGGTTTCCCTGGCGGTGATGCGTGGGCTTCAAACGCGCATCACCGCCGCTCAACAGCGAGAAAGGCCCTCGCAATGGTTGACGTATCCAAGATCGAGCTTTCCGCGCTCATCCACGAGGCGCGCATCAGCGTCAAGGCCGCAGAGCTGGGCCTTCACGTCTTCAGCATGCAAAGCAACGCTTCCGATTTCGCGGAGGCGCGCGTTTTCCTCACCCAAGCCAGCGCCGTTCTCGAAGAAGGGCGCAACGCATTGTGCAAGGCCCTGGAGGCCCAGAGCAATGGCTGATCTCTACAACGACCCGGTCGTGAATTACCACGTGATCGTGATCTTGGGCCTCGCAATCGCTTGGTTCGTCTACCGCACCTGGATCAGGAGGTAGTGATGGATTTCCTCATCGCTGCCGTCGTGGCCGCCGTCATCCTCGGCGTGCTCATCTCCCGGCTGAAACCTCCACCGGTCATCGTCACCGGCGGTGAGACGCCGAAAGGCCCTTCGCCGCTCGCTCAGCAGATCGACGCCAGACTTGCCTCGCTTGAGACCGAGTTCATGGGCCGCAGCCTGCCCTTGCACGCGGACGGCGTACACACAGCGCGAGCCCGCCTCGCCGAACTTCTTTTTCAATTGGGGGTTTAGCCATGTCGAAGCGGAACATGAAGAAGCGGCTGGCGAGCGGCCAGGTTTTTCACGGGGCGGATGGCCAGACCTTGGGCGTGGAGCAACGCGGCGGTGACCAGCGCGTTGTGATGACAAGCCCACAGACAGGCGAACACACCCTCGATCTTGATGCCAGTTCGAGTTCTCGGATCAGCGCCCATTGGCGCACGTTCCTTTGGCGTAGTTCGGGTTCGGAGGATTGATGATGGCTGGATTTTTGAGCCGCCTGCTGGGAATTACCCAGGAAGCCAAGCTTCCAGAACAGGGGCCGGTGAACGATAGCGGCAAGGATTGTTTCGAGCGAGGTGAGTGCAGCAGTTGCACATCATCGGCCCCCGAGCGGTGCCCAATAGCAAAGGGGCATACCTGCGGGAGCCACTGGCGACCGCCGGTCGGGCATGACTGGACCGGCAATATCCAGAACGCCAAATTTGTCGGGTGACCATATGAATTGCGACGAAGCCACCCTTACCGAACCGCACTGCCGCGGCATCGTGTTTCGTCTTCAAGAGGATGAAGCGGCATGAACAAGCACACACGCGCTCAGCTCGCCCACGACGCCTTTTTCGAAGACGGCGAGCGCCCGGATTTTTCCAAGCGTCCGCAATGGGCGAGGGTGAAATGGCAGCGTGTCGCCGACGCTGTCGAGGTCGCGGTCCGCGAAGACTGCGCGCTCATTGCTTTGGAAAAGGATGAGGGCGGACGGCCGCGATACGCCGATGGGCACGAAATCGCTGCCGCCATCCGCGGAAAGGATGCGGAGGATTGAAGATGGCCGGGTTTGACTTCAGGCGCCTTCTCGGTAGCGGATTGGACAATGCCGACGAAGCCACCCTTACCGAGGCGGCCGACGACCTGCGGCGCAGGATCGCCGCCGGCAACCGCAACCTCACGGAGGTTCTGCGACAGGTCGAAGATCGG
>JBNKIW010000066.1:4278-11496 GCA_050290865.1 Rhodomicrobiaceae bacterium | reverse complement strand
GCAGAGCGCGGCATGGCGGAATTTCACAAAGAAACCGGAGATCAACACCAGGAACGGGGAGAGATACTGATGCGGCGTGGCACGACGGCGAGCGTCCTGACCCTTCTTCTTGGTGTCATCATCCTCGGCGCCTTGGTGGATCCTGCCTGGGCGCAGGAGAATTCGCTCGACCGCATCATGAACCTCTACCGGGACAACGCCCGGGCTTGGGAAACGACGCTGCGACAGTTCGCCCTGAGGCTGTTCTGGCTCTTGGCGGCGATAGAATTCACCTTCGCGGCGCTCATGCTCGCGTTTCGCGGGTCCGATCTGAACGAGTGGCTGGAGACGATCGTCACCCAGATTCTCTTCATCGGGTTCTTTTACTGGCTGCTCATCAATTCCTCACAGTTCGCCGGCGCCATCGTCGAGAGCTTCCGGACGGCAGCTTCGTCCGCCGCCCAGGCGAGCGGTGCTCCCGTGGGCATCTCGCCTTCGAACATCTTTGACGTTGGCCTGAACGTTGCCGGGCAGTTCGTGTCGGCGACCAGTCTGTGGTCACCGGGTGCCTCTCTCGGCCTGTTCATCTCGGCGCTCGTCATCATCTTCTGCTTCGCCCTCATTGCCGCCTTCCTGATCCTGGCGCTGGTCGAGGCTTACGTTGTCATCTCGGCGGGTGTGCTGTTTCTGGGGTTCGGCGGCTCGCGCTGGACCAAGGATCTGGCGGTGAAGATCATGGTCTACGCCGTTAGCGTCGGCGCCAAGCTCTTCGTGCTGCAATTGCTGATCGCCCTTGGCGCACAGGTCTTTCAGGAACTGGCGGCCAACGCCGGGACCGACAACACCACGCTGTTCATCTGCATCGGCTCGGCGATCGTCATGCTCGCCCTCACCAAGATCATCCCCGACATGATCCAGGGTCTGATCAATGGCACCAGCTTTGGCGCAAGCGGTGCGCTGGGTGGCGCGGTCGCAGGGGCGGTGACGGGAACCGCAGCGGGTGTCACGGCGGGTGGCATGGCCGTTGGCGCCTCTGTGACCCTTGCCAGAGCGCAGAACGAGCAGCGCGCAGCGCAAGGTGAAGCTCCGCGCAGCGTCTTTGGGCAGGCCGCGCGAAATCTCGGCGGGGCGTTGGTCGAAAATGTCGGCCATCGCCTGAGCGGGCGCGCGCATTTCGGCCATCGCTTCGGCCAGACGGCGTATGCGATGGAACGTAATGCTGCCGACATAAGGCACGGCTTGCGGAATACCAGTCAACAGGGAGGGGACGGCCAACAAGGGCAAACGTCCCAAGGCCAAGGGCAGCAAGGTCAGCCAGATGGCCAAGCGCAGACACCCCAAGGCCAAGGTGGCAACAATCCATAAAGGTAATGGAGAGAAGGGATGACGGTGAATGAACCGGCGGGTGTGAACCCCTATCTGACGGGGCGCGGCGGGCATCTTGAGGCCCATGCCCGCTATGTGATCGCGGCGCGGAATTGGCGGTGGACCGGAATTCTGGCCCTGATCGTCGCCGCGCTGTCCGTCGCGGGCATGATCATGGTGGCGACGCAGTCGCAGGTGGTCCCCTATGTCGTGAAGGTGGACAAGCTCGGCGAAGCGGTGCCGGTCGGTCACGCCGATCGAGCCGCAAAGCCGAACAAGGCGGTCATCGTCGCCCAGCTTGCCCGCTGGATCACGGCGGTCAGGAGCGTGTGGGTCGATGCCGGGGCACAGCGCGGGCTGGTCAAGGAAGCCTACGCGATGATCAATGCCCGTGCCGACGCCTTCGGCAAGCTCAACGATCATATGCGCGCCCATGATCCGTTCGAGCGGGCGAAGACCGAAACGGTTTCCGTCGATGTGCGCTCTGTCCTGCCGATCACGGCGGATAGCTGGCGCATCGAGTGGCGGGAGGAAATCCGGGCCCGCGACGGTCAGCGGATCAAATCGCGCGAATACACGGCCACGGTGACGGTGGCGTTCAATCCGCCGCGCGACGAGGCGACGATCCGCGTCAATCCCATGGGGCTTTACATCAACAGCTACGACTGGGCCGAGCGCTTGGGTGCGCAGTGAGCCAGAGAAGGGGGTACTGATGAGAAGGATACTCGTGATGGCGGGCATGCTGTGTGCCTTGCCCGGTCTTGCAGCGGCCGAGGGTCCCGGATCGTGGGACACATCCGTGCGGCCCGTAAGAGTCAAGGACGGTCCGGCGCCGTCCATCGAGCCGCTGAGCGGACGCAATGTCCCGTTGACGCGGAAGGAAAGGCGGGGCGTTGCCTATGGCCGCCAATGGGCGAATAACAGGGATCAGCCGGCCCGGGGCAAGGACGGCAGCGTGGTCTTCGTCTTCGGCGCCACCCTGCCTTCGGTTGTTTGCGCGCCGCTCCATGTCTGTGACCTCGTGCTTCAGGAAGGCGAGACCGTCAACGACGTCCATGTCGGTGATGGGGTCCGCTGGCAGGTAAGTCCGGCGACGCAAGGTGCCGGCGAGACCGCCACCACCCATATCATCATCAAGCCCACCGATACCGGTCTGAGCACCAACCTGCTGATCACCACGAACCGCCGGGCTTATAGTATCCGGCTTGTCAGCCAGGCAAAGGCGTGGATGCCGCGCGTCTCATTCCATTATCCGGACGCGGTGACTGCTGAATGGGGCGCTTATCACAGTCTGATGAAGCAGCGACAGGTTGAACAGGACACGGGCGGCGCGACGGTAGGGGCGCGGCTCGACTTCAACTATGCGGTGTCGGGCGAAGCGCCGTGGCGGCCCGTTCGCGTCTACGCGGCGGGCGGCAAGACCTACATCCAGTTCCCAGCGGGCGTCGCCCATGGCGATCTGCCGGCCCTTGTCGCGCTTGCCGACGATGGCGGCCTGTTCACCGGACCGACCAAGGAACTGGTGAACTACCGCTACGTCAACGGCCGTTTCGAGGTCGATAAGATCCTGGAGCGTGCCGCCCTCATCAGCGGCGTGGGCATGGATCAGGTCGAGGTGAAGATCGTGCGGCAGGGAGATGACCGATGAAAACCAGGTTTCTTGTGATCGCGGCGACCGCCTTGCTCGCAGGCTGCGCCGTGTTTCGTTCCGACAGGTCATCCTGGGTCGATGGGGTGCCCGAGACCGACGCCGCGCCTCTGTCCGCGCAGATCGCCGATCTGACGGCGGGGCGCGTCGCCCGTGGTGAAAAGGTCCGGCTTGCGGAGACCCACGATAATGCGGCCAGCCAGGCGGTCGATGCCAGTCTGAAAGACGCGCTGGCCGAGCGCGGGATCGGGGTTGCGGGTGACGGGGACGGCGGTGCGGTGCACACGCTGCGCTACATCGTTTCCCCTTACGGCGATGAACTGCTCCTGCGTGTGCGCCTGGACGGCCAGGAAGCCGCCACGGTGTTGGTCCGAGGCCCGTCCGGCAGCCTCGCTGCGCGTGCGCCGCTTAGTGTCAGAGAGGTGAGGCGATGACGGACAGCCCAGATTTCCTCAACCAGGATCCCAATCAGGGCCAGGCCGTACCGCGGCTGAACCGGGTGCCCCTGCTGATCGCCGGTGTGCTGCTGTTGCTGATCATCGGCGCCATCACCTACACCTACCAGATGCGTCTGGCGTCGCTCCGTGAGGGTGAGGCGCACCACGCCGCGGAACCGGCAGCGGCAACACCCTCGGAGGTCTTCAAGGACGCGCCGGATGGCGGGCTGATTCAGGCCAGGAGAGGCGAAACGGCGCCGCCTCCTCCGGTGGAAACCAAACCTGACAAGCCAGCGCTCATGCCGCCAGGACCGGACCCGGAGGCCCTCGCCAGGGAACGCGAACGGCGGGCGCGGGAAAGGCTGGAGGCGGCGCGGGTGGCAGCGGCCCTGCAGGCGCTGAAGGCACCGACCACCGTCCGGGATATCAAGTCTGGCGCCACACGCCGGGGGGCGCGGTCCCGCGCCGGCACGTCCCCGTCCGCCGACGGTCATCTGAAAGCATCTTATGCCGCGGCGATGCGGCGGCGGGCGCTGTGGGGCGAGAATGGTGGCGAGGAGGATATCAATCGCGCCGCCGAGAAGGCTGCATGGCTGAAGGACCGCCAGCCGCAAGAGGCCGACAAGCACTATCTCCCCGAGGGGCGAGTGGGGCCGAAATCGCCCTACGAGCTGAAGGCCGGTACGGTCATTCCGGCAATCATGGTTGGTGGCATCAATAGCGATCTGCCGGGCCAGATCCTCGCTCAGGTCCGCGAGAATGTCTACGACACCGCCACCGGCCGGCACATCCTCATCCCGCAAGGCGCCAAGCTCGTAGGGACCTACGACAATGCCATCACCACCGGCCAGGAGCGTGTGCTTGTTGCCTGGACGCGGATCATCTATCCCGACGCATCCTCGCTCGACCTCGGCAAGATGCCAGGGGCCGACAGCGCCGGGCTCGCCGGGTTGAAAGACCGGGTGGACAATCACTTCTGGAAGGCGTTTGGCAACGCCCTGCTGATGTCGGTGTTCTCGGCGGGCGTTCAGATTTCGCAAGGCGGCGGGGCAAGCAGCACCAATGGCATGAACGCCCAGCAAAGCATTGCCGCCGGCCTCGGCCAGCAACTCGGCCAGCTCGGTCAGGAGATGGCGCGCAGGAATGTCAAAGTGCAGCCGACGATCGAAATCCGGCCGGGCCTGCATTTCACGGTCATGGCGACCCGGGACGCAGTGATCTCTCCCTGGCGCCCCCGCCGGGCGAACAACGGCGGCTAACGCGAGGTGTCTAACGCAACGTATTTTTCTGTGAACGGAGTTCGTATTTACTAGACGGCAGATAAGCGTTTATGAGATACTTGCAGAGTAAGGAGGTGCGGCGAGGGCTGTTCAGCACCCATTGCCTCCCGGTCGCTGAGTGGCCGTGCGGGGACCAGTTCCCAAGACTGGTCCCCAATCTCCTTTTCCAACCGTTCCTGACAAGGAAATGCCGGACCGTCTCTTGGTGATGATCTGCAAACATCCCCGGAAGAACGGGCGGGATTCCGGCTGTCGAGCAGAGGTGTCCAATGGACGAGTATCATACCGGCATAGCTTTCCTCATCAGCCTGGGCGCGGCTGTAGGTTTCATCAACGGCTTGCTCGGAATAGCGGGAACCGCCACCTTCGTGTCGGCTCTGCTGATCGGCCTGCCGCATTTCTTCGGCATTGCCGGTCCGGACGTCGCCAAGATCGCCCTGGCGTCGGCGCTCGGCTTGATCCTGCCGATGGCCATTGCCGCTACGCAGACCAACGTCTCGCGCGGGACCGTGGATTGGTGGCATCTGGCATGGTTCACGCCCAGCGTGCTCGCCGGCGCCTTCGTAGCCTCGGTCTTTGTGTTCGCGCTCAGCTCCAAACTGATGATGATCGTCCTGGCCATCGCAGTGCTCATCACCGCCTGGCGGATGCTGGCCGGAAAAGGGGAGCGGTTTCCTGACATGCTATCGTGTCAGCGGCCGGGACGCTGGGCGCTCACTTGGCGCGGCGTTCTCGGCGGCGCGGCTTGTTCGCTTCTGGCTCTCGGTACGTCCTTCTTCGCCGTGCCGCTTCTGTCGCGGCATCTGCTGATGGAACGGGCTTTCGGTACAGCCGTGGCGCTGGCGGTCCCCTTGTCCATCGCGGGCGTCACCGGCTACCTGCTCGCAAGCCCGCCCGGCGAATGCCAGGGCATGTGCATGGGCTACGTCTTTCTGCCTGCCGTCGCGGCCGCCGGTATCGGCGCCGTGCTCACAGCACCGATCGGGGCAGCGCTCGGCCGGTATCTGCCGAGACGCCCCTTGCGCCGCCTGTGGGGTTTGTGGCTGCTGGTCGTGGCCGGGCACATCTTTTCCGCCGCGGTCGATCCGGCCCAGATGGGGCGCGGCCTGCGGAGCGGCATGGCCGAAACGCGGGAGTTAATCGAGCGCGCCGAAGTGGCGCTATGGCCGGATGCGGCACGGCCCGCGGCCCCCGTCTTGCCGGAATGGATGGCCGCAGAGCAGACACCGTATTTTGCCCTTGTCAGCATCTACGGTCCGCAGCGCGCCTTTCTCCCTCTGCTTGTCGCGCGTGACGAAATCGGGGAACAGTCGGCGCGGGCGTTTTTCACGCGTATCGAGCGCGACCGGCCCGATTGGTTTGCGCGCGAGGCGATCGGAGAGGAAATTGCCGTCGTACTCGCTGGCATCAAACCTCTGCCTCCCTCCCCTGTGCGCAGGCCGCGGCTTCTTCGCAAATCCGCTGCAGCGGCGGCGCAGGAAGACCCGATTTCGATTCTGTTCTTCTCCCAATAGCCAGTTCGTCAGGCACGCCTCCTTGCACTCCCATTGACGGTGACGGAGGCCAGTGTCTGGCATCCGCTTTGGGAATCTCCTAACTTGGTGTTAACCTGATTGCTTGTATTCGATTTGTCGTATCCAAATTGCCGTAACCGGACCCGTCAATGAAGAAACAGATGCCCGGCGTTGATAGCCAGAAGGAACGCTTGATCTTCGGGCGCAATTTCCGGCGCGCCCGCCTCGATCTGCGGCTGCGCCAGCGTGACGTGCATTTGCTCAGCGGCATCGCGCAGTCGCATATCTCCGAAATCGAAGAAGGCAGCTGCAATATCTCGATCGACACCATGGTGAAGTTGGGCACGGTCGTGAAAGTGCCGCTGTGGCGCCTGTTCAAGCCTGCCGAGGGCGAGGTTGAGGAGGAGGCGGAAGACGAGAAGCGGCGCGAACCGCGCGCCCAAGACTGGTACGACGAAAACTTGCAGGCTCAGTTGTTCAATTTCAGCATCGAGGAAATGCGCCATTTGAGGCAGGCGGCGGTTGAGAAAGGCACGACCGTTCCGGAATTGCTGCGGCGAGCACTCGTGGAATGCGGTTTCTTGCCGTCGGCGAAGCCGAGTAAAGCGCGGCGGGGGCGCCAGAAGAAGGCGCGAACCGCATAGGATAGCTTCGCCACGGACCGCTGGCGACCGCAAAGACCACGGGACTTTGCATCCTCACGGCAAAGACCATGGTCTTTGCACACCGCGTCAATCACGTTTTCGTGATCGTAGTTCAGGAGGAGGTCCAGGAGCACGAGAGAATCGCGAAGCGCATGGAAAAAGAGCCTTCGCCGCGCGTTCGCGCGGCTCCGTTGAATGTGCGCCTCAGGTGTCACGCGGAACGTTGCGCGGCTTACTGGTCTTGTGAAGCGCAATCCAGCGGTCACGGAGCTTCTTAAAGAAGCCGTCCGTCAGAAAGCCGTATGCAACCGTGGGCGGATTCCTGCCGGGAATAGGGCGAAGGTCAAATCC
>JBNKIW010000066.1:0-4057 GCA_050290865.1 Rhodomicrobiaceae bacterium | reverse complement strand
CGCGTGCGGTCTCGTCGGCCCACAGGTAGTTGTAGCGAAGCACGAGGCCAGGATGAGGTGGGGGAATGGTCACGATTCAAAAGACTGGGCAGGGGGGGCGTTAAGCGAAGCGGCGAGGCTCCGGAGAAAACGCTCCTGCTCGCTTTTGGATGGAACCGTTGCGGCCTCGGCCGCGGTCACTTCCTCCGGCGTCAAACTGCTGGTTAGCCGCGCCCGACGCGCGATTTGCTGCAGCTGATCGAAGTAAGCGGCGGAAATGATGACGACGTGAGGCCGGTGGTGCTTGGTGACAATGACGGGCTCACGCTGGGCAAGGTCGATGGCCTCACCAAGCTTCTTGTGTAGCTGAACAGATGTTACGAGGGTTTCGCTCATGTGGTGCATCGTCCTCCGATAATGGGGATTATATCCATTATCCGTACTTTTTTCAAGTCCGCGGTATTCACCGAATTCCTACACCGATATTTCAGGCAAACTTGGCCCTGGACGCTTGAAACCACCCAGGGACGTGGCACTCCAAAAACGGTCGTATTTGGACACCCCCACAACACCCTGTCCGAAAAATAGCTTGATGGCTCTTTGCACATCGCGTAAGTAACGGACATCGTTTTCGGACAGGATTAGCCAGGTTGACACGCACTTTTGCCTATGCCCGCGTCAGCACCGCGGACCAGACCCCAGACAACCAAGTTCAGGAGATCACCGCCGCCGGCTTCGCTGTCGAGCCGCGGCGCATCATCCACGAGACCATCTCCGGTAGCATCGCGGCGCGTCAGCGTCCTGGCTTTGCCCGGCTGCTTGACCGCCTTGAACCTGGCGACGTGCTGGTGGTGACCAAACTCGATCGGCTCGGTCGCAACGCCATGGATGTTCGCTCTACGGTTGACACACTGACGAAGCTCGGCGTTCGGGTCCACTGCCTCGCCCTCGGCGGTGTCGATCTCACCAGTTCGGCCGGGAAGATGACGATGCAGGTTATCGCCGCGGTTGCGGAGTTCGAGCGCGATCTGCTTGTCGAGCGAACCCAGGCTGGCCTGACGAGAGCGAAGGCCGAAGGCAGGAGGCTCGGCCGGCCTTCAGCCCTGACCGCGGAGCAAAGTTGCGACATCGCCCGGCGGCTCGAAGAGGGCGCGTCGGTCTCTGCCCTGGCTCGCGAATACGACACCAGCCGCCAGACCATTATCCGCGTTCGCACACGTTTCGCGGAAGCGGCACACAGCCAATAAAGAGGCAGAGGTTGAGTTCGATGATGGATGCTGATGACCGTGCTGCGATTAGGGATCGGGGGGGTGGCACGCTGCTCGGTCTGGCAGCCGGCGATGCAATTGGTACCACGCTGGAGTTCCGCAGCCGCGACACCTATCCACCCTTGACGGATATGATCGGCGGCGGCCCATTCAACCTCGCGCCAGGGCAGTGGACCGACGATACCGCAATGGCACTCGCATTGGCGGACAGTCTGGAGAGTTCCTTGTCAGGCGGCGCGATGGAACAGTGCAACGGTTTCGAGCATGATCTGTTGCAACGCTTCGTCGAATGGTGGGAGGACGGCGCTTATTCGTGTACGGGGCGGTGCTTTGATATCGGCCTCACCACCCGGCAGGCGCTCATGCGCTGGCAGGCCACTCAAGAACCCCATTCGGGATCAACCGATCCTTGCGCCGCCGGCAACGGTTCGCTGATGCGCCTTGCACCGGTCGCCATCCGATTCTGGGATGATCGTGCGGCGTTGGCTGATGTCGCGGCACGCCAAAGCAAGACAACCCATGCCGCCGCTGAAGCTGTGGAGGCCTGCGTGGCTTACGCGGCCGTTCTCGCGGATGCCATCGAAGGCCAACCGAAAGATCATGTGTTGCGTGACCGTGGGAGCTTTGGCGGCGCTGTTGGCACAGTGATGGCAGGCGGTTGGAGGAACAAATCTCGGGAAGCCGTCCGCTCCACCGGATATGTCGTCCATTCGCTGGAGGCCGCGTTGTGGTGTGTCCACCATGCAGACACCTTCGGTGAGATCGTGCTTCTGGCAGCCAATCTCGGCGAGGACGCGGATACGACTGCGGCGGTTGCAGGGCAACTTGCGGGCGCGCTCCATGGCGCTTCGGGGATCCCCGACCAATGGCTCAGGAAGCTCGCGTGGCGTGATCGTATCTGCGCCATGGCGGGGCGGCTGCTGGACGATTGCGCGAGAGGTGGCGGCGTATGACCCACGGCGCGATTTCGACACCAGCAAGGAAAGAGAGGGCGGACGCCGCGATTTCGGTGGCAAGCAGCCGAGCCATCGCGACCGAGGCGAGTAGGCCGCATCTCCCGCGCCATGTGCGGCTGCGGTTCGATCCGGTGCGCGAGAGACATGTGGTCTTGGCGCCGGAAAGGTTGCTTTGGCCCGATGCGGTGAGCGTGGCGATCCTGAAGGAGTGCGATGGCAGCCGCGACTTGGCCGCCATCGCCGATCGTTTGGCCGAGGAATACGACGCACCGCGCGAAACCATCCTCAAGGATGTCTTGGAGTTTGTGCAGGAATGGTCGGACAATCTGCTCTTGAGACTGTGACCCTCGAGGCTTCTGCGCCCCGGATCGTTCCCGCCGATCCGCCGGTCGCCATGCTGGCGCAGTTGACGCATCGCTGCCCGCTGCAATGCCCTTATTGCTCGAACCCGCTCAAGCTCCTGAAAGCCGCGGACGAGCTGCGCACCGAGGAATGGTTGCGCGTCATCGACGAGGCGGCCGCGCTGGGTGTCCTGCAGGTGCATCTGTCAGGCGGTGAGCCCGCCCTGCGCACCGACCTGGAAAAGATCGTCGCACGCCTCGCGAAGCACGGCATCTACTCCAACCTCATCACCAGCGGCATCGGCCTCCGCCGTAACCGACTCAAGGCACTCGCGGATCGCGGCCTCGATCACGTGCAACTCAGCGTGCAAAGCGTGCGAGCCGATATGGCGGACCGGATCACCAATTACCGAGGCGCGCTGGCCGCGAAGACCGAATTCGCTCGCTGGGTCCGCGAACTGGACCTACCGCTGACCATCAACACCGTCATGCACCGCCACAATATCGGTGAGACGGAGGATCTGATCCGGTGGTGCCTCGATGTGGGCGCCGACCGGCTGGAGGCCGCCAACACGCAGTATTACGGCTGGGCGGCGCTGAACAGGACGGCGCTGATGCCGGCGCACGACCAGGTTGTTGCTCAGGCTAGCGTCCTCGCACGAGCGAGTGTCAGGCTACGCGGTATGCTGAATATCGACTACGTGCTGCCCGGCGCTATTGCTCGCCACACGGACGACGGCATGGACGGCTGGGCCGGCGATATGCTCGGCGTGATGGCCGATGGCAAGGTCCTGCCAAGCTATAACGGCGAAGGGCTGGTCAACGAGCGCTTCGAAAGCGTGCGCGACATGAGTCTCGCGGATATCTGGTACTCATCCGCAAGCTTCAACCGCTGTCGCGATATGGACAGGCGAGCCGAGGGCCTTTTCTGCACCGTCAACCTCGATCATACCGGGGAAGTAAAACGTTCGCTGGCGTTCAGCTACCGGCGGGTTGGCCTGGTCTGATGATCCCGAGCGCTTGATCGCTCGCCGACGACGCGCTGGTTGAGCGGTTGGAAATTCACCGGGAAGCCCCGCGATCCTTACGGACACCCAACCCCGCCCAAGGTGAGAACCGGCTCCGCTCGGTAACGTTCCGCGGCTCATCGCGCCGCAGGAAACTTGTTGCACCTTTTCGGTAACATGTTTCCTACGACACGCCGCCGACGATAGCTGACAATACCGACACGGTCGTTTGCGCCGCGTCGATCAATTGCTGGGCATCTCCAGCGCTTCACCTTGATCATGGCGGTATAAACCGCGGCAGCGCGCGAGAATGTTCGATTTTACATCGCTATAATAAAAAAATATGAAATGACACGCATCATTATATATAGTGTGCTCCGCGGGGCAGTTGGCCGGGGTGTGGATCAGCGGAGGCAGAACATGACGATGACGCAGGAGGAGCTTAGCCGCCGTCTGCGCGCTGCGCGAGAAGCGTGCAGGCTTACCCAGGAGCAAGTTGGTAGCCA
>JBNKIW010000065.1:0-11566 GCA_050290865.1 Rhodomicrobiaceae bacterium | reverse complement strand
AAACAACATGCGTGCACCGAACCGAGGGCGTGGCGGTGAGCGACTGCTCATTGAACATCAACTGCCCCAAGTTCGGGTCACTGTCAGAGACAGCTTTTGGGGCGCAGCAGTCCACCGCTGCGCGCCGCCTGGCCTCGCCCTGTCAATAGCGCAACCGCGATCGAATTTTGGCTTCGGAGTCTTGATAGCGCCCCTCGTGCTCATAGCTGTCGGCAATGCCGTACAGGATCTCGCCCACGAAAGGATATTCGAACGAGAGGCGATCCGCCCAGTCCCGAAATCGGGCGGCGAGCCGGCGCTCCTCATCGCCTCCTGAACCTCGCCAGTGCATGCCGCGCTTATTATGCGTGCCGACGATAAAGCCTCGCCGCACCTCATCCGTGCCAATGGTTTCCAGCGCCTCGCACACCGGACGGCACGGCCAGAGACCGTCCTCCTCCGGAGTGGCGCGGGCCAAAAGCTCGCCGATCTTGATGTCCGTGATGTCGGCCCTGCCGAGGTCTCTGCACGAGGAGCGGACCTGCGCGATCCACGCATGAAGATCCGCCAGCTTGATCGAGCCGTCGTCATCCGCGCCGGGCACGCGGCTGATCCGCTCCAGCAAACGATGTGCCCCCATGGCAACCTCGGAGCGGCGGTCGGCGTCATCGATGCGGTATTCTGGAGGGTCCTGCTGCCCGTCATTCCGCAGATACGAAAAACCTATCGCCTGCACGAACAGTTTCGGCAAGACCCCAATTTGCTTTTCGAGATTGGGGATGCCATGCTCGGTATGATCGAGCGCATCCAGATACATGAACTCCAGGTTGGCCATCTCCTCAACCGAGATGCCGGGGCGCTTCTGCAACTCGTCCAGCGCCCGCGAAAGATCGTGGGGCGCAAGCTTGTATGGCTGCAGTTTCTCCGGCGGCGTGGCTGGAATGGCTCGCAGGAGGCGCGCAAGCCGGGAAGTTTCGATTTTGCCCCAATCGATATGAACCGCATGGAAAGCAGCAGTCGGGCGCTGCACCTCCAAAAGACGGTCGATGAGTTCGTTGACCTCTTCCGGCGTGTAATTGGCCCAATATACGTTGACCTGCGCCCAGTAGGTCCGGCGCAACTCCTCAGGTTGGCAGTCAAGGAGCCGCCACGCCGCCTGTCCGAAGGGCAGCGCCAGGAAGAGAATGAGAGTGGCGGGATCGTCAGGATCTTTCGCAAGTGATGAGACGAACTTCTCATATCTCGCCGGATCCGACCGCTGCAAGAAGCCCGCCAGGCAGTTCCGGCACTTGCCGTCGGACCTTCGTTTTTCGGCATTCAGGCAGGCCCGCACGAAGGCCGTGGTATCCTTCAGGTTAGTGACGATCTCGGCCATGAGCTGCCCGATCATCCAGGGGGCTTCGCTCTCTGCAAGGATCGCCTCCAGACCGGTAAACCCTGCTTTGCCCCATATCTCTCGCATGGCTGAACGCCGCAGCGCATGTATGCCCTTGTCGCGCTTTTCGAAATCGAAGTGCTCGCCTTCCAGCTCATCCACGGACTCCTCGACCCACTGGCGCGCGAGGAGCCAGCGATGACGCATTACTGGATCGGCGGGCTCCAGTCGCTCCATGGCCTCGCGGGCCTTTGCCCTGGTAATATCGTCGGCCCGCCGCATGCCCCGGCGCGTAAACGCATTGGTGCGAATGCGCTCGCGGAGCGCCGTTTTGGCGCGGTCAGAAGGATCGGTTGCTATCCACCGGTCGATCAAAGCCCAGACGGCTTCCTTATGCGTATCGCTCACGCAGCTGAGGCGCTCGACCAGATCGCCCAGCTTACGCTCGTCATGTTGGGGCCAGGCAAGCGCCAGTTCGATGGCTTTATCGATGAACTCACTGGGTTCCTTCCCCCGGAGCTGCTGCCCTGCGCCAGAGGCGTCGTTCCGCCAGCGCGGCCGGTGGCAGGTGTGAACAATATGCGAATGAGGCTGGAATTGCTGGGCGCACAGACGCCAGCCGAGCGCCGGGAAATTCCGGACCACTCTTTCGAAGGCCAGCTTACGCTGTTCGAGAGTGGCGGCGGTCTGGGGCATGATGGGCTCGAAGATGCCTAGCAAGCTGCTCTCGGGCTTGTTGTCTTGGTTGTCCCCGATGTTGTGCTCTGACAGCTTCGCGAGAATCTCGATGACGCGAGACAGGAAGCGCGGATTCCACGCGAGACCCTCCAACGCCCAGAGCAAATCGCTGCGGGTATAGCGCCCGCCAAGCAGAGGGTGGTCCATGGGTTTCAAGAGGCCGAAGACGACCGGATCGGACGTCTTCAGATCCTCTTCCAGAATGGCGAGGAAGGCGCAAGGGGCAGCCTCGGCGTAAAGTGGAAGATCGGCGCTCTGCGAGAGCAGGCGTTCAAGGGTGAGCGGTTCGAGCAGCTTGCGGACGAGGGCTGAAACCTCCCCTTCAACGTCGATGCCGGTGCGCTCCCGGAAAAGACTGTTGCCGTGCACTCTGAGCAGAACCAGCGTCTCGGCTATGCCCGCCCGGAGTGCTGCCGAATGCTCGCGCATCTTGCCGTAGACACTCGCCGCCCAGCGGTCCTCTTCCGGGAGGTCGAGGGCGGGATCGCGCTCGGAAAGAACCTCCTCGGCAATCTTAAAGAAAGATTTCAGGGCTGGCGCGCTCACCCAGCCGCTGATGGCAAAGAGGGCGTCGATCTTGGAGACCACGCCGCGATAGGAGCCGACGGACCAGATGGGCGCGTCGTCGAGTCTCAGCAAGCTGACGACATGCTCCTCGATCTCCTCATGAGAGTGGCCGGCAAGGGAGGAGATGATGCCGCGATCTGCGGATGAGGCGGTGTGCCAAACGCCGATGAGTGCCATCGGCACCAGGGCTTCGGCGCTCGCGCGGTCTTCAGCCCAATGCGGCGTCCGTATGGAGGGAATGTCGGAGCGGCGGCGGCGGAGAATGGTGGGCGAGCCCGCCGCCTCCCGCGCCAGACGATCCGCCGCATCGCCCTCGACCCCCATGGGCGCCAGCGCGGCGATGAAGTCATCATGCCGGAGAAGATCGAGGATGATGTCAGGATCGGAATCGACTGCATTGCGTGGCCGAACGACAATGGAGTGCGTGCTCTGGGAGAGCGAAGCCAGTTCCAACTCGGTTTCATGATTCCAGACGACAGGAACAAAGGGCGCAGAGACGGGCGCCATGCGCCGCAAGGCGTCGGCTGTGTCGAAGACGATAGGCAGATCGCCAGAGGAATGGCCCTCCTTGTTCTGCTCAGCAACACAAGCGAGAAAAGCGAGCCCCTCATCGCGGGAATCGGCGGCAATGATGAGGGGGCCGTTCGGCTCGGCATTCAGCCATTTCCGGTAGTCGTCGACATAGCTGCGGAGGGCGGGCGCAAATAGCTCCCGCGAGAGCGCCGGTTTGGCCGCACCCGACCAGCTGCGCCAGCACGCATCCAACGTCCTGAGGCCGCTGGCGGATCGGTTGAGCTTTTCGGCCAACCAGACCTGCCCTTGCAGAGATTGCTCCAGCCATTGCTCCAGATCGCTGGCGTCGAGCGCTCGTACCGCCTTCCATTCGTCGCGGGCCGCCTTCTCTTTTTCCCATGCGGCCTTACCGGGCCAGTTAAGGGGCGTCACAAAAACAAACGTGATCGCTGCGCGCTCCTCTGCGGCGATGGATTTAACGCGCGCCCTGTAATCGGCCTCGGCCTTTTTGCGCGGATCTTCGTTGCAGCCGAACTCCCAGCCGGAGATTCCGTCCGGCACCCAGGGGCTCGCGCCGCCCGCTTCGGTATATCCGTCCCAGCCGTGGCGCTCGGCATTGTCGTATCCTGGGAAGTCCACCTGACGGAGGATGAGGCCAGAGGAGTTCACGAGTTTGCGCATCAGCACAGAAAGGAGACTGCGGGCTTCGAGATTGGCGGTCGCCCAGCCATCGATGTCGCGGGCTTTGATAAGGAAGAACGGCGGAATGTAGTGCCGCACCGGCAGTTGCTCCGGCCGCGCCCCTGCCTGATCGTACTCCTGCTGCATGTTGAGGAGCTTGGCGCGATCCGCGCCGAACGATTTTTGGAGGCGAGTTGCCATGTCCTGCGAGAGCGACGCCTTCCCGTTGAGAAAATTCGATAAAGCTGGACGCCCGATACCGATGACGGCGGCGGCCTCCTTCACGCTCAATCCGCGAGGGATAACGTGCTCGCGGACGTAGGACCCGGGATGAATCGGCTTGGGCAGGCCTGCGGCCATGATGCGTTCCTTCGCGAAAAACTCGAGCGTCTGTATCGTGTAGCGCAACACAATACAGATTCGCGTAACGTTCGCAAACGGTGCATTTCACCTCCCACGCGATTTCCGTCCGCACCCAACTGCTCCGCCGTCTGTGCTGAATCGAATTCGCTACCAGCAGCAGCTTCTTTGAGTGTCGCAACCGCGCAGGAGCACCGCCGGAATGGCTCTCTGGGAGCACCGCTCGCCCCGTTGGTGCGGGCCACTCATCCGACGCTCCCTACAGCGTTTGCAAAGATATTTCAGGTATTCACTTTAAAGCGAGGGGCGACCGGTCCGTCGGGATGCAAGGCAGCTTCTTCCCTCGCACAAGCCGGGGTGCTTTCTCACGCTAGTGAAGAGGGGCGATCGGGGGAAGGAGGAAGTTTTGGCTGCGTGGGGACATCGATATCCGGGAGCAGGGTCTCCATGGGTGCCTCAGTACGGCTACGTACTCAGGATTACGACAGAACGAATGGATGAGTTCGACGGCGATCTCTCGGCGCAGAGCACCTGCAGCCAAGCCATTCCGAAGATTCCCGTGGCCATGCGCAGGCGCTGGATGCTGTGTTTCATCAGCGTCAAGAATGGATACCTTACGCATGTGGCGCGTAGTGTCGTCTACTACCCAGCCGAATCTGGGAGGGACAAGCTCGATATCTGGAATGTCATGCCGTTCGCGAAGCCGGTGCGCGTGGCGTCGATTAAGGCAAAGTTGCAAGGCAAGCAGGTGAAGCGCGCGAAACTGGCGCTCGATGGAGGTCACGTCTCGGCCTCCGCCTTCAGTTCGCTCATGAACGCGTTGCGTCAGGTCGCCCCCGGAGCGTGGAGAATTGCCGAGGGGGTGGTGGATCGCAGCCGGGTTGGGTCGGTCGAACCCGCCCCTGCAAAGATAAACTGGGCCTATCAACGTGACGCCGTCGTCACAGCACTCGAAATAGCACGAATCCCCAAAGAGCAGCTGGCGGTCGTGCCCCAACTCGACGAAGAGGTATCACCTACCATAACGTCGATCTTCGACAGCGATGAAGACGTAACATCAACAGAAGACCAATTGATTCTTCAAGACCTTGCAAAAGCCAGCGAGGGATGGAGGTGGATCAAAGATCAGCGTTTTCCTGCAAAGTTGTTTACTAACCGCGATACCAGCCTCACCATTATTCTGGCGAACAAACTCCCCCTCGAAAGGCTGCTCGGAGTCGACCTGATTTACGTAAACGAGACGTTCAGGTCGGTCATTTTCGTGCAATACAAGATGTTTTCAGGAAAAGAAGGAGAGGATGGCTACAGGCCGGATAAGCAATTGGCCGAGGAAATCAAGCGAATGGATGTAGCAGCAAAGGTGCTGGCGGGGGTCGCTGTAGACCAGAGTTGTGATGGGTATCGCCTTGGCCAGGACCCCTTCTTCCTCAAGTTTTGCAGTAAGCTTCTTTCGCACAACGACAAAGGCCATGTGCCGGGAATTTATGTTCCCTTAAGCTTTTGGAAGCGGCTGGTCAATACACAGGCTGCCAAGGGCAAGAGGGGCGGTACGATCATCTACCCGGATACCTTCGGTCGGCGCAAAATGACGCCAACGAATTTCATCGACATGGTCGGCCGTGGGTGGATTGGGACGTCAACACAACAGACGGATCTTGTAATCCCATATCTTTTTGATGTACTGCGCGGAAGGAAGAGTGTTGTACTGGCAGTTGAAACAACTAACAAGATGACATGACAAGTACTGGCGCGTCCTCTCGCGCCAATAACCGGCCCGGCGAGGTGCCGCGGTGTTCAGCTTGACCCGCCTCAGCCACTGTGG
The DNA here is from genome assembly GCA_050290865.1 of Rhodomicrobiaceae bacterium. Taxonomy (GTDB): domain Bacteria; phylum Pseudomonadota; class Alphaproteobacteria; order Rhizobiales; family Rhodomicrobiaceae; genus JARRLC01. Next base: position 5,531 of record JBNKIW010000065.1, on the reverse strand, counting down.
AGGGCGTTACATAAGACCGAAAGATCGAGGAACAGCGGCATCTCAAACACCAGAGCGGCATGAAATTCCGATCGGCTCTGGTGGAAGTGATCGCGGACCGGCTCGTGTCGGCGAATTGACACTTTGAAGAGCGACGCAGCTGCGCGCGGCATGCACGGGCGCCAGCGGTGGCAGAGGCTCAAGGAATGGTTGGAGGGTGCGCAGAACGTGCCAGTGAGTGGTATCTGCAAGTAGCACCAACGGGAAATCACGCGCTTGAGCCACAATCTTCCAGGACAGCTATTTCGAACGACTGTTATTGAGTGTATAGCAGAGAAGGTTTGGGCACCGACTCAAGGGCGGCTATTGGAGCACCACGGCGCCTGCCTCTATTCGCTCACGCGACCGACAGGTGGTGATTTCCAACATTTGCTTCAGTCACCAACACGGCGCGGGTGCGGACGAAGTGAAGCGCTGAATTCCGGCCCATCCCTCAGCGCCGACCGAGGGGTCAGACTGGCATACTACGGACCTGGATCCCTTCAGAGATACCCCTTCTAATGTCGCTTCACCGTTCGCGCAGGCTGGTTGGCGTCGCGCCGAGCCGCTGCCGGAACAGGGCCGTCATGTGAGCATGAGAAGCGAATCCGCAGGCCGCTGCGATTTCCGCCAGCCCGCAACCACTGGTCCGCAGCAACTCCCGCGCACGCGAAAGACGCCGGTCGATGATGTAGTCGTGCGGTGCCTTGCCAGTGGCGGCCTTGAAAGCGCGACGGAAAAATCCTGAGGAAAGGGCCAGGGTGGCGGCGAGTTCACCTACGGTCAAGTTGCTCTCCAGCTTCGCTTCGATAAGCTCGTCAACCAACCGCAACCGCCGGGCCGTCATCCAGCGGGCGGCCGGCGCATGAAGTGCATGCCCCTCAAATACGCGCCGGGCGGCATCGCGAAGCTTCGCGATTTCCGTTTCCAACAGAAGCAGGTCGGCCGATGGCCGCACGAGAAACATCCGCCGCAGGTTTTGCGCGGCGGTGATAGCGGCGGGATCGATATGGTCACTGAATCGCCGTTCGGCAGACGGCGCGAGCGTGTTCCCGGCGTCCAGTTGGACCGTCAGATATTCGCCGCCACCGGCGGAGCGGGACATCACATCGCATCCGGCGGGAACATAGGCGAGACTGTTCGGCCGTGTCCGAAAGGATGCCTCGCGGTCCGAGGCAAAGGCGTGCATGCCCGTTTGCGTCTCGAAGGCAAAGCCGATGACGGCCGTGCGGGGCGTGTATCGCGCCTCGTATGGCCCGCGGGATAGCAACGCAGCATGCGCCTCGCCAATGGTGATGGACGGGGGAAGCGTGGGAAGCTTGCCTTCGTGGCCAGGGTTTTTAGCGGACGGGTAACACATGGCGCGAGTTTATCAGAGCGGGCGATCCAGGATAGCGAGTTCAGAGGCAGGGGGACATTTCAGGTTCGTTTTTTGAAAGCACGCCTTCCGGTCAAGCGCTATCTCCGCGATTGAAACCGCGATGGGGTTTGCTATGCCGCTTTTCTCGGAAGATCAACTTGCCGATGCCATTGATGTGGTGCGCAGTCTCGTGCCGCCCACTCCCGCTTATGCCTGGCCGCTCTTGCGCGAACGGACCGGCGTCGAGGTGTTCGTCAAGCACGAGAACCATACACCGGCGGGCGCGTTCAAGGTGCGGGGCGGGCTCGTTTATCTCGATGCTCTTCGGCGCACGGGGCGGCTGCCCAAGGGGCTCGTGTCGGCGACGCGTGGCAATCACGGTCAATCCGTCGCCATCGCCGCCGCGCGGAACGGCATCTCGTCCGTCCTGATTGTGCCTCGCGGCAATTCGGTGGAAAAGAACGCGGCGATGGAAGGGTTCGGCGCCGAACTGGTCGTTGCCGGTGCAGATTTCGATGAATCGCGCGCCCTGGCGGCGAAGATCGCGGAAGAGCGCAGCTACCATTTCGTGCCGGCCTTTCACCCCGATCTCGTCCGCGGGGTGGCGACATACGCGCACGAACTGTTCCGGGCGATCAGCGATCTCGATGTGGCGTATGTGCCAATCGGCATGGGATCGGGGATATGCGGGATGATCACGGTCCGCGATCTGCTGGGGCTGAGGACTGAGATTGTTGGCGTGGTGGCGGAGAATGCGCCGGCTGTCGCGTTGTCCTTCGCGGCGGGCTGTCCCGTCCCGACGGCGACCGCGTGCACTTTTGCCGATGGTCTCGCATGCCGCGATCCAAACCCGGAAGCGCTCGCGGTCATCCAGGTCGGCGCCGCACGAATTCTGCGTCTCAGCGAAGATGAGATCGCGGAGGCAGCCCGGGTGTTTCACACGTCCACGCACAATGTTGCCGAGGGGGCGGGGGCCGCCGCATTGGCAGGGCTCATCCGGGAACAGAGCCGTTACGCCGGGAAACGTGCCGCCGTGATCTGCACGGGCGGGAATATTGACGCGGCTGTCCTGGTCGAAATCCTGGCGGGCAGAACACCGCAGGCGTGACGATCGCGCGGTTGATTTCGCCGCGATCTCAAGAGGCATTCCCGCCCTTCGATGGCGCTGGCGACGATACGGACGGCGCCCGTCACAACGGAGGCGAATTTCTCGCGGCGCTGGAGGAGCCACTTGCGGGCGGCTGCGCGGACAGTTTCTTCAGCAATGGGAGCAGCGTGTTTGGCCTCACCTGCCCCTCATATTTGGCGACCCACCGGACCAGAAATTCTTTCTTGGTGAACGCATCGAACAGCATCGCCTGTTTGAGCGCGGTGTCATCCGCTGCGCCGTGCTTCTTCTCCAGCACGGCACGCAGGGCGGGCTTTTCCAGTGCGATGTCGAAAGCACTCCATTCGCTGCGAAGGAGTCGTGCCTCGCGGATCACGCGCTTCAAATACAGCGCGTTCAGGAAAGGGTGCGCGAACTCCGCATCGACTTCAGCGGCGAATTGCGGCCGGTTCTGGAAAAAGATCTCCAGAGCGCGCTTGCGGGCATCGAGCGGCTTGTCGAGATCGTAAAGATCGCCTTCGATCGCGGTGGAGACGATGTTTCCCTTCAGTTTCTCCGGCAGTTGGATGAACCCCGGTGCCGAAATGCCCCAGCGAACATAGCCGAAGGCGAGTGCCAAGCCCGCGAGAAGTCCGAAGAAGAATTTCGCCATGGTGCCCATCCCGCTCTGTGTCCGCCACGAAATTCGTTTGTAGTTCGTCAGGCGTCCGGGCGCCACCCCCTGATCAGAACGATCACCGAAACGCCGATGGGGGCGCGCGGAGCGCCAGTACGCCGTCACCCGCTTGCCTATTGACCTCTTCCATATTTCCAATATGATAGAAATATGGAAACGCAGATCACCCGCTTCGCCGACATGTTCTCCGCCGTGGGCACCGAACCGCGGCTGCGCATCATGCGCCTTCTGCTTTCGGCGCATCCCGAGGGCATGGTCGTCGGGGAAATCGGCAGCGAACTCGGCATCCCGCCGTCCACGCTCTCGCATCACCTGGACAAGTTGAAGAACGAAGATCTGGTGACGGTGCGCCGCCAAGGCACCTTCCTGCGCTATGCCGCCAATGCCGACGCGCTACGGGAACTGCTGGCGTTTCTGTATGCGGAGTGCTGCACGCGGAACAAGGCCGTGCAGCCGGAAAAGATCATCGAAACCATACGCAGCCGGAAAGACGGTTGCGGCTGCGCCTGAACTGGAGAAGGACACATGAGCGAAATCGACGTCAAGGAAGCCGTGAAGGAAAAATACGGGCAGGCGGCGCAGAGCGTCAACGAAGGGAGCCGGGCCTGTTGCGGTCCTTCGGGGATTTCGGGCTGCGACCCGATTACGTCCGATCTCTATGACGCCTGTCAGACCGGCGAACTGCCCGCCGAGGCGGTGCTGGCGTCGCTCGGCTGTGGCAATCCAACAGCTCTGGCCGCGCTGCAACCCGGCGAGACCGTGCTCGACCTCGGCTCGGGCGGCGGCATCGATGTGCTCTTGTCGGCAAAGCGCGTCGGCCCGACTGGCAAGGCTTACGGGCTTGACATGACGGACGAAATGCTGGCGCTCGCCCGCGAGAACCAGCGCAAAGCGGGCGTTGAGAATGTCGAATTCCTGAAGGGCGAGATCGAGGCTATCCCGTTGGCTGACAACTCCGTTGATGTCATCATCTCCAATTGCGTGATCAATTTGTCGGCCGACAAGGACAAGGTGCTCAGCGAGGCGTTCCGCGTATTGAAACCGGGCGGGCGGTTCGCCGTGTCCGACGTCGTAACGCACGGCGCGGTGCCGCCGGAAGTTCGCCAGCACGTGCTGCTGTGGGTCGGTTGTATCGCAGGCGCGCTTGAGGATGCCGAGTACGAGGCAAAGCTGGCGGCGGCGGGTTTCGAGGACATCTCGATTGAACCGACCCGGGTCTATGATGTCGAGGACGCACGCGAGTTCCTCAGCGACAAGGGCATCGACGTGGACGCGCTCGCCCCGTTGGTGTCAGGCAAATTCATGAGTGGGTTCATCCGCGCGGTGAAACCGGGTGGAACAGTCGAGGCGTGTTGCGCTCCAGGGTGCTGCGGTTGACGCGGCAGACCTGTGCGAACGCCACTTCGCCAGTGAAGTTCCGGTGAAATCGGCGGGCGCAGACGGGGGCGGCGGCGCACCCTGTCTGCGCATGGAGAAAGTCGGTCGCGAACAGATCCAGCCCCGTGAAGCGGGGGCAATTCAATAACCGCCGCTGCCTGCGCCAGAGGAAAAAGATGCAGGATCAATAGCGGCTCATAGCAGTGCAGCTGCTGCGATTCCGGACGACCATCAAGGGCGGCTTTTGGAGCATAGAGGAGGGCTGTGCCGTGGCGAGATGGGTGGTTCGAGATGCACGAAAGACGCAGCAGCCTTGCTCCACCCCCCGCAGCCGACTGCTCGGTGAGTGGCAGCCTATTTCTTGCTGGATGCCTCGATTTCAGCCTTCCTTTCCTGCAGTGCGGCCAGTTTGTTTTTGAGATCCGCGATCTCCTTGTTGACTTTGCGCAATTCTCTCTGAGCATTTCTGCTGGCGAGATAGTCCGGTCCAAGCTTTTCAGCGATGTACGCCTCGAGCTGGCTCCTCAGCACTTTCAGGTATGGGTTGCCCCATAGCGATCCCTCTCGATATTCGAGGCGGCCGTCTCGGATGCCCTCGACAATGAAGTCGCGGTCCACGCCGTATTCTTTGTGGGCTGTCACATCGCTCAGGGGCGCTCCTTTGCGATTCCATTCACCGTATTCCGCCATAGCTCACATCCGCTATCCTTAGGCATCGAGCCAAGGGCCCAACCGCTTTACTGCCACCGGCGCCACAGCTCATACTACCGCTGAACGCACATCTGGCAGGCACACATGCGCTATCTTGATCCCGCGCAAGCGGCTGCGGCCAAAGGCACGGCGGTGGTCCAGCTTACCCTCGCCGGTCCAGGGTCGGGGAAGACCAGCACGCTTACCGGCCGTTTCATCCACCTGGTCGGCAAGGGCGTCGATCCCGCGCGCATCCTCGCCATGACCTACACCAAAAAGGCCGCCGACGAAATGCGCGGACG
>JBNKIW010000064.1:0-11740 GCA_050290865.1 Rhodomicrobiaceae bacterium | reverse complement strand
GTCAAGCGCCGCGTCCACTCATTGTTTCGTCAGGGTTGCCTGTATTACGACGCCATCCCCAATATGCCGGAGCTGACTTTGCGTCCCCTCATGGGGCGCTTGCAGAACCTCATTGCAGAAAACAAAGTGACCGACGCCATCTTCCGGGTCGTTTGACAAAAATGAGGGAATGCATGAGGCGGCAAGCGGGTCAGGAGTTCTTGGCTACGGCGTGCGAGTTCAACGCGCATCATGACGAATACTGCTTCCTGCCGATCCAAAGTTACGATGTGACGACAGGCCGTCCGGTGGCGATGATCCTCAGGCCCGGCAAGACGCCCTCGGGCAAGGAAATCCGGTCTTGGCTGTGCCGGGTTCTGCGCCGCATCCGCCAGCACTGGCCCCAGACCCGCATCACACTCCGCGGCGATGGCCATTACGGCCGCCGCGAGGTCATGGATTTCTGCGAAAACAACGGCTTGGACTACGTCTTCGGGATGTCGGGCAACAGTGTGCTCAACGCCTTGGTGGACGAGAAAGCCGGTGATGTCCGTACGCGCCGCGCCACGGGCTCTGAGCCTGTCCTGCGCGGAGCGGTGCTTGCTGACCGCGACCAGACAAGCGTCGCAGTACGCCGAAACTCAGTATCAGGCCTAGTCCTGGTCGAAAGCCCGGCGGGTCTGCGCCCGTATTGAGGCCAGTCCGGCCGGTCTTGACATTCGTTACGTCGTCACCAACCGCGACGGCTCGGCCAAATATGTTTATGAAGCGTCGTATTGCGCTCGTGGGCAGGCGGAAAACCTTATCAAGCGGCACAAGAGCCAGTTGGCTTCCGACCGCACGAGTTGCCGTTCGCCACTGGCCAATCAGTTCCGGCTCATGCTGCACACCGCTGCCAGTGTCTCCCAACCCAAACAGCGACGGTCTTCCGCCGCACGGTGGTGTTTTCGCGCTGCACGGTGCTCCTTTCAGCGCCACCCCTGACGGCCTGGCCATGAATAAGACGGGCTAGACCGTCAGGCCCACCTATTTCGACCAGATCGTTACTTCGCTTTTCACCGTTGGTCTCGGCGTCCTGGTCGGTAGGATCATTGCCGCTGCCGCTTGGTATCGCCTCGGGGCTGTCGAAGACCGTCAACGGTGCCATCAACCCGCCGTTTCAGATCTTCAAACCGGTCTCGCCGCTGGCTTGGCTGCAGATCGTCACCATTGGCGCGCCGTGCCGGCTTCCCTGGCTACATCCTTCTACGCAAGACGCTTGCATCCAGGAGCATCAGGCCCGCCCAGCGGTAAACGTTGCGCGTCCGGACCTGTTCGCGCATCCGGTGCATGCGCTCGCGCTGCTCGGCGGGCGGCATGGTCAGGCCCCGGTCGAGAGCCGCAGCCATGCTGTGCACATCGTAAGGGTTGACCATCAACGCCTCGGGCAGTTCGCGCGACGCCCCGGCAAAGGTCGAGAGCAACAGCACGCCCTGCTCATCATCACGGGAGGCAACAAATTCCTTGGCGGTCAAATTCATGCCGTCATGCAGGCTGGAAACGATACAAACATCAGCGGCCCGGAGCATCGCAAAGACCTCGGGAGCGTCATGGTGGCGAATGGCGAGGCGGACAGGCTGGAAGCCGGGGCTGCCATGACGGGCATTGATTTCGTCCGCAAGGCGCTGAGCTTCCGTCTTCAGGTGGGCGTAGGCCGGAAGCTTGGTCCGCGTCGGCGCTGCCGCCTGAAGGAAGACGAGGCGTTCCTTCCACTGCGGATACGCCGTTAGAAATGTGTCGACAGCGCGCATCCGTTCGAGGATGCCTTTGATGTAATCGAGCCGCTCGACGCTAACCGCGAGGCAGATGTCGGGAGGTAGCCCCAGTCGCGTGCGCACCGTTGCCCGGCATTCCGGCACCGGCGCCTGCACGGCCAATGCCGCGGGCGGCCATTCGATCGAAATCGGATATGGCCGGACGAGAGTCTCGCGCCCTTCAAGGAGTATTGACGATTGTTCACGGTCGCTCCGGCTTTCCATGAACTGCTCTACGGTCTCATTGAAGTTGTTGCAATAACGTCGTGTATGAAAGCCCAGAATGGAACTGCCAAGAAGCCCCTGCAGGATTTCCTCCTTCCACGGGCAGATGCCGAATATCTCGGAATTCGGCCACGGAATATGCCAGAAGGTGATGATCGTGGCTTTCGGGAGACGCTTGCGCACTAGCCGCGGGAGCAGCGCAAGATGGTAATCCTGCACCAGGACGATGGGGGCCTCAGTCGCCGCCTCTTCAGCGACGGCGTTGGCGAAACGTTCGTTCACGGCGCGATAGGCTTGCCAATCCGTCTCGCGAAACACGGGCTGAACGAAAGCGGCGTGGCATAAGGGCCACAACCCTTCATTGGCGAGCCCACAATAATGGTCGCCCTGCTCCTCGTCGCTGAACCAAATGCGGCGCAGCGTGTAGGCGGGGGTATCCGGGGGCACTGCGATGCGGTCCTTTGCGTCCACCGCCTTCCGGTCCGCGCTGCCGCTCCCCTGCGCAATCCATGTGCCGCCGCAAGTTCGCATCACGGGCTCCAGGGCCGAAACGAGGCCGCCGGCGGGGCGCTGCACCTTGATCTCCCCTTCACCATGATTGTGGATGTAGGGCTCGCGGTTCGAGACAACGATGATCTCGGCGTCCCCCAGTTCCTCTTGCATGACCTTGCGGAGTCTCGCCGCCGTCCATCGGGTGTAGCCGTCGTCACTGACCGGCGCCCCCGGTCGCAGGCCCCACCTCTCGAGAATCCGGCGTTTTCGCGTGCGGAACGAGTCCAGCAGCGGCTTAAGTCCGGCGGATTCCCTACCTGCCTGACCGACGGCGATCGAGCTACGCAGCGGGCAGAGCCACCGCGGAGGGAAGAACACGACTGCCAGAAGCGTGAGCACCGCCGCAAGTAGGGCCACGCTCGCCAAGAGGATGCTCGAATACACGCACTTCTGCCCCGAGTGGGTTTGACGAACTCAGATCCTGCACTCCACCATCGGAAACCCGCGCTCGATTCATCCGGCCCGCTGCGGCACCGGATGAGCCACTGCCCGGCGTCACGATGTCTCGATGGTAATCTTCCTATGCTGCCGAACCGCTTCGGGTTTCTTCGGCAGCATGACTCGGAGGACGCCCTTGTCGAATTTGGCCTCCACCTTATCCCCGTCAACGCTTTCGGGCAGACGGAGGGCTCGATGGAAACTGCCGTGCCGGCGCTCCATCAGATGGTAATTCGCCTTCTCCTCACGCCCCTCCCACTTTTTCTCGCCGGAAATCGAGAGGATGCCATTCTCGAACGTGACCTCGACATCCTTGATGTCCAGGCCGGGAAGTTCTGCTTCGATGATGATCGATGTCTCGTTTTCGGACATGTCAAGATCTGGCACAAGGGTTTGGCGGCAACCGTCGAGCATACCTGGGAAGGGAAATCTACCTGAAAGAAAATTATCGAAAAGCTGATTCATTTCTCTGCGGAGTGCAAGGAGACCACTGTGGTAACCAGGAGGGTGAACTCCTCGCGACAATGCTGTCTCGGCCTGTGCCATGTCTTCCTTCCTCTATGACGAGACTTTGGAATATAATGTCGCAACACTACTGTCCGGTTAAGAGATCAAACATCCCCTCTCTTTTTAAACGATCCGAAAGATGGTGCCGGTAGCTTTGTTTTCCGCAATGAGGTTTTGGCAGCGCTCCATTAGCGGCCGCAAGATTGGTTCCGGCATATTGGGGATGGCGTCGCAATGGAGGCACCTCTGACGCAGCCGTGAGTGGACGCGGCGCTTGCGCGAGCTGGTTCGTTCACGCAACGTTTGTCGCTGGGCGGGTCAAATGCTACTGGACGCTAGTACAGCCCGCAGCAAGAAACGGCGCGTCATGGAAATTGCCGCAGCACACCAAAGAGAGACGCTACGCAATGCCTAACCCGCCGCTGATCGGTGATCCCGGTGCTCATGCCTTCTTTCTCGATTTTGATGGGACACTGGTAGAGATCGCCGAACGTCCCGATCTGACACGACTGCCGGAAACCACTGTTGAGCTGCTCCAGTACCTGCGTGATCGTTCCGGCGGTGCGCTAGCCATCATCACGGGACGCGAAATCGCCGCCATAGACCGCTTGCTGGCGCCGCATCTACTCCCCGTCGCGGGCGTTCATGGGCTTTTCCGCCGGGATGCGGCAGGGTTGATTCATGAGGCCGCCGCCGGACATGCCTTCGACGCTGACATCGCCGGTCAGATCACGGCGGAGCTGAACGGGACACCGGGCGTGCTCGTGGAAATCAAGCAGGGCTCCGCCTCCATCCATTACCGTTGCGCGCCAGAGGCCGCGCCGCACTGTCATCGCGCGGCTCTGGCCGTCGCAGCCTCGCACCCCTGTCTTCACGTGCTGCCCGGCAAAATGGTTTTTGAAGTCAAGCCGCAGAGCCATAATAAGGGAACAGTGATCCGCGATTTCATGCGCGAACCACCTTTCGCCGGCAGGATACCGGTGTTCGTTGGCGACGACACGACCGATGAAGACGGATTCATAGCCGTCAACGAGCTTGGCGGCATTAGCGTTAAGGTCGGCGAAGGGGAAAGCGCGGCATCATTCCGGCTACCAAACCCGCAGGACGTTACGGCATGGCTGGAGAAACTCTCGACCAAATTGGGGGCAGCGAGCGCGTGAGCGGCCTCGAACTCGGTATCATTGGCAATTGCGCGATTGCGGCGCTGATCGACCGTCAGGCGTCCATCGTCTGGTTCTGCCTGCCACGGTTCGATGGCGATCCGGTGTTCCACCGCCTGCTTGGAGCGCCACCGGGCGCTCCCGATGACGGTGTCTTCGCGCTGGAGATGGATGGCTATAGCCGGAGCGAGCAGGCTTACGTCCCCAATACCGCGATCCTGAAGACCGTACTGCACGGCGTGCAGGGTGCGGTCGAAATCACCGACTTTGCCCCACGTTTCCAATCGCGAGGGCGCTCGTTCCGCCCGCAATTTCTGGTGCGGCGCGTTACGCCGTTGGGGGGCAAGCCCAGCGTGCGTATGCGCATCCGGCCGCGCTTCGAATATGGCGCAGTGGCACCTCAAATCACGCGCGGATCCAACCACATTCGCTATGCCGGTCCCCGGATGGCACTGCGTCTGACTACGGACGCGCCTCTGGACTACGTGCTCGACGAGACGCCGTTTCTGCTGCACGAGCCGCTCACCTTTCTGCTGATGCCCGATGAACCGCTCACCGATGCCGTACACGAAGTTGGCCGCACATTCGAGGACCACACGGAGCTCTACTGGCGCGATTGGGTCCACAGGCTGGCTATTCCCTTCGAGTGGCAGGATGCTGTGATCCGGGCTGCTATCACGCTCAAGCTCTGCACCTACGAGCCAACTGGCGCCATCGTAGCGGCCATCACAACCAGTATCCCCGAGGCACCCGACACGGAGCGCAACTGGGATTATCGGTTCTGCTGGGTGCGCGACGCTTACTTCGTCGTCAGGGCGCTGAACAGCCTGTCGGCCATGCGGACAATGGAGAATTATTTCCAGTGGCTGATGAACGTCGTTACACGCGCCAGCACCGATCACATTCAGCCGGTGCTGGGTATCGGGCTGGAAAGCCTGCTCGCCGAACATATCGCCCCGGCGCTGCCAGGCTATCGCGGCATGGGGCCGGTCCGCGTGGGCAATCAGGCGCATGAGCACTTTCAGCATGACGCTTACGGCAATGTGATCCTTGGCGCCGCGCAGGCGTTCTTTGACCGCCGCCTGTTGCATCCGCCGGGACCTCAGGAGTATCTTGCTCTGGAACTGGCGGGGCGGCAGGCCGCCCGCCTCTATGATCAGCCGGACGCTGGCATGTGGGAGCTGCGCTCCCGGGCACGTGTGCATACCGCCTCCAGCCTCATGTGCTGGGCTGCCGTGGACCGACTCGCCCGAATCGGCGCGCATATCGGCGAAGAGGAAAAGTCCCGTCACTGGCGCGTGATCGCCGATCACATTCGCGGGGTTATCCTTACGCGCGCCTGGTCCGAGAAGCGCCGTGCTTTCGTCGAGAGCTTCGAGGGCGAGCATCTGGATGCGGGAGTGCTTCTGATGACCGAGGTGGGCTTCATCGACCCGCTCGACCCGCGTATGGTCTCGACTGTGGAGCAAATCGAGATCGCGCTGGGGCGCGGTCCGTTCATCACGCGGTATGAAGCGGCGGACGATTTCGGATTGCCCGAAACGGCATTCAATGTCTGCGCGTTCTGGCGCGTGGATGCGCTGGCACGAATGGGGCGCCGGGAGGAAGCGCGCGAGCATTTCGCAGCATTGCTGGCGTGCCGAAATCATCTCGGGCTCCTGTCGGAGGATACGGACACGAGGAGCGGCGAGCTGTGGGGTAACTTCCCGCAGACCTACTCCATGGTAGGGATCATCAATGGTGCAGTACGCCTGTCGCAGAGCTGGGAAAAAGCGTTGTGAGCCGCCGGAGTGGCCATTGACGTGCCAGCGCGGGACGCAGTGAATTCTGATTGTGCTCCCAGTCGGTTATGCTTCTCGAATTGCAGCTTCCGCTTCTGCCGCGCACCGCCATCCGCCCCCACGGTTATGGCAACCGGAGAAGGCCCCGTCACCAACTGCTGGTGGCACACCGCGCTCAACGCGCCAATCACGCTCCGGGTCATTTTGGGCGGCACGGGCCATTGTGGCGCAGGATTAAGCGCAGATCACGCTTCGTTGCACAAGCAGCGGCACTTGGGAACAATCGCAGAAGCGGCTGGCACAGCCGGTCATCCCTCAACATGAGACGCTTCAGCGAAGATCATGGGTGACCACTTTCGAGCTTCAGAAGGCATTTATGAAGATGCCCACTTCAGCACAGTGGACAGTCACCGCGGATCAACGTACTGACAAGCGCGAGACATTTAAATGCGCTTCAAACGCTCGCGCCAATACTCTGGTGCCCGATGCAGATGCATGACGGCAACCACGACGATCTCAGAGGGAAGCACCGCATGGATGATGCCATACGGGAATTGGCTCAACCGGTAACGGCGGACGCGCCGCCCGAGGGGCTGCCAGGCTTTCGGGAACTTCTCGATGCGACTGAGGCCAAGCTGAACTTCCTTGGCCAATTCTGTGCCCAGCCCGGCCGCCTGTGAGTCGTAATGGGCTATCGCCGCGTCGAACACGGCCTCTGCTTCCTCCAGAAATCGGATTGTCACGGCTTCAAATGCTTGGCGAGCACATCTTCTGCGTTCCGACCAGTGGTCTCGCCGCGCAAATAAGCGTCGAGCCGCCGCTCGCTCTCCTCGGCCCGAGCACGGTCGATCTCCGCATCGGGCTTATCGAGCGTCGCCAGCAAATGCTCCACCAGCCGGATGCGATCCGTTGCGGGGAGCCGTGCGGCCTCTTCGGCCAACGATCTGGTGCGCTTAGTCATGGAGCCATCTTAGAACGTTTGCGGCAAAAATTCAAAAACCAACAAGGCGCGGGAGGAAACACTTGGTAATGCGCGCTCTCGTGAAGTGGTGGCCGTTCTTGCCCGGCCGTGATCGTGGTCCGCTCGTTTCATATTCTGTGGCCAGGGGTGACCGTGCCGAGCATCAGTGTTTGTGCCGCCGTGCTCTGCCGCAATGTGGGCAGCCATCGAGATGGCACGCTCGACACCAGACCTTGCCGCAGGTGGGACAGGGTGCCAGCCCCTCCGGCTCGACGAGGTGGAGCTTTTCATCGCAGACGAGGCGGGTCTGGCTTGCGCCTGTACCCCATTCGCACAGCGGCGGCTCAGCCGACCGCAGCAGCGGGTGCCAGTCGAGATGGATGAGCCGCTCGCCCTTGCGCCGCCGGATTATCACCTCAAGCCGCTGAACGGGCATGTATAATTCGAGCGTCTGAACCCATTCGACGCTCACGCGCAGGGCGTAATTGTTGCGCAGGTCGTCGAGCTTGGCGTGGTATTCGCGCTCGATGGGCGCCGCCCGCATGGTCTCGCGCTTGCGGTCAGCCTCGGCCTTTTCGCCCGTGGCTCCTTCGAGGATGGCCAGCTTTCTCAGCGCCGCGCGGCGCAGATCGTCGTGATAGGCGTGAATGCGGTTGCGGTCACGCTCCAGGCGGCGGCGCATGGCGGTGAGGAACGGCACCAGTTCGGCGCGAACCTGCGCGTCGAGCAGGGGCTTCACGCGGGCGGTCAGGCTGGCTGCGTCCCAGCCCGGTCCGGCAGCGGCGCGCACCGCGTCGCCGGGCGTTTCCCAGGCCGGTTCCAGCTCAAGCCGCGAGCGCAGACGGGGGAAGCATCTCATTTAGCACTGCGCCGGTGTGCAGGTTGAAGCCTTGCCAGACGAGCCCCTCGCGCTTCTCATCGGATACCGCGCTGTAGCGGAAACTCAGGAGCAGACAGCGTGACCACGTCTCGCGCACGCTCTGGAACCGCCAGACGGCGTTGCCCAGGTCGAGCGCACGTTCCAGGATGCGCTCCGGCGCGCCCATCGACACGGCCGCCTCGGGGATGAACTGGCGTTCCACCCAGCGCCCGCGCTCGGCAAGCAGGGCGCCGAACCGCTCCAGCCAGTCGCCCTCCAGTCCGATGGCGATGGCGCCGGCGGGACGCTCCAGCCCGAAGCCGAGCCGCGCCAGCTCCGGCCAGCCCATGGCCTTGCGCAATGGCTCGGGTGACAGCACTTCCAGGCCGTCCGGTTCGATGGAGTCGATGATGGCGCCCTGAATTTCCAGCGCGTCGGCGACGAAACTCCTCAAGTTTCCCATGGCAGGCCACAATCTCCGTTTCGCGCTTCCAGCAGCTATGCTGTCTCGAAATCCTCGCCGAACAGGGCGTCATCCAGTTCCTTGGCGCCCTCGTGACGCTGGCGTGCTTCCTCCAGCGTGCGGCCGATGGCGCCGAATGCCTCGGCGCGTCCCGCTTCGGTCGTCTCCAGCCAGGCGCCGAGCACCAGTTCGCCGAAGTCGCGGTCGTCGTCAACGCTGCCGAGAATCGCGCCGACCTCCCCCACCACCAACTCGAACATCGAGATTTTCTCGTCCAGGAGTTGCAGCACCTGTTCTTCGAGTGTGCCGCGCGTCACCAGATTGAACACGAAAACCTCGCGCTCCTGGCCGATGCGGTCGATGCGGCCGATGCGCTGCTCGATGGCCATCGGATTCCATGGCACGTCGAAATTGATGAGCGTGTTGCAGAACTGGATGTTGCGGCCCTCGCCGCCCGACTCCGTGCACAGCAGCACAGGGACTGTGTCGCGGAAGGCAGCGATGGCAGCGTCCTTGTCCGGCCCGCTCATGCTGCCGTCGAAGCGGGCGAAGGGAATGTTCGAGCGCGTCAGGAGAGCCGCGAGATGCGCCAGCGTCTCGCGATAATGCACGAAGACCAGCTTCTTCTCGGACGGATTGCGCCGGAGGAGGTCCAGGAGCGCCGTCTCCTTCGCACCCGCACCGATGCTCCCCCAGGCCCGCGCAAGCTTTTTCCAGCCCTGCTCCCTGGGATGGCGCTCGACGAGGCGGACCACTGCAGCGGCGGCCGCGGAGGGGGACGATCCGGCGGCGCCAAGCAGATGGCGCAACGTCAGCCGGTGCTTGCCCGCGCCGCCATCCGCGCCGAGCCTTCGCGCCTGTTCCGCCAGCTCCCGATAGGCCTGTTGCTCTTCCCTTTCCGCGTCCACGCGCACGGTCACCGCGTTGCGGCGCGGCAGCTTCAGCGCCACCACGGCGCGCGTGTTACGGATCATGGCGCCGCGCATCAATTCGCGCAAGCGATCCGAGTTCGCGGGTTGGCGCGGCTTGCCCGGAACCATGTATGCGGCGCGGAATTCCTTCAGCGTCTTGAAAATACCGGGCTTCAGCAGCGTCAGCAGATTGTACAACTCGATCAGGTCGTTCTGCACCGGCGTCGCCGATAGCAGCAGCAGAAAGCGCTTGTTCAGGCCGTCCACCAGCTTGTAGCTCTGGCTGGCGCGGTCGCGCAGATGGTGCGCCTCATCGACGATGACGAGGTCGAAGGTGCGGTGCGCCAGGGCTCTGGCGTGCTCCTTGCGCCGGGCGGTCGCAATCGAGGCGACAATGCGTTTCTGGTCCCAGAAGACCGCTGCATCCTCGCGCAGCAGGGAGTCGTGCGTCGTCGCACACGGAATGTCAAACTTGGTTTCCAACTCCTCGCGCCACTGTCCGACGAGGGAGGCGGGGGTGAGCACCAGCACGCGCTCGGCCATGCCGCGCAGGAGGTACTCCTTGAGGACCATGCCCGCCTCGATGGTCTTGCCGAGCCCGACCTCATCAGCGAGCAGCACGCGGCCGCGGAACTGCTTCAGCACCTTGCGGACCGTCTCGACCTGATGCCAGAGGGTCTCCAGGCCGCGCAAATGCGGCAGGCACAGCAGTTCATCGAACCCTTGCGCAAGGCCGAGATGGGCGAAGCGTTTCCTCAGGCCATACCACACGCCCTCCTGCTCGGGGGGCAATTGCACAGCGGCGCCAAGGGGGGCGAGGTCAAAATCGGCGGCAAACGAAATGTCGATGTCGATGCGCGGCAGGCTCGGCGGCTCGGCGGCGGCCGGAACTGCGGAAGGGGCGGCTTTGGCAGCAGGCACGGCGTGCTTCGGCTTCTGCGCGGATTTGTTTTTTTGAGCAGGCTTGGCTGCCTTGCGGCCGCATGGCGCGCGGTAGCCCCAGCCACCGAGCACGGAATCGCGCCCCATGATCGCGTTGATCTCGTTCGAGAGCCAAACGACACGCTGGGCGCCGCCGGGGAAGCCGCGCAGCGCTGTATACGCCGTCGTCATGTCATGGCGTTCGAGCAGCTGGCGGGCGGCCGGAATGTGTCCCTGCTGTTTTAGCGCCAGCGCATGCAAAAGATGAACGGCGTCGGTTGGTTCGTAGCGGTGGGACAGGCGCTTCAGAAAGGCCAGCGCCCGTTCGGGAAGGCCATCGAGCAGTGCCGCGGTGGCCGCGATGCACAGCAAGGCGGCATCGACGGGATAGGCTGCGAGTGCTTCCTCGGCCTGTGGCAGGAAATCCGAGATTCGCTTCTTGTCGGCGAAAGCCTCGATAAGTGTGTCCACCCACTCGTCGCGGCTGAGGACCCGGGAGAAGAGCGGCAGCGTCTGTTGAGCGGGAGAGGCGCTGCGTTTTGCTGATGCGAGCGGCATAGACGGTCACTCCACCGTTGGCTGAGAAACGCATTCACTCCCTGCGATCAAACGGACATCGCAGCACGCACGGAACTGATTCTCTCTTTCTCTCGAGTCTGACGGATATCTTGGCAGGAGCAAGTCCTGGCCGCCGTCATCAACAGGATGAGCCACCGGGAACGGCGAAAGCCAAGAGTAGATCCGCTTGCCGCTCCGGCCCCCATCGATGCGAATTCCGGCCGGCGGGGAGCGCAAGCGCGTGGCTGATGATGCCGCAAGATCACTGCCATCCTCGAAGAGCGGTCGCTCAACTTTGGATACTTCCTGGTTCCCAGATAACAACCCTTCATTGCACTGCGCGGGCCTCATACATCAGCTTTCAGGTACCAAAAGCACCACAAACGACAACATGTTGCCGCCTAGCCGCGCCCCGTTTGGCTGTTCGCCGTCAGGCGAACCTGCCTCTCACAGCGAAGTTTGGGAAAGGGCATAGAGTCGGTGTCGCTCCAAAAGCTGTCTCTGACAGTACCCCGAACTTGGGGCAGTTGATGTTCAATGAGCAGTCGCTCACCACCACGCCCTCGGTTCGGTGCACGCATGTTGTTTTCGCGCCGCCCTCATACTCCCGCCCAGGATCCGCTGCGCCACCC
>JBNKIW010000063.1:0-11771 GCA_050290865.1 Rhodomicrobiaceae bacterium | reverse complement strand
TTTTCACGAATCAAAGATCACCCGAGCGATTCAGAATATGGTCGATCTGTCAGCTGTTATTTCGTGCGATTGCCCTGTTTGATTCCCCTTTTTTCGCACCAATCCTTGGGGAATATGTTATGTATGTCGAGGGCGACTTCCTCAAGATCGAGTTCCTGGACCGTGGCCTTCCAGAAAAAATCGCGTGCTCCTTGTCTCTGTACGAGCACGCTAACGCCCTTGTAGGCGGCGCTAAGCCGTGAGCGCAGAGTCCCAAGGCGACCGGAGCTGAAATTGGCTTCGTAAATCGTGCGCGGGATTTCAGTGCCCCCATCGATCCAGGCAAGCAAATCCTCCAGGTCGTTCGCGATGCGAGTTTCGACGGCGCCACCGTAAAGCTCGCCCAGCACGCCGCACCAAAACCACTGACTGAGCTTGTCATGGATTTTCGGTTCAAGCCACCGTTCCTTGAGCCTGGCGAGAATGGCGGCAAGGGGTACTATCTGTGTGCGATAAGGAAGATCTCGCACCGAGAAAAAGCATTCCTTGCGAAGGAACTTGGCGGCCAGCAGGAAACCTCGCTCAACTTCATCAGCAAGGCGCTCGTAGTCATCGAGAGCGAGCGCAAGAATGGCGACCCGCTTGGCGCTGACGGCCGAGACCGCCTTGCCGGTTCTGCCCGACGCGATGTCGGCCTGCCGGCGATCATAGGTATGCAGCAGCGAGACCGCCTGTAGAAAGTCGGTCGGCTCGATCGTGTCCAAAATTGACTCGGCTTTGAGTCTCTCCGCCCGGCCGGTGACTTTTCGGGCGTTGCTGCCAATCCAGTCATCACGCAAGTTAAAATTTTCGGCGGCAAAGCTGGCCGTCACGAGCTCAAACACAGAGAGCGGCACACCACCTGTATTAACCTTTTCGAAGACCAGGCACACAGCTTCCTTCGAGGTCGAATTATCGAGGACGATGAGAGGCACTTGATAGCTTCGAAAGGCGTTGAGCACCTTTTTCCGAAACTTCATGTAAAGATTGAACTTATCAGGCGCGAACTCCTGGAGGGCTTCCTCCCATGCATCCGAGTTGAGGATTTGATTGCAGGGAAAGTAAAAATTCCGGCATTCGAGCTGTGGCGACGAAAGGTCGAGAATGACGTCGCGCCCGAAATTCGCCCTGAGCTTGCGGTCGGCCTCCAGACCGACAATCATTTCCTCTGTCACGTCGTCGTTTAGTGCTGCGTTGACGTTGATATAATAACAGCGGCTAATGGGCTTGCCTTTTTCATTGCGGGTTCTGGTTGGCGTATCCAAGGCGAGTACCTGAGTGAGGGAGGTCAGGCGCTGCTGTCCATCGAGAATGAGTTTTTCGGGGATCGGTATCGTGCTGGGAAATTGCAGATTCTCAACAGGGCGGACCTGGAAGCGCAGGCCTCCGCCCGTTTCGAGCAGCATGACAGCGCCGACGGGAAAGGAACGCGCGATACTCACGAGAAGAGAGCGGACATGCCCGTCGTCCCAGACCCAGCCTCTCTGGAAATCGGGAAGCTGAATTTTGCCCGCAACAATGTCTTTGATGATGTCCGGCAAAGCCGCTTTTGTGCTGTCGAAACTACTCATACTTAATCCCCCAGACGGCATCAATTCATGGCATACAGCATCTCCTTAAGCTCGTTGACTGTCTGCCGCAACAGGTCGCAGCAGCCGGAATCAATTCCCTTGGAATTTCACTTATCCCCCGGCCGAGACTAGTGCGAGCAAGTGTTCGGAGTCGGGATGCGGCGCGATCAGGTCGCTATGTATACAACTTCCGCCTTTCGGCGATCCGCCGCTAACGGCGGCTAGCGACCCTGAACAGCGTCTCGCCTCCCCGCCGTCCCTACGGCTGCAGCGTGTCGGACCTTAGCGGCTTGGCCTGTGCGAACTGTGCAGCTGTTGTCGTGATCAGTCCGTCGGTAGCCATGCGACCCAGCACCCAGTCGCGCCGTTCTTTCGCGCGCTCCAGGTTGGCTGGACGATCCATCCGGTAGTTATCCGGCGCTTTGGGCAGCGCCGCGAGATAAGCGGCCTCGGCAACGCTGAGGTCGGCGGGCGTTTTGCCGAAATACTGCTCCGCTGCTGCTGCGATGCCCCGGGCGGCGCCACCGAAATAGATCTGATTGAGGTACAACTCCAGGATGCGATCCTTCGTCAGCGCCGCCTCGATCCGCCTTGCAAGGAGGATCTCCTTGATTTTGCGTTCGAGAGATGGCGGCTGTCCTGCCAGAAACAGGTTCTTCGCCAGTTGCTGCGTGATGGTAGACGCCCCGGACGGCTTGCTTCCCCGTTTTCTGCGAGCATTGTAGACCATGGCACGCAGGATCGCGGCGGGGCTGTAACCATCATGCGCGTAATAATCCCGATCCTCGGCGGCCAAAAAGGCATTCACGACATGCGGTGGAATGGCAGACAGCGGGGTGAATTTGCGAAACACCGTCAGGCGCCCGTCGGGACCGAAACGGGTGATATCGGATGGCGTGTAGCTCGCGATGGTGGAGGTGTCCGGCAGATCGCGGCCATAGCTCCAGATCACCCCGCCAATCGCCGCCGTTCCAAGCACCAGAACGATGAGGAGCGCGACAGCGCCGCGCGCGGCGGTCCGTCTCATGCCACCACGGACGGCGTAAGGCGCGGACAGCAGTGCGGCAGGCAGGCGCCACGCCCTGGCAAGCTTATCAACCATATCCGCCGAAAGATGCCGCCGCCGGGCCAGGACCTCCGAAGCCCGCGAGCGCGAGCCCAGAAGCTGGGCAAGATCGGTCTGTGTTCGCCCTTGCGCCTTCATTGCAAAGTCAAGGAGTTCGACGGGGTCGGGGGCCGGAAGCGGATGATGTTTCCGCTCGTAATCGGCCACGAGGATGACGAGCACTTCCAATCGGTCGGCTTCGGGCGTGCCCGGTGCAGCGCCGGAAAGGCGAGCGATTTCATCGAGCGCTGCGGAATGCTCTTCGGCCGTGCGGACCGGCTTCACGGCATCATTGGCAGACATGTTCACCTCCCGCTGTCATCCATCTCCGACACGGACACGATCCGGACAAAGCCGAGCGCGAAATTGACATCCAGGACCACACGGAGCCGCGCTTCGGCGATTGTCAGCGCCACGGTTCCGGGATCTGAGACGCTGGCCACCGCATGAAACTCCTTTTCGACATCGGCCGGATCGGTCCAATGCGCCTCACGGATCAGCGCATACAAGCTGCTCAGCGCCACCGCTGCTTCCGGGTGCCGCTCGCCGTAGTTCGTCAATAACGAAGCACCAATGAGTTGCATCCCGCGCGGCTGCCTCATTCCCATACTCGGGAACAAAGTTGACTGTTCCCTTAATTGGGAGCGATAATGCCACATCATTGTCATTCGGGAAAGGGAAAAGCGATGCAACGAACTTCCATGCGCAGACGCGCACCCTTGTTCCTACTGCTGGCAGCCGCAGCGCTGTATTTCTGGAATGCGTCGTGGCTCCTGAGCGTGCCCGCAACACCGCATCTCCGGTTCAACGAACTCTCCGCGCTCGCGCGCCAAACCTGAACTCAACTGGAGGACCGTGTGGCAGGCGACAATTCCATTGATTCAATCTTGATTCTTGGAGAACGCATCGAATGGAGTGCCTCGCCAGCCTGGGCTCTTGCAGCGCGACCGCCGCGACGGGGCTTGGTCCTGCTTGGCATCACCGCTCTGGCGATCCTCGTCTCCCTGATCACGGTCGTTGTTATAGACGCCGGAGACCACGCGGAACCGCAAACGATTAGACGCTCGAGCTTCGCTGTTGCAATCTTGGTCTCGGTCACGCTGACGGTCTATTTCTGGATCAAGGCGGTCGGGCGCGCATTCACCCTTTTTGAACGTCCTGCCCCCCGCCGCGAGGAAATCTATGTGCTCACGGACAGACGATTGATTGTGGCTTCGGGCAAACCACCCACAGCTCAGATCGTCACCAGCGCCAGCTACCTGCTTGAGGCGACCCTCAAGCCCAACGGCAGCGTCCATGATCTCGCGCTCTGGTTCGGTCCGCGCGGAGAGGACGACTACTATGATTATGGTGATCCGCTGCTGCTCCGCGCGCTAGAAAATGGGGCGGAGGTACAACAAGAGATCGTCAAACGCTTCGGGCCGGCGAAATGGGAGCCGAAGCACACGTGTGAATGCAAATCTGGGAGAGCAGAATGACACAGCGCTTTGCG
Source organism: Rhodomicrobiaceae bacterium (assembly GCA_050290865.1). GTDB lineage: Bacteria > Pseudomonadota > Alphaproteobacteria > Rhizobiales > Rhodomicrobiaceae > JARRLC01. The sequence continues at coordinate 7,585 of JBNKIW010000063.1, read as the reverse complement.
GTGGTCACCGGTGCTTCGACGGGCATCGGCTACACCACCGTCGAAACACTGACGAACGCCGATTTTCACGTTTTCGCCGGAGTCCGCAGCGAAGCCGATGCGGAACGGTTGCGGACGGCATTTACAGGCTTGTGCACACCGCTAGCACCCGGAGTCACAAATCACTGATACGCCGTCCTTTCACGCGGCGCTGGTGGACTTCGGATTTGGTCCACACGAACGGTTCGGCGGCGGCGTTGTGGCGTTGGACGTAGGCACCAATGTGAGCTTTCAGTTGCTCGATTGACGTAAAGGACGCGCCCGCCAGTGACTGCCCCTGAAGGAGCGAGAACCAGCATTCGACCTGATTGAGCCAGGATGCCCGCGTCGGGGTGTAATGGAAGGTGACGAGCGGATGCTTCTCCAGCCACGCATCATTCCTTTTGTGCGTATTCAGATTATCGAGGATAACCTCAAGGCGGCGGCCAGGATAGGCCGCGACAACCTCATCCATGAACGCGAGAAATTCCTTCCGGCGCCGCCGCTTATCATGCCTGGCAAGAACTTTGCCGGTGGCCACGTCGTAAGCGGCGAACAGCGTTGTCGTGCCGTGCCGCTTGTAGTCATGGCTGTGTCCGGTCAAAGCGCGACCATTGGCAAGTTTCAGATACCCTTGCGCACGCTCCAGAGCCTGGATCGACGGCTTTTCGTCGATGCACAGCACAATGGCATTCTCGGGAGGCGACATATAGAGGCCGACCACGTCGGCGGCTTTGGCCGCGAACTCCGGATCGTTGCTTTCGCACCATGATTTCCGCCCGCCGAGATCGATTTTGTGCTTTCGCAGAAAGCGGCGGACGTAGTTGATGTCGACATCGCCAAGCGCCTCGGTGAGAAGTTTGCCATCCCAGCGGGCCCGGCCCGCCGGCACCGGCTGATCGAGCATCGCCAATATCCGTTTGCCGGTCTCGTCCGTGTACACAGGTTTTGCCCCAGGCCGCGGCTTGTCGCCGAGCCCATCAATGCCAGAGGCGGCAAAACGTGCGCGCCACACGCTGGCGATGCCCGGCGTGACGCCCACCTCCCGCGCAATGGCGCGCGATGCCACGCCATCGGCAGCCAGCAGAACAATGCGGGCGCGCCGGACCATGCGCTGCTCGCTTTTCGATGCCCGCACCCAGCCCTCGAGCGTTGCGCGGGTTTCCGGATCAAGCCGGATCGGAGTTGCTTGGTAAGCCATCCCAAGCTTGAATCACGCTTCGCAGCTGCGGCAAAGGCCGGAAAGTGATGAGGCTCACGATTACCCCGAAGACGTGGCAACCATGACTCACCCTTCAGTGACGGCGGGTACTAGTATTCGATGTCACGGACAGCGAAGCGGTCAACCGCGCCGCGGCGGCCGTGGCAGAGCGGCTGGGCAACGGAACGCTCGCCGGCCTCGTCAACAATGCCGGGATTGCCGTGTCCGGGCCGCTGATGCTCCTGCCGCTTGACGACATCCGCCGACAGATCGAGGTGAACGTCATCGGGCAGATCGCTGCGTGCCAGGCGTTCGGGCCGCTCCTCGGCACCGATGAGGCGCGGCAGGGGCCGCCTGGCCGCATCGTAATGATCAGTTCCGTCAGCGGCCAGATCGCGGCGCCGTTCGTGGGGCCGTATGCCGCATCGAAATTCGCGCTGGAGGCTCTGTCGGACAGTTTACGCCGTGAACTGATCATCTTTGCCGTTGACGTGATTGTCATCGGGCCGGGCGCAATTGCAACGCCGATCTGGGGCAAGGCGGCGGGAAACCGCGTCTCAACCACGGATACCCCCTACGACGCCTATGCGCGTGCCTTTGGCCAGCACATCATGGAACTGGCAAAGAACGCCTTGCCGCCGGAGCGGGTGGCGCGCGAGGTGCTAAGAGCTCTCACCGCCGCCCATCCGCCCACACGCATCGCGGTTGTTCCCAACCGATGGAGCAACTGGCTCGCGCGGGCCGTGCTACCGAAGCGTTTTATTGACCGGCAGATTGCGAAACGGTTCGGCGTGACGCCGAAAACGTGATCCTGTATAGCTGATCGAGGGGCCGAACTCCCTGCTGATAACAGGTCTGCGTGTGCTCGTGGACAGGTTTCGCTTCAGGGTGCCGACCGGATCCGCGATGAAGCTCGGTTTCGTTGCGCCAGGCACATCCCAAAGGTTCGGTTCCTCATCTCAGCCAACGGTACCTCAGGCCCCGCCTTGCTGATTCCACACCGGCCGTCCACAAAGCCGGAACTCTTTCATCACATTGCCGGAGGGGGCGTAATGCGGGCATGGCTGAGGCGGATAGCAAGGCGTGTCGTATTGGTCGCAATACTGGCGCTGTGGTTCCATGCGACAGCGGGTGCGCAAAGCGCCGTTGACATCAGCGCGCTTGACAAGGAGGTGGGCCAGCTTTTCGGGCAAGGGAGATACGTCGAGGCGCTCCCGCTCGCAGAACGGTTGCTGGCCACCAAACAGCGAGTGCTGGGCAAGGACGATCCCGCGTCGCTTCGAAGCGTCGCCAAACTGGCGGATCTGTATCGCACCCAGGGCCGTTACGCCGAGGCTGAGGCGCTCTATTACCGCACCGTCGTGGCCCAAGAGCAGGTGCTGGGCAAGGAGCATCCTGACACGCTCACAAGCATCGACGGTTGGGGGGTGTTGTGCTACGTCCAGGGCCGCCATGCGGAAGCCAAGCGACTTTTCCGCCACGCTCTTGCGGTCCGAGAGCGGGTGCTGGGCAAGCAACATCCCGACACGCTTGCGAGCCTCAACAATCTGGCGACGTTGTATTTCTCGCAGCACGATTGGCACCACGCCGCTCAGTTCTGGAGACGCGGCACCGCCTCCATCTCGCGGCACACGCAGCGTGCCGCGCTGGACGTCAGCGGAACCGGCAACAAGAGAAGCGAGGCAGAGCAGAAAAGCTCCCAATTTCGGTGGCTTATCAAGGCCGTATACCGCCTGACGCCGCAAGGCCGAACACCCAGCCAGGTGCTTACCCGCGAGATGTTTCAAACCGCACAATGGGCGCATTCGTCCGAGGCTGCACGATCGCTGGCGCAGATGGCAGCGCGAGGAGCAGGCGGGAAACCGCAAGTCGCGGCAGTGGCGCGTGAACGCCAAGATCTGGTGGCCGAATGGCAGAAGCGGGATGCTTGGCGCAACGCCGCGCTGGGGCAGTCAACTGCCAGGCGCGACACCAAGGTCGAAGCGGAGAACGACGTCCGGCTTGCAGCCATTGACGCGCGCGTCGTAGCAATAGACAAGCGGCTGGCGATCGAGTTCCCGGATTATACCGCACTTGCTAGTCCGGCACCGATATCGGTTGAGGAGGTGCAGGCACAACTCGGCGCGGATGAGGTGCTGGTACTGCTCCTGGATACGCCAATAGCAAAGCCAACGCCCGAAGAAACCTTCATTTGGGTCGTTGGCAAGACCGAAGTCCGCTGTGTACGCTCCGAACTGGGAACGGCGGCGCTCACCCGCGAAGTGCAGGCGCTGCGCTGCGGCTTGGACACCGCTGCCTGGCACACGCCGCTTTGCACCAAGCTCCTCGCCGCGGGTTTCACCCAAGCCGATGCCAATGCTGGCAAACCACTGCCCTTCGGCCACGCCCGCGCCCATGCGCTCTACAAGGCGCTGTTTGGCCAGGTGGAAGACCTCATCCAAGGCAAGCATCTGCTCATCGTGCCGTCCGGGCCGCTTACCCAGCTGCCGTTCCAGGTGCTGGTGACGGCGGCGCCCTCCAGCGCCGGGCACAAGTCCGCCGCCTGGCTCGCCCGTAGTCACGCCGTGACGATCCTGCCCGCGGTGTCCTCGCTGAAAGCCCTGCGCCGCGTCGCCCGTCCAAGCGCTGCCACCAAATCGTTGATCGGCTTCGGTAACCCGCTGCTCGATGGCGATCAAGAGCATCCGCGATACGGTGCCTATTACACGAAACAGGCCCGGCTTGCCCGCGATAGCCAGCAATGCCGTAAGACCGCCACCCAACGTGTTGCAGCGCTCTTTGGCTGGCGTGGCGGTATGAAGCCCGTGGCGACGCGCGGCGGACTGGCGCAAGTTGCGGACCTCCGCATACAGACGCCGCTACCCGAGACAGCCCAAGAACTCTGTGCCGTCGCCCGCAATCTCAAGGCCGACACCAGCGAACTGCGCCTTGGTGCCCGCGCCACCGAACGCGAGGTGAAGCGCTTGAGTGCTGAGGGCCGGCTCGCGCAATACCGCATCGTGCATTTCGCCACCCATGGTGCGCTGGCGGGCGAACTCAAGGGCACCAGCGAACCCGGCCTGATCCTGACACCGCCGGACACCGCCAGCGAGCACGACGACGGCTATCTCTCGGCGGGCGAGATCGCGGCCCTCAAGCTCGATGCCGATTGGGTGATCCTCTCAGCCTGCAACACCGCCGCGGGCGGCGCTACTGGCGCGCAAGCCCTCTCCGGTCTGGCCCGCGCCTTCATTTATGCGCAAGCCCGCGCGCTACTGGTCTCGCATTGGGCTGTTGACTTTGCCGCTACGGTGAAGCTCATCACCACGGCGATAGGCGAAATGGCCCGCAACAGCGAGGTAGGCCGCGCCGAAGCCCTCCGCCGCGCCATGCTCGCTCTTCTTGCCAAAGGCGACGAGCACGCTGCGCACCCGACCTACTGGGCGCCATTTGTCGTGGTGGGGGAAGGCGGACGCTGATACGGAAACCACCAGGTTCGCATACAATCTGTCACACCGATCGCCACAAGAAGCGGTTGAGGCCGTTAGCGGACTCTTCTATCTTTCGGCGGAGCGGCGCTTGCTGAGTAATGACCGGCCGCACCAGTACTCTCCCAATTGACACCCTGGTCGCCGATTTCTTTGGCGAACGAGGCTGAATTGGCCTTCTTCCCGGGCCAGTATTGGCTGCTGATCTAAAGCGTCGGGTTGTTGTTTGCCCGGATAGTGTCAATCCGATCGGAATAACCACGGGCGGCGCTGCGATCGGCTCCGTCGCGAACATGACAGCCTGCAGGCCATCATCAAGACGCCACCCGCCGCAGCACGGCGCTGGGCTCGATGGAACACGCTCACCGCACACAATAGCGGCAGATGCTGCCGGTCTATTCGGTCACTCTTCGTGCCGGGGCACGCGCCCCGCCATGCTGCTCTACAGCTTGGGATACAGCGTCAATTCGAACGTCCGGCCGCTTTTCGCGATCTTCACATTCGCGCCGTTGACCGACTGTACTCGCCACCCCTTGAACTCTTCCCCCTCCGCCACCCATGTCCCTCGCGCATCGGATTTGGCGCTCAAATACGCCTTCCGTACACCGTCGGCGATCGCCACGCCGCCCAAGACCAGTCCCGGATTGGTGATGACCGGCGCTCGCGGGGCAGTCTTTGGCCGTACGGCGACGGGCGCCGGGCGCGGCGGCACGAAAGGAGTGCGCGTCTTGGAGAACGCGGGCTGTGCCAGGATCTGCCGGTAGGCTCCGAGCGGTTTGGGGGCAATGGCGGTATCGTCCCCCGGCGTGGAGAGCTTTGGCGACCATTCGGCCGTGTACAATGGAACGTTGCCATTCCCGACGCTATTCGCGACGATTGCCGCCAGCAGCAAGCCATTGACACTCAGCAGCGCGAACAACGCCATCACCGTCAGCGGCGCTGCACGAAAAGCCATCATTTACGCTCCTCACTCTGAAAGGCGGCCCAGACATCGAGCTGCGCTTCGATCACCGGTTCGGAGGCGGGGTTCGGTTTGCTGACCGCCCTGGATGGTTTTATGGCCGCAGCCCTCACGAACAAATAGGGCCTTGCGGCCGCCGCCGCCGCATGCGTGGTCCGCTGAATGGCTTGCAGGGGACCGGAAATCTGCAGCCGTGCCCCGAGGTAACGCAGCGGTCCTTCATTCATGGCGGGCAGCCCCTGCACCGAGCGTAACCTGGCCCCTGCCGTCACGGCCATGGTCTTCAGACGCGCCTGCAGACCCGCAGCGGCAACGCCCTCGTTCGTACCAAGCAGAAACTCGCCGCGCGCGATGTTCGCACTGCCCTCGCGGGCGAGGCGCTCGATGTCGGGGGCACGCTCCGCAATCGCTCGGGCGCGAGCCAGGATCTCGGCTTGCCTGGCGATGCGCGCGTCGCGTTCGGCGAAAAGGGACTGCAGCGGCATGACGATCAGCGTGATGATCGCGAACAGGCCAGCGAGATTGCCGCCAACAAACGCCGCGCGGCGCAGCCAGGGTTTGTCCTGCCAGAGGGCGGTCATCGCGATGCCTCCCGGGAGGGCTCGCGTTTTTCGACCGTAGCCTGAATGACGAAGCGCTCCTTCTGCTCGGTTGGGTCCAGGGAAATCGGCGCGGTCAAGGTGGCGTCGGCGAAGAGCGGCGATCTGTCGATTACGCTGACGAGATTGGCGGCGGCGTCCGAAAAGCCGGTGAGGGTGATCTGCTGTTTTCCATCGGACGCCTCGGAGACTCGCAATTCGGTGAGCCAGGACGTTGAGGGAAGGATTGTCGAGACTTCCTCCCACACATCGATGAGACCGGGCTGGTCGCGTTTCTGCTTGCGGAGATAAGTCGTGGACTTACGCGTCAAGTCGGTTGCTTCCAGCACTGAGCGAACTTGCTGCGCTTTCGCCTTGGCGACGGGGATTTGCACGGCAAGCTGATCCAGTACGGCCTGCTGCTGCCGATATTTCAGCACGCCGGCGATTATCGCAAGCAGGAGGGCCGAAAGCGTCAAGGCCAGCAGGATCTTTCCCGTCCATCTGCTCGCAGCATTGCCATTCCTCAGCCTCACGACAGGGGGCAGCGTACCATCGTCTGCACCGTCTGCGTCCACAAAGGCCAGTTCATTGGCGCCGAGGCCCAGCGCATCAAGCGCATCTGCCGCGAATTGCCTGCGCACCACCCAGTGTGAGACCTGGAGTTTCTCTCCCGTCCGGCGCAAGACATGGTCGTGATAGACATCCTGAAGCCGGAACGGCGTCTTTCGCAGCAGTTCCTGCTCAAGGACGGCGCCTATCGACGGTGCGGCCTGAACCGGCAGCATAACCTCCCGCCGGAAGATCGCATTTGGATCGAGACGCACGCCCAGCGCGACGTCGCGGCGCTTCAGACGGTTGGATTTCAAGAAGCTGTCGATCAGCGCGGGCGAATAGCCGGCCCGGTTCATCGTGGTGCTTGCCAGCACCTGTCTGCGATCGTTGATGAGGTCCAGGCTCACCGCTTCGGGCGCCGGCTTCAGCACGAGACGCCTTGCCCTGCCATCCATGAGCCACTCGGTGACCCGGGCGGGAAACAAGGACAGGAATTCTCTCAGCCACCACTGCCCAGCTTGCGCCAGGAAATCGGATGCTTTTGCCATCCATTGAGACGATCGCAGCGCGATCATCGACATGACGTGCCCCCCAGCTTTGTCCCACTCGCACAGTCAGACGACGCGGGTTGCCCGCAAGACTTCCTCGATGGTTGTCTCGCCCCGCCAGACCTTTGTGATGCCGTCCTCATACATACCGGCCATGCCCTCATTCCGCGCCGCCGCCTCGATCTGAGCATCGGATGCCGCGGATAGCACCAGGCCGTGGATCGTTCGGCTGATGAGCAGCAACTCGGCAAGGGTCG
>JBNKIW010000062.1:0-12098 GCA_050290865.1 Rhodomicrobiaceae bacterium | reverse complement strand
CTAACAACAGTCACAAGTGTGACAGATAGGATGCCGCGCGCGCCACGGGCTCCCTGCGGCGCGAGCGGCTTAGTACAACGTTGGCAATCCGAAGCACCGCTCCAATAACCGCCGCTCGTCTACCGCTTCACCGACAGCTGATCCTCTCCCATTAGCCGCCGTCGGTCGTGCGAACTCTGATGGGCGGCCACCTGCAACCCTCCTGTCCCGGCAGGAACCCTTCGCTGTACAGCTTTTTGCGGTCCAAACAGCCGCCAGCACCTTCGTGGGCCGCCGCGCACGAGCTCCGACGGGCCCGGAAACCGGGTGCAGCACGCCACCTCAATCGTTACGCCGGTACCGCGTGCCAGGCATCGAGAGCCGTCCGCGTGATCTGGTAATCTACAAGCCGCCGGTGCGCGGCAAAACCAACCCGGGCATTGATCGACAGGATTGGAGCGTTTTCCTCGGCGTTGCACGTGGTCATCACCCTCGCCTCCGGATGGCGGGCATGGATATGGCGCAGTAGAGCTGCCTTAAGGGCCCGCCCCAGACCGCGCCCCCGCCAAGGCCGTGCAACACCCGTAAACGCTTGCCAGACGAATTCGGGGGAACGGCTGTCCCATATCGCGTCGCTGAGACCAGCCACCGCACCGCCAGGAGCCCGGAGCAGCACCATGTGATGCGCTCCCCCGGTCCTGGCCAGCGTCTCATACCATTGGTCGTAGGCGCTGATTTCAGAGCGAGGGGGCGGAATGTCGAGCGCACCGAGCGGCACATCGGTTAGGAGCTCATCGAATACGGGGAGCAGCGCCAGCAACACCTCGCGAGGCACGCGGGCATTGTGGAGTTCCCAAGTCAAGCCGCTGCCCGCAGCCGCCTCTTCCCATACGCGCAGACGGGGGCAGTCGATCCGCGCGAGGACCGCGCGGCTTTCCATCGCCGAGTGCTTTGCAACCGCGCCAGCGTGCGTCGGGAACGCGTGTCCCGGCGCGGTGTGGGTGTGCACCGTGAGCACCGTCTTGTCCAGTTCGTGCATCAGCCCGAGCACCTCCCGCAGCAGTAACGTGCCCGCGCCCAGGCGGCGTGCTTCGGCGCGTACGGCACCGCCTGCGTGCAGATGCGGCGCATGTTCGGCCGCATTTGGTGTTTCCGGGCAGCGAAGGGAGGCGCGGGCGAAGCCGATGATTTCCTCCCCTATTACCGCCACCCAACGCCGGACGTCCCGAAGCGGATCCGGGCGCAACATCTCGATTTGAGTTTCCTCATTGCTCAACACCGGATCGCCTGGAGCAAGTTCTTCGTCGATTGCGCGTCGGCAGGCGTGAAACAACTCCCAGCGCTCGGGGCTGGCAGAGGCAGGATCAAATGGGCAGATCTGGATGGCTGGCATTGTCGCGTCCCGAGTGTGAACGGTCATGGGGGCTGACAGCAATGGTGCAGTTTGCTGGCTGATTGTGCGGTATTTCTGACGGCCGTCATGCCGCCCGTCCCTGATGCGATCATTGCAATGAGGCGGAAGTGACCCCCCCCGCTGGCAAGCTGTGATCCCAGGATGGGGCTGCTCCACGATCTGACCCGCGTACTGCCGACGTGGTTCCCTTTGGCGTCACGTGTTGTAACGACCTCGTTCTTCTTCTGGCTTCTGGTCATCCGACAGGCGAAGGGCGCGAGTAGGCCGAAGGTCATCGCGGCGGCGAGGCGTTCGGCTGCATCCATTCGTTCACTGTGGCGGGATGTGGCAAGCTCGACCGAGCCGGTGGGGCCTTGCGCACTGGTGCGCATCGACCGCTTCGAGAAGAAGGCGCAGGTCAGCTGAGGGCAGCGATCCTTGCACGCAGCTGTTGGTGCGCGGTCCTGGTTTTGCCTGGCAGCCCCCAACGCCCATCAATGCGGGAAATCTGCGGCGAAGATGCTGGCGGGACGTCAGGCCAGCGCATCTTTGAGAAAATCGTAAATCCGTTTGTTGTCCGACTGGGCAGCGTTGAAGCGCAGGAAACGCGCCGCCGAGCGCGATACGCTGAACACGTTTCCTGGCACCAGGGCGATACCGCTGGCAAGTGCTTGCCGGGCGATTTCGGCTGAGTCGCGCCCCTCCGGCAGCTTGGCCCAAAGGAACATGCCGCCCCGCGGCTCGGTCCACAACGACAGGCCACACGCCTCCAGTTGCCCGCGCACCCGCACGGAAGCCGCGCGCAGCCGTGTCCGCATGTTGTCGACATGCTTGCGGTAGCTGCCATCGGTGAGCAGTTGGTGCAAAAGCTGCGCGGAAAGCTCGTTATTGGAGAAAATCGTGGCCATGCGCAGATCCGCCAGCCCATCGATCCAATCCCGGCGGGCGGCAATCCAGCCGCAGCGACAGGCCGCCGAAAGAGTCTTCGAGAAGCTGCCTACGCAAATTACCCTGTTGAGCTGATCCATGGCCGCCAGCCGGGGAGCGGAGTGCTCCTCGAAATCGGCGTAGATGTCGTCCTCAAGGATGGCGATGTCGTGCGCCTCGGCAATTTTCAGCAGGCGGTGCGCGACGGCGGGCGCGAGTGTGGCGCCGGTCGGGTTATGCAGCGTCGAATTGGTGATGTAGAGCACCGGCCGGTGCTGCGCCGCGAGGGAGGCGAACATCTCGAGGTCTGGCCCGTCCTTGCGGAACGGCACACCGATGACCTGAGCGCGATGGACACGCAGGTTGGCGAGGAAGTTGTAATAGCCGGGATCATCGACAAAAATCTTATCCCCTGGCTGGACCAGCAGCCGCCCCACGAGGTCGATGGCCTGCATGGCGCTGTCGGTGAGGAGGATGCGGTTGGCTGGTGCATCGATACCGCGAGCGGCGAGCACCAGTTGAAGCTGCGCGCGCAGCGGCGCGTAGCCGAGCGGCTGGCCGTAATCCGTGAGCCTGGCGTGCGGCGATCGTGCAATGGCGCGAAGCGCCCGCCGCAGTCCCGCGCCGTTCAGCCAGTCTTCCGGCAGCCAGCCGCATCCCGGCCGCAACAGTTCCGGACCGGGAAGCAGTGCGTTCCGCAGCGCCCACATCGGGTCGATATCGCGTTCCGCGGGCGGCGCTCCTGCGGTGAGATCGAGGCTGGGGCGCCGTCCGGCGACGAAGAAACCCACCTTTGGACGCGAGATCAGCAGCCCTTGCGCGACGAGCCGGTCGAAGGCTTCGACGACGGTTGATTTTGAAATGCCGTTCGTCGCGGCGAATTCACGGATCGGCGGCAGCTTGCGTCCGGCCGGTAATTGGCGAGTGTCGATCAGCCCGGCAATGCCGCCGACGACCTGTTCCACGATGGTAGCGCCGGGCGCAATGTCGATTTTCAGCATCTGTACTGCTCTTTGTAACGGTACAATCCGCCGCATTATAGGGGCAGTGTCCCTGCCAGGGCGACCAAAAATGCGTGAGTATGGCGCTGCAAGAAGTAAGGCGGGCTATCAAATGCCATCATTGCTGAAAAGCGCCCAAGTGCTCCCGCTCCCCTCACGAAGAGTCCTGGGATGGGGGCATGTCTGGCGCAGCCTGGAAGAAGGCCTTGAGCGGTGGCGCCAGCGGCGGGTCCTGCTCGCAGCAGATGATCACATGCTGAAGGACCTCGGCATCAGCCGCTGCGACGCCGCGCGCGAAGCGGCCAAACGCTGGCAGCCGTGAAGTGGCCGACGGACAGCGGCGGGCTTCACTTTATGGCGCGCCGGATTCAACATCAGGAGGTATCGCGTGAAGCCAGCTCACATCGGGCTCGCGGTGTTTGTTGCCGCCATATGGGGCGTCAATTTCGTGGTCATTCACTGGGGACTGCGGGATTTCCCGCCGCTGTTGATGGTGGCCGCGCGCTTCATGCTGGTGGCACTCGCCGCCTTCTTCCTGCCCAGGCCGCGCTGGTCCTGGCGGCGGCTCGTATTCATCGGGCTCGCCTGGTTCGCCGGGCAGTTTGGTTTGCTGTTCACCGCTATGGCCGTAGGGATGCCGGCGGGATTGGCCTCGATCACGCTGCAATTCCAGGTATTCCTGACCATTCTCATGGCGGCCGTGTTGCTGGGAGAGCGCCCGGATGCCCGGCAGCTGGCGGGCAGCGGAGCGGCTTTGAGCGGGCTGCTCCTCATCGGCGCGACCGCGGGCACGGATGGATTCACGCTCGCCGGCCTGATGCTGACCCTTGCCGCTGCGATATCCTGGGCCGTAGGCAACGTGCTGCTCCGGTCCTCCGGCGCCGCCAATATGCTCGCGGCGGTGGTCTGGCTCAGTCTGGTGCCGCCACTGCCGTTGCTCGTCCTGTCTCTCCTTATCGAGGGGCCGCACACGATCGTCGCGGCGCTGACCTCGGTGAGTTGGGCTGGCATTGGCTCGCTCGCCTACATCGTCATCGGCTCGACGCTCACCGGGTTCGGTATCTGGGGTCACCTGATCAAGCTGTATCCGGTTTCCACGGTGGCGCCCTACGCGCTGCTCGTCCCGGTGTTCGGGACGCTGGCGGCCATCATCCTGCTCGGCGAGCGCTTCCCGGCGCAACGTCTGGCCGGCATGGCGCTCATCGTCGCGGGCCTGGCGATCGTGGCGCTGCCTGCGCGATGGCTATGCGGGCCGGGGTTGGCAGGGAAGGGGTACAGCGGAACACACGCCTCATGACATGCACGGGCATGCGGTCCAGCGTGTGTGTGAGCGGGGCAGCCTGATTCTGCCACGCTCCAAAACCCGTTATTCGCTTGGTGTCTAAAGTATCGCTATTGCGTGATAAGCTGACGCTTGTGCATTCGTATTTCGCCAGGCTCCTGAACCTTGTCACTCCCACCGGCACAGAATTGGTATTGTCACAGGTTTGCCCCCGAATGGCACGATCTTGGTGCTATCATGAAAGATCGCGGATCATGCCACTAGATCAATCTGCCGCATTCAAGTCGCAGGAATTTCACCCATGCCGAGCAGGAGCATAAAACTGATGTTCGGGAAAAAACCGCAGCTCATTACATTCGGTATATCGCATTTCTGCGAAAAAGCGCGATGGGCGCTCGATTGGCATGGCGTGGATTACGATGAGATTGGCTGGCCTCCCGGCTTGCATTTCATTCTGGCCAAGCGTTTGGGTGCTGAGGCGACCACGCTTCCCATCCTCCGGGATGGCAAACACGTCATTCAGGGAAGCGGCGCCATTATCGATTGGGCGGATCAACAAGCCCAAGATGAATCCAAGCGGTTGATGCTTCCCAGCGCACTCGAAATTGAGCAACGCGCGGATCGCGGCGTTGGCATACATGTTCGTCGTCTGGCCTACGCCGCAATTCTTCCGAGGGCGCCAGAGCTGGTCAAGCCAGCGCTGTTTGCCAATACCTCGGTACTGCACCGGCTCGTCGGCAACATGATGTGGCCAGTGACACGCAAAATCATGATGCAGAAGTTTGCGACTGGGTCAGACACGGCAGAGTCGAGCCGCGTGAAACTCAGCGCAGAGCTTGACTGGCTCGATAGTTTGCTTTCTGACGGCCGCCAATATCTCGTCGGTGGCCGTTTCAGCCGGGCGGACATAAGCGTGGCAAGCTTACTCGCGCCATTCGCGCGGCCAGAACAGATGAAAACCTATCGCAACATGGTCGTGCCCGAAGCGCTTGCCGCTGCCGTCAATTGCTGGAAGGACCGGCCGATCATGCGTTGGACAGTTGAATTGTACCGGCTCGAGCGAACAGTTTACGGTGCACAGCACGGCGAGAGTGTGGCCCGCTTGAGAGCCGATGGCTATTGAACGAGCGTACGCCGCCTGCCGCGCCGCGCCTCACCGCTGGTAGGGCTGTGCTCCAAAACCCTACGCTGAGGGTGTCCCGGGATCGCGGCAGTTGATCTTCAATGAACGGCCGTTGGGACCGCTGGCCTTCCGGTAGGCTTTGGCCAAACGAGCGGCTCATCACCGCTCGCCGGAGCGATGGCCCTCTCCGGCCTTTACGAGACGGGGTGTGCTACGCAATCAGCACCTGGGGGCAGCGCGAATTCAGTCGAGTAGCTTCATGAAGTTGCGTTTGCGCCTGAAACGGGCCCGGAGTTCCGCGATATAAGCCGCTTGCTCGGCCTTGCTACGCAACTGTGCCATACGCGCGACAAGTTGTGCGGCTTCCTGGTAGGCCGAGTTGCCGCCGCCCTCTGCGAGTTGGCCGACGCGCTCGCCATATACCTCAAGCGCCTCGCGCGGAAAGGCCGCCTCGCTCTTCTTCGCGAGTGTTTCCTTCACACCCATCGAAGCGCCGTGCTTACGCACCGCCTTCCAAGCGGCGTCAAACAGCCTTTCTTCCATCAGGATCCGCACCAGAAGATCGGCTGGGTGATGCCAGCGCGACGTTTGTTCTTTAGCACTCCGGGCTTCGAGGCACGTCACTGCGCGCGCGCACGTAGCCTTGCCGCCGAGCTTGCGCAGCCGCTGGTAGATCTCAAGGCTGGGCTGCTTTTCGAAGGCGCGCCACAAATGTGTTTCTGCGTCCGGCTTGCGGCGAGCTTTGGATAGCAGATCCGCCACGAGAAACAGAAGCCGTTCATCCACCCGGCCGTCTTCGAAGAGCCATAGCCCGTCCTCGGCCCATTTGAGGGCCTCCTCTTTCCGCCCCTGCGAACGGCAGAACTCAGCAAGTTGGTAATAACTCCAGGAGGATGAGAGATCTTTGGTGCGAAGAGCAATACGGGCATCGATGTCGCCGTCGCGTTCCGCGAAGAAGTCGAGGATGCTCTTCAACTGGCTGTAATCGCGCGAATATTCGTATTTTTCCTTAGGTCCGGCCATTCGCGGCGGTAGCTTCTGCCAAGCTGCAGCGGCGAGCCTGCGATACTCGGCAAGGCCCTCATCGTCCAGCACGTCTGCGTAATGCTTCGCAGCGCGGTGAAAGGTGTCATAGCCGTCCTTCATCTCGCGAACGAAAAGTTTGCGGGCAAGGTCCACGGGGTTGGGCCGGGACGTGCGGGCGGCGGCCAGATGGATGTCGCGGGCACGCTCAAGCAACGCGCCGCAATGGCCACTGGAATCGTCGATTTCGTTCATACCCGATTCAATCCGGTCGATCGCCCGCTCCGCGAGCTCGAGTGCAAGCCCGGCGCGGCTGTCTGCTGTAAGCCCGGCGATGGTGTCCAGCGCATCCTCCACGCCCGCCGCCCAGCTTGCCGCCTCGCGCCAGTCCACAAAGCCGCCTGTGCGCGTCGCGCTGTCGAGTGCTTTGCGAAGGCGTGTTTCCAGCGCTTTACCGCCTTCCTGTTTGGCCGCCGCTGCCATGTCGAGCTTGCGAAACAGCGCCGGATCGCGTTCCGCCAATTCCAGAACCATTTCCGTAAGGGCATCAGTGCCTTTGGCCTTCAAATAGACGCGGATGCGCGCGAGGGCACCGATGCCCCCCGCCTCCTCATCGCCAATAGCGGCATTGGCCGCCAGCGCCACGGCGACCATGTGCTTGCAAAAGCCCGAGTCTGCGAACGCCGGGCAGGAACACTTGCCGCCAATTGCTGCGCCGCGTCCTGTCAGCGCGACGGTATAATCCCCGGTGCCGGAAACCGTGGCGAGCACGCGGCGGGGCTCGATGGCCAGGAGTTGCGCCGCGCCACTGGCATGATAGCTTTTTCCGCGTGCGAACACTTGCCCGCCGGCAAGTTCCCGCAGCGCGTCAACGTCGAAGCGGGGCGGATGAGCCGGTTTTGCCTTTACGGCTTTCATACGGGCGGCCTCAGCACGGCATCTGTCGCAATCGCCTCGAGGGCTTCTTCAAGCTTGACAGAGTGGTAGATGGGCCACCATTGCCCGGTATGCCTGCGCCACATAACATCGAACCGCGTCTCGCACCCCTGAGGTGCGTGGTCGAGGCGCACGAAACCGACATTGAATTCCTCACCGGCGTTTTGGGGGAAGCCCGACCGGAAGCGGACAAAGAAGCTGTAGCTGCTTCCGCGCCATTTACCGGACATGTCCACGGGATAGTTGAATTGACTGGGCCTGATCTCCGGGAGAAACTTGGGCTTCAAGACCTCGGTGATGAAACGTTCGCAGGTGGCAGCAATAGCCGCCTTTTCCTCAGGGGTGAGGGCTTTCGCCCAAACCCACCCGGCCCGCCGCTTCGGCTTCGGTGATGCCATCGGTTCCTCCCTCGATTGGTCAGCGTAGATTGATTTCGTTCGGATGTCAGGCCAGCAACGCCGATCTATCCCCGATTTCCGCGACGCGAGAGAATGACTGCCTTGCCCGCGAGAAGAAACGGTGCCACTGCGTCGGCGTTCCCTTGCGTATCAAGCGCGCAGCGACAACTGTGCTATCAGTTCACGAGGCGATGAGCGGGGCTGCGATGGTTCCGGCAATGAAGTTCCGGCCGCATGAGAAGCTGGCCGCCGCGCTCCTGGCGGCGCTTGGCCCCGGCGGCGATGATGGCGCCCATGACGGCGCCCACCTTGTCCGCGTTTGGCGCAATGTCTGCGCTATCGCCAGCGGCCTCGACCAAACCGATGCGCCAGACATGGAAGTGCTCGCGGCTGCCGCGATCCTACATGACTGCGTCGCCGTAGAGAAAAACCACCCTGATCGGGTGCGTGCGTCGCGCATGGCCGCCAGCCGGGCGCGGGACATGATGGCTCCCTTCCAGTGGGCCGCGCCCCGCCTTGACTCCCTGGCCCACGCCATCGAAGCCCACAGTTTCGCGGCAGGCGTGGCTCCGGAGAGCCTCGAAGCAAAAATCCTGCAGGATGCCGACCGGCTGGACGCCCTTGGCACCATCGGTGTCGCCCGCTGTTTTTATGTGGCCGGACGCATGGGGGCGCAGCTCTACGACGCCGCCGATCCGGACGCGCGCCACCGCGAACTGGACGACACCCGCTTTGCCGTCGATCACTTCCACACCAAGCTGCTGAGGCTCGCGGGGGGATTTCAAACAGCGCCAGGCCGGCGCATGGCCGAAGAGAGAACTGCCTGGATGCTCGACTTCCTGGAGACGCTGAACGGCGAAATGTGAACGGTTGCGGGCAACGGCGTTGCGACGTGAGTGACAAGCGCAATGGACACCTTTCCCGACTGCACGGCTGAGGTTCTCGATGCCGCCGGAGTGATCTGGCGCTATCTGCGGCTCATCCACGAGCCGGAGCACGCGGATTTCATTCTCTGTCTCGGCTGCAATGATCCCGGCGTGGCTCGCCATGCCGCCTGCCTGTGGCATCAGGGATGGGCGTCCCGCATCGTCATGTCAGGTGGCCTCGCGCATCAGAACGACTTCGCTCGAACGGGTTGGGAGCGGCCGGAAGCTGAGGTCTTCGCTGAAGCCGCCGTGAAATGTGGCGTCCCCCGCGAAGTGATCCTGCTGGAAAACCGGGCGACCCACACCGGCGAGAATTTCGCGATGACCCGGGCTCTGCTCGCCACGCTCTCATTACCATCGCCAAAGCGTCTGCTCGTTGTTGCCAAGCCCTACATGACCCGGCGCGGGTTTGTCACCGGCGGTAAGGTGTGGCACGGGGTTGAGTTGCGAATGCAGTGTGAGAGAGTTGATCTGGAGACTTACCTTGAGCGGTGGCCGGAGCTGGGGCTGATTTTGAACCTGATGGCTGGCGATCTTCACAGGATCATGATGTATCCGTTGCTTGGTTTCCAGATCCGCCAGGAGATTCCCGAAGGTGTCCTCGCGGCGCTTGAATGCCTCGTTTCCGCCGGTTTCGGGAAGCATTTGGTAGCCAGCCATTCGCCATGGGGAGAAGTACTTGGAACCTCAGGGCGTGAGGCGAAGAATACAGGTGGACCTGAAGGCGGCGCCGGAGCATAGACCTCCAGCGGGCATGAAGCGGTCCCTGGATGGCGCAATTCGTGACCGGAGAGAGATATGCGGCTGCGGCGTGGAGTTGCAATATTGGCGTCGGTCGCCCTGGCTGGGGCGGTATTGGTGACGGTTACCGGAAACGGCCGCTCGTCAGCGGAAGATGTTGCTACGCCCTCAGCCGAACCCGCGCCCTATATGCGCTCGGTGCACATGGCCTACACGGTGCGGCCGGATCATCTCCTCGACTACGAAGCAACCGTGGAATACCGGATCGGCACGCAGGCCGCCGCCGAAGCTCTTGCACAACAGCGGATAGGCGTGAACGAGCATTTCGACGATTTGCAGATCGTTGAGGCCGCGACGCTGAAGGCCGATGGCCGCAGGCTGGACGTGCCGCCCGGTAAGATCATGAAGAAATCATCCAGTGACAACGGGAAGGTCTTGTTCGACGCGGACAAGACGATCCGGATCATCATCTTCCCTCACGTGAGCCCTGGCGACAGCATTCGGTACGTTGTGCGCTATCGTGCGAAGAAAGCCTGGCTGCCCGGCGGCTTTGAAATAGATCGCACGGCGAGCCCCTGGAGGCGCTACAGCGACCTCGTTATCAGCCTGAACGCACCGGTAGGCATGAAGCTGCTCATCGATGCCAAGGGCTTCGTTCACAGCGAGGAGCACCGCTCAGGGCGGACCATCCATGAGTGGACACTCGCCCCCCTGCCTTACCGGCCTGCCGAGCCCGCGGCGGTAGCGGTGGCTGATCATGGGCCTTACCTGCGGATTTCATCCTTCGCCGACCTCCAGATGGCCGGAGCCGCTTTCTGCGGGCGTGCCGAGCCCACCTCAGCGAGCACACCGGTCATCGCCCGTTTCGCGAACCAGATCACGGAAGACATGTCCAGCAGGCGCGAACAGGCCCGCGCGATTTTCGACTGGGTGGCTTCCAATATCCGTTACGTCTTGATCAGCCTGGGGACGGGCGGCATGGTCCCGCACCCGGCGGAATCGATCCTGCAGAACCGCTACGGCGACTGCAAGGATTACGCAACGCTGATGCGTGCTCTGCTCGCCGCCAAGGGGATCAAGTCGGAGTACGCCCTGATCAACACCGCGCCGGTGTACAAGGCTTACGCGATACCGTTCGTGAGTTACGACCACGTCATTCTCCATCTGCCGGAGTTCGATCTCTATGTGGACCCGACAGCGACGCACTCCACGTTCGAGCAACTGCCATACTATCTCGCGGATAAACCGGCTCTGCGCTGCGGCTGTGGCAAATCGGCACTTGCCCGCGTTCCACCATCATCGCCTTCGGCCAACACGCTGACAGTGACAGCCAACCTGACGATAGATGGCGATGGCAAGGCAAAGGGCGAGACGATCCTGACCGGAACCGGTGCCGCTGCGCTGCGCCTGCGGAGTTTCATGGAGAGCATCGAGCGGAGCGGTTCGGAGGCGGTTCTGAGGCCCCTTTTCGATGCTCTGAACGTCGGCGGAACTGCCCGGATCGAACGCCGGTCGTCGCGGGACCGCAGCGAGCCGTATAGCTTCAAAATCACCTATTCGATCGCAGACAGCTTTCTCGGCGCGCAGAATTCAATGGAGTTGATTGCCGGCCCCATACCCGTCACGGCGCCGCAAGTTGCGCTCAAGCCCATTGTGCGCGCCGGGCGCATCGACGATTTCAAGTGCCACCCCCGCATCTATCGCGAGGACATCACGTATTCCCTACCGGCCGGGTGGACGGCACGTTTGCCAGACGACGTCAGCACGACCGCGGGGCCAGTAGAATTCACCGCCAGATATTCCAGGCGGGGGCAAGCGATCGAAGCGCATCGCAGTTTTGCTGTGGGAACGCCGCGGAGCGTTTGCCCCGCCTCGCTCGCCGGGATCATCGCGCCGGCTGTGAAAGCCGCGCTGCATGACGCTGGCGAGCGCCTGACAATTCTTCCCGAGACGTTGGCTCCGGCCGGACGTTGATGAGAGCGTCCAGCGAACGTCGGTGGGGGTATCCGTTTGCACTGCCGACGGTTTGCGCTCCAGCCGAATCCCTCTGGCGGCGGTGCTCCAAAAACGGGGGCTCACGGTACCCAGAGATTGCGGCAGTTGATCCCCAATAAACAGCCTCTCGACTAGTTGCACACCAAAGTCTCCCGTGGCACAACCCGCAATTGCACCCCGGGCAAGTCCTCGACGGAATCTGCCCGCGGAACCCCGGCGCAACCGGAACGGCAACTGCCATTAAAGGCCAGTTCCTTGGAAGAGCAGCTGAAGCAATGACAAACAGAACCTTCGTTCTTGTTCACGGCGTGTGGCACGGCGGCTGGTGCTGGTCGCGCCTCGCGGACATTCTGACGGCGCGGGGACACCGGGTT
>JBNKIW010000061.1:0-12272 GCA_050290865.1 Rhodomicrobiaceae bacterium | reverse complement strand
GCATTTCAGCAGTTTGCTGCACTCGCTGCAATAACTGCGTCCGGGGATACGCTTTGCTGCGACTGGGTTAGAAATTTGCGACAGAACCAGTCGGCCGGCCCGCCGCCTGTTTCGAAACGTCACCAGCTTAAAGTGGACGGGTTCTTTAGCGCCTAATTATCCAAAAAGCTCCTGAGCTTCCGGCTCCGGCTTGGATGTTTCAGCTTGCGCAGCGCCTTCGCCTCGATCTGGCGGATGCGCTCGCGCGTGACGCTGAACTGCTGGCCGACTTCCTCCAGCGTGTGATCCGTGTTCATGCCGATGCCGAAACGCATGCGCAGCACGCGCTCCTCGCGGGCGGTCAGGCTCGCCAGCACGCGCGTCGTCGTCTCGCGCAGGTTGGACTGGATCGCGGCGTCGATGGGCAGGATCGCGTTCTTGTCCTCGATAAAATCGCCGAGATGCGAATCCTCCTCGTCGCCGATGGGCGTTTCGAGAGAAATCGGCTCCTTGGCGATCTTCAGGACCTTGCGCACCTTGTCCAGCGGCATGGCCAGCTTCTCGGCCAGTTCCTCCGGGGTCGGCTCGCGGCCGATTTCGTGGAGCATCTGCCGTGAAGTGCGCACGATCTTGTTGATCGTCTCGATCATGTGCACCGGAATACGGATGGTGCGCGCCTGATCGGCGATCGAACGCGTGATCGCCTGCCTGATCCACCATGTGGCATAGGTCGAGAACTTGTAGCCGCGGCGGTATTCGAACTTGTCCACCGCCTTCATGAGACCGATATTGCCTTCCTGGATGAGATCCAGGAATTGCAGGCCGCGATTGGTGTATTTCTTCGCGATCGAGATCACCAGCCGCAGGTTCGCTTCGACCATTTCGCGCTTGGCTTCGCTCGCCTCCTTCTCGCCCTTCTGCACGATGCGAACGATGCGACGCACTTCGGCAATCTCGAGGCCGGTTTCGGAGGCCAGGTTCTGGATTTCGCCGCGAATGTCCTCGATACGCTCGCGCTCGCGCTCGACGAAGGTCTTCCAGCCCTTGCCCTTCAGACCCTTGACGCGGTCGGCCCAGTTCTGGTCGAGCTCCGAGCCCTGATATTCCTTGAGGAACTCCTCGCGCTTCACGCCGTAAGACTCGGCAAGGCGCAGGAGGCGGCCCTCGAAGCCCATCAGGCGCTTATTGATGTCGTATAGCTGCTTGACGAGCGACTCGATGCGGTTCGCGTTGAGCGAGAGGCTCTTCACCTCGGCAACGATCTCGGCCTTGAGCTTCTTGTAACGCTTTTGCTGCGTCGGACTCAGCGCTTCGGCGTTGAGCTTGCGCTCGACCAACTCGTCCTGAAGCTTGCGCAGCTTCTTGTAGCTGCCAGCGATGGTGTCGAACGTCTCGACGACTTTCGGCTTCAGCTCGGCTTCCATCGAGGCAAGGGACAGGGCGTTCTCGAACTCCTCCTCGTCGATGTCCTCTTCACTGGTTTCACCGGTGCTCGAAGAGACCTCCTCGCCTTCGTTCTCGGCCTTGCCCTTGTCCTTGTCCTCCCCGTCGGCGCGGGGGGGCTCGGCGGCCGCGGCAGCGCCGTTGGCACCATTTCCGCGGGGGAATTCCGCCGGTGCTTCGGGGGCGCGCGCGAACGGCCCGGAATAGGTCGCTTCCAGGTCGATAATGTCGCGCAGGAGGATTTTGCCGTCGTTGAGTTCGTCGCGCCAGATGATGATGGCCTGGAAGGTCAGCGGACTCTCGCACAGGCCGCTGATCATGGCTTCGCGCCCGGCCTCGATGCGCTTGGCGATGGCGATTTCGCCCTCGCGCGAGAGCAGCTCCACCGACCCCATCTCGCGCAAGTACATGCGGACGGGATCATCCGTGCGCTCTGCGACCTCGGTGCTTTTCTCGGTCTTGGCGATCGCGGTGCCCGCCGTGATGGAGCGTTCCTCCTCCTCCCCTTCTTCGAGCGGAGCGACGGATTCGGCTTCCTCGGCCTCCTCGGCTTCGATGACGTTGATGCCCATGTCGGAGAGCATCGCCATGACGTCCTCGATCTGTTCCGACGAGACTTCGTTCGCCGGCAGAACCTCGTTCAATTCGTCATAAGTGATGAAACCGCGCGACTTCGCGGTCTTGATCATGCGCTTGACCGCCTGATCGGACAGATCAAGGACCGGGCTGTCGGTTGTTTCCGTTGCCGGAGCTTCTTGCTCTTCGTGTTTCGCTGTCGCTGCCATCCCTTACTCCAGATGGACGCCTGTTACGAACAGGGCTTCCCAAAAGCTTGTCTTGCGCGTGCCCCGGCCGCTGCCGCGCGGTGCCGGCACAAGCGCGCCTTTCGCGTTAACGATCTTGTCGAGGACACCGGACTTTGCCCGCTTCAGGTTGGGCGGCGCGGTCCGTCTTCCTCAACAATTCCTGTGTATCCGGTCTTTCGCCAGAAGAGCCCCGAGCTTTCGCTGCGCCGCAATGCAGAATGATTCGCCTCAAAAAATATGGTTAATGTGACTGAGTTAATTATCCATGAAGCGAACGCTCCCTGGCAACGCCCCTCTAGCCACTGATGCTCTTACCATAACCATCAACCGCAGCCTGAACGCCCTCGGCGCTCAGCACCTGCTCGCGAAGGTCGCGCAGTCTGAGGTAATTCTCTTCTGATTGCTCTATTGCAAACGCGTGCTCGGCCGACTCCAGCTCCCGTTTCAACTCAACTGCTTTACGGTGCAGCGCCAGCATATGCCGCCAGCCTATCAAGACATCTTCGTGCGAAGTGTGAGGCTGCGTGTTCCAATCGCTGTTGTGCGTTATGGCGTGCTCTACCTGAGCCAGGAGGTTCCCCTGACCTAACTCGTTCAGTTGATGACGGAGGCCTTCTTTGTCAAGGGGAAAGTGCTCACTATGAATAGAGAGAATACGATCGCGAAGCTGATGTAGCGGAATCGCCTCAAAATGGATCGCCGCGATGTCCTCGGCGCAGTCATCGAGCAGCCAGGGGTGGTTGACAATGGTTAGCAAAATCAGCACTTCCCGGCCGGGCAGGGCGAGCGCGGTGGGCCGCAAGAGGGCGCTTTCAGCGAGGGAAGCGGTTGCCCCTTGCGCGGGTGCGAAGGGCGGACGCGCCGAGCCGGTGAAGCCGCTGGTGAGGGGGCGTCTGGCTCCTTGCGCGCCCGCAAATCTGCTGCCATTGGGCCGCGCCTGCCCGTGGTTCTGTCCCGCGCCACCCGCACGGTTCTGCCAGGGCGTGAAGCCGCTGAAATGCTCGCGCAGACGCCGCCGCAATTCGCGCCCGTAATAATGCTGTACGGTCTTGTCCGTGATGGACCCCACAAGCTCATCGAGCCGCTTGTCGAACTGCGCGCGGCGCTCGGGCGTCGAGAGAGCGGAGGCGTCAAACTCCCTGGCCCAGAGTACGTCCACCAGCGGGCGCGTCTCGCCCAGCGCGGCGGCGACGGCTTCGCGTCCCTGCTGGCGCAGCAGGTCATCCGGATCAAGGCCCTCGGGCAGGAAGGTGAAGGCAAGGCTTCTGCCGGGTGCGAGAAGCGGCAGGGCCGTCTCCACGGCGCGATGGGCGGCTTTGCGCCCCGCGCTGTCGCCGTCGAAGCAGAGGAGCGGCTCGGCCGCCATGCGCCAGAGGATCTTGAGCTGGTCGGGCGTCAGCGCGGTGCCGAGTGGGGCGACGGCATTGGGGAACCCGGCGCGGGCGAGCGCGATAACATCCATGTAGCCCTCGGCGACGATCACCGTGCCGCGCTCATGGGCGGCCTTGCGCGCCATCGCCGCGTTATAGAGCGTCGCGCCCTTGTGGAAGAGCGGCGTTTCCGGCGAATTGAGGTATTTGGGCTGCTGGTCGGCGTCGAGCGCACGGCCGCCGAAGGCGATCACCGCCCCCCGCGCGTCGGTGATGGGAAACATCAGGCGGTGGCGGAAACGGTCGTAGCTGACGGGGATGTCGGCGCCGGAAATCAGCATGCCACTCAAGGCCATGTCCTCCTGGGAGAAGCCCTTCGCGGCGAGGTGTTCCTTGAGCGCATGGCGTCCCCGCGGCGCATAGCCGAGGCGGAAGGTCTGGATATCGGCGGGGGCGAGGCCGCGCCGCTCCAGATATTCGCGCGCATCACGGCCCGCCGCGGTGCCCAGCGCCGCCTGATAGAAAACCGCGGCCGCCTCCACCAGCTTCTTCAGCCGCACGCTTTCTTCTTCGCGCGCCTCGGCCTGCGGCGTCGTCTTGGGCAATTCCACGCCCGCCTCGCCCGCCAGGCGCTCGACCGCCTCGGGGAAGGACAGCCCCTCGGCCTTCATCAGGAAGGTGAAGATATCGCCATGCTCTCCGCTGGCGAAGCAGTGATAGAAGCCCTTCTGGTCGTTGACGGTGAAGGACGGCGTCTTCTCGTGCTTGAAGGGGGAAAGGCCGGTATGTTCGCGGCCTGTGCGCTTGAGCTTCACGCGCCGCCCGATGACCTGGCTCACCGGCAGGCGGGCGCGGATTTCATCGAGCAGTGATGGTGGAAAACGCATCTTGGGCCCCCAGCACGCGAAGCGGCGCCTCTGCCCAGATCAGCAGCCGCCCCGCAGCGTCCTGACAGTCTTATGTGATTCGCCAGATGCAAGCGGTGCCGCGTTGCGGTCCATGTGGAGCGTGTGTGCATAACCTCACCTGCTCGCGGGACCATCGAAGGCGGATACGGCTGAAGTCGCGCTATCCCGCCGCGCAGCGCTCCGCAATCGCATCGGCGATCGCGACCACGCGCCGCGCCATCTCCGCGTGGAGCAGTTCCACCATGCGCCCCTCCAGGCTGATGGCGCCTTTCCCGGCATTTTCCGGCGCCTCGAACGCCGCGATCACCTTGCGCGCCCACTCAACCTCGGCCTCCGCCGGGCTGAACGTCTCGTTGCACGGCGCGATCTGATTGGGGTGAATGAGCGTCTTGCCGTCCATGCCCAGAAGCCGCCCCTGCTCGCATTCGGCGCGCAGGCCCGCCTCGTCGCCGAGGGCATTGTAAACCCCGTCGATTACGTCGATGCCCGCCGTCCGCGCGGCGAGAACGCAGGATGACAGCCACGGCAGCATCGCCATGCGCCCCGCGTCGAAGCCCGCCCGTGTCTCCTTGGCGAGGTCGTTGGTGCCCATGATGAACACGGTCAGCGGATAGGCGGCGGCGGGTCCGGCGGCGGCAATGTCCGCGGCGTTGATGATGGCGAGCGGTGTCTCCATCATCGCCCACAGGGCCAGCGAGGCCGGTGCGCGGTCCGTTTGCAGCAGCGCGCGCGCGACGACGAGTTCGCCCGCACCGTTCACCTTGGGGATGAGGATCGCGTCGGCGCCGGCCGTGGCCGCCGCCACGAGGTCGTCCTTGCCCCAGGGTGTCGCCAGCCCGTTCACGCGAATGGCAATCTCGCGCCGCCCGTATCCGCCCGCCTTCACCGCTGCGACGACCGCCGCGCGCGCCGCCTCCTTGGCGTCCGGCGCGACCGCGTCCTCCAGGTCGAGGATGAGGGCGTCGGCGTCCAGCGTCTTGGCCTTCTCAAGCGCGCGGGCGTTCGATCCCGGCATGTAGAGCACGCTGCGGCGGGGGCGTATGGTCGTCATGGTTTTCCTTTGCCTTCGGAGCGCGGGACGATAGTGTCCCCGTTTGCACGGCAAAATAGCCGAGCCGCCGGTTCTGCAACAGTCCTAGTTGAGGCGTGTATGCCCGCAATTCTCAGCCTGTCGTCGCAAGTGGCTTACGGCCATGTGGGGCATTCTGCGGCGGTGTTCGTGTGGCAGCGGCTGGGGCTCGAAGCGATCACGCTGCCGACGGTCATGCTGTCGAACCGCCCCGGCTATCCGCATATCGCGGGCTTGCGTGTGCCGCCGGAGACGCTGAACGCCATGTTGGAAGCGCTTCGGGCCAATGGCCAGTTGGAGGGTATTGACGCTGTCTTCACCGGCTACATGCCGAGTGCGGAACACGCAGCGCTGGCGGGTGAGTGGATCGGAAAGCTCAAGACACGGAACCCCGGCCTCCTTTATGCTTGCGATCCAATCCTCGGTGACGAACCGCACGGCCTCTACATCGGCGAGGACGCGGCGGCGTCCGTCCGCGATGCGCTCGTACCGCTTGCCGATATAGTCACGCCGAATTGCTTCGAACTGAGTTGGCTCACGGGCACCGCGGTGAAGACGTCCGCCGAAGCCGCGCGGGCGGCGGGGAGACTGGCCGGAGCCGTGCTCGCGACATCGGTACCGGGCGCGTCCGGTGCCGAACTCGTGAACCTCGTCCACGTTCAGGGGAGCGCCTGGTTGGCGGCGGTGGCGCGGCGCCCGGCGGTGGCGCATGGCAGCGGCGACCTCTTCGCGGCGTTGTTTCTGGCGCATTTCCTGCGGCTGCGGTCCCTGCCGGACGCGCTCGCACTGGCGACCGCGGGGCTGGAGGCCGTCATCGGCGCAAGCGAAGGCTGCGATGAACTGCGGCTGATAGAATGCCAGGAAAGCTGGATCACCCCGGCCCCGTGGCCTTTGGTCGTGACGCCAGCCGCCAGATAGCCCGGATCTCCGCATTATTGCGGCGTCAGCCGGAAGGCGGAATGGCATGACGTGCAGGCGCCAAGGATCGTGCTGAGCCGTTCCATGATATGCAGCTTGCTGACGCCGTTGGTCCGCGCGGTCTTCGCCAGTTCGTCGAACTTCTCGTGGGTGTCCGCGCTCATCAGAATGAATTCCGGAGGCAGGCCGAGCGCCGTCTCCAGCGACACATCCCTGATCATATTCATGCCGGACTTTTTCGCGGCCTTGGCCACCAGCCCCATCTTGTGCTGGGTCATGCCGTCGATGATGCCCTCTATGCTTTCGAGATAGATGCGCATGCCCTTGCGGAAATGGACGCGGTTGGCGGCGGACAGGTGAATGACGGTGCGCCCGTCGCGCAGGACGCGCAGTTTGCGTGCCTGCGTCTCGCTGCCGGCGGCGGCAAGCGTAAACATGGCGGCGGCTAGGACGGCGAAAAGCCTGCGGCTTGATGTGTTCATCGGTGACCCCCTGAAGCGGTGTGTCCGGCCCGCGTCTGCTTTAGAGCAAATCGCGCGGACCGTCAGCCACGGAGGTTACGGACGCAGGCTTGTGCACAGGTGGATGCCGGGCGGGCGGAGGCGGGCGGCGCTTTCCGAAGGATCACGCACGGCCCCCCGGGACATGGAGTGCGTTGAAATGACCTGGATTGCCGTCTGCTGGTGTTCGTCACCAGGCAAGCTGGCCGAGGGCCGCGATGGGCTGGGCGGGCTGGCTCGCGAAAGCCTCGGCAAGAGCGGCCGGGGTCAGCGCACCGTTGCGCGCATCCGCCACGTGCACGGCGCTGGCGACGAAGACCGAATCGATGTGCTGCGCCGCTGCTC
This sequence comes from Rhodomicrobiaceae bacterium, assembly GCA_050290865.1. Taxonomy (GTDB): domain Bacteria; phylum Pseudomonadota; class Alphaproteobacteria; order Rhizobiales; family Rhodomicrobiaceae; genus JARRLC01. Next base: position 4,934 of record JBNKIW010000061.1, on the reverse strand, counting down.
CGGCAATGTCGGTATGGATCCCGTCGCCGATGGCAACCACGCGATGCCGCGGCACCGCCTCGCCTCGCCGCGCCGTCACCAGCGCCAGCGCCAGATCGTAAATGGGCTTGTGAGGCTTGCCGGCGTACACGACCTCGCCGCCGAGCCGCGCATAAGCCTCCGCCAGCGCTCCGGCACAGTAGATGAGCTTGGCGCCACGCTCGACCCTGATATCCGGATTGGCGCAGATCATCGTCCGGCTGTGCGCCTGCAACTCGGCAAGGAGCTCGGCGTAATCTTCCGGGGTCTCGGTCTCGTCGTCGTAGAGGCCGCTGCACACGATTGCCGCGCTGTCCCCAGCGCCGCCGAACTCCACCTGCAGGCCGTCGAAGATCAGCCGGTCGCGCTGCGGTCCGAGATGGAACACGGAACGCCCCGCGTAAGCCGAGACCAGCGTGCGTGTAACATCACCCGACGTCGCAATGCCGTCATAGCAGTCCGCGGGCACGCCGATCTGGGCAAGCTGCTGGGCGACGCCCTCACGCGGGCGCGGCGAATTCGATATGAGAATGACCAGACCGCCGCCCTGCCGGAACAGGCGGCACGCCTCGACTGCGGTTGGAAACGGGCGGACGCCGTTGTGCAGCACCCCCCAGATGTCGGTCAGCCACACCTCATAGCGGCGCGAGAGCAGCGCAATCGAGTCAAGAATTGGTATCGCAAGCCTGTCGACAATCATTGCTGTTTGCTACGACCAGCCGGGGGAACGGTCAAGCCCCGTGCTGCATCCTAATCGCTACATGATTACGCCTGTGTGGCAGTAGCACGACTTTCCATATGGACGCTGTTCACAGTTTGGCGAGCCGCGCGCAGGAGCGGCGCGGGAGCGCCAGCAATGCCGCCCGCCTTCAAAAAAGCAGGGCGGTATTCGCGCGGTCAACCCGGTCGCTCTCGAGGCCCCCTCAGGTGCGTTCTTCAACGGTTCGATTGCCGATCCCGAGGCGCTGCGCCGGCAGACGCCGCTGCCCGAAACCGCCGACGAACTGTGCACCGTTGCCCGCAACCTCGGGGCGGGAAGCGAGCTCTGGCTCGGCAGCCGCATGACCGAACGGACCATCAAGGCGCTGAGCGCGTCCCGGCAGTTGCAGGATTACCGCATTCTGCATTTTGCCACCCATGGCCTCGTGGCGGGCAATCTGAAGGGGGTGGAACCGGCGCTGATGTTCACACCGCCCGAAAGTCCCAGCGAGGAGGATGATGGCCTGCTCACGGCTTCGGAAGCCGCACAGCTCGAACTCGATGCCGACTGGGTGGTGATGTCGGCATGCAATACGGCTGCGGGTGATGCCGAGGACGCCGAGGCGCTCGCGGGGCTCACCCGCGCGTTCTTCCATGCGGGGGCGCGGTCGCTCCTCGTGTCGCACTGGGCCGTGAACTCGGACGCTGCGGTGGAGATTACGACGGGCGCATTCACCGCGATGAAGGCCGATGCGAAGATTGGCCGCGCCGAAGCGCTGCGGCGGTCTCTCAAGGCACTGATCGCGAAAGGCGGCGTGGCGGCTATCCGGCGATCTGGGCGCCTTTCGTGCTGGTGGGCGATGGGGCGCGCTGAGGGCGGGAGATCGGGGCCCCGGCTGCATCATCTGCCGGGGTCGGATCACGCCCCTTGGCTGGCGCGCCAAATCCGGCTAAGGATGCCCGCATGAACAGAATGCGAAGATTCACCGGTGCGCTCGCGCTCGTCCTGTTTTCGGTTTTCTATTACTGGTTCGTGATGAGCGTCGCGATCATGCGCCTGCCCGGCCTGGCGATCGGGTGGCATCTTCTGTTCTATTTCCTGTCGGTCGTCATCTGGTTCATCCCCAGCGCCATGATCGTGCGCTGGATGCAACGACCTTAGACCGCCGCCAGGGTTGCGGTTCCCACCCATCCCCGTCCCAGGTTTTCACCAGGATATGAGAGCGGCGCACGGCTTACGCGCTTTTTCCTTTCGCCGTGCCACTGCTAGCGTTAACGGTATGGATGCGCCGAGAGACAGCTGCAACTTTTGCTGTTTCAAGTTGGGAGCCCGTTCAACTAGAATACGCGCGACCGTTTGTTTACCCGCCCGCTTGGCACGCGGGCTCACGGGAGAAGAGCAGATCATGGGAAGAAAAGCTGTCTTGTCGGCGGCGGCAGACCCGTATGCGGCGAAAGAAAAATCGTGGCGCCGCCCGGCCCGCCTGCTCGTGCTGGGCGCCGCGCTATTGGGGGTTGTGCTTATCCCGCCCTCTGTTCCCTCCTTTGCTGCACAATCGCGAGGTCCGGCGTCGGTCGCCGACATCGCTGAGAAGCTGCAAAGCGCCGTCGTCAATATCTCCACGACCCAGAAGCTGAAGGGAAGCCGCGAAGTCCCGATGCCGAAGGTTCCCAAAGGCTCGCCTTTCGAGGAGTTCTTCCAGGATTTCTTCAACGAGGAAGAGCGAGGCGGAGCCCAGCGCGCCAATTCGCTTGGCTCGGGTTTCGTGATCGATCCCTCGGGGCTGATCGTCACCAATAACCACGTGATCGAGGGCGCCGACGAGATTACCGCCAACTTCACGGACGGCACCAAGCTGAAGGTCGTGAAGATCATCGGCAGGGACACCAAGACCGACCTCGCCCTCCTGAAAGTCGAGCCGAAAGCGCCGCTCAACGCCGTGAAATTCGGCGACTCGCAGAAAATGCGCGTCGGCGACTGGGTGATGGCCATCGGCAACCCGTTCGGCCTCGGCGGCTCGGTGACGGTCGGCGTCATCTCCGCGACCCGCCGCGACATCAACGCCGGTCTCTACGACGAGTTCCTGCAGACCGATGCCGCTATCAATCGCGGGAATTCCGGCGGTCCGCTCTTCAACATGGAGGGCGAGGTGATTGGCGTGAATACGGCGATCATTTCGCCGACTGGCGGCTCCATCGGCATCGGTTTCGCCGTGCCGTCCTCCACCGTGACGCAGGTTATCGACCAGCTCAAAACCTATGGCGAAACCCGCCGCGGCTGGCTCGGCGTGCGCATCCAGACCGTCAACGATGAGATCGCCGAGAGCCTCGGCCTGAAAAAGGCGAGCGGTGCGCTCGTGGCGGCGGTGACGCCCGAGGGGCCGGCAGCGGCGGCAGGGATCAAGGTTGGCGATATCATCCTGGAATTCGACGGCAAGGACATCGACGCCATGCGCCAGTTGCCGAAGCTCGTCGCCCAGACCGCCATCGGCAAAGAGGTGGACATTGTCGTTCTCAGCAAGGGAGAGCGCAAGACGGTGAAGGCGAAGATCGAGCGTATGGAGGAGGTTGCTCCGGCGGAGCCTGACGCCGACAGCAAGCCACGTCCGAAGAAGCCGCGCAAGCGCTCGTCGCTCGGCTTGACGCTGGCGGTGATAAATTCCGATATGCGCAACCGCTACGGCATCGAACCGAATGTGAACGGCGTCGTCATCACGGATATTGACCCGGACGGCCCGGCTGCGGACAAAGAGGTTCGGACCGGGGACGTCGTCGTCGAGGTGACGCATGAGAAGGTTCGCTCGCCGAAAGAGCTCGAAGCGCGGCTGGAGGAGTTGCGCCAGTTGAAGCGCAAGAGCGCCCTCCTGATGCTCTCGGATGGCCATGGCGAGTTGAATTTCGTTGCAGTGGGGTTGGGCGAGGAGTGAGCGTTCTGAATGCGAGTTCTGCCGGGGGCAGTGAGGCGAAGGTGCCCATCGGACGCGGGCCCGGCATTGCGGTAGTCTGCCGCCGTGCTCAGCCCCTATCAAGGACAAGCCCTCACGGGCGGCCTTCGGCCGTCCTTGACAGCGGCTTCCGCGCCGGCGGCTCTGCATCCGCACATGGCCGGGACGGAGGAATGGCCCTGGCCGAACAAAGGAATGCCTGTCCGGTCGCATTTGCCGGACGGTTGGCGTATTTCGCCGGGCCGCCTCTTGCTGGCCAGAGGCTGACGCCGCCGGAACACTGACGCTCGACTATGACACCCGCCACCGCCGCCGCATCCGCCTGACCACAGCGGCTGGCGAGACCGTGCTCCTCGATCTGCCGCAGGCCGTGGCGATGGCGGATGGTGACGGGCTGCGCCTCGACGATGGCCGCTGGCTGCGCGTGGTTGCCGCCCGCGACGCGCTCATCGAGGTCCGCAGTGATAGCTCCGCCTCGCTCACGCGCATCGCCTGGCACATTGGTAACCGGCATCTCGCCGCCGAAATTCGCGACGGCGCCATCCGCCTCCGTCCGGATCATGTCATCGAGGCGATGCTGCGGGGGCTTGGCGGCACGGTTGAACCCATCGAAGCGCCTTTCCAGCCGGAGGGCGGCGCGTATGGCGGACCGGCACACGGCGGTCACGGCTATACCCATGTGCATGCCCACGGTCACGCGCATGACCACGACCATTGACACGCCCGCCCTGTTGCGCCTGCAAAGCTGGTTGTCGCCCGCCTTTCCCGTCGGCGCATACGCCTACAGCCATGCTCTGGAACGGGCTGTCGAGGCGGGCTGGGTCACCGACTGTACAAGCCTCGTGGACTGGCTGGAGGCCGATCTGTGGCATGGTGCCGGGCGCATGGACGGCGTGTTCTTTGCCCAGGCGTGGCGGGCGGCCGACGCACGCGACCTGCCATCGCTGGTGGCGGCGGCGGAACTGGCCGCGGCGATGCGCTCAACCCTCGAATTCGCACTGGAAAGCACTGCGCAGGGCATCGTCAAGTTAACCACCACGAAGACGCACCGAGAGGGCAAACGGCTTCCTGTGTGGTTATGCGGCAATCGGTGCGGCTGCGATCTCAGCCCAGGCCGCAAACGCCTTGGCGCGTGCGGCGCGATGGTCAATGGCTGAAAGCGTGTTGCGTGGGCAGTGGAAGAGATTGGCGATCTGGTCGTGGATGGATAGAAACTTCTGGGCATGCCGCGGTGATTTGAACCTCTTCATCACGCGCTCTCGTCGCCGTGTC
>JBNKIW010000060.1:0-12670 GCA_050290865.1 Rhodomicrobiaceae bacterium | reverse complement strand
GCAGCGCATTTGCAATTCTGGACAGGTCGCCAGTGACGCCGGGACATCTTCTCCTCATTCCCCGGCGGCATGTGGCAGATTGGTTCGAGACAAATGAAGCTGAGCGCCGGGACCTGCTGGCCCTTGCGGACGTAGCGCGGACGTGGCTCATCCAGAATTATCATCCGGATGGCTTCAACTTGGGCGTGAATGTGGGTGGGGCGGCGGGACAGACGGTGTTCCACGTCCACATGCACCTAATTCCCCGTTACAAGGACGACGTGGACAATCCAAGAGGCGGCGTGCGTGGCGTCATACCCTCGCGGCAGAATTACTGAGACACGATTTCTTTATGAGACGGTAGCAAGCATTTTATCGTGTTTGCTCAAGTTCCCCTGCAATGCAATTCAACCGTTGAACGCACAAAACACGACGCTCCATAAGCCGTCATTCCCTTGGCGCCTAAGGCGGTATCGCTATTGGCCTGTAAGCTGCCGCTTGTGCATTGGCACTTCGGCAGGAGCAGCCTCAAATAAGATGAACTGCTCCTTGGACAGGCGAGTAGGGCCAGCCTGCCGAGCGGCCTGAGTACCAGCGCGCTGACGAGCGAAAGACCGCGACCACGATGAGAATGCCCACCCGCGACCATGACAGGCTGTCCGCGTGGTTGCTCATTGAAGCAATCTCCTTACACCATGGCATCGGAATAAGTCGCAGGAATTTCACCCACGCCGAGCAGGAGCGCAAAACTGATGACGGGGAAAAAGCCGCAGCTCATTACATTCGGTATATCGCACTTCTGCGAAAAAGCGCGATGGGCGCTCGATTGGCATGGAGTGGATTACGATGAGATTGGCTGGCCACCCGGCTTGCATTTCATTCTGGCCAAGCGCTTGGGCGCCAAGGCTACCACGCTTCCCATCCTCCGGGATGGCAAGCATATCATACAAGGAAGCGGCGCCATTATCGATTGGGCGAATCAACAGGCGCAAGATGCAGCCAGACGGTTAACGCTCCCCGGCGCGCTCGAAATCGAGCAGCGCGCGGATCGCGGCGTTGGCATAAATGTTCGCCGGCTTTCCTACGCCGAAATTCTTCCAACAGCGCCACATCTGGTCAAGCCAGCGCTTTTTGCCAGCACCTCGGCACTGCACAGGTGAGCCGCGCGAAACTCAGCGCAGAGCTTGACTGGCTCGATAGTCTGCTAGCTGATGGCCGCCAATATCTTGCCGGTGGCCGTTTTAGCCGGGCGGACATAACCGTGGCAAGCTTGCTCGCACCATTTGCGCGGCCGGAACAGATGAAAACCTATCACAACATGACCGTGCCGGAAGCGCTTGCCGCCGCCGTCGATTGCTGGAAGGACCGGCCCATCATGCGTTGGACCGTCGAACTGTACCGGACCAGACGGGTAGCCAATCGTTTGCATGAGGTCTGATCAGGTGGACATGAGGGCAGCGCTCCCGTCTGCGGCGGGCAACGCAGTGGGCCACCGGATCAAGGCGGCCTTGCCGCTGTCTGTCAGCGCATACACGCCACGTTCAACCCGGACGAACCAGCCGTAAACGTTTCTGAGCAGGATTTTCGGCGCGTCCGGCGCCATGCTCTTCAAGTCCCGTGGCCGCGCGGGCGCCTGCGACAGCGCGGCGGCGCAAAGGAGCGCCTGCTGCCTGTAGGCGGTCATGACGGGACGCCTGGTGCTTCCGCCGGTAGCCGGATCACCCTGGCGGCGCCGGTGCTCGCTCACGATTTTGGAGCGTTGCTTGGCGTCGCGTCGCGGACGCCAGGGGCCAGGCTCGACCAGCACCTCGACGCTGCCCGATGCCGTTACACAGAGCAGTCCGACGCCGAGCAGCCGGCACAGCTTGCGCACTCTTGGGTCGCGTTCACGGCCGCGTCCGCGCCGCGACGCGCGAACAGCCAGCCAAAGCTCGTCGCATGCCGCCGAGCGGCCGACCGCCTGCAGCACCAGATCGAGATTGAAGGTGAGTTTCAGCTCACCGATGACGACGGCTGCCGGTGTGCCCTCTTTCAGCGCCACCAGATCGCAGCCACAGACCTCGCCCTTCACCTCGAAGCCCAGGTTTTCGAGAAACCGTTTGACTGGCAGATAGAGGCTCGTTTCCAAGGCGCCGGTCCCCCAGAGAGTGCTCGGATGACGAGCGCCTACCGGAGATTCGTGCGCCTGTCGAGCCGGGTGTGCGGCGGCGAAAGGGCGGCATCATAGCTCGGAAGGCTTGGCACGCTCGCGCTTCAACGCCGCCCGCGCGCTCTTCGCTTCGAGCCTGCGCCGCTTGGCCGCCAGCGTCGGCCGCGTGGGGCGGCGCGGCTTTGGTGGCGCGGCGGCATGCCGGATCAGGTCCGCCAGCCGTTCGCGGGCTTCGGCGCGATTGCGCTCCTGGGACCGATGACGGCGCGCAATCAGCACCAGCACACCGTCTTTGGTCAGGCGCCGGCCGCACAGCGCCATCAGGCGATCGCGTACATCCTGCGGCAGGGAGGGCGAACGCGCCACATCGAAACGAAGCTGGACCGCGGTCGCGACTTTGTTGACGTTCTGACCGCCCGGGCCCGGCGCCTGGATGAAATGCTCCTCCAGTTCGTTCTCGCCGATTGCGATCTCTGCGGTTATCTGAAGCGCTGCCATTTCTGATTGTCCCACCATTTGGGAACGGCGGTGCCGGTGCAGTTTCCAGCCATGGTAGCGGCATCCGGGTGCCTCAGCCAACGCTCATGGGCTCTGGCATCACCCTGGGCGCGGCGGACCGTTCTCCACGTCGGTGCCTAGCAAACGCGCCGCTGTTTTCAGGCGATGCTCGCCAGACGCTAGGCCGGATGCGTGGAAAGCCTTTGCCGCAGGGCAGAAACGGCCACATCTCACTGAATTCGATCGGTTTACTGGCGGCGGCGCATCGCTCCAAAAGCTGCTGCTGGTGCTCTCGCGGTGATGGGGCAGTTAATCTACAGTATGCGGTCTCTTGAGCCGGGACGAAATCGCAAAGCCGGTCCCTCAGTGAAGGAGAGTATTTCCGGCAGCACCCGTTCGCGCCATCGCCGCCCATGAAACAGCGAAAAATGCCCGGAGCCCGGCACCACATAGCGTTTGCGGTTCTCCGGCGGGATGCAACGGCAGAGTGCATGAGCTGCGCCGGTCTGGCCGGGCGCCGCGATATCGTCGAACTCACCTTCGATCGTCATCAGCGCGGTGCGGCGGATGGTTCCAAAGTCGACCGGCGCACCCCGCCACCGCAGCACCCCCGTGCAGAGCGCCCGCTCGTGAAAAACGAGCGGCACGTTCTCAAGGAAGAACTTGGCCGTCAGATCCATGATCGACATGTAGAGGTCGAGGAACGGGAACCGCTCGCGATCAACGCCGTCGTCGTTGAGGATCTTGCTGGAAAGCTCCAGGCCACTGGCGAGATGACGCGCGGCATAGGCCAGGAGGCTATGGAACTGAACACTGGCCGGGTAGACCACACGGTCCGCGCCAGGGTATCCCTCGCCAATCCGCGCGAGCGCGTTGGCGCGGAACCAATCGAGCGGTCTTTCCCGCAGCAGGCGGACCACCCGCGTCGGATTTGCGAGCGGATCAACAGGGCCGGCCATCAGGATGAGAGAACGTGGCGCCAGCGTTCCATCTTCCCGAGCCAGGATCGCCGTAGCGGCCAGCGCCGGTATCACGCCCTGACAGACAGCGAAGACGTGTGTGCTGGGGCCGAGCAGGCTGAGAGCGCGCAGAACATGGGCGATGTTGTCATCAAAATCGAAATCCCCCATGCTCGAAGGGACGTGGCGGGCGTTGACCCAGTCGAGGACGAAAACCCGGGCGCGAGGTAAAAGGCCGATGACGGCGTCCCGCAGCAGAAAGGCGAAATGGCCGGAAAGCGGCGGGATGAACAGAAACTGCTGAGCGGTCTCGGTCGCGGGAAGGAATTCAAGCAGGGCGGCAAACGGCCAATCCGCCACTGTATCCTCGCGAACGGCGATATCGCGTCCGCGGTGATGCACCTGCCGGATACCGAAGGCGCGGCGCGCGGGCTGTTCGCGGGGGATGAACCAGTTCCAGAAGTCCAAAGCAGATGGCGGCGCAAGGGACGGCACGGTCAGATTCAAGGCTCGCGTTTTTGAAGCTGGCGCCAGACTTCCACATACCCGGCAGACGCTCCCCGAGGGATTGTGGTCACCCAATGGAAGAGACCGCGACCGTTGTACCAGGCGTCTCAGTCGATCGCGCCATCACCGCGCGAGCATATCAATAGCTTGGCGGTCTTGCTAAGCCATTGATATTTTGGCCAACAGGAAACGATGCTCGTCGTCAACGGAGGTGTGCGGCGTCCGAATTTCTCTCTCCATTTGTATCATGGTCTGGAGCGAATTCGAGCGATGCCCTTGCAAGCGAGACGGCGCCAAAAGTAATCCTCAGTGTGGCTGCCCCGGCAATCGAGCAATAATGGTCAGGCGGCTTGGATGCTGGCCCCGTATTTATGTGCTGCCAGGGAGGACATCGTAGGACGTGCGGAGGCCAGGCATTGTCATTCGCGCATGCAAAGGCGCGGAAGTTGAACGGTAACCGAGCTGGTCATCGGGCAGAACTGGCCGCGGCATGACGACCTCCGCGACGCGAGGGAGAAACCGGTACGCCCCGTTTCTGACCGTCTTGTTGAAAGGCGCCAGCAGATTCACCCGACTGGCGCAAGGTTACGGTGGTACTGGCCTTCATGGCGTATTGTTCGATCGCCGTTACCAGATTTCGTGAATAGCCACAGGAATGCACCATGAGAATTCTGCGTCTCACGCGCCCCAATGACACGCTCATCAATATCAATTCCGCAGAGATCATCCATTTTGCACCAGTGCCAACAAGCGGACCCAGCATGGGTCCTCTTATTGAGGGGACCCGCATCGTGTTCCGCAACAAGACGCACCAGGATGTCAAAGAATTGATCGATGAAGTCGCGAAGCTCTTTGAAGCGGCTGAGCCTGAAGCGGCGCGACACGCCTGAATTGAGCCGTGTCGGATGGTCAACAAACAGATGCGCGACGATGAGCACAGCTGGGATTTTCTTTCGGATCGGGAAGCAACATTCGTCGACAAGATCATCCGTAATCTCACCAACATTGCGTGGGCTCAGCCTCTGTTAACCGCCATCGAGCGCAATGGGGGGGTGATTCGCGCAAACAAAGCACGCTTTTTCGAACTGCGTTTTGCTTACGCGCTGCACCAAGCTGGAATCGCCCCGTCTTATGAGGTGCCGGGTGAAGGTCAGTCGGCACTGGGTTTCGGGTTCACTTGCGCCGGCAATAACTGGCTGGTTGAATTGATGCGCCTGGAAGACACACAGACCGTTGAAGACGCCACGCAGCCTTCCGCTGACGAAGATGGAACCCCGTGGTTTTTGCCGTGCTTGAGCACTAACGCGGAGGCTCTGATGCCGTCAATCGAAGGCGAAACGCTCATGGCGGTTCAACGCATCTGCCAGACATGTGAGCGTGATGGCCAGCCTCATAAATTCCCAGCACTGAATGATTCATACCGCGCGATCTTGGTGGACTTCCGCACCTTCGTCGATGGCGGTGACATCTACGACCGCATCCATGTCGGCCTTGGCGGCGAATATGTGCGGGATTGGGATTGCCGTCTCTATTCGGACGGTATCCTTATTTCCGGTGTATTCAACGAGCGAACATCGGCCCGCGGTGCGGTACATATGCGGGAACGTGTTCACTTCCTGGGCTTTGTGAGAGAGACCGCATTTGCGGATGGAGCGTTCTCAGCCGGTACGCAATTCATCGCGAATCCCTATATCTTCTCGACTGTTACGGACGTCCAAGCGGCGATTGCTGCCTGGCCGCTGCAGCCCGTCACGGTGCTGAACGGTGAGTAAGACCTGTTCCGCGCCGACGAGGTTCCTTCAGGGGGGTAATGTGTCGCCCCCGGCGCGGTCCCCGCGCTCGCGCCGGGAGCTGTGTCATTGCTACACCCTCGCTTCCTTATGTTTCGCTCTCAGACGCCGCGGCCTTGGCCACGAGGGAGGCCAGACTCACACCGGCCGGGATCGCTTCCGGGCCAGCAGGCATGGCGGGATCGTCCTCCTGCGTCGTCTCCGTCGCGTCAGCGGGCGCACCGAGTATCGTCACCAGTGATGGCGCGGCCCCGGTCTCCTGTCTCTCGACAGCGGTGGGCGTGCGGTCGAGCAAAGCTTTCAATGCCCCGCGGGCATCCGTTTGCGAAGCCTGCTCCCTTTCCGCAGCGGTGACGGGAGCACTCATCGACATGCGCGTTCTGCGACCGCGCACGCAGCCAGTCCCGCTCGATGGCGCTTCCACGGATGTTGGCTGCGAAGCCTCCGCGGCGAAGCTCGTTTCGATCCCGGATATGGCAGCTGAATTCTCCCACGTCATCTCAACCGTGTCCCTTCCCTGTTCCGTGTCTTTGCCCGCAGATACAGAGTCTTACTCTGAAAGTCGAACATTTCTGTGCTGACGGTTTTTGACGTTCTTATGGCCATTTGCGAAACGGGAACTTATCCACATCCGGGGCCTGAGAGACGGCCGTTCTCGTCCATCACAGTCAGAGCCTGAACGTCACCACGTGGAGCAAGTCGTGGGGGATATTTAGCCGTTTCAATTGGCGCGCGCATAGTTTCTCTTTACAACTTATGAAGACTTTTGGGTCGAAACTCGCGGATCGAACGCAGGTTTCACGATCGACGCGGGGATTTGCTCGCATTGTTCATCATCGCGGACGTGGTCGCATCGGAACTGAACAAATAGATTACAATGAACGGCCGACTGATGACGGGTTCACGTATTCTCGAGACCGGCGGCGTGGAACGCGTTTTGAACGCGGCCCCGGACATAACGGATCTGCGCGACCGCATGTTCGAACCAACCCTGCGGGAACTCAGGGTGGCGCTCGATCCGCCGCCGCCCGAAGATATTCACATCCTCAATCAGATGAGCGAAGGGGCCTGTACAGGGTTCGCGCTGGCCGCGGCGATCAACCTTCAGAACAGGCGTCGCCGGGGCGGCGCACCGGAGTGGGTTAGCCCGCGTATGCTCTACGAGATGGCGCGCATCCACGACGAATGGGCTGGCGAGGCCTATGAAGGGTCGAGCATTCGCGGCGCCATCAAGGGGTTCTTTCACAACGGCGTCTGCAGCGAAGAGCTGGCGCCCTACGATCCGAACGACCGCAAATGGTCCCTGACGGTGGAGCAGGCGAAAGCCGCGCGTAACGTGGGTCTCGGCGCCTATTTCCGGCTCCGGCCTCACATGATCGACTACCACTCCGCGCTCAATGAGGCAGGCGTAATCGTCGCTTCTGCACGTGTGCACCGCGGCTGGAGCAATCCCCGGGAAGGCGTCATCGAACAGACCTCCTTCCACGAGGGTGGCCATGCTTTTGCAATCGTCGGTTATGATGCCGTGGGCTTCCTGATCCAGAACTCCTGGGGCCCGGACTGGGGCGGTTTCAACGGCCGTGCCGGGATCGCGCACTGGAGCTACGGGGACTGGGCGGAAAGCGTCATCGACGCCTGGGTGCTGCGCCCCGCCGTGCCGACACCCAAAGCCTTCGACCTGACCCACGTTCCTGCCGAGTACAGCACGAGCGGCCAGAAGGAGTCCTTTCTTCGCCCCACGCCCAGGCGTCAGGATGTGGCCGGCCATCTTATCCACATTGACGACGGCCGGCTGGTCAAGACCGGGCGCTACGCAACCGGCATGGGCGCGATCCTGGAAACCGCCCGGCTGATCAGGGACCACGCCAGCGCCAGGGAGCGGAAATATGATCATTTGCTCGTGTACGCGCATGGGGGATTGAACGGCGCCGATGCCTCGGCCCGCCGTATCGCCGCCATGCGGGAAGTCTTCAAGCGCAATGGGATCTACCCGGTCCACCTGATGTGGGAAACCGGGTTCACCGAGGAATTGGCGGACACTTTCAAGAGCGTATTCGAGCGCAGCAAGGCACGTGTCGGCTTCAGCCTCGACGTGCTCGATCGGGCCTTCGAGCGGATGTTGCGCGGCATTGGCAGAATGGTCTGGCGCCAGATGAAGCTGGACGCGGCGCGGGCGGTGGCGCTGAGCAACGAAAGCGCCGACGCAATCAAGGCGCTGCTCGACGCCAACACCTCGGCGAAACGGCCGTTGAAGGTGCATTTCGCCGGTCACAGTGCCGGGTCGATCCTGCTGGGCGAATTGCTCAACGCGTTGCCCGGTCTCGGTTATCGCGGCCGCGTGGTGGAAACCTGCAGTTTGATGGCCCCCGCCTGCACGATCGACTTCTACGAGAGCACCTACCGACCCGCGCTTGACAAAGACGGCGCGCTCGCGAGCCTCGTCCAATACAACCTTGTCGACAGTCGCGAACAGCGCGACACCGTAGGGCCATACCGGAAGTCGCTCCTTTACCTCGTCGCCCGGGCATTCGAGGACACGGAGGACGACGCTCCGCCACCGAAACACGGTCAGCCGTTGCTTGGCATGGAAATACATTCGGAAATGCTCGAACGGCCGAAGTCGCACCAGATCTGGTACGCCGGCCGCGACGCCACACGGACCGACAGCCATAGCCACGGCGGTTTTGACAACGACCGCAAGACGACGAACGACGTGCTGGCAACCGTGCTCGGCAGAAAGCCAAACCTCAACACCCGTTTCCAGGAACACGAACTGCGCGGTTATTGATCCGCCCTGACTGTTATTCTGAACATTTGCCCGGACCTGGCCGCAGTGACGCGCGCTAGAGGTGGCTGGACGGGCAGCTCACAGAGGAGATACGCCATGCCGCGTCCCTTCGTCCACAAGGAGTTTGTGTTCACGCAGCCTGATGGCGCCGAGATAACCCTGTTCGGGACGGGCAATCCGCGTTTCGCCGTTTTCGAGGACGCGGCTGGCTATGTGGTGGTCCAGGATCCGGAGACGGGCTACTACCAGTACGCCAAGCTGAATGCGACGGAGACAGACTTCGAACCGACGGGCACGGTTGCCGGCCGCAGCGATCCGGCGGCATTGGGGGTGGCGGCGCACCTACGTGTCCGCCCCCGATCGACGCCGGTCACCGCGGCCTTCGCCCCCTCCGTTGGCGGCGAGAAGCCCCGCTGGCAACAGCGTATCGAAGAAATGCGGCGTCAGCGGCTGCAGGCTCGCGCCGCTGCGCGCGAAGGCCTCGTGCTGGCGCCGCCGTCACGGCAGACGGTGGGCGACTGTGTCGGGCTCTGCGTATTGATCGAGTTCTCTGATGTCCCCGCCACGATAGCCAAATCAGAGGTTGAAGCCTTCTGCAACCAAGCCGACTATGCCGGCTTCAGCAACAACGGATCCGTTCACGATTATTTTCTGGACGTCTCGAACGGCAGGCTGCGGTACACCAATGTGGTGACGCCGTACTACACGGCCAGTCATCCGCGCTCCTATTACACGGACGAAAGCCTCCCATTCGGACTGCGCGCCCGGGAACTCATCCTGGAGGCTGTGAATCACTTCAAGTCGAACGGATTCGATTTCGGCACCCTGACCACGGATTCGGCCGGTTTCATTCGCGCGCTCAACATCTACTACGCGGGCGGCCGTGTGAACAATTGGTCGAAGGGCCTCTGGCCGCATTCATGGTGTCTGGCGTCACCCTTCGAGGTAGAGCCAGGCAAGAATTTCTTTGACTACCAGTTCACCAATATGGGCAACGAACTGGAACTGGGCACGTTCTGTCACGAGAACGGCCACATGATTTGCGACTTCCCCGACCTATACGACTACGGCGCGGACAACTTCAGGTCGAGCGGCATCGGTAATTTCTGCCTCACGTGCTCAGGAGGACGGGACGAGAAGAACCCGGTTCGCGTTGGTGCCTATCTCAGCCGTCTCGCCGGTTGGGCCGACAAGGTGACAACCGTCACGCCGGGGCTGACCGGCACCCTGGCCGCGGACAGGAACGAATTCCTGATCCATTCCAACACCGCCGACGAGTACTTCATCATCGAGCATCGCCGGGCATCGGGCCGGGACGCGGAGCTGCCGTCGTCCGGCCTCGCGATCTGGCATGTGGACCATGACGGCTCCAACGAAAACCAGCAAGCGACGGCCGCATTGCACTACGAATGCCAGCTCGAACAGGCCGACGGACGCGACGACCTGGAGAAGGGCGCCAACCAGGGCGACGCCGGAGACCTTTTCAGCGCCGCAACCTCCTCATCCTTCGGAGAAGCGACAAACCCCGACAGTCACTGGTGGGACGGTACGCCTTCGGGCCTGGAGATCCGCGACATCGGCGCAACGGAAGGCGGTGGTATAGCGTATCGCATCGCTGGCGGTCGTGAGGACGTGGCGCTCGTCGAGGCGAACTCCAGACCGGCAATGCAGATCCCCGATGACGATGCTGCGGGGATCTCGGATGAGATTTCATTGGACGAGGATGGTCTTGTCGACTTCATCGCGGCGGAGGTCGATATCTCCCATAGCTACCGCGGCGACCTCGTGGTCCGCCTGCGCGCCCCGTCCGGTGCAGTGGCAGTGCTGCACAATAGGCAGGGCGCGAGTGCCAACGACGTAAAGGCGCGCTACGATTCCGACCATGATGCGCAACTTGCAGGATTGCTGCGCGAACACATCGATGGCGGCTGGAGCCTTGAGGTCGCCGACCTCGCGTCGCGCGACACCGGCACGCTGAATTCCTGGTCGGTCTCGATCCGGCCCGCCAAGACAGGGGCAGCGGAGATCGGCGAGGCGCCCGGCATCCGCATTCCGGACAACGAGGCGGCGGGCATCGTACGCACTCTGACCGCGAGGGACGCGGGAACGGTGGCCAATATCAGCGTCACGGTGGACATCACCCACAGCTTCATCCGTGATCTGGTGGTCACGCTGATCTCGCCGCAAGGCACACGGGTCGCTCTCCACAACCGTTCGGGTGGCGGGGCCGACAACATCATCCAGACGTTCACTTCGGCGACGACACCGGCGCTGGCTACCCTGGATGGCGAGCGTGCCGACGGCGAGTGGCGTCTCGAAGTCTCGGACCACGAACTCCGGGACGTCGGCAAGCTCAACCGGTGGTCGATCCGGTTCCAGAATACGGGGATGACTTGACCACGGCCGCCCCTCGCCGGGCATCAGCGTCCCTGTCCCTTGCCTTAAGCAATCGAAGTTGAGAAGTTCATCAACACCGGTCGCGCCAACGCAAATCGGTCGTTAAGCCGGGTCATACTATCCTCTCGATCGTCCAACCGAACCGAGGAGGCGCAAATGGAAGACGTGGAACGGCTCTTGAAAGCAACCGTCGGCGAGCTTGACCGCCTGCTGGACGCCAAGAACGTGCTGGGCGCGCCGATCGAGAAAGATGGCGTCACCATCATTCCATTGGTGAGCTACGGTTTCGGCTTCGGCGCTGGCGGCGGTACGGATGAAAAGAAGGGCCAGGGTGGCGGCACGGGCGGGGGCGGCGGAATCAAGCCTGTCGGCGCGATCGTCATCGACAAGGAAGGCGCGCGTGTCGAGGCCGTGAGTGGCAAGGTGACAAGCTTCGTGGAAGCGGTCGGCGAAGCCGTCGCCAATGTCATGGAACGGTCGTCGGCGGACAAGGACAAGGCGCGGGAGTAGAGGCGCGGCCGAGATGTCAGCGGCACTGTGGATCCTTCTGGCGGTGCTGGCCATTCCGCTGGCGTTCCTGGTCACTGCGCTGGTGACGCCGGTACAGATCGGCTGCATCGCGCGCTCGGCGCCGACGGGGCGGCTGATGATTGTCGCCCGCCTGTTCGGGGGCCTGACGCCGCCGATCCAGATTCACGACAGCATACGCCAGAAGGCAAGAAAGAAACCGCCACCGCCAAGACGGGAGAAAAAGACGAGCCGGTCTCGGCAAGGGATGACGAGCGTTCGCCGGGCGATTGCGGAACCACACCTCCTGGCGGACCTTCTGAAACCGATCCATATCGAACGCCTGGCAATCGATGCCGATATCGGTTTCGACGACCCCGCCGACACCGGTCAGCTCTATGGTTTGCTGAGCCCCTTGATCCACTCAAGGCTACCATCTTCCGCGGTGTCGATCGCGGTGAGACCTGACTTTTCCGGGTCACGCATTTCCGGTGAAGCCATCGCAGAGGTGAGCTTCATCCCGGTCGCGTTTCTTCCGCCCGCCGTTCGCTTCGGGTGGCGCGTGTTTGGGCCACGCTCATGAGGATCAGGATCGAGTTGGACGACGTCATCTGCGTCGGCGGGGTTGCGATCGCCGCAGTCGTGAAACGCTGGGTCCACCATTTCGACGGCTTTCACGCTCCTTCGATTTGCGGCGCGAAACGGCCCGTTGCGGTTCTCATCCGCCGCCACGAAGGGACCAGGGCGTTCGAAATCGACGGCCTCCGAATTGATCTGGACGAATTTGAGCAGCGTTTCCCAGGACAGCGCGCATCCTTCGAGCGCGCCGCAAACACCGGGGGCCGGCCTCCGCGTTCGCGAGGAGCAAGCATCCGAGACGTGGTGCACCGCTTCGCCCGTCTGCCGAAGCCTGGCGCCGTTCGCGCAACCTCCACCATCGCCGTTCACGTCTCAAAGACCGGCGTTCGTTTCGGTCTCATCCGGCACCGAAGCAGCGCTCCAATAACCGACTTCCACTCGGTGTCCGAACCTTATCCGCTGTACCCCCATAAGCAGCAGCTTGCCTTACCCGCCACTAGCGGCATTTGACTGTCCG
>JBNKIW010000059.1:0-12729 GCA_050290865.1 Rhodomicrobiaceae bacterium | reverse complement strand
GGAAGCGCTAATTTCGCAGACTGGGCCAGAAATGCCGCGTGCCACTTTTCGTGCGTGGCGTGGCTGGAATATTCCAGGCCACAGACGGCGCAGGTACGAAGAACCGGCATTTTTCGCATCGTTTCGACGCTCCCTCGGTGAAGGCCGCGGCTGTCGATCCGCGGCGAGTGGAAACACGCTGAGGATACCAATGTACCAAGCCTGCGGCGGTTGCCAACTTCGCCGGCACCATCGTAACGCATCCAGTGACCGCAATATGCATTCACGATGCAGTAGGTTATTTTATACATATTCATATATTCTCAGTAATAACACGAGTTATACAAGTTTTCTTACCCGTATCGGAGAAATTTTACTTGTGAGTGCGAATATACTCGATATCCGTTACTTGTTGACAGTAGAAGCGTCCTGCATTCTAATGTGGATTATTCAGTGTGCGTAATGGAGCGTTGAGGATGCCACAGATTGTTGGATCATCAAAACCGCAAGGAGCATCCCACGACGATGGTCACTTGCACAGACGCGCGATGCTAGCGGGGAGCGCCGGACAGGACCGTCGGGGATTGACTATTCAGGAAGCGGCAGATCATTGTGGACTGTCGGTCTCAGGTTTCCGCTTATGGGTGAGGCGTTTTGGAATACAGTGCCGTATTCATGGCACCAACCGGTATGACCGCGTGGCGCTGAATGCGGCGATCGACCGGCTCACGCGCGGCGAGCCAGTTGAATCTGCATCAAGGTCAGAACTGGAGCGGTGGTTGGCGCAAAAAAAATGAAGATCAATCTCAAGCACGTCAATAAAATAAGAAAGCGTCTTGCAGATGGCTCAATCAAGATATTCTACTATCACCGTCTGAGTAAGCGCCGCATTATCGGCGAACCTGGAACCTTAGAGTTCCAGGCATCCTACGACGAAGCAGCATCAAGACCATTGGCGGCAATGAATACATTTCAGGGCGTGATTGATGAGTACTTTACTTCGATCGACTTTCAGCGCTTATCGGATCGCACGAAAGCTGATTATCTCAAACACCGGGCGCACATCGAAACCGAGTGGTCAACTCTTCCCGTAAAATGCCTGGATGACAAGGCTATCAAGCAAGTTATCAAGAAATGGCATGGTGTCTTGGTCAACCGCTTGGGTGCTCGACAAGGCGATCTTGTGCTGGCCACTATGCGCCGGATCGTGAGCTACGCCGCCGATCTCTCCATCATCGAGCAAAACTTCTTGCTGAATATGAGATTCGCCTATCGGGCAGATCGTTCGGATGCAATATGGACGAGAGATGTGGCTGCGTTCATGGAGTCCGCCAATAAGCAGTTGCGCTTGGCACTTATCGTGGCCCTGCATCTCGGGCGACGAATGGGCGATCTGATCAGATTGAGCTGGGGAGACTATGACGGGACGTTTGTCACGGTGACAAACCGAAAAGGAGGACGCAAGGTTCGTTTCCAGGCCAGATGCACAGGAATGCTGAAGGCGTCGCTCGATGCGTCAAGGTTGGCGCTGGGGCGTGTACCACACAAGGACGAAACCATCCTGACTACGGTTGAAGGGCGTCCGTGGGTAGAAAGCCATTTCAGTACGAAGTTCAGCACAGCTAAGAACCAGGCGGGGCTCCATCACTTGCATTTTCACGATCTGCGGGGCACTGCGATCACCGTGCTGGCCGAACATGGTAGTACGAACGCTCAAATAGCCTCCATAACGGGGCACAGTATGAGACATGTGGAGAAGATCATCGACACCTATATGGCGAGGACACGGTTCCTGAACGACGAGGCTACGGCAAAATTGGAGCAGTCATGGATTGCATCAATCGGTGCAATCGAGTAAAAACTGCAAACCAAACTGCAAACCAGGGCCTTTGGAACGGACGGGGAACGCAGTAAGGAATTGATTTTACAGGGTATTTTCCCTTTGGAGTGGTGGCCGAGAGGCTGAAGGCGGCGGTTTGCTAAACAGGACTTTCTCTTTTATTTTCAATGAGTTAATTGACAACCAAGTAGATCTATACCCCTTATATACCCACGACTTATCCATCATGGTGACAACCAAAAACCGCTCCCTTTGTGCGGCGTTTCCATGGCGAGGAACGGGTGCTGGGGCCGTTGGACACCTCAACCTGTGTTCACGTGTTGCTGCACTGACGGCGTAGCTGTGATCGGGTAGACCCAGATCAAATCGTTCAAGAGCAGGAACGTGCGGCCCATCACGGACGCCACAGAACAGGCGTCATTGACTACCATGCGGCGTCAATTGTGTGAGAGCATCGTAGTCTCGCTGGCATTCGAGAGCCCTCTGAGGCCTGTTCCGCCCAACAACGGTGCGAAGGGCGGATGTCTTGCCCACCCGGTGTCAATAAGATGGCGGTGTTGTCGGAGAGATCGCAGCGCGGTGGATCAGAGTGCTCGCAATGCCCCGTGAGCCGACTCTGATGGTCGGACCGCCGAACGGCACATCATGGCAGCATCTCCGTCATTACGAGGCCGGTCTTTGCTAGGTAATCTGGCTTGCATGCCGGAGGCGAGCGTCTTCGCTCTACTTTCAAACCTCCGGGTGCTGCGAGCCAACTCCGCCGGTGTATCATGTCACGTTCCTGACGCTGCGTAACAAGTTCCTCGCGGGCATTGGCAAATCCGCAAATGCCGGTATCTTAATCCCTGTCGTTAGGTCTACGTAACAGAATCACGCCGACGGTAAACTTCAACCGCTTACCGCAGGACGCGGAGATGTCCTATCTGGCTTATTGGGGTAAGGCGCAGCCCACAGAAGGTAGGGAGCCGCAGTGGCATCCATTGGCGTATCACGCCCTAGACGTTGCCGCGGTGGGGGCGGCGCTGCTAGAAGCACGTCCGCAGCTTCTAACCGCCTTGGTGCACGCGTCGGGATTGCAGCCGGACGTGGCGCGCCGCTGGTTTCTGTTCGCGCTCGCGCTCCATGATCTGGGGAAGTTTGCCTGCTGCTTTCAGACCAAGGTGGAGAAGCATTTCGCGCGCCGCGGCGAATGGAAGTCGCAGGAACCCGTTTTCGATCCAGGTCATGGCGTCACCGGCCTCGCGCTCTGGGCTGGCGGTTGCGACGCCGCGGGGATGCGGTTTGATGAATTTACGCGGCTGTTTGGCGATGGCGAAGCCGCTCTTGATGCCCGCGGCCGCTTCGACCGGTGGATTGCCGCCGCTTGCGGCCATCACGGCCGCCCCGTCCCGGAGGGTGAATCTGTCAGCCTCGGCGGCCGTATTTGCCCCGCCGCGCTCGAAGACGCCCGCGTCTTCACTGGAGATTGCGCGGAACTGTTCGACCCGCGCATTCCGCCGGACTGGCAGGCGCCCAAAGAAGGCGCGTTCATACAAAGCTCATGGCTCGTGGCCGGGCTGGCAATGCTCTGCGACTGGGTTGGATCCAACGAGCCATGGTTTCCTTACACGGAGCCGACCTGGTCCCTCGCGCAATATTGGGGGCATATCCGGGACAAGGCGCGGGACGCCCTACGCAACGCCGGGCTGACCGCTCCGCCAGTTGTGGCGTGTTTCTCTATTGGGGATGCGCTCCCTGGGTTGAAGAGGGAAGAGATTAGGGCCACGCCCTTGCAGCGCTGGGCGGCCGAGGAGGCCCGGATCGGCGGTCAGACGCTCGCCATCATCGAAGACCTGACCGGAGCGGGTAAAACAGAGGCGGGGCTTTTGCTGGCGCACCGCCTGATGGCCGCGGGTGCGGCGGAGGGGTTATACTGGGCGCTGCCAACCATGGCGACGTCGGATGCGCTCTACCGCCGTCTGGCGGCGAGCTACCAGCGCCTGTTCGCCGACACGGCGCAGGCATCGCTGATGCTGGCGCACTCGGCGAGCCGTTTCAACGACGTCTTCACTAAGTCGATCTTCGATCCGGATGGGAGCGGGGAGATCCGCTACGGCGAAAATGAAGGCGATGGCCACGACGAAATCGTGGCGAGTGCGGCCTGTGCGCGCTGGCTGGCGGACGACAGGCGCAAGACCTTCCTTGCGGATGTCGGCATCGGCACCATCGATCAGGCGCTGCTTGGAGTGCTCCCGACGAAGCATCAGGCCATGCGGCTGGCGGCGCTTTGTCGCCGCGTGCTTGTGGTCGATGAGGCGCATTCCTACGACTCCTACATGACGAAGCTGTTGGAAACGCTGCTTGAATTTCAGGGGTCGCTGGGCGGCTCGGCCATTGTCATGTCAGCGACGCTGACCGGGCAAGCGCGGCGGCGGTTCGTGGAGGCTTTCGCGAAAGGCGCGGGATGGGGCAAGCCTCAGGTTCGCGAGACCGGCTTCCCGCTGGCAACCATCGTCAGCGCTAGATGTTCGCCGGTTGAACGGGCACTTGATGCCAGCCGGGGCACACGGCGCGATCTGCCCGTCTGCCGCCTCGACGACGAGGATGCTGCGATCGCGGTCCTGGCGAAGGCCGCAACCAACGGGCAAGGGGCGGTGTGGATACGCAACACCGTGCAGGATGCACTCGACGCCTTCGAAAAGGTGCACGGTGCACTGCCCGGCATCGAAGTTGATCTGTTTCACGCCCGCTTCGCACTGGGCGACAGGCTGCGCATTGAACGCGAAGTGCTGAAAAACTTCGGCAAGGGCAGCGAGAGCGAACGGCGGCGGCGTATCGTAATCGCCACACAGGTGGTGGAACAGAGCTTGGATTGCGATTGGGATGTCATGATTTCCGACCTCGCGCCCGTCGATCTGCTCATTCAGCGCGCGGGGCGCCTGCATCGCCACAACCGCGACGCGCGTCCGGCTCCGGTCTTGCACGTCGTCAGCCCAGCCCCGTCAGCAGATGCCGGACCGAAATGGTTCGAGGCGGCGTTTCCGCGCGCAGCCTGGGTCTACCAGCATCACGGCCAGCTTTGGCTGACCATGCGCGCGCTTCTCGATGCAGGCGGCCTGAACTTGTTCAGCGAGACCCCGCGCAGCCTGATCGAGCGTGTCTTTGCGGAGGGAACGGCAGAGGCCCCGTCTGGTCTGGCACAGCCGTCGCAGAAGGCCGAAGGTAAAGCGATGGGTGAGCGCGGGGTGGCGGCAATGAACGCGCTCGATCTGAAACGCGGATACGTGCATCAGGCGGGCGCTTGGGAGAGCGACACCAAGACGCCTACGCGGATCGGCGATCCAACGCGCGTACTGCGGCTGGCGAAGTGGGACGGCGCGCGGCTTACGCCGTGGTGGCCGGATGAGGCCGACATGCGCCGCGCTTGGCGGCTATCGGAGGTGTCGGTCCGGGCGGCGCGTGTGGCGGGCCTGGAGTACGGCGACGACCGTGCGCTGGCGGGGGCGGTCGAGCGCGAAGTCGCGGTCTGGCCGGAGAAGTATGATCCGCCGCTCCTGGTGCCGCTTGTTGAGGAGAATGGGACGTGGACGGCGCGGGCGAAGGACGGACGGGATCGCCCTATCATGCTGCTTTATTCGGCGTCTGAGGGCCTCGTCTACTCAGATTGAAACGTCAATTATGAAATACAGTGGATTGCGGAACTTTTGCCCTGATCGAATCAGGTGTTCCTCACTAATTTGAGACAAATTGGTCCTGTTGTAAGAGGCTCTTGATGCCCATCAACCTCATTGCCGATCCCTGGCTGCCCGCGCGGCGGCTCCAGGGGGCGCGGGAGTGGATTCGGCCCGCTGATATTACGTCCGGTTTTGATGACGATTTCGCCAATCCCATCCTCGCCCTCGACTTCCCGCGACCGGACTGGAACGTCGCCGTCGCCGAGCTGTTGATCGGCCTCCTTGCCTGCGCCATGGCACCGGAAGACACCGGGGGATGGGCGAAGGTCTGGGCATCGCCGCCCTCGCCGGACGAACTGGCGGATCGCCTCGCGCCGCTCGCTTTCGCATTCAACCTCGGCGGCGGTGGGCCGCGGTGTTTTCAGGATTTCGATGGGCTTGAGGATGGCGACGAAACGCCCGTTTCTGCCCTGCTGATCGACGCCCCCAGCGAGGACTCCACCAGCAACACCGATCTGTTCATCAAGCAGGGACTGATCCCGGCGCTCTCGCCGCCGTTTGCAGCCGCAGCACTTGTCACCATGCAGACCTATGCGCCCGAAGGCGGACGCGGACATCTCGCCTCTATGCGCGGAGGCGGACCGATGACGACGCTCGCCGTTCTCCGGCGCAAGGTAAACGATCTCGCCATTACAACGTTGTGGGATTTGGTGTGGGCAAACGTTCCGGCTCAGGACTGGGCGGGCGAACTTCCCAGCGGCCCGTCATCATTGAGCGCGACGGAGTGGAGCCGCATATTCCCCTGGCTTGCACCGACGCTCAGCTACGCCAAGGGTAGATTGGTGCTTCAAGAGCCGGACATCGCGCACAATCTGCAATGCTTCTTCGGACTACCGCGGCGTGTTCGGCTTGATTTCGTCGCGGTAGAAGGGCAGCGGTGTGCTCTCGACGGGCCGAACGGTGACGTGGCCGTGCGCACATACCGGCGCAGGCCGCATGGTGTGAAATATGAGGGATGGACTCACCCTTTGTCCCCCTACCGAGCGCTCGCGGGAGGCGGAAAGACTGCATTCCATCCCCAGCCGGGAGGCGCAACTTATCATGACTGGCTTTCCTGGCTCATAAATCCCGAGGACAGGAAGACGGAATGCGCACGCAGCATTGCGTTTTGGGGGGAGCGCTTGAAAAGCGCGCGGGGCCGCGCCGAGTTCGCGGGCAACGTTGGCGTGCGGACCTGGCAGTCCGGCGTGTTGGCCTGCGGCTTCGACATGAAGAAGATGAAGGCCCGCGGTTGGCTCGAAGCGCGCATACCCTATTTCGATCCGCCACCCGGCGAGGATAGCGCGCGCTGGTCGAAGGTCTTCACCGATACCGTCCGGCTGCTGGTCGCCGGAGCCGAAGAAGCAGGTTCCGCCCTGCGTTACCGGCTGCGGCTGGCGAAATTCGGCGCTTGCGACCGTGAGAAGGGGAGCTACAGCCTGCCAAAAATGTCGCCGGGCAAGAATGCATACGAAGATGTCTACGAATCCTTCTGGCGGGAAACCGAGCCGGATTTCCGCACTGCTCTTGAAAAGCTCCGCGAGGCGCCAGAAGATACGTCGAGGGATATCCGCACCGCATTCTGCAAGGCTCTCCGCGCCAAGGCGCTCACCCTGTTCGACGAAGCCGCCGGTACCGACAATCTCGCCGACCAGGACGCGCGCCGCATCGTCGCTGCCCGCAGCGGGCTCGCTTTTGCCTTCGGCGAAACCGGCTCCGTCCGCAAAGCGCTCGACATTCTCACCCAGGCAGCTCGGCAGAACGCCGCCGGCCGCAAAGCCAGGAAGAAGGAGGCCGCCGCATGAACATGCCGGGGTACAAGTTCATCGCCGAGCGCTGCACGGAATGGTGGCGCAAACTGCAGGGGCTCGATGAGGAAAGCAAGCCGCGCAATCCACCCAAAGCGCCGGACCGCCGCGCGCTTGCCGAACTCCGCCGCCTCGGCATCATCGAGTTTGGCGGAGTCCAGGAGGTTGACGTTGCGGCAGCGCTCAACATCTGCGCGTTTCGCGATCTGATCCGGGGATTGGGCGCGGACAAGCCCGGCAAATACGGCGGGCCTGCCTTCGACCTTGCGCCATACGTCATCGCGGCGACGACGCTCGCACGCATTCGCGCAGACAGTGGCGGCGGCAAACGCGGTGCAACTGCTCACCTCCTCGGCCAGCCGCGCGGCGAAAGCGGCAATGAGGACCGCCTCTTCGCCGAGGCCCGCTTCAAGCGCCTCATCCGCACCCGCGGCGACTGGCCCGGCCTGATGGCCCAGGGCAGACGCATCGCCGCTATCCTCGAATGCGAAGCCCCCGTCGGCGATCTCGGCGCCAGCCTGATCCTCTGGAACACCGATCCCTACATAGCCCGCGACTGGGCCTTCCAATACTACCAGCAGCGCGAATTCGAGCCTGCCGCGCCTGCCCCCGCCAATTCCTGATCCGGAGCCATAGTCATGACCACATTTCTCCAGTTTCACGTTCTGACCACCTACCCGGCAGCCAATCTCAACCGCGATGACACCGGGCGACCCAAAACCATGTATTTCGGCGGCCAGGAGCGACTGCGCGTGTCATCGCAGAGCCTGAAGCGCGCCATCCGCACTTCGGACGTCTTCGAAAACGCACTCGAAGGTGCGCTGGGCAAGCGCTCGAACAGCTTTGCCGATCCACTCGTGACGATGCTCCGCGCGCGGGGCGTTTCACAAGAGGATATCGAGAAGCGTGTCGGCGCAGTGATCGAAAAGGACAAACTTGGCAAGCCCAAGAAAGAAAAACCGACGGGCACCGAACAACTCGTTCACCTCGCGCCGGAGGAGCTTCAGCGCCTGGAAGCCCTCGCCGACCGGCTCGCATCGGGCGACGAACTGGCTGAAAAGGAGACCGTGGTGCTGGTGGCCAAGCCGCGCGCTGCCGACATCGCCCTTTTCGGCCGCATGCTGGCCGACAACCCCGTATACAATGTTGAAGCGGCGGCGCAGGTCGCGCACGCCTTCACCACCCACCGCGTCAGCGTCGAAGACGACTATTACACCGCCGTTGACGACCTGAAGGCGGCCAACAGGGAGGCCGACCGCGGTGCCGGGTTCATAGGTGTGCAGGAATACGGTGCAGGCGTCTTTTATCTCTATGTCTGCCTCGACGCCTCGCTGCTTGTCCGCAATCTGGCGGGCGACACAGCGCTCGCCGCCACCACTGCCGCATCCCTCGTTGAAGCCGCCTGCACAGTCAGCCCCAAGGGCAAGCAGAACAGCTTCGCCTCACGCGCCTACGCCAGCTTCGCGCTCGCCGAAATGGGCAGCCGCGCGCCGCGCTCGCTGGCTGCGGCATTTCTTCAGCCAGTGGGCGTCGGCGATGCCGAGAATGACTATGGCGCCGCCTCGAAAGCCCGCTTGGTCGAACTGCGCGGCAAGTTCGACGACGCGTACGGCAAGACCTGGGACAAGGACGCCATGCTCGACGTGTTCGGCGGAAGCGGCAACCTGCAGGATTTGAAAGCTCTTGCGCGCGAGGCCGTCAATGCAGCCGCCGCGTGAGTTCCTTGTCTTCGGCCTATGGGGACCGATGGCCTCTTGGGGTGAAGTCGCCGTCGGCGAGCGGCGCGGGTCGTGGGCACGGCCGTCGCGGTCGGCGGTGCTTGGCCTCGTCGCAGCCGCACTCGGCATTGACCGCAAGGACGCCGCCGCGCATGACCGCTTTGAACGCGACCTTGGCTTCGCCGTGCGCGTGCACCATCCCGGCAAACCCTTACGCGATTACCACACTGCGCAATCGCCATCGCAGAAGCGCGGCGTGCGCTGGGCAACCAGGCGGGAAGAGCTAAATCCTGCCAACAACATCAACACCATCCTGTCCGAGCGCGGCTACTACCAGGAAGCCGATGCCGTAGTCGCGCTCTGGCTACACACGCGCAGTGTCGGCTATTCGCTCGCGGAAATCGCCGCCCATCTCGCTGAGCCGGTTTTCACGCTCTATCTAGGCCGCAAATCCTGCCCGCTGGGCCTGCCGCTTCCCGCCAGCGGTGAGGACATGATCTTCCAGGCCGAAAGCCTGCAAGCCGCGCTCGACGCCTACGACAAGGCGGCCGAAGTTCGAACGGCCAAACTTGGCCGCTTCGCTCCGCAACAGTCGAGGTCACGGCGGCAATCTGTAAACAGTGAACTGTGGCTCGGTGAGGACGATGCGCACGTCCTGGGGCTGCCGGTCCAGCAGCGCACCCAGCGACGCGATGGCATTCGCGACCGCGCGCGCTGGCTGTTCAACGATCGCGCCGAAGTGCTCGTGCGGGAGGCCGCCCCATGATCATCGCCAAGGTTCAGTTGCGCCGCGCTCCCGGTGCCCAGGGCACGCTCACCAAGGTTCTCCTCGACGGTGCCGCGGGGGATCGCGGGCATGGCCTCATTTGGTCATTGTTTTCCGATTCCGGCGCTGGGGCGCGCACTTTTCTTTACCGCCAGATTGATCCGGGCAGTTTCATCACCGTTTCGGAGCGTCCGCCTGCCGACGCCCATAACTTGTGGCACATCGACAGCAAGGATTACGCACCCAGCCTGCATGGGGGGCAGCGCCTGCGCTTCGTTCTGCGTGCCAATCCCGCGATGTCGGCGCGGACGCCCGGCGCGCCGCGGGGCCTGCGGGTTGACGCCGTGATGCACGCCAAAACGAGGCTCGGTGCCGAGGAACGCAAAACATTCAACGCAGGTGAAGCCGCGCTCGACTGGCTTGTCGCCCGTGGCCCGACCATCGGTGCCGCATTCGAACGCGAGCGCTGCTCCGCCACCGGCTACCAGCAGATCGTCGTGCCCAAGAAGGGGACGCGCAAACCCGTCACCTTCGCTGAAATCGATTATGAGGGCGTCCTTGCTGTCACCGATTCGACGAAGCTCACGGCCGCGCTCTTTTCCGGCATCGGCAAGGCGCGCAGTTACGGCTGCGGCCTCATGCTTGTGCGCCCGACCTGAGGCGACCACGCCATGGCCAACGATACCCCCTATGTGAAGCTTCGCCCGATCCCCATGAAGGAGCGATCAGGCATCATCTTCTTACAATACGGCCAGCTCGACGTCCTCGACAGCGCTTTCGTGCTGGTTGACGTCAACGGCGTGCGCACGCAAATCCCGGTGGGTGGCCTCGCCTGCATCATGCTGGAGCCGGGCACGCGCGTCTCGCACGCCGCCGTGGCGCTGGCGGCGCAGGTGGGCTGCCTTCTTGTCTGGGTGGGCGAAGGCGGCGTCCGCCTTTATGCGGCGGGCCAACCGGGCGGGGCGCGCGCAGACAAGCTTCTCTACCAGGCCCGCGTCGCGCTCGACGAGACCGCCCGGCTAAACGTCGTGCGCGAGATGTACCGCCGCCGCTTCGGGGAGGACGCGCCGTCCCGCCGATCGGTGGACCAGCTTCGCGGCATCGAAGGCGCCCGCGTGCGCGAGATGTACAAGCTTCTCGCCCAGCGTCACGGTGTCAATTGGAACGCGCGCAATTACGACCGCAAGGAGTGGGACAACACCGACACCGCCAACCGGGCGCTCTCCTCGGCAACCCATTGCCTCTACGGCCTGACGGAAGCCGCGATGCTCGCCGCCGGTTACGCCCCGGCCATCGGCTTCCTGCATCGCGGCAAGCCTTTGAGTTTCGTCTACGACATGGCCGACGTCTACAAATTCGACACTGCAGCTCCTGCCGCTTTCGAGACGGTGGGGAAAATCCAGCGTGGCAAGGGTGACGGTTCGCCCGCCGAACGCCAGGTGCGCATAGCCTGCCGTGACCTTTTCCGGCGGACCGGGCTCCTGGACAAGATCATTCCCGATATCGAAGAAATCCTGCGCGCGGGCGGCATCGACCCGCCTGAGGAAGCGCCTGAGGCGGTTGACCCGGCCATTCCGCAAGAGGAGTCCGGTGGCGATGATGGTCATCGTGGTTGAGAACGCGCCGCCGCGGCTGCGCGGACGGCTGTCTCTTTGGTTCGCCGAGGTGCGGGCGGGCGTGTATGTCGGTGTTTACAACCGGCGTATCCGCGAGCGCATTTGGGACGAAGTGAAGCTGATGATCGGCGAGGGCAACGCCGTGATGGCGTGGGCGGCGCCGACTGATAGTGGATTTGCGTTCGAGGCCATCGGCGAGAACCGCCGCGAGCCGGTAGACTTCGACGGGCTGACGCTGGTGAAGTTCAAGCCGCGGGAAGGTGGCGAGGACGGGCCGGCGCAGAGTTGATCAGGGAGTTAGCGTATAGACGAATTCTGGCGCGGCCGCTGGAAGGCGGGAAAAATTCGGTACCGTTCTTTGACAAGTGAATCAATACGTGGGATCAATGTGTTGCGGAGAAGAGTGTTCCCCGCCCACGCGGGGATGAACCGGCTATCTTTTGCGCTCCAAGCTGCAGCCTGAAGTGTTCCCCGCCCACGCGGGGATGAACCGACTGGGAATTGGTTCGGGGCGTCAATAATTTAGTGTTCCCCGCCCACGCGGGGATGAACCGCGCTTCGGATGCGTCATGCATCAGCGCGGTTCGTGTTCCCCGCCCACGCGGGGATGAACCGTGTAGATGGCGGGGCAGTTCGCGGTGATCACAGTGTTCCCCGCCCACGCGGGGATGAACCGGAATTTCACGACTTCGCTTTCGACGTGGTCGAGTGTTCCCCGCCCACGCGGGGATGAACCTATGTCGCGCTCGTCCATGTAGCGTTTCACGACGTGTTCCCCGCCCACGCGGGGATGAACCGGTGATCTTGAGATGCGTGGCGCGGTTCTCGACGTGTTCCCCGCCCACGCGGGGATGAACCGATACATTTTGGCAAATAGGGAGCAACACCTACGTGTTCCCCGCCCACGCGGGGATGAACCTTGTCCGGCCAGCGCCCGAGTGCAGTTTTTGCTGTGTTCCCCGCCCACGCGGGGATGAACCGCCACTTCTTCGCCGAGCGTATGATTGTAAGATGTGTTCCCCGCCCACGCGGGGATGAACCGCTGAGAAACAGCAGCGGGTCGAGTTCCTGACGGTGTTCCCCGCCCACGCGGGGATGAACCGTCGGCTCCGCCTTCCTGGCCTCGATATCCGAAGTGTTCCCCGCCCACGCGGGGATGAACCGGGGTATCCCATGAACAGCTTTGCCAAACACGCGTGTTCCCCGCCCACGCGGGGATGAACCGGCGTCTGATGTGCTGTGAATGCGCCGCTTAGTGTGTTCCCCGCCCACGCGGGGATGAACCGTTTCATTGCATTTCCTTTCGTTAT
>JBNKIW010000058.1:0-12912 GCA_050290865.1 Rhodomicrobiaceae bacterium | reverse complement strand
CAGTGCGAGACTCGCTGCGCCGCATCACCCATCATGAGTTGCATTTTGCCCCTCGAGAAAATGAGGGGATGGCTGAGGCTGACATACGGCAAGAGCGGGAGCGGACATCTGGAATATCATCTAATCGACAACGGACCGGGAACAAGTTTGATCACTGGGCATCGCATGTTCCAGACTGCGCACGAAGTGGACCGAACATTGAACGAATATGTGAGAAGGCGTTCTGTGAGAAGCTATCGCGTGGGAAGAAATAATGACCAGACGATACCCGCGCGAGTTGACGTCTATCAGATATACTCGCCCCGCAAGAATTGACTTCTTGAACATTGCATCTGGAAATGCTCCCCACCTGTCAAATTCGCCAAACTGGCCTCACGGTCGATCTCGTCTGCCATATCCATTGCGACCGCACGGCCGACGTCACCGAGGCCGTGTATGACGCCAATCCCGGCCTGGCGGCGCTCTGCGTCTCGCGGACTTCCTCGGCATTGGCAACCGGGCAATCGCGGTTTTAGCGTCCGTTGCCGTCTCTGCCCAGCTTCTTCCTGCAGGTTCAGCTTCTCAGCGGCCGGAATTGCCCCAAACTTCGACCAAGGGTCTGGTATTTGCAGCGTTAGAGGCATCTGCCGCACTTGCGGCGCAAATTCGGATCGTTATATTTGGAGGGGTTTCAATCGATTTCTTCCCGAGCCAGAAAAATGACAGACACGGATAACCTCACGAAAGGCTCCGCCGTGGAGACACATTCGTTCCAGGCGGAGGTCGCCGAATTGCTCCGGTTGATGGTGCACTCGGTGTACTCTGAGACCGACATATTCCTGCGCGAACTCGTTTCCAACGCTTCGGATGCCTGCGACCGGCTGCGCTACGAAGCCATCGCCAAGCCGGAGTTGGCAGCGGATGCCCACCGGTTCGCGATCCGCATCATTCCCGATGCTGAGGCCAATACGCTCACCATCGCCGACAACGGCATCGGCATGGAGCGGCAGGAGCTGATCGACAATCTCGGCACCATTGCGCGCTCCGGCACGCGCGCCTTCGTAGCGAAGCTCTCCGAGGCGAAAGACAGCGTTGGCCTCATCGGGCAATTCGGTGTCGGCTTCTATTCGGCTTTCATGGTGGCAGAACGCATCGACGTGGTCAGCCGCCACGCGGGGGCGGCGGAGGCGTGGTTCTGGACGGCTTCAGGCGGCGGCGGTTTCGAGATAGCACCGGCGAGCGAGGAGCAGGCCGCGGATGTCCCGCGCGGCACCCGGATCGTGCTGCACCTGAAGGAAGACGCCAAGAAGTATCTCGAACCGCACGAAATCAGGCGCGTCGTCGCGGCCTATTCCGACCACATCCTGTTCCCGATCGAGCTTGTCGAGGCGCCGGACAAATCCGAACAGATCAACTCGGCGAGCGCATTGTGGCAGCGGCCGAAATCCGAACTCAGCCCGGATGACTACACGCAGGCCTACCGCATGATCGCGCACGCCTTCGACGAGCCGGCGATGACGCTGCATTTCAAGGTGGAGGGCCGGCAATCCTACGCGGGTCTGCTGTTCGCCCCCTCAGCGCGGCCATTCGACCTGTTCGATCCGGACCGCAAAGGGCATGTCAAGCTTTATGTGCGCCGCGTATACATCACGGACGATGCGGATCTGCTCCCGGCTTACCTGCGTTTCATCCGCGGCGTGGTGGACAGCGAAGACCTGCCGCTCAACATCTCGCGCGAAATGCTGCAGAACAATCCGCAGGTCGCGCAGATGCGCAAGGCGCTGACAGGGCGCGTGATTTCGGAACTCGAAAGCCTCGCCGGGAAGGAGCCGGAGACTTTCCGAAAAATCTGGGATGCGTTCGGCGCGGTTCTCAAGGAAGGCCTCTACGAAGATTACGAACGGCGCGATGCTCTGCTCGGGCTTGCCCGTTTCGTGACCACGGCGGGCGAAGCACGCACGCTCAAGGCGTACATCGCCGATCTCAAGCCCAATCAGACCGAGATTTATTATCTCCTTGGCGACAGCGCCGAGCGGCTGAAATCCAATCCCAAACTCGAAGCGGCGCGGGCGCGCGGGATCGAGGTCCTACTGCTGAGCGATCCGATCGACGCGTACTGGACCGCTATGCCGCTGGATGTCGAAGGCAAGCCTTTCAAGTCGCTGAGCCAGGGAGAAATCGATTTCGGGCTCATCCCTCTACTTGATGAGAAACCGGAGGAAGAGCCGGAGCCCGAGGAAATCAGCGTGGAGAGTACTCTTGCGGCGGTGAAGGAGGCGCTTGGCGACCGCGTGTCGGAGGTGCGGGCATCGCGGCGTCTCGCGGACAGCCCCGCCTGCCTTGTCGCCGCAGGGCACGGGCCCGATCTCCAGGTCGAGCGCCTCCTGCCGCGTCAGATGCGTGGAACGGGTCCCAAACCAATCCTGGAACTCAACGTTCACCATGCGCTGGTCAGAGCCGTGGCGAGCGCTGAAAAAGCGTCATGCCAAGCGGAGGTGGGCGATCTCTCTGCGTTGCTGTTTGAACAGGCGCAAATTCTCGATGGGGAGTTGCCAGAAGATCCGGCGGCTTTTGCGGCGCGGCTGAACCGGCTGGTGGAGCGTGGGCTGCCCTCCGGCGGTTCCTTATGAGCCGTTCGGCGACGCCATCGAGGAATTGTCAGGATGGTATGGGTACATAGAGGAAGGGCAGCACGAGAAGGAGGGCAAATGCCGCCGGGGCTTTACCGAGTTGCAGGGAGAGCAGGCCGTCAGCCAGTACAAAAAGGTCGGCCGAAATGACTTGTGCCCTTGCGGCAGCGGCAAGAAGTTCAAGAAATACTGCCTGCAGTGAGCGGCACCAACGGGCGATCCAAGGCGGCGCTGCGCCATTTCCGGGGGATACCGAGCGGCCACGGTGATGGCCAGGAATTCTCGGATGGACACCGTCGCAGGCGATAGCTTATCGAGGTCATCTTGATCGCGTTGCGCCCGGCTGGATGCGCATCCACAATCACCAAATTACCGTTTCTCGCTGAACAGGACCACCAGACAGAACCATGAGCATACTCTTCGAGCCCCTCACCGCCGGCGCCCTTCGCCTGCCGAACCGCATTGTCATGGCGCCCCTGACCCGCCGCCGCGCAGGCGGGCCCCGCGTGCCCAACGCGCTGATGGCAACCTATTACGCCCAGCGCGCCAGCGCCGGTCTCATCCTGAGCGAAGCGACGTCGGTCACACCGATGGGGGTTGGCTACGCGGACACGCCCGGTATCTGGTCGGGCGAGCAGGTCGAGGGCTGGAAGCTGGTGACGCGCGCCGTGCATGAGCAGGGCGGTCGCATTTTCCTTCAGCTCTGGCATGTCGGGCGGATTTCGCATCCCGTCTTCCTCGACGGCGAACTGCCGGTGGCGCCGAGTGCCATCGCGGCTGAGGGCCATGTCGCCCTCGTGCGGCCCAAGCAGCCTTATCCGGTGCCGCGCGCCCTTGAGACCAGTGAAATTCCCGGCATCATAGAGGCTTACCGGCGGGGTGCGGAAAATGCCAAAGCGGCGGGGTTCGACGGCGTCGAAATCCACGGCGCCAACGGCTACCTGCTCGATCAATTCCTCCAAGACATCTCGAACCAGCGCACCGACGCCTATGGCGGCTCCGTCGAAAACCGCGCCCGTCTGATGCTGGAAGTCACCGACGCCGTCATCTCGGTGTGGGGAGCGGAGCGCGTCGGCATGCATCTGGCGCCGCGAGGGGACGCGCATTCGATGGGCGGTAGCGGCCTCGCCGAAACCTTCTCTTACGTTGCCACGGAGCTTGGCAAACGGCAGATCGCCTTTATCTGCGCGCGCGAATACCGCGCGGAGGACAGCCTCGGGCCTCGCCTCAAGCAGGCGTTCGGCGGCGTCTATATCGTCAACGAGAATTTCACGAAAGAGCAGGCCGAAGCCGCGATCGCCGCCGGAGACGCCGATGCGGTGGCGTTCGGCAAGGCGTACATCGCCAATCCGGACCTCGTCCGCCGCCTGCGCGAGGATGCACCGCTGAATGAATGGGATACTGCGACCTTCTACGCTGGCGGGGCAAAGGGCTATACGGATTATCCGGCTCTCGGGTGACGTTGCCGGCGCGCGCAAGCGGCCCGGTTTCGCCGACACGTGTCCTTGAAGCTTTCGGCCATGTCGCTAGCGGGCAGCCGTTCCCGCATGCTTCCCAAAGCAGACGGATGCGACCGCGTTTACAACGCCGGAAGGCCTGCAAAATGCTCATGTCCGGCGCGGCTGCAAGGTTTCCTGCGGCGACGACGCATTTGAAGCGGTAGCAGACGCAAGTTCAGGCAACGAAACTGCTGGCCAAAGCCTGCGTCGCTGTTGATCACTCGATTCCGAGCACTTCGCCGATGTAATCGACATCCTTGTCACCGCGCCCCGACAGGTTGACGATGATCACCTCATCCGGACGCAGCGTCGGCGCCATCTTGATCACTTGCGCCACGGCGTGCGAGCTTTCCAGCGCCGGAATGATGCCCTCCGCGCGGCTTAGCGTGGAAAACGCCTCCAGTGCCTCCTTGTCCGAGATTGTCGCATATTCGACGCGGCCGCTGTCCTTCAGGAAAGCGTGCTGCGGCCCAACGCCGGGATAGTCGAGGCCGGACGCGATGGAATGTACGCCGAGCGGGTCGCCCTTCTCGTCCTGAAGCACGTAGGTCATCATGCCATGGATCGTGCCGGGCTTGCCGAGCGTCATCGTCGCGGCGTGCTGGCCGGGGTCGAAGCTCTTGCCCGAAGGTTCAACGCCCACAATCTTCACAGCATCGTTGAGGAAGGCGTGGAACAGCCCCATCGCATTTGAGCCGCCGCCAACGCAGGCCAGCAGATAATCCGGCAGACGCCCTTCCTTCTCCATGATCTGCCTGCGTGCTTCCTTGCCGACGATGGACTGAAAATCGCGGATCATCATCGGATAGGGATGTGGGCCCACTACCGAGCCAATGCCAAAGAACGTGTGTTGATGATCCGCCAAAAAAGCGCCGAACGCGCTGTCCACGGCGTCCTTGAGGCAGCGCCCGCCGCTTTCGACGGCTACCACCGTGGCGCCAAGCATCTTCATGCGCAGCACGTTGGGATGCTGCTTTTTCACGTCGATGGCGCCCATGTGGATCTCGCATTCGAGGCCAGTGATCGCCGCCGCCGTTGCCAGCGCCACGCCGTGCTGCCCAGCTCCGGTTTCCGCGAGCAACTTCTTCTTGCCCATGCGCTTGGCGAGCAGCGCTTCGCCGAGAGTGTGGTTGATCTTGTGCGCGCCGGTGTGATTCAGGTCTTCACGTTTGAGGTAAATCTTCGCGCCGCCAAGCTGCTTCGTGAGGTGTTTGGCCAAGAAGAGCGGCGACGGGCGGCCCACATAGTCGGCGAGGAGGTCTTCATATTCTCTCACGAACGCCGGATCGTTGCGCGCGGCCTCATAAGCTTGCGTCACTTCGTCAAGCACTGCCTTCAGTTGCGGCGGCACGAACTGGCCACCGTAAGTGCCGAAGAAACCTTCCGAGTTGGGGACGTTCTGGTGATCTTTCGTTTCTGTCATGATTGGCCGGTGGGGTTGTGGTGGACGGAAAGAATGCGATGTGACGTCAGGGCCATACGGGCTTTGCAAGATTGTATGCTAACCGATGCGGCTGTGTATGCAAGATGTACCGTGCTGATGTGCCGCAAACGACTTTAGTGCTACGGCGGACAGCAGGGATGGCGCGCATTCGCATTGCCCCTTCCGTCCGCATAAAGCGGAAGTCGTATCATCGCGGGCTGTCGTCCTCATCTCTGGACGCGCGGCGATGCAGCTCTTTTGTAGGCCGCTATGAAAATCTCTGCCTAGCGGCCTGCCGCGCCGCTAGAGACATTTCGCCCCACTTTGCGAGTTGCACCTCAAGAGGTCGCCTGCCAGGGATCAATAATCGCAACGCCCGTGTGCTGCAAACCGTTCACGTTCCGGGTCACAATCGCCATCCCATGAACAAGGGCGGTCGCGGCGATGAAGCTGTCTCGTGCTGGCCGGGGATTGGGCACGTGCAGTTGTGCGCTGCGGATCGCGACCGCTGTATCGACCGCGAGAACTCGGCCAGCGAAGGCTGGCAGAACGTGATCGTCGAGCCAACTCCTCAAAATTGCGCCCTGCGCTGCATCCCGCAGCTCCACGAGAAGCACGCCCAGCTCAATCTCGTGAATGGTAATGGTGGAAATAAACAGAGATGCCACTAAAACGGTCCGGCTCCAGGCGGCAACATGTTTGTCCGCCTTGCCGGCGCGCACTTTCCGCAATTCGGAGACGACACTGGTGTCCACGAGATACATCAGGAAAAATCCGCTGGACGCGGGACATCGCCGAGCCGTGGCGCTTCAAATTCGATATCCTCCGCTCCCGGCATGGCAAGCAGATCCGCGATATTGGCCTCGCTCCGGCTGAGCTTCTGATATTCCTCAACCGTGAGCAGGACATAGGCGGGGCGCCCGCGGTCGGTGATGAACACCGGGCCATGTTTGGCGGCGTTCTTGGCGCCGCTGGTATCCTGGTTGAATTCCCTGCTGGAAAAGGTCGTGATCGTCACAGGTGCCTCCATTTGTAGAGATGTTACTACAAGTGTCGAGTTATGGCAAGACACTCTGGAGTCGCCCCTCTCACTGCTATCCCGCGCTGCCGCAAGGCGAAATCTCAGTGGCATGCCCGCGGGCAAAGCGGGTGGGGCAGGTTTGCCCCACCCTGGGACCTCAGACATCGACCTGTTCGGCTATGGCGAGGGCATCGTCGACTTCGACGCCGAGATAGCGCACGGTGCTTTCGATCTTGGTGTGTCCCAAGAGCAATTGGACCGCACGCAGTTTGCTCGCCCCTCCGGGTTCGCCTAAGAAGGCAATCCACGATTCAAACTGAAAATTCGATGCTCTGCACTCTTTTCACCGGATTCAAGGTAGTCCGCGACGAGCGCGGCCATTGCGGGCGCAACCAGAAATCCGTGGCGATAGGCACCGTTCACAATGATCCTGCGGCGCTGCGGTATGATTTTGGGGATATTGGCCGGGAAAGCGGGTCTTACTCCGGCCGACAATTCGACGATACGCGCATCGGCGAAGGCGGGACTGAGCGCACAAGCCGTGCTCAGCAGCTCGAGCGCCGAGCGTATTCTGACCGCGCCCGCGTCGTCGCTCTCGATCATGGTCGCTCCGACCATGTAAATGCCGTCGCCCCAGGGCACGACATAGAGTGGAAGGCGCGGATGTAGCAGGCGAACAGGGCGGGAAAGGTTGACTTTCGGCGCCTTCACAACGGCCATCTCGCCACGAACGCCGCGAAGCTCGGCCACCTGCTCGCGCGCCGCAATGCCACGACAATCGATGAGGACTTCGCCCGCTGCAGCCGCCAGCCAAAGCGGCTCCGGCACCGGCTGCCCGAATTGCAACGTCACGCCGAGGCGCCGCAATTCGCCAACAAGGAACGCCAGGGCGTCTCTCGGCACAAGATGCGCCTCAATAGAATAATAGAGGCCCTGCGCAAAGCGGCCAGCGAGTTCCGGCTCCAGCGCCACCATGGCTTCAGCGGCAAGCGCGTTGTGGCCCTGCGTCATCATGCTGAAGCGGCGCAATTCGCCCACATCGCGGGCGCCAGTGACGACGAGCGTACCGCGTGCAGTGACAGCGGGATAGGCCTCGCGCCACATCTTGAGACTAACCAGGCCCAATTCGCGCACGACCGGCGGTGCCCCTTCTGCTTCGCATTCGGGAGCCAGCATGCCGCCTGCGAAGCGGCTGGCAGTGCCGGTTTCGTCCTCAGGCATCGCTTCCCGCAATGTCACGGTGTGACCGCGTCGTGCCAACTCGAAAGCCTGCCACAGCCCCAAGATACCGCCGCCGACAACGATTGCCGCGAGATAGCTCATATATGATGCGCGCTCCTCATTCCGGGGGCTGCGTATTGCCAGTCCATGGTGAAGCACACGCACCACCCGGCAACCGAAGCAGATCGATGGCGCGCGCAGCGAAATTGTCAACCACCGTGTCGAGGCTCCGCGCTTCATGGTAGAACGCCGGGACCGGCGGCATTACGATGGCGCCCGTTTCCGTCACCGCCGTCATGGCGCGCAAATGGCCCAGATGCAGCGGTGTCTCGCGCACCGCCAGCACCAACCGCCTTCTCTCCTTAAGATGCACATCTGCCGCGCGCACAACGAGATCATCGGCGATGCCGTAAGCGATGGCTGAGAGCGTGCGGATCGAGCACGGCGCCACGATCATGCCGCCGGTTGGGTATGACCCGCTGGCGATGCAGGCACCGATATCGCCCACATCATGGACGACGGCTACATATTCTTCCAGTTCCGTCAGTGCGCCCTTGCCTGCTTCGTGAAGGAGGATGCGCCGACCGGCCGTCGTCACGATCAGATGCACGGCGACGCCCCTAATCGTCGCAAGATGGCGCACGACGCGGGTTCCCAACACCGCCCCCGACGCCCCCGTAATGGCGACGACGACAGGCAGCGCGGCCGGAGTCACACGGTTTGGCGTGCTCATTGTTCCAGACCAAGCTGCTCCCAGATTCCGTCGATGCGGCTGACGACCTCGGGCGTCATGGCGAGCACCTTGCCCCATTCACGCGCGGTCTCTGGTTCGATCTTGTTGGTAGCGTCGATACCGAGCTTGCCGCCGAGCCCCGGTTTCGGCGACGCGAAATCAAGATAGTCGATTGGCGTATCCGTCAAGGGGACAGCATCGCGCGAGGTGTCAGAGCGAGTCGCCACAGCCCACATCACATCGGGCCAGCTCCGCACATCGATATCTTCGTCAACGACAATGATCATCTTGGTATAAGTGAGTTGGGGCAGCA
Organism: Rhodomicrobiaceae bacterium; assembly: GCA_050290865.1. Lineage (GTDB taxonomy): Bacteria > Pseudomonadota > Alphaproteobacteria > Rhizobiales > Rhodomicrobiaceae > JARRLC01. The sequence goes on along the minus strand of JBNKIW010000058.1, from coordinate 4,093 downwards.
TCGACCACAAGCCCAGCATCAGCCGCCGCGCCTGTCCCGGATAACGCTTGCGCATCGAAACTATGGCCACGCGATAGGAGCATGCCTCGGGCGGCAGATAGAAGTCCACAACTTCAGGGAACTGTTTGCGTATCAGCGGTACGAAAATGCGATTGAATGCTTCCCCGATAATCGATGGCTCGTCCGGCGGGCGGCCGGTGTAAGTCGAGACGTAGATTGGTGCCCGCCGGTGTGTGATTGCCGTGACGTCGATCACAGGGAACGGTTCGACAGTGTTGTAATAGCCTGTATGGTCGCCGTAGGGACCTTCCGGCGCGGTTTCGTTTGGCGAGGCATAGCCTTCGATCACGATCTCAGCTTCCTCGGGAACGAAAAGCGGCACGGTAACGCCCTTCGTCAACCGGAGACGTCGCCGCGCCAGCAATCCCGCGATGGTGAACTCGGACACTGATTCCGGCACGGGCATCGCCGCCGCCAGCATCAGCGACGGGCTGGCACCTATGGCGATGGCCACGGGGCAGGGTTCGCCGCGCTCTCGCCACAAGGCATGGTGTACCGCGCCGCCGCGATGTGTGAGCCAGCGCGCGATGAGCCGGTTACGCCCCAACACCTGCAGCCGGTATACCCCGACATTGGTGCGGTGAGCGTTGAATTCGCCAGGCGGCGAAGTGATCACCAGCGGCCAGGTGATGAGCGGCGCAGGCTCATCCGGCCAGCAGGTCTGAATGGGGAAATTGCCGAGGTCCACCTCATCACCCTTGAGCACAACTCTGCCGTTTTTGCGCCAAGTTTCTGCTGTCCGCGCATTCAGAGCGGCACGGATCATTGGAAATTGCCGAAGCACATCGCGTGCGCTTCGAGGTGGTTCCGGGTGACGCAGCCACGCCAGCATCGCGCCAAGCGCCTCAAGACCAACTGGCTCCACGCCGAGGCCGAGCGCGACGCGTTCGATCGTGCCGAACAGGTTCACGGCCAACGGCATTGGCGAAATGCGCCCATCGCCCAAAACAGGTTGCTCGAACAACAGGACGGGACCGCCCTTGCGCAGTACGCGCCGATGCACCTCCGTAACCTCGTGAACAACCGAGACCGGGTGTGCGATCCGCGTCAACTGATCGGTCTTTTCGAGATGTTTCAGAAAGGTCCTGAGATCGGGAAACGAAGGCGGTTCTTGCTGCGTCAAAACGCGACCTCTCTCGTAAGATGGCGAAAAACGTCCCCATTCCGGTAAAAATGGATCGGATAAGCCGAAGATAGGCAACCGGAATTCGATCCAGCGCATCTATTATTAAACGCATTTATTATAATTGCATGGGTGAAGAGGGCACTGATGGCGAAGGCACGATAAGCGACGTGTTGTCGCAGTGCGCGATTGCCAGAAACGATAGAGATTGCGTTGAGGTGGTTATACCTCGGATCAAGGACTCTTCTAATGCCGCACACTCAGCAGCTTCCGAGGTTCCTGACAGACGTCACGCGCATCTTGCCGCTACGGCCTCTTGAAATCGCCACCTCGTACCTTGCCGCTCGCATTGCTTATGAGCATCCCGATCTCCTCGATCGGCTTGGCGAGCACGCCGGAAAAACGATTGCCGTGGCACCAACTGACATCAGTGCCGTTTTCATCATGAAGCTGGGTCCGCACAAACCCTCGATCAAAGTGATTAGGGAGGCTGAACCGGGCTCTTTTGATGCGCGCGTCAGCGGTCCGCTTATTGCGCTGATCGATCTTGCCGAAGGCCGTATTGACGGCGATGCGCTGTTCTTCTCGCGAGAGATCACCGTCGATGGCGATATGGAAACTGTGGTTGCGCTGCGCAATGCGCTTGACGCCGAGGGGCTAGACCTCATCAAAGAAGTGCTCCGGCCGTTCGGTCCGTTTGGTGGCGGCTTGAGCCGGATCGGACGCGACGCGCTGAATCTTGCACGTTCCGGCACCGCAGGACTGACACCGAAACGAACCGCACCATGACGAGAACCATCAAACCGCTCGAACTGGTATGTCCCGCAGGCACGCCCGCGGCTCTGCATGCCGCCGTCGATGCTGGTGCTGACGCTGTCTATTGCGGTTTTCGAGACGAAACCAACGCGCGCAACTTTCCTGGCCTCAACTTCAACGCCCGCGAATTGCAGAACGGCATCCGTTATGCCCATGACCGTCGTGTGCGCGTATTGGTGGCGATTAACACCTTCCCCCGCGCTGGAGCGCTTGAGCTATGGCATCAGGCGGTAAACAACGCCGCTGCGTTCGGCGCCGATGCCGTTATCCTCAGCGACATTGGGCTGCTTGATTATGCGGCACGGCGGCATCCTGGCCTCAGGCTCCATCTTTCCGTACAGGCGGCAGCCTCCACACCGGATGCGATTGGTTTCTACAGCCGGGCATTTGGCGTCAAGCGCGTTGTGCTGCCACGCGTATTGACGGTCGAGGAAATTGCCAAACTTACTACCGAAATTGACTGCGAGACCGAGGTTTTCGTGTTTGGTGGCCTCTGCGTGATGACAGAGGGGCGCTGTTCCCTCTCCTCTTACGCCACGGGTAAATCCCCGAACATGCATGGTGTTTGCTCGCCGCCCGGCCATGTCAGTTACCGCGAGGAAAAGGGCGAACTCGTATCCAGGCTGGGCAGTTACACCATCAACCGTATCGGCGCGGACAAGCCCGTAGCTTATCCCACCCTGTGCAAGGGACGCTTCTCCACGTCCAAACTGACCGGCCACATTTTCGAAGATCCGGTTAGCCTGAATGCGGCAGCATTGCTGCCAGCACTTGCCGAAGCAGGCGTTACGGCGATCAAGATCGAAGGGCGCCAGCGCGGCCGTGCCTATATCGAATCCGTGGTGAGAACCTTCCGGGGCGCTGTGGATGCCCTTGCAGCCGGAGAGTCGATCTATACGCAGCAATTGCTTGCTCTGGCGGAAGGTCAAGCGGAAACGCAAGGGGCTTACAAGAAAACTTGGCGCTAACAAAGGACGTTAAGCGCCGATGGGCCAGGAATTTCACGTATGGCGACGATGCTTACTCTGGGACCACTACTGTTCAACTGGCCTCCTGAACAGTGGAGTGACTTCTATGCGCGGATCGCTGACGAGGCTCCCGTTGATTTCGTTTGCCTTGGCGAGGTGGTGTGTTCCAAGCGCGCACCCTTTTATGCCGACTTGATTGCTGACGCGGCAATGCGGCTTGAGAGTGCGGGTAAGACGGTGATCTTCTCTACGCTTATTCTGCCGACGCTCGAACGGGAAAGGCGGCAAATTGCCGAACTCGCAGCAACGCCCGGCCTGCTCGTAGAGGCCAACGACATATCGGCACTTGCACATCTCGGTGGGCGGCCCCATGTCATCGGTCCATATGTCAATGTCTACAACGAGGCGACGCTAACTTATCTCGCGAACCAGGGAGCAACACGCGTCTGTTTGCCGCCGGAATTGCCACTTTCATCCATCCGGGAGATCGCAGCAAATGTGCCGCCCGTCGTGGCGGTCGAGGTTGCTGCCTTTGGGCGAATACCACTCGCTATTGCGGCGCGTTGTTATCACGCCCGTATTCACGGCCTGGCGAAGGACAGTTGCCAATTTGTCTGCGGTGAAGATCCAGACGGCCTCGATCTCGATACCCTTGATGGCGAATCGTTCTTGACAGTCAACGGTGTGCAAACGCTGTCGCGCACCTATTCGAACCTGATCCCGGACATCCCGTCGCTCATACAGGCAGGTGTTTCCGGCCTGCGGCTATCACCGCAGAGCTGCGATATGGTTGCCGTAGCACGTCTGTTCCGTGACGTGCTCGAGGGCCACAGCGAGCCTCGCGCGGCCGGAGAAGCGCTTGGGCAGATATGCCACAAGGGGACATTTTCGAATGGATTTTTGCATGGCGTCGAGGGGGCGAAATTCTGCTGAGCGCCCCTTTGGCGGTCCTACTCAGTAATCCATCGCCCCCCTTTCCATATGGCGCTGTTTACATTGACTGTTGCGCCTCATGCCAGTGCCGCCAGGAGACAGCGCTGAGCGGTCATTTCATCGCCTTCGCGCTCGAACAGCCGCCGCCAGCCAAGATAGCTTGGAAGATATTTCGTCGCCACGCCGTTGAAGC
>JBNKIW010000057.1:0-13697 GCA_050290865.1 Rhodomicrobiaceae bacterium | reverse complement strand
TGTAGGCTTTCGTCAGTTGATGCTTGCCGTCGGCCCACGGCACTTCTTCGACCTTCACGCCACACCGCGGGCAATCCACGCGCCGCATGACGTACACCAGAAACACCGCATAGCCCCACAGCGGCACGAACTCGAACCGGCGCGGCTCGCTGGCATGGTCGTAACACGGCGCTGCTTGATGGCAGCATGAACACAGCGCCACAGAGCCTTTGCGAGGCTTCAGCTCCACCTCCAGGCTGTCGCGCCCCCCTTGCGTCACAAACCGTACCTTGCCGTACACAAAACGCTTGAATCTCTGGCAACGATTCAGGATTGTCTTTACGAGCATTGGCTGTCCTATCGCCTGTCGTTTGCTTGTTGCCAAACAACCGATACCAGCGACCTTCAGCAAATGCTCACTTTTTTACCCGCGGATTCCGCCGGGGAACCAATCTATTACACCGATGGATAGCCCGGTCAGGCCGCCACCCGGCTTCGATCTGCCGCAGGGCAGCCGCAGATCCTCTCAAAGAACGCGTCGGCACGAGCAGAAACCGCGCCACAGTTGAAATGGCGTAGGGCGTGTTCGCGTCCGTGCCGCGCCAGAGTCTCCCGGTGTTGCGCGTCACCGGCCAATAACGTGATGGCGTCGGCCCATGGCCGGGGAGCAACGGTACCGACAAACATCGCTCCATCGCCGCTGACTTCCCGCAATCCTCCGCTCCCGGAGGAGATTGCCGCGGCTCCGCCTGCGTGTGCTTCCAATGCGGTACGACCGAAGGGCTCCTGCCATTTGGAAGGAATGAGGGCGATCGCCGCGCGCTCGTTGGCAGCCTGAACCTCAGGGAATGGGAGTTGGACCTCTATCGTGACACGCTCCGCTACCGAACCCAGCGCCGCCAGCACCTCCTTGTGATATGCGGGATGAACGCCGACTTCGGCGAGAATGAGCCGTGCTCGCCAGCCCCGAAGTGTCGGCAATGCCATCGCCAAAGCCTCCGCTGCCTCCAGAATGCCCTTTTCCGGTGCGCAGCGCCCAACGCAGAGGATTTCGTGGGCACGCTCGGCGGCCGGACGCCATTGCGAGAATGCCAGGCTGTTGGGAACAACCGCACGGGGCGCGGCAACCTCCGGCCAATCCAGGCCGAACTGCGCATCACAGGCGTGACTTACATGAATGATGCCTGACAGAGCAAGGTACGAACGGAGCTTGAACCACCGCCGCGCGCGATCCAGGAGCGTACCCGTCTCGTAACGCTTCTGAAAGTTGTGACGGTGCAAGACGACGGGGATCTCCACCTTTCGCGCCAGAGCGGCAGCCGAAGGCAGATGCTGTTCGACGACGATCAGATCAGGCTGTCTCTCTCCCGCCAGTGCTGCGGCGTAGGCAGCCCGCCGCCGCGTAGAGGAACCCGCGGCGGGAAACGGAAGAGTGTCAAATCCTTCAAAGAAATCGACGACGCGCGGCGCCACGATTCCCGTCGAAGCCCGATAGGCGCTCGCCGAAATGAGATCACGGCAGCACAGATCTATTGATGTTGCCTGACGAGCGCCGAAATACATGTTTCTCGGCAGGACATAAAGTATCTTCATCGGGTTTTTCTTCGCAATGCCGACCCCTACCTCGGAAAACGCAGACCGCGATCCGACAGCAAATGGCCGAAGAGTTTTCCGTAGGTAGACGTGTTCCGCGTCTACTCGCGACAGTTGCATATACACATGAATGCATGCGCTAATATAGATTGCATATTCACTTATCTACAACGTGAGATGGCATTGCGACAGGTGCCATGGGGAGGGATTCAAGCCGAGCCGGGCTACGCGCGTAAACGCAAATGCCTCGCCCGTGCGTCGGACGAGGTATCATACATGCTCGCGTCTGAGGAATGGGGAGCCACTTGCACGGCGTGACACCGAATTCTGGCTGATCGATTCCTGTGGGCGGGGAATGCCTCGGCGGGATCGAAGCCGCTCTTATGGAGGGCCATGATTCGTTTACGGGGAGCAGGGGCATGACGGCGGTTACGTCGCATTCGAGCGCGGCGGAACTGGAAGGCCGCTACAAGACAGTCGGCGATCCCTTTGCCAAGAGCCAATTCCACGCCACCTGGCTTTTGGCGCGGAATTTCCCGATCGATGAGGTCACGGAGTTGCTGCTTCGTCGCTGCGGGACGTGGGTAACGGGCCGCGACACTGAACCGGACACCACCGTTTTTTCGGGTATCTCTTTGTTCGGTCGAGGTCCATCCCTTCGCCCCGGCCTGCAACTCGATCAGGCAGTCGCGCGGAGCGGCGGCCACCCGTAAGGGCTTGTTCTTGATGGCCGCGAGCACGGCTGCATGCTGGCGGCAGACGGAGCGAAGGGGGAAACGATGAGAGACACCGATCTACTGCAACTGGCGCTTGGTTTGGTGCCGCCGTGGCTGGTGGTGGCGAGCCGGTTCGACCCGTCCGCGCTGCGTCTCAAATTTCCCGGGCCAGCCCTGTCGCGCGCGTCTCAACAGCCGCGCCATCGCCGCAAAAATCGGTACTCCGTCACGCGTTATTTTGCACGACCTACGGAATAACGTGGCCGGAATGCCGTTATCGCTAGGTAACGATTGCAGTATTTTGGCAAGGTGACGAAATGTCTCTCTGGAGCAATTGGAGTCGCGCGTTTTCCGGCGCGCATAGAAGTATTGCAGATGCACCAGGTGGAATTCAGCGCGGCCGCGTGCATTTCTCGGGCATACGCGAGTTGATCTCTGACGGCCTCTTGAATGTCGCGCAGCAACCGAAGAATAATGCCCTGGACCTCGACAGCAACTCCCTGCAGCGGCTGTACGTGTTCCTGATCGACCATGATTACCCCGGAGGCTCGGCGGCCATGCACAACGCCGTCTTCGCCGCCTGCGGTCTGCCGTTCCGAAGCTGCTTTATGATCGGCGATCCGGCCCGCGTGCGTGACATCCTCGCCGGTCTCGTCAGCGATCCGCTCTTTTGGGGCGGCGGTGCAGGGTCGGGCTTCAAGGACAAGATCGCTTCCTGCCTCGATGCTCTCGATGCCTCGGCCGCAACGATCGGCAGTGTCAATGTCATCGCGCGCGAGGATACCGGCTTTTCCGGCTACAACACCGACGGCGTTGGTTTCGTGAAGGGGCTGCTCGACGAATATCCGGACTGCGTTGCCGGACGAAAGATCGTGATCCTCGGCGCAGGGGGAACCGCCCTGCCCATCGCCTACGAACTCGCCCGGTGCGGGCCGTGCGAGATTGTCATCTCCAACCGCACCGTATCCAAGGCTCAGCACATCGCGGGGCTGATCGCGCCGTTCGTTCCGGTGCGTGCCGCTGGCGAGGACATGATTGGCACCGAACTGGAGGGCGCAGGGGTCGTCGTCAACACGTCGAACAAGGGGGCCCAGCCGAATGAGAGGTTCAGCGCCTTCGCCCCGATGACCGGCGATGCCGAAGCTGATATGGCGGTATCCCTAGCCAATCTGGAACGGCTGCCGCGTGACGCCATTGTTGCTGACATTCTCCTGGAAGACATGCCGTTGACGCTCAAGCTTGCTGCCGGGCGCGGCAATCCCACCCATAGCGGCCGCCACATGAACCTGTTTCAAGCAGTTCCGGCGTTCAAAATAATCACCGGACTGGACAAGCCGGATGCCGAACTTCTGGCGCTGATGCGGGGCGCTACCGGGTAGTGACCGGCCAGCGAAAGAGCAAGGAATATAAGAACGGGGGGCGTGCGATGGAACTGCCGCGCGATGAAATGGCATTCCGGAAACGGTACGAGGACCTGCTGGTCGCCAGAAAGATCACAACCGTCTTCCGGCCCGGCAACCGGGTTTACCCCAACCGGCGCGGATACATTCCCGGGGAGCAGGTCATGGCACGGGTGATCGAGCGCTGCGGCTCGGACGAGGCGGGCGTGGCGCCGCTGTTCAACGGCCTGCGCATCCCCATTCAGATCACGGCGTTGACCCTCAAGACGATCGACGGCATAGACGAGGAGGACTTTGCAGGCAGTTCGCCTGACGTGTACGACCGCGAGAGCCTGGAATGCCACCTGGAGGGCATCTACCAGAAGCCGATCGACTGCTTCGACGGCGCGGTCACGCGCATCCAGTTTCGCTACGTGGTGTGAGTGCGGCGAGGCGAGGGTTGCATTTTCGCGGCAAAGACGCGGACATGCCGCCACTCGCGCAAGCCATGCATTATTCTGGCTGTGGAGGCCGCAACATAAGACCGCAGAGGCCGGCCCTCGGCGAGGTCAAAGGCGGACGTGTAGGGTGGCGGCGATGGGCTCGGCACGGGGAACCAGTTTCTTGCGCCGCATCCGCTTAGCCGATAAATTTGCTCAGTCTTAGTGCGGATGAGGGGGCTGACCGCTATGGGCAAATCCGCGATACGGCGGCTGTTCTTTGCTGCTCTGGTGCTCGTGCTGGCCGGGGCGGCTTTCGCGTATATGCGCATGAGACCCGTCACGCTCGATGTCGTCAAGCCATCGGCCAATGTGGCGGTGCGCGTCTTCGGGCTGGGCACGGTCGAGGCGCGCGTCGTCTCGAAAATCGGGTTCGAGGTGAGCGCCGTGATCGTGGAACTCAACGCCGATCACGGCGACCACGTGAAGAAGGGCGCGGTCCTGGCCCGCCTGCACGCGGCCGAGCAGGAGGCCAAGATCAGCAGGGCCAAGGCAGGCGTCGCGAGTGCCGAGGCCGATGTCAAGAAAGCGGAAGCCAATGTCGTCAAGGCACAGGCAGTCCTCACACAGAAGTCTGAAACCAACCGCCGCAAGCAGGATCTGGCAGGCCGCCGGGTGGTCGCGGAGCAGACCGCTGAAGAAGCATTGCGCGACGAGGAGGTCGCCAGGGCCGATCTGAGCGTGGCCAAAAGCGAGGTTGACGTTGCCAGGGCGCGCCTGGAAGACGCCCGCGCGCAGTACGAATTCGAGAAGACGGTGCTCGATCACCACGTCCTTTATGCGCCGTTCGACGCCATCGTCGTGGAGCGTCATCAGGAAGTCGGCGCCGTGATCAAAGCGGGCGATCCGATCTTCACGCTGGTAGACCCCGACACCGTGTGGGGGATGTCGTTCATCGACGAGTCGCGCGCGGGTGCGATATGCGAAGGCCAGATGGCGGAGGTCCGGTTGCGCTCCCTGCCGCAACAGGAGTTCAAGGCCAGGGTCGCACGCATCGGTATCGAAAGCGACCGCGTCACAGAGGAGCGCCGCGTCTATCTCAAATGCGAACAATGCCCGCCGCGGTTTCATCTGGGCGAGCAGATCGAGGTCTTCATCACCGTTGCCGAACTCGACGCCGCGCTCCTCGTTCCCGAGGCTTCCGCGAGGGGATATGACGGCCGCACCGCGACGGTCTGGACGGTGGAAGACGGACGGCTGAGACGGCGCAAGGTTTCCATCGGCCATCGAACGGAGGATTCGCGGCTGGAAGTTACCGGCGGACTGCCGGACGGCGCTGTTGTCGCCAAAGGCGTTCCGCCTGCCGCCCACGAGGGCCGGCGGGTCCGCGTCCGCACGGAGTGACGCGCCATGAACCTCGCTTTTCGCGACGTCCGCCACAATCTGTTCCGGTTCCTGCTCACCTGTTTCGGCCTGAGCCTGTTGCTGACGGTCGTGCTGGCCATGATCGGCATCTATCGCGGCATCATTGTCGATGCGCTCACGATCGTCCGCGCCCACGGCGTCGATGTCTGGGTGGTGGAAGCGGGGACGCGTGGACCGTTCGCCGAGGCGTCGCGCATTCCCGGCGATACCCGCGAGGCGATTGCGCGGCTGGCCGGTGTCGTCGAAGCAGGCGGTATCACCTACCAGACGGTGGAGACGGAGACCGCGCGCGGCAAGGCGCGGCTCTACGTGATCGGCTATGAACCGGGGCGTCCCGGCGGGCATCCGGCGCTCGTGGAGGGGCGCGGCATCGCCCGCAGCCATTACGAACTGGTCGCCGACCGGCGGAGCGGACTTTCGCCGGGCGACACGGTCAAGCTTGGGCGGAACATTTTCACGGTCGTCGGCCTCACGCGGAACCAGGTTGCCTCGGGCGGCGACCCGGTCGTCTACATCACGCTGCTCGACTCCCAAAAGCTGCAATTCGAGCTTGCTCCACCAGCGGCGCGTGTTCAGACGGCGCGCGGCAGCGGCATCGCCGGCAGGGACACGGTCAACGCCGTGATTGCCCGCACCGGGCCGAATGCATCGCCCGATAGCGTGGCCGAGGCCGTGCGCCGCTGGAAGCATCTTTCGGCGCTCACCGAAGCCGAGCAGGAGACCATCCTGACGCAATCGGTCGTCAACCGCGCGCGCCGGCAGATCGGCATGTTCACCGCGATCCTGCTCTTTGTCTCCGGCGTCATCATAGCGCTGATCATCTACACCATGACCATGGAGAAGACGAAAGCCATCGCCACGCTGAAACTGATCGGCGCTCCCGACCGGACGATCGTCGGCATGATCGTGCAGCAGGCGCTGGCGCTTGGCTTTATCGGTTTCACGGCTGGCGCCGCATTGCTCATGGCGATCAAGGACAATTTTCCGCGCCGCGTGGTGCTGGAGGCCGATAATGTGCTGATCCTGGGGTGCGTCGTCTTTTTCGTGTGCCTCATGGCCAGCGGGCTGGGCGTGCGTGCCGCGCTCCGCGTCGATCCCGCGACCGCGCTGGGGGGCTGACAGCATGGCTGATCCCAAGATTGCGCCGCTCGTCCGGCTTGAAGGCGTGTCGAAGCACTTTGGCGAGGGCGAAACGCGGGTGAACGCGCTGCAGGCGGTGTCGCTGAAGGTTTTCCCCGGTCAGGTGGTTGCGCTGCTCGGGCCTTCCGGATCGGGCAAGACGACGCTGCTCAACGTTATCGGCTGCATTCTCGACCCTTCCGCGGGTGAAGTCGCGTTGGACGGCGACGTTGTGTTCAACGGCAAATGGTTACGTTCTGACCTCCGCAGGCTCCGCCTCGACAAGATTGGCTTCATCTTCCAGTTCCATAACCTGCTGCCGTTTCTGGATGCGACAGATAATGTAGCCGTCGTCCTTCAACTGGCCGGTTATGAGCGGGCGGAAGCCCTTGCCCGTGCGGTCCAGTTGCTCGACTATCTTGAGGTCGGTCATCGGCGCGCGGCGTTTCCGGCCAAACTTTCCGGGGGCGAGGCGCAGCGCGTAGCGATTGCCCGCGCTCTTGCCAATAAGCCGAGGATCATATTGGCCGACGAGCCGACCGCAGCGCTCGATTCCAAGCGTGCGGGAATCGTGATGGACCTCTTGCGCAAGCTGGCGATCGAACAGAATGCAGCCATCATCGCGGTCACGCACGACGACAAGATCTTCGATCGCTTCGATCAGATCTTTCATCTGCGGGATGGGCTGCTGCTGCATGAGGATGTGGCATGCGGTGCGGCGTGAGGTACTTCGCGCGGCTGTGGGCGCTCACGGCCGCCGGGCAGGCCGAACGCTGCGGCAGGGCTCAGCGGCGGTTCCTGCGAGGCGGCGCATTTGCCGGGATCGTGGCGACCGCCGCCGTGCAGGAGCGGGGAGGGCGGTTCTTACTTGCTAAGTCGGATTTGTTGCGTGAGGCATCGCGCGGCACCACTGTTGCAACGGCTGATCAGCAGCGGAAGGCATTCCGTGGCACTCGTATGTGGAGAAGCCCCGGCGGCGGTGAGCGGCCCGCCTGGCAAGATCGCGGTAGGGACGAGGATTACTCCGCGCCCCCCGCACAGATCCGGACGGGCCCAATTAAGGCATCCGGCTCCTACCTCGGGTGTTTGGCGGCGAAACGCACAGCGGCACAGCGGGCCAGGGATGAAGGATTTATGGTTTCGGGAGGAAATCGTTGGCCAGCTTCTCCATCCGCGTCCAGGGGGTGTCATCCTTTAGCGCGTCGATGTCAGCGGCGCCTTGCGCACCAGCTGTCGCCGGGAGCCATAGCGCGGGCATCGCAGCCAGCACGATACGTCCAGCCATCCGCCCCAGCCATACCCACATCATGCGCTCCTTCAGCAACGTGAGGAATTCCCGCACTGTGCACGAGCAGTCTAACGGCGACAAGGTGCGCGCTCCTGTATCAACCGTCGGGGATGAAGGACCGACCGTCTGAAATAAACAACGCACATCGTTAATCGGGTCGTCGCCTTGGACCGGAGCCCATCGACGTTCGTGCACAGCCTTACCATCCGCAGAGGCTTCGCTCTCTTCACCGGCGGGACATGATCATGTTTGCGGCGTCACGCCGAGCTGTTTCGCAATCTGGCGGTCAAGAAAACGCTTCGGCAACACGGCGCGGGCGAGCCAGTTGCTCAACCGGCTGGAGACAACCGCGATGCGCGCAGGCGGGCGGGCGCTGGTGAGAGCTCGCAGCACCTCACGCGCCACCCGCTCCGGCGGCAGGGGCTCTTTCGCCATCCTCATCGCCTGTTGGCTAAAGGCACGCGCATAAGCGTCATAGGGGGTGTCTGTGGTTAAGTGCCGGTTCGCCACCGCTTTGTCCCAGATCGGTGTTGCAATGGCGCCCGGCCCAATGACGATCACGTCGATGCCAAAGATGATCAACTCGCGGCGCAGGCTGTCCGACACAGCTTCCAACGCGAACTTCGACGCGGCATAAGGACCGAGGAACGGTGCCGCTATCTGGCCGCTGACGGAACTCATCATCACGATACGGCCGGGCGGGCCCTGCCGCGCTGGATCGGTTCTGAGGAGCGGACCGAACGCCTGGCTCACCCCGATTTGCGCGATGACGTTCACCTCGATCTGGCGGCGAATATCGTCAAGCGGTAGAAGCATCAGCGGCCCCGAGACGACAATGCCGGCGTTGTTGACGAGGCCAGCGAGCGTTCCGTTGCCCAGCCGTTCCGACACGGCCGCGGCGGCGCGGCTGACTGCTTCACCGTCCGTGACATCGAACACGAGCGGCGTGCATGAGCCGGTGAATGCCATCTGCAGCCGCTCCGCGTCGGATTCGGTACGGACCCCGGCGAAAACGTGAAAGCCTGCCTTCGTCAGCGTTTTGACGGTGGCATAGCCGATACCCGTCGAGGCGCCGGTGATTACGGCAAAGCGTTGCATCATTGTCATTCTACCCTCCGGGATCGGCGCGCATTCTACGATGGTAGACGGGTGTGGCGCGTGAGGCTGAGAATTCCCGCTGCGTACCTTCGGGAAACGGCGGTACGCTGCCACCCTGCTAGGTCGATTGGCAAGCGCCCCATCACCGGAGGCATTTGGCAGCCACCGCAAGCACAGGACGCCCCCTGCGCCGTCTCGCAGCTAGCCGACAGCACCAAGCCGTCCGCCGGTTGCGCCACGCCGGTGGCACGCAAGCAAGCATTCCACAGCAAGCGACAGAGCGCCGTGTCTTCTAGCAACCCGCTTTGGCTGCTGCCCAAGGGGTGTGCACACGTTGTCCGGTCAAGCCTCGGGAAAACACGGCGCCTTATCCGCGCATTGACGAACAAGACGTTTTTCGCCACCGTGGCGCCCCATGGTGGGGCAAAGGCGACGGGGCGAAGCGATGCGCATGTGGCGCGGTGTCGGGCTGTTCGCGTCCCTGGTGCTTCTGCTCATGGCGGGCATTGTGTCTGGTGTTGCTCAGCCAACGGCAGCAAGTGCCCCTTACGTCTTTTCGTATCTGGGGTTCTCAAGTGCTGTCAACAGCGTGGCGCTCTCCGCCGACGGCCGGAGGGCGCTCTCGGGCGGTCATGACAATGTGCTCCGACTGTGGGACACCGCGACGGGGCTGCTCCTGAGGACGTTTGACGCGGAAACGGCAAGCATCAATTCGGTCGCGTTTTCCCCCGCGGACCATCTCGTGCTGGTCGGAGGCGACGACAAGATGCTCCGGGTTTGGGATTGGCAGACCGGGCGATCCGTCGCGAGGATGGAGGGACATGCTGGCGAGATATTGTCGGTCACATTTTCACCGGATGGCCGTCTGGCGGCTTCGGGTAGCAAAGACAGCACGGTCAGACTCTGGAACGTGAACACGGGTCTGCCTCCGAAAGTGTTTGAAGAGAACAGCGACGCCGTCACCGCGGTCGCGTTTTCGCCGGACGGCAGCCAGGTGCTCTCTGGCAGCGCGGACAAGACGCTCAGACTGTGGGACGTGAGCACGGGTCAGCTTCGCAAGACCATCGAAGGTCACGCAGGCGAGGTGACCTCGGCAGCATTCTCTCCCAGTGGCAGACGGATCGTTTCTGGAAGCCGGGACAAGACGATCCGGCTCTGGGATGCGGACACAGGCCGCTTGCTCAAAACCTTCATGGGGCACCCGAGCGAGATCCTGTCGGTCGCCTTCTCGCCAGACGGGCGCCAGGTCCTCTCCGCGGGCCGGGACAAGACCCTGAAGCTTTGGGATGTGGCTAAAGGGCAAGTTTTCAAGACGTTTGAAGCCCATTCGGACATCGTTACGTCGGCGGCATTCTCTCGCGACGGCCGCCAGATCCTCTCAGGCAGTTGGGATAAGACGCTCAGAATATGGGAGGCGGGCACCGGGCGGCTCACCGCCACGATCGACGTGACCGCGTCGGCCTTCTCGCCCAACGGCCATTTCCGCTTCTATTTCGGGCAGCGGCTTCCCGGGACACCCGACCTTGCCCGGCTCGACGAGCGTCTTAAGGAAAAGGGCTTCAAGCGCGGCGATCCGATCTTCCTACGCGTGTTCAAAGGTGACGCGCAGCTGGAAGCGTGGATGAGACGGGGCGCCAGGTTCGAGCTGTTCGCCACCTATCCCATTTGCGCCTGGTCGGGCCAACTCGGGCCGAAGGAGGCCGAGGGCGATCGGCAGTCGCCCGAAGGGATCTATACGATCACCAGGGGACAACTCAATCCCAACAGCAGCTACCATCGTGCCTTCAATCTCGGTTACCCCAACGCATTCGACCGGGCTCTTGGCCGAACGGGGGCGTACCTGATGGTACATGGTGGCTGCACGTCGATCGGGTGCTACGCGATGACTGATGCCGTCATTGACGAATTGTGGCAGCTGGTAACTGCGGCGCTGGACAAGGGGCAGGAACGTGTCGGCGTGCATGTCTACCCCTTCCGGATGACGGACGCACGGCTGGCGGCGTATGCGGGTTGGCATCCCGCGGCGGAGTTCTGGCGCGATTTGAAGCGGGTGCATGATCTCTTCGAAACAGAGCGTGTCCCACCCAACGTGACAGTATGCGAAAAGCGCTACGTAGCCAGACGCGGCACCCCAGCAGCGAAAAACGCGCCGTCAGTGCGGGTGGGTTGTCCGAGGAAGTGAGAAACGGCGAACGTCGTCACGGCAATGATCCCTTTCCGATACGCGGTTCAGTGGCGTTCACGTCGAGAAGAACGTTATTGGGGGTATAGCGATCCTGTTTTGAACACCAAGCGAGCGGCTCCTATTGGAGCAAAATGGCATTTTGTCATTGGCATTGAAGCGATTGGCGTAGACGCCGAGGGTTGACGGTCCGAACGGCAATGAGACACATCAAAACTCCGCGCACAATGATCGTTCGGAGTTCTCCCACCGCGGCTCTGCCCCGTGTCATGCACGAAATTGTCTGCACGATCAGGTGTCCTATTGTCAATGCCGCCCGTCTGAACACCGCCCGGAATAGAGCGCTGAACGGCTCCGCCGCTCTGCCGGATTGAAGCCACAGAATCCGGTTACCAATGTTTTGTTGGCAAGTCGAGGGCACACGAGAATGTCGAAATTGCTGACGCGAGCGTTGGTGCTGGCCGCGATCATGAGCTGCGCGTTTGTATTCGTTGACACGGCAACAGCGGCGAACCGGCGCGACTGGCGAGCGTGCGAGGCGCTGGACATCAAGAAGGTCTTGCAGGGTTGCACGAAGGTTGTCTAAAGTAAAATAGCAAGGAAGGCCCGGCGCGCAAAAGCGTTGGTCAATCGTGCGAAAGCTTATTACAAACAAAGCGATTACAACCGTGCCCTGGCGGATCTGAACCAGGCGATCCGCCTGAAGCCGTCGTACGCCGAAGCTTATGCATGGCGGGGTGCTGTCCACAAGGAGCAATACGACGAAAAAAGAGCCGCCGAGGATTTCGATCACGCCATCCGCTTGCCCCCCCGAGATGGCAGGCTTTATGTGCCGCGCGGATGGTTGCTAAGAGGTCAGAAAGGCGATCAGGCGGTCGCCGCGGACTTCGACAAGGCAATTGCGCTGTTGAGCAAGGTGATCTCCAGGCGCGGCTCTGTGGAAGCGCTTATTTACCGTGGCGCCGCCTATGTGGGCAAGGGCTATTATGTCCGTGCGATCGCCGATCTCGACAAGGCTCTCCGGCGTCAGCCACGCAATGACGAGGCATGGCTTGACCGCGGGTCCGCCTATTATCGCAAAGGCAAGGATGATGATCACGCCATTGCCGATGCTACAGAGGCTATACGCCTCAATCCGGACTATGCGTTCGCCTATAATCTACGGGGCTGGGCGTATTTCCGGAAGGGGGAGTACGATAAGGCGGAGGCAGACTTCGACCAGACATTGCGCCTCAATCCCAACAACGCCATAACTTATAAAGCCAAAGCCGATATCGCATCAAAGCGGAAGGACGTAGCAGGCGCTCTGACCTTTTATACGCAGTCGATCAGACTGAAGCCGTCTGTCGACGCCCATTTGGGTCGTGCGCTGCTCCGCATACAAAGCGGTGATACCGACGGCGAGATCGAGGACATTACCCAGGCCATACGGCTGATAAGGGGCCCGAACGCCGCCCAGGCCCGAGCCGCCCTCTATGTAAGTCGCGGTTATGCTTATATATTTCGCAAGAAGGACTATCGCCATGCCGTCGCTGACGGCGACGAC
Source organism: Rhodomicrobiaceae bacterium (assembly GCA_050290865.1). Taxonomy (GTDB): domain Bacteria; phylum Pseudomonadota; class Alphaproteobacteria; order Rhizobiales; family Rhodomicrobiaceae; genus JARRLC01. The sequence goes on along the minus strand of JBNKIW010000057.1, from coordinate 932 downwards.
GCGATGCGGTTGAATCCCAAGAACTACCTTGCCTATGAAATGCGTGGCGATGCGTATGAGGCGCTGGCCGACCACGACCACGCCATCGCCGATTATACTGAGGCGATACGGCTCAAGCCGGACGCTGCGATGGTCTTTTCCTCCCGTGCCTCCGCGTATGAGCAAAAGGGCGATCACGACCGGGCCATCGCGGATCGTGACAGGGCGGCCAAGCTAAACCCGAAGTTGGAGTTCACCGTTGACTCCCTGGCCATGGCTTACTTGGAAGCGGGGGAAATCGACCGGGCTCTCTTCGTTGTCAACGGGGCAATCCGCGACAAGCCGGATAATTACGAATTCTATCGTACCCGTGCTCTGATCTATCAAAGGAAAGAAGATTACGAGAAAGCCGCCGCCGACCTCAACAAGGCGGTCCGACTGAACCCGAAGCCAACTTTCGCTGGCTACATGTCTCGGGGCGTAAACTATACGCTCCTGCACGATACGGACCGAGCCATTGCCGACTTCGACAAAGCCATAAGCCTTCAGTCAGAACTCATTCGTAGCCTTGGGATCGAGCAATTGGCGGTTGGCCTGGGTACGGTGTATGCATCACGCGGCCGTGCCTACGCCGAGAAAGGCGACTATGAGCGTGCTTTTGCGGATTTCGAGGAAGGAATACGTGCCGCGCCCAAGGCGTCGGCGCCATACGCCATGCGCGCAGCCGCCTATTTCTGGCAGGGCAACAGCGAAGCCTCCCTCAAGGACCATAACGAGGCCATTCGCCGTGATCCCAAGGTTGCTAATTACTACGCAAGCCGGGCGTCAACGCTTGCAGAACTTAGCAGGCTGAAGGAGGCGATGGCCGATATAGGACGATGTACTAAGCCGCTCGCGCCGCAGGGAGCCCGTGGCGCGCGCGGCATCCTATCTGTCACACTTGTGACTGTTGT
>JBNKIW010000056.1:286-15252 GCA_050290865.1 Rhodomicrobiaceae bacterium | reverse complement strand
TCAAGATCGGTATGCCAGCCCTGATCCGGTTTTGCCTGGGAGCGCGTCAGTTCGAAGCCCAGCCGCTCAAGCACGCCCGCGATGGTCTCAGCGTCCTTGTGGGGATTGGCGAGTTCCGGCCCGTAACGGTACCGGGCATTACCTATGACCAGTGCGACGCGCTTGTTCATGTCAGAAACCCAACGTCTTAAGTAAACAATAAGCTGATGTGCTGCTTTATGTTTACCGTCTGGGCGCGGTGGCCGCAATCGTCAGGGGGTTGAGTTTGAGGAAGGCTGCGCGCTGGATCGAAGCGGCCACCTCGAAACATCGCGTAACGCAGCCGCCATGTGTCCGCGTGGCTGGCGTGCGCGATCCAGGCGCGAACCTTGGCGTCCACCTCATCCGGCGTCACCGCCCCAGCCCGCCAGCGGTCACGAAGTCCGCGCAGGCGGCCGCGGAAGCGGGCGACGTTGTCTTCTGGCAGCCGTCTCCGTCCATCGGGAAGGAGCACGAAGCCGAGGAATGGCAACGGTTCCGCCGTCGGCAGGATGACGGTCTTGCGCGGATGCAGGTGGAGACGGCGGCCTTCGAGAAAACGCGCGATGCGCTGGCGCCATTCGGCCAGTACCGCGGGGTCGTCATGGAACAGCGCGAAATCATCGACGTACCGGACGTAAGGCGCTCGCAGCACCTCGGTCACCCAGTGGTCGAAGCGGTCCAGATAGAGGTTGGCGAAGAATTGGCTCGTCAGATTGCCGATGGGCAGGCCGCGGCGGCGTTCGTAGGGTGCGAACAGATCATCGCCGGGGTAGTAGAGGTTGACCGGCTCTTGGCGGTTGGAGCCATCGACGATGATGTCGAGCAGCCGCAACGTGCGCTCGCAGGCAATGCGGCGGCGGAATTCGGCCTTGAGGATGGCAAAATCGATGGATGGGAAATAGCGGAACACGTCGCAGCGGAGGACATGGGCATGGCGGTTCCGGTAACGTTCATAGGCGGCGATGGCCTTGTGCGTGCCCTTGCCGGTGCGGTTGGCGAAGCTGTTGCCGATGAAGCCCGCTTCGAAAATGGGCACCACCACCGCGCACAGCGCGTGATGTACGACGCGGTCACGAAACGGCGCGGCGGAGACCATGCGCTCTTTCGGGTCCATGACCCGGATCGTCACGTACCGGCCTGGACGGTAACTGCCATCCAGTAACTGACGCTCAAGCCGGAGGATTTCGCGCTCGAAATTGGCCATGAACGCCGATGCGCCGGGCTTCTTGCGCTTGCCGAGCACGGCGAGTTTGGCGGCGTCTCTCAGCGCCTGGAAATTCGCGATCCGGCCGAACAGGTCATCGTGCCGCTTCGGCATAAGCGGGCCGCGCGTCGTCGTAGCTCGCATGCGACTTGGCCCAGCCGCCGACCAGCCGCCCGATTTCGTCGAGTTGCCGCGCGGCGTGCTCGTAGCGGCGGGCCTCCAGATGGCGCATCTCGGCAGCCAGACGGAAGTGGAAGCGCAGCTTCTCCAGGCCGAGATTGGCGCGGGCCAGATGGGCGCGGCGGTCGCGCGTGTAGGTGGCCTCGATGAGGGCGTCGAGGACGTCGAGCGCGGTGGATTGGATGCGGTCGCCGAGGAGGAACTTCTGGCTGCGCGGGAACCTCTCGACCGTGGGCGTGAGCCACAGCAGGAACTGGTAATGCGCTTCCAGAGCCGGGCCAGTGCGGCGGGCCTGATTGGTCATGCTTACACCCCTCCCCACCCAGAAGAAACCTGCGGCCCCTGTCGCCCCTCATATGTGAGCCAAGACAGGTGCCGCAGAGGTATCGGGCGCCCAGCTCGACACGGACCCCAACCATGATCATCATGAACGGCCCTGAACGTAAAAGTGCACGCCCGATACGACCTTGATCGCAGCGGCTCTGGCGAAAAACGTTCGGGAGACCCGGAAGCCGATCCTGTTGTTCCGGTTGTCTGGCTGGTTCCTGTTACGGTTGGCCGCGCGGAGGTTCCTCGGATTGTTGTTCCAGGAACCGCCGCGAAGAACACGGAGACAGGGGGCCGTTCAGGCTCCGGGGCGTGTAGAACACGAGACCCGGAAACGGGAGCGTACACCTCCCACGACTGATGATCGGCGAGTCGGGTGGGACAGGCCAGCGAACCGGGGCGGTTATCCACTTTATGCACAGCCCCGCCTCCGAAAAAAAAAACTCGACCGCCTCCGGCGGTACTCATCAGGGCCGTTGCGTGGCGCCGTCTGAGAACACAAGACGTAAAGTATTAAAGATCAAGGATTTAACGTTCGGGAGACCCGGAAGCCGAACCTGACGTACCGGATGCCTGGCTGGATCCTGATACGGACGGCCGCGCGGAGGTACCTCGGAAGGTAGACCCAGGAACCGCCGCGAAGAACACGGAGACTACAATCTCCGGTGGTTCTGACGGAACCATCCGAAGACGCCCCTTTGTGGCTATCGTTCCAGCAATCCTGCGTCCAATCCCACACATTGCCGTGGACCTGATACAAGCCCCAGGGATTGGGCCGGAACGATTTCACCGGCATGGTCGCCTCCCGGTATTTGCCTTTCTCACCGCCCCCTTCGTAGACGTAATTGCCGTCGTAATTCGCCTGATCCGGCGTAATCGACGTCCCCCACCAGAACGGCGTTTCGGTTCCCGCACGGGCCACATATTCACGCACCGCCTCGCTCAACAGCCGGTAGGTCTTGCCAGTCTTTTTGCTGAGCCACTCAGCGTAATCCTGTGCATCTTGCCAATTCACACATACCACCGGATGCGACCCGGACTGCGTGAACCCCGGCGAGCGCCAGGAACGGTCAGCATTCTGCTTCCAATTGCTGCCGTCCCAAGTCCAGCAGCCACCATCCATTTTACGGCTGGTCTCGGTGACAAAGGCCTCGAACTCATCCCGCGTTACCGCAAACTTGCCTACTGCGAGCGGTTGTCTGAACGTCACCTTCACTTGCGGGCTTTCGTCCCTGCCCCGTTGTTTCTCATCCTCGGGCGACCCCATCATGAAGCTGCCCGCAGGGACGACCACCATCTCCGGGCTGTCGGTGCAACTGCGGTTGATGCAGTCGCGGAAGGTCTCGGTCTTGCCTTCGCCGGGTTTGAACCATTGTTCCTCGTCGCGCCCGCTGGCCGTGCGGACCATCACCGCGACCTTGCCCCGCCGCTCCGCCGCTTTCAGCGCGGCGAGCTGCGCCTTGGCTTCGTCCGCATGACGGCGGTATTTCTCTATGTAGGCTTCGAATGCCGCCTTGGTGCCTCGGCTCTTGGCTGCGGCGAACGCCTTGTCATCCTCGGCCTGCGCCCGTTCCTCGGCGGTGGACTGCTGCGGCTCAACGACTACTGGACCGGGCGGGGGGTTGTCCGGGGCGGGCCAAAGCGTATACCCGGCCACAAGAACCATGGCCGCTGCCCCGACGCCCGCCGCCATCTTCCACGGGATGCCCCCGCCGTTGCGCTCCGCTCGGCGGCGCAATGCCTCCAGCCGCGCCCGCGCCGCGGTCTCGAACCGGCTGCCAGGCCAGCGCTCGATGAATGCCTCGAAGTCCGCAGCATCCCGGCTAGCCTTGATGCGTTTCCATTCCAGTTCCGACAGCCGGTCCCGTGCCAGTGGCGCAAAGGCGCCCTGTGGATAGCGTTGCAGAAATTCGGTGAGCAAGGCGGGATTGTCACGGTCCTTCACCCGCTCCCACCATTGCAGTTCCACCTGGACGGGATCAAAGGGCGCTGGCTCGGACGGTGGCAACGTTTCCTTAACCGGCTCTTGCGGCGGCATGACGGGTTCCGCGACGGGCGGCGCCTTGAAACAAAACCGCTCCCGCAGGCTCGACTGATCCCACGGCTCTTGGCGGCCCTCCGTCGCCCGCAGGACGTCCTTGCGGACCTCGATCATGAGGTCGCTGACCGAAACGCCGGGCGCTTCGATGTGCGCGACCAGCGCCTCGGTGAACGGGCTGTTCGCGCCCTTGCCGTCGTGCGCCACGTTGTCGGGCGCGGTGGCGAAGGCGATGAACGAGCCTTGCGAGGCTTTCACCTCGGCCAGGCCGGAGCGGATCGTATAGCGCTTCTGCTCCTCTTCGCTCATGCCGGAAAGCAGCGAGCGCGAGAATGGGTTGTCCCGGCAGGCGTCGAGGAAGATGAGGCTGGCGCGCGCCCGGCGCACCATGATGTCGAGCAGTTCGTCGAGCGAGAAGGCGCGGCGCTTGAGCTGGATTTCCTGCCGGATGTCGGCATCGACCGGGATCAGGTAGTTGTGGCCTTTGACCTGCAACCCGTGACCGGCATAGAACAGCATCGCCGCGGAGGCGCCGCCGATGGCGGTCTCGAATTCGACGAGCTTGTCCTCCATGGCATCGCGGCCGAGGTCGATGCTGGAGATGACGTCGAAGCCGAGACGGGCTAGCACGGTGCTCATCGCCTGAGCGTCGTTGCGCGGGTTTTTCAGCGGCAGGGCGTTGACATAGGCGCTGTTGCCTATGACCAGTGCCACGCGCTTGTCGTCAGCCGCCATGGAAATGCCCGCAACGAAATGAACATGCTGCGATGCTTGCCTGATCGCAGCCAGCAAATTCGAACGTATAGCCGTTCTTTAACCCAATACCCGCAACGGCGCTATGACGCGTTTTGCCCCGAACCTCTGAATTTCTGCAGCACCCTGGCGATGATGCTGGCGCGCTTGGCCTCGCTGACCACGGCGGGCTTCGGCAGGTTCGCCTCAAGATAGGCTTCCAGCGCCGCCATCTTCTTGTCCGAGTAATACTGCATGGCCATTTGCACCGCGCCCATGATCAGCCCCGCCGCTGCCGCCGCCTCGCTGATGCCGAAAGCGCGCGTCTCGGCACCGCCTTCGATCGCCGCGGCGACACCGCCGCCCAACTCGCCGTCGAGGTCCTTCGCCAGTTCCAGCGCGACTGCCTTCGCCTTATCGTCCATGCGGCAAATTCCTTTCCAGAACACAATATGCTTTGGCGTAAACGTGAACTCCGCCCCCGATAATTCGTCATCCGGAGCGTTCGCGCAACCGGAACAATCCGGCAATAACTGCCGAACCGGCCGATCCGTGATGAACAGACCCCGGACAGCTCAATCCACGGGGAAGGACCAGAACACGGACAAGGGCAGCGCGATGCGTGCCGGGCCAAAGGATAGCACCTGATCGCCGAGATAGACGACGAAGGCCGCTCCCTGATACGTGCTGCCCGGTCCATCTTTGAGGAACCAGTCGACGTGCCGGAAGTCGTCCCAACTCACCGATGTCGACGCTTTCGTTTCAAACAGGGCGAGCATCCGCCCCGGTGCCTGGGCGATGATGTCGATTTCCCGGGGCGCGTAACGCCAATGATAAAGCTCCCACCGCTGGTTGAGGAACGGCAGCGACTTCTCGATTTCGCAGAAGACGTAGCTTTCCAGGATGTGCCCCAGCGCGACCGGGTCCGATCCAAGGCCAAAACTCGCGGCATCCTCGCCGCGAAGCGCCGTCGCACAGCCGGTGTCCATGAAATGCAGCTTCGGCGACCGGACTTCCTTGCGGGCGCCCGATGAGGTCCACGCGCCAAGGCGGTGCACGATGCCAAGGCGGGAGAGAACGTCGAGATAACTCCCGACCGTTTCTTTGCGCGCGCCCAGAACGCTGCAGAGACTTGAGACGTTGAGTTCCTCGGCCGTTCGATGGGCGAGCTGATTGATCAGGCGGCGCAACGTGTCCGGGCGGCGAACCGCGGTGACGGGAGCCACATCGCGCTCGACGATGCTGCTCACATAGGAGTCGTAGCGCGCCATCCTGTCTACACCAGGGAGAAGGCGGATTTCGGGAAAACCGCCTCGTACCAGCAGATCGATCGCATCCCGCCGCGCATAGGGAGGCGGCTTCGGCAGGCGCGCGATGCAGCCATCGGGATCCTTGCCAAGAGCATCCAAGAGCCGGCATGGCCCCGCGCGCATGATTTCCGCGGCGCTCAGCGGCCGGAGCGTGAGTGTCGAAACCCGGCCAGCTAAGCTGTCGAGCGCCTTTGGCGTGGTGAAGATGTCGGATGAGCCAGTCAGCAGGAACTGGCCGGGGCGCCGGTCGTGGTCCACGATGCGTTTCAGAGCCAGCGTGATCTGCGGCAGGCGCTGAACCTCGTCGATGACGATCGGCAGGCTCGTCTCCCGGGTTGCGGCCGCGAGCGTGCTCAGCTGGCCGTAGGCGTCCAGCGCCAGGGAGGCGAGCAGAGTTTCGTCATCCATGTTGAGGAATTGCGCGGCCTCGACCATGTCGCGCACCAGGGTGGTTTTGCCCGCCTGCCGGGGGCCCACGACGTTGATGACCCGGCTTGTACGCAAGGTTGCCATGACTTTTGCCGCCAAGTGGCGGGGAATGATATCCATGAATTAATCGCCTGGGACATTTGGCTATTATCTATCGGTAAAAATCGCTATTGTCAAATGGCAAAATCAGCTATTAAGATTTCGCTCCTGTGCAGCTACGTGAGCCGCGACCGCCGTTTACGCGGCAGGCGGAAGCCTCCAGGCGAATGGTATCTGACCTCGCTGCAAATCCGGGCGTGCCGATTGCGCAATCGCAGCCCGCTTCCCCGACGCAATGATCGCATTGCCACTATTCGGTGCACGGCGAAGCGAGCTCTCGATCAGAGGCGGAATCGCTCCATAAGGCGACGTTCGCCCTACTGTTCAAGACAAGACGCTGTCCCCCTAACAGCAGTCGCTTGATGTAGGCGCCGCTGAGGCACGCTCGCCCGCCGACGACCGTGCGTCCCAAGGTATAGGATCGAACCTTCGGCGGGACGAGCGTCGTAACGTCGGTGCAGAAGGCATTCAACTGTTCACCGTTCCGAACTACAGCAAATCCCCGCCACGCATGACGGGCACGTTGTTGACCGCCGCCCATTGCGCCATGTCCCCGCGTTTCAGGGCGGTAGCCATCATGTCGGGGAAGAGGTCGGGCGTGCAGGCGAACACCGGCACACCCATCGCCGCAATCGCTGCGCCATTGCTGGCGTCGTACGCCGGGCGGCCGTCGTCGCTGAGCGCAAGAAGCACAATCAGGTTCACGCCCGCCGCCGTCAGCGCAGCGGCGCGCGCCAGCATCTCAGTGTTGTTGCCGCCTTCGTAGAGGTCGGTGATCAGTACGAGATGCGTCTGGCCCGGCGCGCGGATTTTCTGCTCGCAATAGGCCAGAGCCTGGTTGATATCGGTGCCGCCGCCAAGCTGGACGCCGAACAGCACATCCACCGGGTCGGAGAGATCGTCGGTCATGTCATAGATGGCGGTGTCGAACACCACGAACTGCGTCCTGATCGCTGGGATCGACGCCAGCACCGCGGCGAATATCGAGGAATACACGACCGACGTCGCCATCGAGCCGGACTGGTCCACGCACAGGATCACTTCGTCGAGGTCGGCGATGCGGGCCCTCCTGGCGAAGCCAATCAGCGTTTCCGGCACGATGGTGCGATGCTCCTTTTGCCAGTGGCGGAGATTTGCACGGATGGTGCGGCTCCAGTCTATGTCGGCGTGGCGCGGGCGATGTGTGCGCTGGCCCCGTTTGAGCGCACCACGAATGGCCATCTGCGTCTTGCTCTCGAGCTTCGCCATCAACTCGTCCACCACCTTGCGTACCACGGAGCGGGCGGTTTCCTTCGTCTTCTCCGGCATGACGCCGCGCAGGGAGATGAGGTCGGCGATGAGGTGCACGTCGGCTTCGATGGCGGCGAGGAACTCGGGTTCCAGGAGCATCTGCTTCAGCCCGAGGCGCGTGAACGCATCCTGCTGGATCACCTGCACCACCGGCGACGGGAAAAACTCACGAATGTCGCCCAGCCAACGGGCCACGCGCGGCGCCGAACCACCGAGGCCACCGCGCTTGTTCGTTCCGCTGCCACGGTCATCGCCGCCATAGAGCGCGGACAAAGCTCGGTCGAGGCGCGCGTCGCGCTCGGAGAGCCAGGACGCATTGCCGCTGATATCGTCGTCACCAAGAGCGAGGCGCCAGCGCCGCGTGCGTTCGCGTGGATCGGGATTTGCCTGATCGCTCATGAATTGTCTCCGGGCGCCGCATCGTTGCCGAGCATCAGCGCAAGCAGCGGTAATGCTTCGGCGAATTGCGGGCTGAGGCTGATTTTGCCCTTGAAAGCCGTGCTGCCCCCGCCTGCCTGACCTTTTGCCACGGCATCGAGAATGCGGTGGCGTTCCATTTTGTCGAAGCCGTTTGTGGCGCGCCGCAGGGCTGGCAGGAGCCCGATGAATTCCTCCTCGCCGTGGCTCATCAGCCAAGTGTCGATCAGTGCCATCAGGCGGGAATCATGCAGCAGCACCGTGCCTGCACCAGCCAGGAAGCCTTCCAGCCAGCTAGCCCCTGCGGCGGGCGGAACGGAGGGAGATAGCGCCTGTAACAGTGCCGTTTCGCTCGCATCGCCATCGAGATCACCGCAATCATAGAGGCGGCGCACTGCCCAGCCGCGGATCAACGGCGCCGCTGCGTCCACCTGATGCAGCTTGCCAAGCGCCTCGCGCCACATCGAGACCAGGGCGGCATCTTCCAACAGGTCCAATGCGCGGTCGAATGCGGTGATACGGCTGAGCAGCGTCCTCGCGGTGGCTTCCTCAAGGTTCTGGGAACCTAGCACAAGGGCGACCGCCACTTCGACCGCAAGACTTTTCACCAGGAGCGTCAGCGGCTCGACGGGCACGCGCCGGGCTGTGCCATAGCGCAGCACTTGCGCCAACGGTGGCACGGCGGTCAGGAGCGGTTCCAGACCGCTGGTTTGCGCGGCCTCTGCCTGAAGGCGCGCGATCAGACGGCTGGCGGCTTCGGGGAGGTCGGCGTTAAGGCAGTCCTGGACGAGCGATGAAAGCCGCCCCAGATCATGCACCTTTTCGCCAGCGAGGGCCGCGCCTGTGGCGGCCGCTTCAACAGTCGTTCCGTGAATGAGTGCCTCAACCAGCCGCACGGCAAGTTCCGGTTTCCATTCCAGGATCCAGTTTTCGCGGTAGGTGCCGCGCGACGATCCTGCGCCGGTCATGCGGCCCCACGGGACGCTGATCAGGTTCAACCGGTGCAGTAGCGTGGAGCGCGCCAGCCCGTTTTCCGACCGCAGGTCGATGGATAACTCCTCGGGCATCGCGCCGGGCTTCAGCTTCACGCGCTTCTGCCAGCGGGTGAGATCCGCTTGCAGCGGCGTTTGCGGCACGTCATCGGGAATCGCGCCGATATCGGTGCCAATGACCAGCCGCTCGATGATGAGTTTCAAGCGGAGGGGTTCACCGTGGCACAGCGTGGCGAGGGTGGCGTCCTGCATTTCGCCGAGGCCGGGCACGGCGAGCCCCCGCACGGAGGCCAGCGCCGTGGCGAGGCGCGCGGCTTCGATGACGCTAGCAGTGTCGGCGGTCTGGCGTTCCGCGCGCAGGAGACTGGCGACGCGCGTCTGCCAGCGGGCGGCGTGAATCACGTGGTCGAATGCTGGCCCAGTTTCGCGTTTCGCCTTCGCCCGCTGTAACCCATCCCAAATATGCGCATACCAGCCCGGTGAATCGACGCCTGCACCATAACCGCTCGACACAGCCAGCCTCGAGTTCGTCCACGGCACCCAGGTTGCGGTGGTTTTGATCTTCGGCAGGCCTTTCAGAAGCGCTTTGTCATCGGCCACGTTAACCTTCGCGCGCAGGGCCGGTACGTGCCACGCGCCCGTGACCACGGCGATGTTGCTGCTCTTCTCCGACATCGCCTCGCGAATGGCGAGCCGCATATGAGCCTCGCGCCGCGCCTCATGCTCGCGCCTCCCCGGGGTGCCGCGCAATTGCATCCCGGACGTTTCCCTGAGCGCCGCCATGGCGCGCTCGATCGCGGTGAAGATGCCGCGCCCATGCGCGCCCTGTTCGATCAGCGCGTTCCACCAGGCTTCGCCGTCCTCGTAGCCCGCGGCCTTGGCGAGCGTTCCCAGCGGATCGCAAGAGACATGCCCGGCAGCCGCCTCCTCGTCGTCGTCCTCTGCGGAGGCACCAGCAGCGAATTCGCCACTTTCTTCCGTGGATTCTCTGTCATTTTTCTCGTCTTTCTCCGCCTCGCCTTGCTCGGCGGACCTCGCCGCTTCAGCAGCCTCACGAGCCGCCTTGGTGAGCGCCAGTTCGTGCGTGGCGGGCAGGTCGATGAACCGCACCCGCTTGCCGTTAGCCAGCGCCCAATGGATCGCACGCCATTCCGGCGAATAGGCTGCGAAGGGATAGAAGCTCGCAAGCGCCGGTTCGTCGGTGGCGTAGACGAGCAGCGCCAGCGGTGGACGCATTTCCTCGCGCACCGCGTAGCGGAGCAGTTCGTTCGCTTCCGGCGGGCCTTCGATCAGCACGATCTCGGGCGTAAGCTCGTCGAGAGCCGCCTCCACGCTCGCCGCGGAGCCGGGGCCGTGGTGCCTTATGCCAAGAAGATGCAGCCCTTCGTCCGCCACTTCACAAGACCTCGCGCACGGCGTCGTAGAGATCGCGCCAGCCTTTGCGATCCTTCACCACCGTTTCGAGGTATTCCTGCAGCACCATCTTATCCTGGAGCGGATCTTTCACGATAGCGCCCACGAGATTGGCGGCAAGGCTCGTCGCATCGATCTCGCCCGCACCGAAATAGCCCGCGTTCGACCACGCGCCGATCGTCACGGCGATGGCCTCGGCGGTGGACAGCGTCGAGGACGGCGTCTTCAGCTTCAGCTTGCCGTTAAGTGTCGTGCCGTCGCGCAGTTCCTTGAAAATGGTGACGACGCGCTCGATCTCGCGGTCGGCCGGCTCGATGGCGGGCAGCCTCAGCGACGAACCGATCTCGCCCACGCGCTTGATCACGATCGCGACTTCCTCGTCCACGCCATCGGGCAGCGGCAGCACCACCACATTGAAGCGCCGCTTCAGCGCCGAGGAGAGATCGTTCACGCCCTTGTCGCGATTGTTCGCTGTGGCGATGATGTTGAAGCCGCGCGCCGCAAACACCGCGCTGTTCAACTCGGGGACCGGCAGCACTTTTTCCGATAACACGGTAATGAGGGTATCCTGCACGTCCGAACCCATGCGGGTGAGTTCTTCGAACCGCACGATCTTGCCGCTCTCCATGCCGCGCATCAGCGGCGTCGGGACAAGCGCGTCACGGGTTGGGCCATGCGCGAGAAGCTGTGCGTAGTTCCAGCCATAGCGGATCTGGTTCTCGTCGGTGCCCGCCGTGCACTGGATGAGAAGCTGGCTGTTGCCGCAGATCGCCGCTGCCAGGTGTTCAGACACCCATGATTTCGCCGTACCCGGCACACCAAGCAGAAGAAGCGCGCGGTCCGTTGCCAGCGTCGCCACCGCCGTTTCGATCAGGCGCCGGTTGCCGATGTATTTCGGTGAGATGTCGGCGCCCTTGGGCGTCAGTTTGCCGCCGAGAAGGTACGTCACCACCGCCTGCGGCGACAGCGCCCAGCCGACGGGGCGGTCGCGGCCATCCTCTTTCGCGAGCGCGGCCAGTTCTTCGGCGAACATTGCCTCGGCGGGCAACCGGAGCTGTTCGCTGGCACCGTTCGGCTTGGGCTGGTCGCGATCGGATGCGGATCGGGGGGACTTCGCCATTCGGAAACCTCTTCAGGAGCAAGCGTTGAGTTCGGCCGCGAGTGCGGCCTGGAAATCGGTGAATAGCTGGGCGCCGATGGCATCGGGGCTGACGACTTTGTCCAGCGACACGCGGAACGGCGTGGCCAGTTCCGGCGGGATCAGTGTCGCGAGGCGGATGAGATTAGCGCAATAGCCATGGCGGCGGTGGTCTTCGATGCTCGCGCAGTCCTCGATGAACTCTGTGAATTCCGCGCTGCCCAGGAGCGCTTCGGCAGAGTCTGTTGCCAATGGGCCGCGCAGATTTTCAGCGGCATACGCAATGTCTTTATGTTGCGGTGACAGGCGCAGCGGTTTCAGACTGAGAAGCTGGCGGGCGACAGCCAATCGCTCCTGGTGCGGCCAGTCATCGATGACATCGGCAATGGCACTGAGAAAAAGCGGGCCGTCGTGTTCGGGACTATGCATGCCGAGGGAAAGTATATACTCCCGCAGTCCTTCCACCGCTGCGGCACGGATCAGGATTGCGGAAATCACGTCGCTTCCAAGCTCGACGCTGGCAAGGGTTTCTGGCGCTAAATCAAGGTGAACGGCGACGTCGCTAAAAAAAGGCCCCCTCGCATCGCGAATGATTGCCGCAGTTGAGTCTTCGGTCGCCGATACGGGGGAACCCCAGCGGAAATCGCGCCCCTTCTTTGGTGTCCCGTTCATTTTCTGAGAGATGTAATCGGTTAGTTCGGAAAGCTGCGCGTTATACGGTTCAGAGCCTCGCACGCCGCGCAAAAGCAGATCGGCTGTTTTGCGCACGCTCGCAGCACGATCTTGGGCCAGCGTCTCCAGGAACGGCCGATCTGCCTCGCCGAGCCCCACATGCAGCGTTTCGACCAGTTCGGCACGGGTGGCGGCGGGGTCAGTGTTGAAATCTGTCTCCAGCAGGGCACGGGCGGCATCCGGATCGCGGCTGCGCAGCGTCCGCAGAAAGGCGATGCGTTCGGTTTTGCCGAATTCGCGCCAGTTCCCCGATGTGATCTCGGTATAGTAAAGCCCCGGACTTATGCTGGCGCTCTGATCGCCCGACAGCATCAGATAGGCGCGTTCCACTGGTCCAAGGCCCGAACGGGCGAAATGCAGCACGCCACTCAGGGCTGGCAGGTCGAACGGGTGGAGGCTCAGACCCCGCGCCGCGAGGCGGCTCATAGCGGCTGCAAACAATGTTGCACGGCTTTCCGCGTCCCTGACGCGCATCAGCCTCAGGAATGATGCGCGCAGGTTTTCGCTCATGAGCGGGCCGATTGGTTCGGGCAGGCGGCGCACCGCCGGACGGTTCGCAGCGTCGGGGACAGGCCGGGCGGCGAAACGCACCGTCATGGCGGCGATGGCGAGCGCGGACAGAGTTCCGCCTGCGGCGATGGTGCCCTCAAGCGGCGGCAGCGCGGCCCGTGCCGTGCCGAGCGTCAGAGACTGCCGCAACTGCACGGCCTGCGCATCGCTGATCATGGCGGCGTGTGCGGTCATGGATCAGCCCTCCCACCACCAGCGCCCCAGTGGCGTTTCTGCTGCCAGCACCGTGAAAAGACGCCCGTTCCAAAGTCCGATTACCGGCAGGTTCGCCATGCCGGACAAGGGCAGCAGCGCCTGCGCCTGCTTCGGTGCGATGCGCAGCTCGAATCCGCCTGCGCCGTCCGCGAGCCAGATTCCGCCCGCGCCGCGCTCCTCAATTGTGACGCCCTTTGCGGCGGTTGGCCATTCACCAATGAACGGGTTCCGGGCCACGGCCTGGAGATATCCATCATACGCGTCGGCTAGTCCGCTGGCTGGCGCCGGCCAAACGCCTTGGCCCTCCAGGATGCTGCGCTCGACCAGTATCGCACGCATGGGCGTGGCGGAAGGGTAATAGGCCAACTCGGCGGTGAAGCGTTCGCCCGGGGTATAGGGGAAGGACGCACCGCCCCCACCCATAGCCGGAACGAAGTCGAGCAGCAGCGCAAAGCGGTGATCATCTGCCGTGGCCGCACGATTGACGTCCGGTTCGCGCACGAGCCACGTTTCCAGCCGCCTGAGCTTGTCCGGCTGCACCTCGTCGCGCGTGGCGGCGACGAGCCATGTTCCTTTAACGCGAACCGCCTCAGGGTCGGCAAGCAGTTCATCGCGTTTCAATGACCAGCCGATGGCCCGGCGCACATCCTGCGCAAGCTCGGTGGGCAGGCGATCCACGCGCCGGTGGGCGCTGATGAGGAGTGCGATTGTGCCGAGCCGGTCAACGACGTAATCGGCGCGCAGGTCTTCCGGTAGCGCGAACAGCTCGCTCGGCAGGGCATCGACGCTGGCCGCAAGCGCTGGCGCCTTGGCATCGACAAGGCGGCGCGCAGCGAGACGGCACTGCTCGTGCGCTACGGGAACGAATGCAGCGAAGCCGCTCGACGCCTGATCGCTCAGCCAGCGTTCGAGTTCATCCAGCCCAGCCGCGACGGCCGCTTCGCGCTCGGCCTTGAGCCGTTCGCGCTGACGGGCAGCACGGGCCTCGGCCTTCTCGTCACGCGCCGCGGGCGTTCCGGCTTCCACTGCAGAGAGCAAAATTGATTTTTCGCCCGGCTTGCCGCCACGCGCGACGGGTATGGCCCCGCCCTCACCTGCGGCAACCGTCGTCTTCGCCTCCGCCGCGGCGGTACCGGCTTTCCCCTTGCGCCGCGCAAACCAGTCCCGCACCCAGTCGGGTGACGACGCAGCGGCCTCAAACCGTGCTGGCGACTCCACGAACTGCCACATCAGCGCCAGCACATGTTTGCAGGGAGATTTACGGCTTGGGCAGGTGCATTTGTAGCCGAGGTCTGTGAGCGAGGCGACCGTGCGGTAGGGTGCAGAACCCGATCCCTGACACTCACCCCAGATCAGCGCGCCATCTGCCAACTGGGCCAGCAGCGGCCATTTCGCGGGTTTGCGCAAGCCTGCGGCCGCCGAAAGCGACGCCTGATCCGGCGCCATTTGTTCAATCTGCTCTAACGCAAGCGCCATGCTGCGTGGTTGCCCCTTAAATTCACTGCACGCAAGCTCGCCGCTGCGCTGACGACAGCATTCTGTTCCCTGATCGATGAGGGGGCAATTCGGTCTTTTTCATGGCCGCATCGACCATGCTGTTCAGCCGAGTGGTGCCCGTTCGTGCCGAAGCGGTGATCTTTTGCATGTATACGCGCGCTATGGTAGAGTAGAGATGTGGCGCGGTGGCTTTAGGCTGGACATATCCGTTGCCGTCCCTTTCGTCTGACGGTGCCTTAATGGTCCGGCCGTGACTCCGTTTCCACATCCCCCTCATCGAACCCGACGTGCGGATTTCCCGCATCGGGCTCTCGGACAAGACGTCACGCCTTCGCCCACGACTGGTCGCGACCAAGTGCCGTCAGACGTACGAGCCCGAAAT
>JBNKIW010000056.1:0-276 GCA_050290865.1 Rhodomicrobiaceae bacterium | reverse complement strand
ATACCCGTAAAGGTGCGAGAGTGGATAGGTCCCGTCCTTGCGTCGTCTGACTTTGTGCTTACACCGCAACCACCGGCGCAACCGCATCGCTGTGTACTTGTCGAGTGTCCGGTATGCTTTACGGGTGGTACCTATTTGAAAGTAGTTGGCCCATCCGCGTAGGCTTCGGTTCAACTTCCCAATCAGCGCTGTGGTTTCTTGCCAGGTACCTTTGCGTTCGGTCAACGCATGGATTTTCCCCACCATGCGCTTGATGCTCTTCTTCGATGGCCGGAC
>JBNKIW010000055.1:0-15334 GCA_050290865.1 Rhodomicrobiaceae bacterium | reverse complement strand
GCACCTCGCAGCGCCAGCCGGGGCGCGCCGACAGCTCCGCCGAAGCCGCGCCCGCGCCGCAAAGCAGCACCACGCGCTCCGCATATACTGGAGCCGCCTCCTCCGCCCCCGGCGCCGGCACCGCGCGCCAGGCCGGCTCGAACACCAGCGTGGCCAACGCGGCGCGCCCCGCCTCCAGCACCCGCGTGCTGAAGCCGCGCAGGCGCACGCACACACGCCCGTCCTCATCGCACACGTCCAGGTCGAACTTCCGCACCGCACCGCCCGCCCCGCTGCCCGGGCTGAAGCGCGCGTGGCACCACATCCGCTCGCGGCACGGCGCGAACACCTCCATCTCCTCCAGCGCAAACGGCAGCGAAGACCGCCCGCTGGCCTCCCACTCCGGCCCCATCAGTCCGATCAGCGACTGCAACGCCCCGTCAACCAGGCTCGGATGCAGCACATACGCCCCGCACGGACCCGCCGCCGCAGGAAGCGCCAGCTGCGCCAGAACTGCGCCTGCGCCCGCATGCAGACTGGCGATGGATTGATGCGCCGCACCGTAGGCAAGGCCATAACGGCGGTACAGGTCATAGCACCGCTCAACCTCCATGCGGCCGGAGCAAGTCTGTTCAAGCGCGGCCAGATCGGCGCCCAGCGGTTCAGTCGCGGCGCCCGGCCACGCGGCGCCCCGGCTGTGTACAACGCTTTCGCCGCCGCTTTCGCTGTAGATCTGAAAGGCAATGCTGCCGTCGCCTTGCGGCTCCAGAGCGATATGCAGCTCGACCGGCCCATCCTCAACTGTAACCGGACGCACCCACGCCACGTGCCGGAGTTTCAGCCAGCAATCGCCATCCCCGCCGCTGGCAAGCCTGACGGCCTCCCGCACCATCTCCAGGCAGGCGGCGCCGGGCAGCGTCTTCTTGCCGTAAACCACATGACTGGTGAGGAAAAACTCATCGCCGCTAAGGAGCGTACTGTAGCGCCACCCGGAGAAATCGGAGGTGTTGCTGTGCACGAGCGGATGCAGCACCGCGCGTGCGCCATCCGGAACCGCGCGGACCGCCGCTTCCTGCACCCAGTAGCGCTCGCGGACAAACGGATACGTTGGCAGCGCCAGCCGCCGATGACGTTCGCCCGCAAAGAGCTGATCATAATCCAGGGCATAACCCTGGGTATACAAATCCGCGATGCCGTGCAGCTCCTCCAGATATTGTCCGGCTACGGCAGCGTCACGGCAGCGCGCGATGCATTGATTACCGAAGCGTTTTAGCGAGGTCTTCTCTCGGCGATTTTTCTCGCTCAGCTTGCCCGTATAGACCTGCGGCACATCACCATTGTTCAGCCACTTCGCGGCGAGTTCCGCGAATTCGGCCGCGCTCCTTGCGGCGCAGGCCCAGCGATGGCTGAAATGACTGCGGCCCAGCAGCAGCGTGAAGCTCAGATTGGCGCAATCGACGTGCGGATTTTGTTCGCAGTAACCGCGCAGATTCTGCACCTGCGCCCGCAATTCCTCCGCCGTCCGCGCCGACAGGACGATTAGATAGCCCGGTTTCTCCGCCGACGTAATGTCATGCTCCGGCGCTTCCTCGACCACCATATGCGCATTGGTGCCGCTGAAGCCGAATGCGCTCAGCGCCGCCCGCCGCTTATCGCTGGGTTCGACGGTCCAATCCCGCAGCGCCGTGTTCACGTAGAACGGGCTGCCGGCGAAGGCGATATTGGTGTTTCCGTGCTCGAAATTCAGCGACGCCGGGATTTTGCGGTGCCGCAGCGACAGCAGAATTTTGATCAGTCCGGTCACACCAGCAGCAGCCGTCGTATGGCCGAGATTGGTTTTGACCGACCCGATTGCGCAATAGTCCTGCTTCGCCGTATACGCGCGGAACGCCTTGGTCAGCGCCTCGAATTCGATGGGATCGCCCAGCCTGGTGCCGGTCCCATGGGCCTCCACCATCTGTATGCCCGCCGGATCGATGCCAAACGCATCGTAGACGTGGCGCTCCAGCCGCTCCTGGGACAGCGCGCTCGGCGCGGTGATGCCGTTGGTGCTGCCGTCCTGGTTGATCCCGCTGCCGCGAATGATGCCGTAAATGTGATCGCCGGCGGCCAGGGCATCGCTCTGGCGCTTGAGCACCACCACCCCAACGCCTTCTCCGGGCACGAAACCATCGGCGCGGTCATCGAAGGTGAAGCAGCGCCCCGAGGGCGACAGCATGGATGCACCGTTGGCGATCTTATAAACGTTCGGCGTGCACATCAGGAAAACGCCACCGGCCAGCGCCAGCTCCGTTTCCCCGTTCCACAGCCCCTGGCAGGCAAGATGCGTTGCCACCAGCGAGCTGGAACAGGCGGTGTCCACGGCAATGGCCGGGCCTTGCAGGTTGAGGTGATACGCAATGCGCGCAGGAACGATCGAGGGCGCGGTTCCCCACATGGAGTGCGCGGGCGGCTTTGCCGGAAACAGAGCGGTGTATTCGACATCACCGCAAGCGGCATACACACCGCAGCGGCGTCGCTCCAAGGCGGCGCCCGCATAGCCGGCATCTTCCAGCGCGGTCCATGCCTCTTCGAGGAACAGCCGCTGCTGCGGGTCCATGTAGGCCGCTTCGATCCCCGAAATGTTGAAGAAGAGAGGGGCGAACTCATCAATCGCGTTAATGAAGCTGCCGGTCCGGCAGTACGAGGTGCCGCTCAAATGCTGCGACAGATCCCAGCGCGTCACTTCGCCAACCAGATTGGTGCCGTTCTCCAGATGGTGCCAAAGCTCGTCCAGGTTCCGCGACCGGGCGTAGCGTCCACTCATGCCGATAATAGCGATAGGTTCGCGCTGCCCGGCGGGCAATTGCACCGGCGCGGTGATGACCGCAGGCAAGGGCATGGAGGCTGGCTTGTCCACCGCAACCGCACCGGCGGCCTGCATGCCTGCCTCTTCGTGAAGTATGTCGGCCGGGCGCAGCGAGGCGATATGGGCGGAAAGCTGGCGGACTGTGGCGTAATCGAAAATGCAGGTGGTACTGAGGTTTAACGCAAGCTTCTCGTTGAGAAGGCGGATGAATTTGACGCCTAGGATAGAGTCGAGGCCGTAGCTGGAGAACGGCTGCCCGGCGTCGATATCCTCCTCGCCGGCGCGCAGCACCCCGGAAAGGCAGCTGAGAACCGCCGCCGTGACCTGTTCCGCAGGCCCGGCGGAGGCAGCAGTACCGCCGGATTGTTGCCGGGCCGGCTGTATTCCCGGCGCAGTCGCCTGCCGGACGACGCCATCGCTTTCGGCGATGATGACCTGCTGACCAAGCCCATGCGAGCCATCCGCCGCAAATCGCACCGCGCGGAAGCCCTCCTGTTCGAGCACGAAGCGCCAGGTCTCCGGCTGAAGCGCCGGACAGCCGGGGATGCGAAGCGCGGGGTCTTCGTATGCCCACCATCCTTCCAGCAGGCCGAAGGTCAGGTGGTGGAAAAGCCGATTATCGCTGAGTTCGTTGAGCAGCAGCAGCCCGCCTGGCCGCAGAACGGCCTTGGCGTTGCGGAGGCTGCGGCGGATATCCGGCGTCGCATGCAGGACGTTGGTGGCGATGGCCAGATCGTAGCTGGCGGTGGCAATTCCCTGTGCGGCAACCGGTTTGGTCACGTCGAAGAGCCGGCAGACGAGGTACGGAGCGTCCGGCCCATACTCTCTTTCCGCATGGAACAGGAAAGCCTTGGACACATCGGTGTAGCAGTATTCCGCGATGCCGTGCTGAAACGGCCGCAGCTTGCCGAACACCGGCGCACTGGTCCCGCCGGTTCCGGCGCCGATTTCGAGAATCCGCACACGCGCGGCGGGGGCCATTTCGAGCCAGGTTTTGACCGCGGCGGCGGCCTGATCTGCCAAAATCGCGTTGAAATGGATGGAAACCGGGCTCTTTTTGTATATGCCTTCAACCAGTTCCATCGAGGAGCCGGGGAACATGACATCCGTCGCCAGCACCTTGCCGTTAAGGATCTCCGGAAGCGCCTTGATCGCGGCGCTGGCCAGCACCATGCGGTGCTTCAGCCCGTCCTGCCGCAGCCAGCCCTGTTCCAGCTCGTCCCACTGGCGCCAGAGCGCGGAAAGATCCGCCTTGCCGGCGAGAACCGTGCACCGGCGGCCATCGGAATGGATGTACCCGTGCGCGCTCAGCACCCTCAGGCATTCTTCGAGCCAGCGCGTGTACACGCTGCGAACGCCGGCCGGGTGCTGCCATTGCATGGAACCTTCGCCAGGAAGTATCCCCATCGCCTGCAATTGGCCGTAGAGCAATTGCAGCAGCATGGCGTCCATCTGCTCACCGCCGGATGTGATGCCGAGGTTCACCGTTGTACTCCTCCAGGCAATTCATAACTGAGGGGAGCGGCCGGCCGGCGCGAAGCCTTCGGGGTCGGATACAGGTCAATCGTTTCCTGCGTGTTCATGCCTTCTGCTTCGAAAGCCCCAGTGAGTTGCATCACGCCGAGCTGCGGCAGGGAGGAGCCAAGGAGGACATCGAGCGCCCGCATTCCGCTGTCCGCGCCGATCAGCCCTACGCCGAGTTCGCCGAGTTGCTGAACTTCGCGCGCCCTGGCGTTCTTTTCCGCCGCCCAATAGCCCCAGTTCACCACCTTCACGGGGAAAGACACGTCCCGTGCGAGCTGATGTGCGAAGGCGTCGGCGAAGGTGCAGCCGGCGGCGTAATGCGCCTGTTCCGGGTTCTTGATGAGCGAGATCATCGAGGAGAAGAACAGCAGGAAATCGAGCGGGTCGCCGCCAAAGACCTGAGCCAGCCGGACACTCACGTCCACTTTTGCATACAGCGCCGCCCGGAACTGGCTCTCCGCCATGACGCCGAGGTCCTGCGGCTCGAAGACCATCGCCGCATGGACAACGCCGTGGATGGCGCCGTACTGGCGGAGCACGGCGGACCGGAGTGCGTGCAGTTCAGCCAGATTGCCGGCATCTGCCCTGAAATACCGCGGCGCCGGACCGCGCTCCGCCAGACGCGCCAGCCTGGCCGCAATCTCCGCATCCTTCTCGCGCCGCCCGGCCCAGACGATCCTGGCTCCGTGGCGGGTAATCATGTGTTCGCTCCACGCGGTGCCGATATCGCCGGCGCCGCCGATGACAATGTATACACCCCGCTCCCGGTAGGGCGCGCGATGCTCGCCCGCCGGATGGACCGGCACGAGCCGCCGCCGGTACCACTCGCCGTGCCGGTAGGCCTGCGCATGCCCCCGCCGGCCGGCGGGAAGAGCCAGCAGGCCGCTCAGAGGCACGGCATCGGCAGAGGGAACGTCGGCCAGCCGGATGGTCCAGTTCGGGCGTTCCTTGGCGAGAGACCCCATCAACCCGTGCAGACTGCTGTGTGCAGGAGCGGCTTCATCGCCGGCGCCAATCGCCTGCGCGCGCACCGTGACGGTAGTCCATTCCAATTCGCGCGCGCCGTAGCCCAGCGCCAGCAGCGCCTTGATCAGGCGGAAACACGCCAGAATGCCGTGCTCCTGTTCGCGGATGACCGCTTCGCAGTCTGCCCCGGCGCAGGCCGGCGAAAACCAGATGACATGATCAATCCAGCCGTGTGCGGCCAGCTTGCGCATGATGGCTTCCGTCCCGGCAAGTTCGCCAGCTTGCAGCCGCAGGACATTGCCGCCGGCGCCCGGCACCTGTGTGCCGCCGGCCATGAGGAAGCGTCCGCCCGGTGCCGCCCGTCCGCCGTGCTTTCCGGGCTTCACCGGCTCCCAGATCGGGCATAGCAGCAGCGTGCCCGCGCCGTTCCGGCAAGCCGCCTGAACGGGCGGTTCACAGGCTGGCGCCGGTTCTGCGGGCTCCCGCGCAGGGCTGGCGGAGCCGCCGGCGGAGAGCGGACGTATCCAATACCGTTCCCTCGCGAAGGGATAGGCCGGCAAAGACACCGCTTTGGGGCTGGCTGCCCCACTCAGTGCCGCACCGCTGAATGGGATACCCTGACAATAAAGGCTGGCCAAGGCACACAATTCCTCCCGGAGCTGTTCCGGCCGTCCGGCTTGCTCCACACAGTGTGCCGCAAGAGTTTCGGCATGCTGGTGCAACGCCTGCTGCTGTCTGAAATCCGCTGGAACCTTGCCGGAATAGCAACCGGGCTGCCCCGGGCCTGCGCGAAGAATGCGTACCGCTTCGGCGGAACTGCCGGCAGCGAAGGCGAACCTGTGGCTGAAGTGGTGCCACCGTTCCAGCAGCGTGTAACTGATACCGGCGAGGGTTCCGCTGCCGCCCGCACCGGCCTCAAAAACCGCGATCATATCCGCGATCTTCCGCTGAAGCGCCTTCTCCGTTTTGGCGGACAGCACAAACAGGTAACAGGGAAGAGGCTCCCCTGCCGGCTCCGGCCCCTCCTCCGCATCCTCCCGCACAACGATATGCGCATTGGTGCCGCTCATGCCGAACGAGCTGACCGCGCCCATCCGCGCCCGGCCGGGAGTGCGCGGCCAAGGCCGGTTCGCCGTATTCACGAAGAACGGGCTGTCCTGGAACTGAATGAACGGGTTGGGCGTTTGCCAGTTTAGGCTGGCGGGGATGGTCTGGCGCTGCATCGCCTCGATCATGGCGATCACGCTGACGAGGCCGGAGGCGGCAAGAGTATGTCCCAGATTGGTCTTGGGCGACGTCAGCGCACAATAGCCGGACCGCTGTGTGAAGCGCCGGAAAGCCTCGATGAGCGCGTTGACCTCCACCGGATCTCCGAGCCTCGTCCCCGTTCCATGCGCGGCCACATAGTCAATGTCGGCCGGATCAATTGCATACTTGCGGTACACCGTTTCGATCAGCCGGGACTGCGAGGCGCCGTTTGGTGCCGTGATGCCGTTGGTCCGCCCGTCCGAGTTGACGCCGCTGCCGGCGATGACCGCCCGTATCCGGTCATTGTCCGCCCTCGCCTGCGGCAACCGCTTCAGCACCAGCACCGCCACGGCCTCCCCCGGCACCATGCCGTTGGCCCGTCCGTCGAAGGCGTAACAGGTCCCATCCGGGGACAGCATTCCGGCCTCGTCCATCGCACGGCAAAGGTGCGGCGTCAGGAACAGGCTGGCGGCGGCAACGATGGCGGTATCGCACTCGCCGCTCCGCAGGCTCTGGCAGGCCAGATGAAGCGCGGTGAGACCGGAGGAGCAGGCCGTGTTGATGGACAGCACCGGCCCGGTCAGATCGAGGTGATAGGCAAGGCGCCCGGCCAGGATGCCGTTGTGGTTGGATGTAATCGTGCTTTCCGGGCCGCCGAGCCGCTGGTAGTCGCCATCCTCGACGCCCGCAAAGATACCGGTGCAGCCAGCCGCGAGTTGAGAGGGCCCTGCGCATGCGTCTTCGAGCGCCTTCCACGTCTCTTCCAGCAGCAGGCGCTGGCGCGGGTCCATGCTGTCCGCCTCGCGCGGCGAGATCTCGAAGAACAGCGGGTCGAATTCGCCGGCCCCCGGCACGAAACCGCAGGCGTAATCGCTGTCCGCCCAGCCGCCATCCCTGTCGGCGGGGGCCTTGGTGATGGAGCTCCGGCCTCCGGCCAGGATGTTCCACATGTCGTCGATATTGCATGCGCCGGGAAAACGCCCGCTCATGCCAATAACGGCGATGGGGTCATCCGCTGAAGCGTGCTTTGCCGGGTCCGCCTGCTTGCTGGACACCGGTGCCGCTTCCACGCAAGAGCGTTCATCGCTTTCCGGCGGTGTGGCCGCCCGGTATCGCGCTTCGGCGGCGGCGCGATGGTCTTCCGCGAAATACCGCGCCAGCCGGCCGAGCGTCGGGAAGCTGAAAAACACCGAAGGCATGACTTCGATGCTATAATGGCGGCTAAGCGCGGCCGAGAACGCGGCCATGTTGATCGAGTCGAAACCGAAATCGGCGAGGTTGCGGTCAAGCGTCAAAAGGTCACGTGATATTTGCAGCAACTGGCTGGCCAGATGCAGAAGGTCCTCCTCCACGCGGGCCTGCAACGGCATTCCGGCGGTCGCGTCCTGGCGGACCGGGCCGGCCTGTGCTGGGGAAGCCCCCTTCCCGCTTTCGCGGGGGGCGGGTGTCAGCAGGCGCTGAATCCTCGCGGGATCGCCGCGCATGACCAGATATTGCGGGCCGGGCTGCCCCAGCAGCGTCTCGAAGATCTGCCTACCTTCGCCGGCCTCCAGCAGGGACTGGCCCGTGGACTTCAGGTAGAATTCCGTACTTCCGGCATCCCCGACCTGCATGCCGCCGTCTCTCCACAGCGGCCAGTTGATCGCCAGCGTTTTGCCGGCACATCGTCTTTCCTGCCGGTCGCGCGCATGAGCCATCTGGAAGCGGTTGCCGATCGCATAGCTACAGGCTCCGAGATCGCCGATAATTGCGGACGACGACGAGAAATAGCAGACGAAATCAACCGGCTCGCCCTCCAGCACCCTGTCCAGCACCAGCGTTCCCCGGATCTTGGGCTCCAGCACGCGGTGGAAATCGGCAAGGCCGCTTGCATGCAGCCCCTGCCAGCTTTCGGCGCCGGCGGCATGGATAACGCCGTGCAGAACGCCGCAGTGTGCCTTCAGCGCCGCCAGGCAATCCCGCATGGCGGCCTCGTCGCAGACATCGGCCTGCCAATAAAGCACACGGTCCGCAGCCGCTAGCGCGGCGAGCTTTTTGCTCTTTGCCTCGTCCAGCGGCGAGCGCCCCGTCAGCACAACCTGAGCGGCATAGTTCCGGACAAGGTGTTCCGCGAACAGATACCCCAGCCCGCCCAGGCCGCCGGCTATCAGATAGGTTCCGCCTCTGCGCAGAACCGGCGGCGCGGTCTCGATTGCGGCCGGCTCGACGCGGCATGCGTAACGCTTGCCGTCCCGGTACAGGCTGCTCTGTATCCTCTCTGCTTGCAGTTCCGCCCAGGAGATTTGGGCCCAGCGCCGCAGATCGTCCCGCTGCGCCGGCTGGTCGGCTGCTTCGTATATAACGGCCACCGCTGTGCCGGGCAGCACCATGCCGGCAGACCGTTCCAGCCCGCTCAGTGCCTCCCAGTAGCAGCGGCTTTCGCCATCGTCCCCCTGAGCCGCCAATATGACGGCGCCCGTGGGGATCCGGCTTTTGCCGATGGCCTGGATCAGGCAGGCGGCGGGGGAGAAATCGCTGATTCTGCGCGGGTCTTCGAGCGGCCACCAGTACAATACGGCATCCGCCTTGCTGTACCGGGCTTTGATGCGCTCGAAGAGCTGCGCGAAACTTTGGGGATCGTCACCGGTGACAAGCTCCCCGGACGCAGAAGCGCCCTCCGAAGCGGCATCCGCGACGAAAACCAGTTGCGTCTGCGGGTTCGCGGCCTGGAAGAAGCCCGTAAGCACCTCCCGGCTTTCTTCGCGCGATGCGAAGCAGATCACCGTCTCTAGCGGCTGGCCGGCGGCGGCACCCAAGGGCTGCTCAGTCCACCGCTCTTCGAAATACAATACATCCGCTGCCATATGCGGTCCGGATGCCGCCGGGCCGTTAGCATCTTCCTGACGGTCATTCTCCGGGGCGCTCCCGGCTTCGGCGCCGGCCTGGAAGGAACCGGTATGCACCTCATCAAAATGACCGTTCGCCTTTCGCTTTCCATCCCCCGGAAGCCAATAGCTTTCCCGCGCAAATGGATATCCCGGCAAATTTATGAGCCGCGGCCGGTGCCCCCTGTAAAGGGTGCTCCAATCGGCCGCCCGCCCCTTCACCCAGAGTTCGAGCACCTCGCCGCCCCGGCCCTGAGCGGCCAGTTCGGCAACTTGCAACGGTGGCGCGGCAGCCTCCGCATTTTGGGCATGCGAGACCGCCGAAGCCCGGTAATAGTTTCCTGCGGCATCCGCTCCCGTGATAAAGGCGTCCAGCTTGCGCTCAAGTTCGCCAAGCGACCGCGCCTCGATGCCCAGGCGCTCCTCCATCGCACTGCGCCGGAGTTGCAATGTGTAAGCGATATCGGCCAGACGGGGCGGCTGGAGATGGGGGCGCCGCAGCCAGCCGAGCAGGCGCTGCGCGCTGGCCAGCAAACGCTCGCCGGTCTTTGCCGGCAACACAACCAGAGCCGCCGGCTCGGCCGCGTCAGGCGTATCCTCTTGCGCCTCGCAGCCTCCGGTCCACTCCTCGATGACCGCATGGGCGTTCACCCCGCCGAACCCGAACGAGCTGACGCCGGCTCGGCGTGGCAGCGTCTGCCCGGCTGCATCCTGGC
The DNA here is from genome assembly GCA_050290865.1 of Rhodomicrobiaceae bacterium. Taxonomy (GTDB): domain Bacteria; phylum Pseudomonadota; class Alphaproteobacteria; order Rhizobiales; family Rhodomicrobiaceae; genus JARRLC01. The sequence continues at coordinate 5,189 of JBNKIW010000055.1, read as the reverse complement.
GCGCCGGCCAGTCCTGTGTTTTCTCAACGATGAAGAATGGGCTTCCCGTCAGGTCTATGCGGCGATTAAGGCGTTGAAAATGTGCCAGCCCTGGCAGCGTCCGGTGCTTCATCGCCAGCAGCACCTTGATGATGCCGGCGATCCCGGCCGCCGGCTCAAGATGCCCAACATTGGCCTTCAGGCTGCCCAATCCGCAGGAGTGCGGCTCCACCTCGCAATTGAAGTGCTTTGCAAGACGCGCAAACGCGATCTTGAGTCCGTCGATTTCGATCGGGTCGCCCTTGGGCGTCCCCGTTCCGTGCGCCTCGATGTAGCTGACGCTATCGGGCGGTATCCCAGCGCGCTTATACGCTGTCGCGATGACGTCCGCCTGGGCTTGCGGATTGGGATAGGTTACCGTACGCGTTTTGCCGCCGTGATTGATGGCGGTGCCGCGAATGACGCCATGGATGCGGTCTCCATCTTCGATAGCGCGCGAAAGGCGCTTCAGCATTACCAGGCCGGCCCCTTCGCTCCTGACGTAGCCGTTTGCGCGGTCATCGAAGGTCCGGCACAGCCCATCCGGCGAAAGCATGCCGGTTTTCGAAAACGAGATGTAATGCGTAGGGCTGCATAAGACATTCACGCCTCCGGCCAGTGCCTGATCGCACTCCCCCCTACGCAAGGAGTGAACAGCCTCATGCAATGCCACGAGAGAACTCGAACACGCCGTATCGACCGGCATACTGGGGCCGTGCCAGTCGAAAAAATGCGAAATGCGGTTTGGAATCAGCGCTGTATACGAGCCGGTCGACATGTGCGCTTCGATGGCGCCCGCTTCCGCGCACAACCGTTCGCGGTAATCGAAGTTCATAACCCCAATAAAAACACCCGTCCAGCTCCCGAGTAATGCCTCGCGCGTGTAACCGGCATCTTCCAGACAGGCCCATGCAAGCTCAAGCAATATCCGTTGTTGCGGGTCCATTGACCGCGCTTCACGCGCCGAAATGGAGAAAAACATGGAATCGAATTTATCCACATCTGCAATAAACCCTCCCCGCCAACTAACGCCATTGTCTGTGTAACTTTGTATTTCAGAACAGCAATACCTGCCATTCCACCTATCATAGGGTATATCAGAAATATCTGAGGAAGTACTCGCCAAATTTATCCAAAACTTATCGCAATCACACGCTCCGGGAAACCGCCCAGCCATGCCAGTAACGGCAATATCTTCCCCCACGCCGCAATAAGCTCTCTCCCGCTCTTCTCCTAAGAGAGCGAAAACGGCTTCTCCGGCAGACATATCAGGATAACTCTTCTTCAAACCGGTCCGCATCTTAATCAATTGTTGACGCAGAAGTTCGCGTTGTAAAACCTTCATGATCCGGCATTACAATCCACGTTTCCTACGATTTATAGCAAGCTACCAGCTTCGAGGATTAAGTTGTAGTTGCGAGAAAAGCAACCGCAACGCTTAAACAAGCATTGCATATACGTGATCAACAACTACACATTGTAAATACCGATAATTATTACCGGTTTGCGCCGAGATGCGATGTCCAATCGACCTTCATCCAAAATCCCCGTCTTTTACGGTTGCATTCGTTGAAACAAATTCTTGATCGTCCTGAATTCGCGCCACGGAGGATGAACTGTACACAACAAGTGCGCACCACTACATTGATATGAATCAAATGATGCGAAGAAGGTCCTTTTCTCCCTAATATAAATATGCAAACTGGGTCACTTGACAGTGACAACGACTATTACAATATTGAATTTTACATAATTGTCGACATTTCTGATGCAATTATAAATATATATCAATGACCGCAGAATAACCTATGCGTCTGATTGCGTAGAACTCGGGAAGCAAAGCGGTATTGACTGTCGGCTAGAGCCGCCAGCAGGTTCAGCATGCGGCGCATACGCGCAAAACGGGATGAACCGGCCAAAATGACAACGACGATCACCGCTACAGCCCCATCACGGGGCAATCAATGCCTCAAAGCCCGAACCCGGCGGACGTTTTGCAAGAGCCTCATATGCGCAAATTTGCCCGTGCCGCGAATTTCAAGAGTAAAATTCAACCGGTTGAAATTTGTATAGCGAGGATGTGTGAAAATCTGTATGTTGAACAATCTAGGTTGTTGCACGAAATCAGCTAACGCATCTCTCCTGCGAGAAACACTCCTATGCCACAGCTTGGTGATGTGCTGATGGGGTACGCTGGCCGCCGCTGTCCAGCAAAAATTCCGCGATGCCGCATAAATTCAACAGTCCGGTGAAACGATGCTCCCGCCAACTACGGCGGGTGCACGGTTTTTCCGGTCGATCGCATGAGGATCGGCGGTCCGGCACGTTTTCCTTAGCTAAAGAACTACATCTGGTGAAGCGTTTTTAGTGCTCCTGAGAGAAAGGATTCAATCAGCATGAGCTTGCTTGAGTTCATATTGAATGAAGCGAAACACAAACGGATTTCAACGGCAGATGCGCTAAGCTTTATTCGGCAATACGAAGGCGGATTGCGAAGACAAGACAGCCACGCTTTACACCCTCTCCTGCACCGCAACACGTCGTCGTTATCCGGCCTCTGCTTCACGTCGCCGCTGGGGGGCGATGAATTTTTCCTTTCGGACCACGTGGTTGCGGGGCGGCGTGTTCTGCCTGGGGTCGCGTATCTTGAGATGGCGCGGGAGGCGCTGCGGCGGCTGAACGGCGAGGCCGGGGCGGCGGCGGGCGTGCGGCTGCGGAACGTGGTGTGGCTGCGTCCGGCGGCGGCGGACGGCGGGTCGCTGGAGCTGCACACCGCCCTGGAGCCGCAGGAAGACGGCGCGCTGGCGTTCGAGATTTACAGCGGCGTGGACGAGGTGCACAGCCAGGGCACGGCGGAAGCCTTCGCGCTGCCGGCGCCGGAACGTCTGGACCTGGAGCGTCTGGAGGCCGGGTGTCGGAGCGGCGTTGTGTCCGGGGCGGACTGCTACGCCGGCTTTGAGGCGCTGGGCCTTGCCTACGGCCCGGCGCACCGGGTGATCGAGACGGTGCATCTGGGCGAGGGTCAGGCGCTCGCGCGGCTGTGTCTGCCGGCGGCGCTGGAGCCGGGGCTGGCGGACTACGGCCTGCATCCGGCGCTGGCGGACGGGGCGCTGCAGGTGACGGCGGTGCTGGCCAGAAGCCGCGGGCAGGCGGAGCTGGCGCTGCCGTTTGCGGTGGAAGAGGTGGAGATCCTGGGGCCGTGCCGGGCCTCAATGCGGGCGCTGGTGCGGCCCTGCGCCGGAGCGGATGAGGCGCTGCTGAAGCACGATGTGACGCTGTGCGATGACGGGGGCACGGTGTGCGTGCGCTTCAAGGGCTTCACGGCGCGGCCGCTCCAGGCGCGGGCGGAGAGCGGCGTGCTGCTGCTGGAGCGGCGCTGGCTGGCGGCGGAGGCGGCCGGTGCGGTTCAGGATTACGGCTCGCGGCACGTGATCCTGGCGGGCGCCGGGGTGAGTGCGGCGGCGCTGCAAGAGCGGCTGGCTGGGGCGGTGTGCCATGGCTGGCCAGTTGCGGGGGAGGATGCGGCGGCGGATTACAGCGGCGCGGCGCAGCGGCTGTGCGCGCTGCTGCAGGAGATTGTGCGCACCCGGCCGGAGCGGCCGGTGCTGGTGCAAGTGGCGGTGCCGGCGGAAGGTCCGGGTGCTGTGTTGGCGGGTCTGGCGGGGGCGCTCAGAAGCGCGCGCCAGGAGAACCCGAAGCTGGCCGGGCAGGTGATCGGCGTCGAGGACGGCGAGGATACGGACGCCCTGGCGGCAAAGCTGGAGGAGAACGCCGGCTGCCCGCAGGACGCGGAGATCCGCTACACGGCGGGGCGGCGCGAAGTGGCCTCCTGGCGCGAGATCGAGGCGGCGCCGGAGCCGGCGGACGCGCCGGTCCCGTGGCAGGCGGAGGGCGTGTATCTCATCACCGGCGGCTTGGGCGGCCTGGGTCTGATCTTTGCCCGCGAGATCGCGGCGCGGGCGGCAGGCGTGACGCTGGTGCTGACGGGCCGCCGCGAGCTGGACGATGCCGGCCGGCAGGCCATCCGGGCGCTGGAGGCCCTGGGCGCCAGGGCGGAATACCGGGCGGCGGACATCGCGGATCGCGCGGCAGCGGAAGCGCTGGTGCTGCAGGTGCGCGAGGATCACGGCGGGCTGGACGGCATCCTGCATGCGGCGGGCGTGCTGCACGACAGCCTGCTGATGAACAAGACGGCGGCGGAGATCGAGGCGGTGCTGGCGCCGAAGGTCCGGGGGCTGGTGAACCTGGACGCAGCGGTCGGCGAGGCCGGGCTGCTGATCGCCTTTTCCTCCACCAGCGCCGTGCTGGGCAATGCCGGGCAGGCGGATTATGCGGCGGCCAACGGCTTCATGGACGCCTACGCGGCGCTGGGGCAGCGCTCCGGGCGGATGGTGTCGGTGAACTGGCCGCTGTGGGCGGAGGGCGGCATGCGGATGGATGCGGCTCGCGAGGCGTTGCTGGAGGAGCAGGCGGGCCTGCGGGCGCTGGAAAGCGCGGAGGGCATCGCGGCACTGTACCGGGCGCTGGGAGCGGGCGTGCCCCAGGCGATGGTGCTGGCCGGTTCTCCCGCGCGCCTGCGCCGGCACCTGCTGGCCGCGCCGCAGCCGGAGGCCGCCCCCGCGGATGCGGCGGATGCCGGGATGCTGGAGGAGAAGATCGCTCCGGTGCTGCGGGCGCTGGTGTCGGAGCTTTTGAAGGTGCCGCAGGACGGCATTGACGGCGACGCCGGGCTGAGCGAGTTCGGCTTCGACTCCATCAGCTTCACCGGCTTTGCCAACCGGCTCAATCAGGAGTACCGGACCGCTCTGACGCCGGCGGTGTTCTTCGAACATCCGAACCTCAACCGCTTTGCGCGCTATCTGGCCCGCGAGCACGGCGCGGCTTTCGCGGCGAAGCTGATGGCGCCAGCGGCCGCGGCGACCCCGCACGCTGTGCTGGAAGCCCCGGGGCGCCAAACGGTGCGGCGGCGGATAGCGCCCCGGCGTGCCGCCGCCAGCGCCGCGCTTTCCGGGCGGGGAGCCGCGCAGGAGCCGGTGGCCGTCATCGGCATGAGCGGCTGCTTCCCGGAAGCGGAGACGCCGGAGGCGTTCTGGCGCAACCTGGCGGAAGGGCGGGACTGCATCCGCGAGATCCCGCCGGAGCGCTGGGACTGGCGGCGGATTTACGGCGAC
>JBNKIW010000054.1:0-15895 GCA_050290865.1 Rhodomicrobiaceae bacterium | reverse complement strand
CGTAAAGCGGGGCAAGCACAATTGCCGGATCGGAGATGCGCTCCTTCAGCCGCTCATCGACCCGCCGGATTTCGCCCTGGCCCGGTAGGAATGCCAGGATCGAACCGGCTTCCGTCCGCAACGCCCGCATCACCGCGTCTGCCATCTGGTCCTCGATCCGCGCGCTCGCATCGCGTCCGAGATAGCGCGTCTCGACCGGGAACGCACGGCCTTCGCTGGCGATGACGGGCGCATTGCCAAGAAGCTGCGCCACACGCGCGCCGTCCAGCGTCGCCGACATCGCCAGGATGCGCAAGGTTTCCCGCAGGCCGCGCTGGCAATCGAGCGCGAGGGCAAGCCCCAGATCGGCATCGAGCGAGCGCTCGTGGAACTCATCGAACAGCACCGCGCCGATGCCGGAAAGCTCAGGATCATCGAGGATGATACGGGTGAAGACGCCCTCGGTGACGACCTCGATCCGTGTCTTCGGCCCCGATTTCGAGACCATCCGCGCGCGCAATCCGATCCGCTCACCGACAGCCTCCGACAGAGAGTGCGCCATGCGCTCCGCGGCAGCCCGCGCAGCAATCCGGCGCGGTTCCAGCACCAGGATCTTGCGGCCCCCGAGCCAGTCTTCGTCCATCAACGCCAGGGGCACGCGTGTCGTCTTGCCCGCGCCGGGTGGGGCGACGAGAACGGCCGATACGCGTGCTGTCAGCGCGCTGCGCAATTCGTCCAGGACGGCGTCGATGGGAAGCGGCGTGGCGAACTTCATGGCGGTTGTATCCGGCGGCCGCGCGCCTTTCGCAAGCGTAATCCGTGCCCGTCATCAGGCGTTCGGGGCGGCTTGCGCCCTGCCCCTACGCGAGTTGACGCCCTGGGCGCAGATGGCGACCTTTCCACTTCAGCCTTATTCCGAAGCCTTCCCGGCGCAGGTGAGCGGGAGCATCCGCGCCCGCAGTGCCTCGATCTGCGCCCGGGCCTCGGCCTTGATGGCCTCAAGGTCACCGGCGCCACGCCCGGTGGTGGGAATGGGCGTGCCTACCGCCACGAGGGCGCGGGTGTATCCGAACTTCCAGGAGTGCTTGGGGAGAGCCTTGCGGGTCCCGCACACCGCGACGGGGATGATCTGGGCGCCGCAGTCGAGGGCGAGCCGGAAGGCGCCATCCTTGAACGGGGCCATTTTGCCATCGGGCGAGCGTGTCCCCTCGGGGAAAATGATCACGGGCACGCCGCGTTCAAGCCACCGCGTGCACCGGTCCATGGCGTCCTTGGCGGAGCGGTCGTCGCCGCGGTGGATCGGGATATCGCCCGCCAGCGCCATGCTCCAGCCGGCAAACGGAATTCGGAAGAGCGATGCCTTCGCCAGCCATTTCATCTCCCAGGGAAGGAACGAGATGAGGAAGGGGTCCGCGTGCGACTCGTGGTTGGATACGAATATCGTCCGGCCCTCGATACGGGGTGGAATATCGCCGTGCACACCGAAGCGCCAGAACGGCGTCAGGCGGGCCACGGCGACCCCTGTTAGCCGGAAACAGCGCCCGGTGACCAGACGGCGCCGGTCAAATGGCAGGGTGATAAGCCCGAGTACCAGCTGCGTGAGGAAGCCAGCGACCGCGCAGACCCCCATCTCAAACCACGTCCAGAATGAAAGCAGCACCTACCGTCTCCACCACGCCCCTGCATCTTTACTGCGCATTAATGTAAACCCGTAACGTCAAATATCGCAGTGGAAAAACATCGCATGGCGGCCTTGGACTTGACGGCATTTTGGGGATCGTGTGCGCGTGCGGCGGCGCCAAGGGCTCAACCGGAACAGAGCGAGTGCGTCACGCACCTCCCCAAGTTTCGCGTTGTCAGTTTTTGGGCAGTTGACCTTGGCCAGGTGGAGCACAAACTCAATCGCGTATCGGAAACGATAGCGAAATGCCAAGGTGGCATCAGCCTGCACAGGGTGATTCAAAAAAGGACGCACATGGCCGAACCCCATGTGTGGAGTATGGCCGTTATGCCGATCCGGGCGCCGAGATGCTTCGCAGACGCACTGCCAACAGAAGCCACCGTGTCACATTTTCGTCTGGCTTAGGAATGATATGCAAGTTTGCGAGATTTCGTGAACACGGCATGGGCGCCATGCATTTCATTGCATCGCTGTTTGTGGGGCTGATACTGGTGGCGTTGCCCGTGGTGCGGGCGGCGGAGAACGCGCCCATCCCGATGCTCGACACCGGCGGGGGGGATGGGACTGGCGACAACGAAGTCCGCCTCTATGACTTCGCCTCCGGCCGCCTAGTGGCGCTCTTGAAGGGGCATGAGGACGTCGTCCTGGGCCGTCGCGGCCTCGCCCGATGGCAAATACCTTGTCTCGGGTTCCGATGATCAGACGCTGCGGTTGTGGAACCTGAAGACCCGCGAGTTGCTCGTTACCCTGTTCCGCGGCACCGGCGGCGAATGGGTGATGTGGACGCCGCAAGGCTATTACGCCGCCTCCGGCCCCGGTGTCGAGTTGATCGGCTGGCAGATCAATCGCGCCCCCGAGAACGCTGCCGACTACGTCACCGCCGCCCAGCTTCGCACCGAACTCAACCGCCCGGACATCGTCGCGCGAGCCATCCAGATCGCCAGCGCCGAAGAGGCGGTGCGCCAGTCACCCGGCACCAGCTTCAAGCTCAGCGACCTGTTGAAGCGGTCCGTGCCGCGCTTCCGCATCGTCTCCCCCGCCGCCAACGCCACGCTCACCGGCGGCAGCGCCCAGCTCGAACTGGACCTTCAGGCCACGCTTGATCCGGTCAAGCTCATCCGCATCCAGGTCAACGGCGTGCAGATCGCCGAGCACCAGCCCGCGAGCGGCCCCGGCTTCACCGCCGGCACACTGAGTTTCAAAGTCCCCCTTGCCAAAGGCCGCAACACCATCCGCGTCGTCGCCATCAACCAGCAAGACCTGGAGACGCCCGCAGAAGTCATCGTCACCCATGATGGCCGGGGCGTCCTCGATAGGCGCGGCACGCCTTGATCACGGCGCTTCGTGGCGCTCCTCCAATCGATCACGATCTTGGCGGCAACACCAAACTACCTACGAGAGGCTCGTCACGGCCAGACACCATCGTGATGTACCGTTCCGCCATGCTGAAGGAAGCTCCATGGTCCAGTCTTGGACATGGGGCGTCGACCTGTAGCGGGTCGACGTCATCGAGGAGCAGGACTGGTTTCTCGACATCCATGACTTCATGACGTACACGAAAGTGACATTCTTCGGCGGCGCGGCGGGGGTGCTCTGGGGCGCGATCAGTTCGACGAAGGGTAGCGCATCACTCGAGTCAAGCAAGCCTTTTGCCCGACCGAAGCAGAACCGGAAAGTGCGAATTTGGAGGCAGTCATAGCTGCGATTCTTCTCGAAGAGATCGGACCGAACGGCAATATCCAAGCAGTCGTCGAAGCAGATGAGGACGTGTGCTTCTTCTACCTCTTCGGCGCCCAAGGAACCGACTTTGGAATGCGGTCTGTCTGGGTGCGGAACCACTCGCAGGCACCTGACTCTCTGGACGTCGCCTGCACGAGATCCGGCGTTTCTCCGAAGAATCCGAGGGCACATTGCAGGCATCCTCAAGGTCTTCCCCCGCCAGACAGCAATCAGCTTCGCGTTCTATGGCTTCCCGAAGGAAACGGTGCGGCGCTCTACGAGGGTGGTGAGCTGCTCGCGATCATTCCGCCGTGGAGCGGAGTGAGTGGCTTCCATGGTTATGCCCGCGACTGCATCGGCGAAGGCCCCGTAGCTTGGGAGATGGGCACAGACAACGCCATTGTAGACCGCTTTCGTCAGGCAGACTCGTATTGGCAGCAATGGGAAGACGCCAATACGTGGCCTTCGATGCATCAAGCGCTCCTGTCGGATATAGAAAAGGCACTGGGACGCCATTCGAACTACTACGCGATCGACGACGGACAGTGGCCGCCGAAGGCGCTCCTGCGTATCCCGCGGCCCGACAGCGTCGTGCTGATCACGATCGGAGTGTCCGTGCGTCCGCAGCCGGTAGTCGAGATGGTCGCGGAGCAGCCGGAACTGCTGCGACGAATTGAGCTTGGCGTCGTCCTTCCGGCACGCTGGTCCGATGACGCGATCAAGCGTTTTGGCAGTTACATGAGTGGGCAGAGTGGCCTTCCCTGGGACAGATATACGTGGCTTGGATCAGGCCACACAATCCCTTGCGATTCCTGGCAAAATCGCAGCTTCGCTTTTACTTTGCTTCAGCCCGACCATCCCGCCGCGCCAACGCCGGCGCTCAAGCCGCAGTTCGATGACCGTGTCAACATTCTTTGGTTCGTCCCCATTTCCGCGGCGGAACGGCAAACGGCAATGGACAACGGCAGCGAGAGGTTGAAACAGGCCCTGCCGCAGAGCCGCTGGGAGCAAGCGTAGGGGGGAGTTCAGAAAACAACTGCCCTTCGAGGAAGCGGGAGCATTCCATATGCGTGGTCCATTGAGACTGAACCGAAACCGAAATGTCGGCCCCGCCGCTATGGGCCGCGTGGACAAATGAGGGGGTAGGGGCGAGATCGTTCCAGTCCCGGGCACTCAGGATGCGCCTGCCCGGGGCCGGGAGAATTCCCCGCCCCGCAGAAAAAAACGCCGCTCAATTCGACCGGCTCGCGAGTGCCAGTCCGAGGAGGACCAGCCCAGCGCCCAAAATCTCTAACGGCCCCAGCGTCTCGCCGAACATCGGCCACGCGACGATGGCCGCGACCAGCGGCTGCGTCAGCAGGAAAATGGAGCCGAGGCCGACCGGCGTCTCGCGCATCCCGAAAGCGACCAGCCCCTGCCCCGCGACATGTGTCACCAGCCCCATGACGATCACAACGGCCCAGCCTTCCACCGTCGCGGGCACCAGTGTCTCGCCCGCTGCCGCTGCACCCGCGAACAGGCAGATCGCTGCGGACGCCGACGACCACAGCATGATGGCGAATGTCCCATGGCCGCGGCGCGCGTGCTTCACCACGATGAGATAGGCGGCGTAGCCGAGCATGCTGAGCACGGCGAGCGCGTTGCCGGTGAGCGTCCCGCCGCTGCCTGCTCCGCTCTGGGCACGTATGCTGGTCATGACGATTGCGCCACCGAGGGCGACGGCCAAGCCGGTCAGTTTCGCCGCGCCCAGCCGTTCGCCGAATAGCGCCACGCCAGCCGTCAGCGCCACCACGGGTGCCAGATTGACGATCAGCGTCGAATGCGCCACCGCGGTGAAACCCAGCGACACATGATAGAAACCGATGTCGAAGGCGAAGAACAGGCCCGCCAGCGCCAGGACTGCCGGATTGCGCGGCCGCAGGGCATCACCGCCCGCCATCATCGCCATGGGCAGGAAGGCGAGCGCTGCAATCGCCAGCCGCCAGCCACCAGACGCCATCGGGCCAATTTCGCTCATGCGCAGGAGGATGCCGGAAAACCCGGTGAGCGCCCCGCCAAGCGCGATGAGCGCAAGCGGCAGCACACGCTGCTGCGCCGGCGTTGGGAAGGTGGCCGCGGCTGTCACTGAATACCTCTCGGAGTCTGCCCTGGCGTTGCGCGGGGCAGAATGCGGCTCTATGGTTGATCATGGAAACGAATAATTCTGATAACGACAATCACAGGACTTGATGATCGATCTCGACCCTGCATGCATGCGCGCTTTTCTCGCCGTCGCCGAGGAAGGCGGTTTCACCCGCGCCGCGCGGAAGCTCAACCGCACGCAATCGGCGGTGAGCATGCAAATCCGCCGCCTGGAGGAAATGCTCGGCACGCGGCTTATCGGCGACCGCAAGCGCGCCACGCTTACCCCCGCGGGCGAGCGCATCCTGGAACACGCGCGGCGCATCATGACGCTGAACGACGAAGTGCTTGGCCGGGCCAGGGGCCTTGACATCGCGGGACGGGTGCGGATCGGCGCGCCAGACGACTATGTCTCCTTCTTCCTGCCCGCCATGTTGCGGCGGCTGGCGGTGACGCATCCGCGCGTGGAAGTGGAAGTGTGCTGCAACATGTCGGTCGATCTTATTGCGGCGGTCGATCGCGGCCACCTCGATCTCGCACTGGTGACGCGGCTCCCCGGGTTCGATGCGGGCGCAACGGTGCGCCGCGAGCCGCTAATATGGGTGGCTGCGGACGAAATGCTGAGCGAGCGTTACCCCTTGCCACTGGCGCTGTTCTCAACAGGATGCCCATTCCGCACGGTGGTTTTGGAGCAGCTAGACAAAGCCCAGCTGCCTTTCCGCATCGCCTATGAAAGCCCGAGCATCACCAGCATCATGGCGGCCGTGTCGGAGGGGCTGGCCATTGCTGCGCTCGCCCAGATTTCGCTCCAGCCCTTTATGAAGGTACTGGACGCCGCGCACGGCCTGCCAGCCTTGCCGATGGTGGAAATCGCATTATACGGGCCGCGCAACACTGCCTCACCCGCCACGCAGGCCGTGAAGGCCTCGGTGATAGAAGCGCTTACCACCCATCACTTTCCCACGCGGCCCATAGCGGCGGGAGCGGGTGTAAATGCAGGTTCAGAAGCCGTACATAGATGTGACGGAATAAGCTCCAGATGGAGGCCAAACGCCGGGGACGTGATGGGCTGAAGAAACTGATGGAGACGAACCTGTGCCTGAAATCGGAGGTGACGTTCCGCGCGATCCGCGCTGAGGTGAGTCTGGGGGTGGGAAAGCGGATCTGGGCGAGAGTGCGAAGGCGGTGCGAGAACGCCATGCGGGCGCCGGGGCGAAGGCGCCGTTATGAGAGGCCGCTCATAAAAGGTTAACTGCCGCAGTATCTGACGAATGCCAGCGACGGCTTTTGGAGCTCAGCGTCCTCCGAGCAGCAGTACTTCGGTAGCCAGCACGTCCGCGATGATGTGCTCGCGCTTGTCGGACCGGGGTGGCATCCGCAAAGTGTTGCGAAAGGACGCAGGCGCATAAAACGGCGCGGCCAAAATTTGGCGGTACTCTGGAGACTTGAGGGGGGACGACGAGAAAAATGTACAAAGTCGAGCTAAGAACATCGCTTACGCAGCCCACGCCGTATGCTTACTTCCTCGCGTCCCACACCGCATGCTTACGCTGCGCGTGAAGATGGCGGCGGTGTTTCGCTAGCAAAAACAAAGGGGCGCAGTGGGATCCTGGTTATCCGCGGATGGTGATTTGCGTCGGCTGTCGCCGCATCAATGTGGATGGGGCGTGTGGGGTGCCCCCGGACCGTACGTCCGCGCCAGGCACTGCTGGTAGTCGAGCGGCGGCGTCCAACCCAATTTCTCCCGCAACCTGCGGTTTTCGAAGCGAAGCGGCGTGAACCTCGATTGGATCCCACGTGGAGTGAGGATGCCAGGCAGCTTGGTGGCGCGCCTGAAGACCGTGACAGAGGCCAGTCGCACCACCCACAGGGCGAGCCAGTAGGGAATAGGCACGCGCCAGCCCTGTTGGCTGCTACCACGCATGTGGTCGGAAAGGTAGCTCCAGATGCGCTCGCCGGTGCCATCGACTACGTTCAGCGTCTGGCCGATAGCGCGCGGGTCGGTCGCCGCCGTAGCGAAGACATCGGCGCAGTTCTCCACGTGGGTCATTGGTATCCGGTTTAGCGGGCCGATGACGAGGTGATGCCGCCCCAATCGCTGCCCGAGCGCAGCCAAGTAGCCATGATCTCGTCCCCAGATGAAGCCCGGCCGGAGGACGGTGAGGTCCCAACCGTGCTCCTCGGCGAAGCGCCGAGACACCCGCTCCTGCCACCACTTCGAGATGGTGTAACCATCCCGCATGCCGACGTCCTGCTCCTTGTGCAGCGGCGCGTTCTCATCAAGGATGCTCCGGGTCGAGCTGCAGTCGTAGACCGCGAAACTGCTGCAAAGCACCATTCGCCGGCAGGCGGTAGTCGCCATGGCGTCCAGCAGCCGCTCGGTGCCCGCCACGGTTCCATCGAACTGTGCCTTCTTGCCAGCGGAAACCACTGCCGCCAAATGGATTAGCACGTCGATGCCCTCGAAAGCGCGTTCGAGTTCGGGCGAGGTAAGCAGATCTGCTCTGAAGACCTCTACCGAAGAGGGCCAGGCGAGCGCCTCGACAGACACAGCCGGCCGGACCACTGCCCGAACCTCGACCCCCCGAACCAGCAGTGCACAAACCACGTGCCGGCCCAGAAACCCGTTGGCGCCGGTGATGAGTGCTTTCATGAGGGCCCTCCCGGTTCGATCCCAGTGCATCGTCCAGCAACCCGCCAGATTCGCCGGCTGACACGGGCTTGCGCACATAAGCGTTGCTGCCGCCCGCCAACGAGGGACGCAAGCCTGCGGAACTCACAATGCCCGTGCGAGGGGCCTTGGGGGACGCGTCGGCAGACTATAGTGCCCACGGCATCGGCTCCAAAGGTTCAAAGCTCGTGGCTATCCGGTATGACTTACCCTCGACTCCCGCTTGCTGGATGGCCAGCGTCAGTTCGGTCACGTGAAGCGAAAAACGCGACGAGAGGCGGCTCTGGCGACCTTCGGCTACGGCGTTGGCTAGCTCCGCCACGCCTCGGGCACGATCATCCGTCAGCAGCGCCCGCCCTCGTTCAGCAAGTCTCTGATGCCGCGTTCTCCAAGGACTGAGCAGCATTCTGCGGCGAATTGTGATCCAGCGCCGACTGTACACAGGTGAACCATATTCCCACACATCCTGGGTGTAGAGGACGCCGTCATCGCCAAGGATTCGCAGGGCGTGATCGACTGGCGCAATGACACTGCACGTCAGGCGAGCAACAATACCTGACGCAAACTGGATGGCGGCGACCGAAAAATCTGGCGCCATATCATTTGATGAAATGCTTGGATGTTTGTCCGCAATCTGGAGGCACGAGAAGGCGGTTACCTTCCGCGCCGGGCCGAAAAATGCTACCAGCCAACTTAAACTGTACCCGGCGTGTTCCATGGTGCAGCCGGTTTCGAACTCGTCCTTGTACGGCCAGGGTGTGCCGTTTGTGCTTTTCCATTTCTGATACGGCATCCGGTGCACAAGACCGTCATCCATCTCCGCATACACGGCACGGACCCGCCCAACGCGATTCTCTCGCACCGCCTTCCACATCGTCTGCGCACATTCACCCAGCAGGCTGCAGGGCGCCGAGGAGATCTGCAGGCCGCGAAGTTCGGCCAGCTCCACCAGTTCCTTTGCCTGTTCAAGATCTGTGGCAAGCGGCTTCTCAGAATAGACATGCTTTCCGGCCTGCAGACAGGCTTTCGACACCGCATAGTGCGAGCGCGGATTCGTCAGGTTCAAGACGAGCTGTGCCCTCTCGTCGTCCAAAAGGCGCTCCACGCTGTCGTACACCGGCAGACCATAGAATGCGCCGAACTGATTGGCGCGATTGATGTCTCGATCTGTAACACCCACGATTTTGAGTGACGGATAGGTCCGCAGACACCGGACATAAGTGTCGGCAATAAAGCCGCAGCCGACTATAGCGATGTGCATGGCTGTTCTCGCTCCTCCCGAGGATGTCCGACGGCAACAATTTCATGGAGGAAACGTTCCAGTTTTGAGGCGGCGGATCTCCATGAGTAACGTTCCACCGCCAGCCGGCGGGCCGAGTGTCCGATTTCAGTGGCCTCACTCGGGTTTTCCAGCAGTCTGTTCACCGCCTCGGCGAAGGCCACGGGTTCATCCTCGACGAGGATGTCGCGTCCGGGGACCGCCTGTATACCCTCAGCGCCCAGCGCCGTTGAGACGATGGCCTTACCCATGGCCATACCCTCAACAATCTTGAGACGGGTGCCGCCGCCCAACCGCAGTGGCACCACCAAGACCGCGGCCGCCGCGAGATGTGGACGAAGGTCCGGCACGAAACCGGTTAGTTCAACCCGAGGCCCGGCCAACCGTTGGAGCGACAGTGGTGGCCTACCGCCAATGATCTTGAAGCGCGCCTCGGGGTGCGCCCGGGCGATGCGCGGCCAAATATTCTGGACGAAATGGATTACGCCGTCGACATTGGGGGCGGTAGAAAGCAGCCCGAAATAGACGACCGTGCGGCCGTCCGGCTGCGGATCAGTGGGGCGCGGCTGGTAGTATTCCACGTCCGCCGCGTTGGGAATCACCGTCGTGCGGACCCCGGGCGCTTGGTCGAACAAGCGCTGCTTGTCCGCCTCGCTGCAAAGGTAGACTCCATCCGCATCGCGGTAGGTTTGCAGCTCTTCGCGCCGGAGCTTGCGCCAGTTGGCCGCGGCGTAGAGGCGACGCCCGAGGCTGCCGCCGGTGCGCGCGAACTGCCGTGCCAGGTCGTAGGCGATCTCGTGAGAGTCCACAACCACTTGCGGGGGCCGCTTGCCGGGCGGAGCCTGCCGCAAGCGGGAATAGCCGAGGTACGGGAACTCCAGGTTGACGACGTCGAACCGCGTGGCTAGCAGGACCCGGTCCAGGGCCTGCTGCAATTCGGGCACCATAACCCCTAGCCGCTCGAAACTGCGCGTCGAGGCCAGAGACCGCAACTGCCTCAGCCGCTTAGCAAGGCTATGCCGCGCACGGAGGTTCGGAACCAGTACCACCTCACGGCAATAGGATTGCATGGCCCGGCGGCACTCCTCGGCGTCGAACTCATCGTCAATCAGCATCACTGCCGTCAGATCATGGCGTTGTGACAACTGCGTTATCAGACCGTGGATCCTCGCTTGAGCGCCAAAGCGCGGCGGGCTGGCCGGTATTTGGGATACGTAAAGAATACTGAGGCGCTCTAAACTCATCGATCGGATCTTGGCCACACGGTTTGGAGAAGACGGATTGGAATGTCGAATACGTTTCTGGCACTATATCAGCTGGCGCGCGCACCCAACGGTACTGCGCACGCATATTCGCGGACACCTGCACGAACGATCAAAGCATGCAAGCACAAACTGTTTGCGATAGTCAAGCAATTGCATAAGAGACAACCCCAGGCTGTAAGAGGTTGTAATTAGGAGGAACTATCGGCATGTTTTTTATACTCATAATAAGTCGCATAGGAAGCCATTGGTTCGGAAATTAATGCGTCGACCCGGACCTTATTTATAATAACGCCCAAAACGTTACCGCCACTCTCCAGAATCAGTTTAATCGTATCTTTCATCTGCTTTAGGGTCGTCTCGGACCATTCAGCAATGACCATAACACCATCCACCTGCGACGCGATCAGTAGCGGGTCGGTGAAAATCTCAACCGGAGGCGTATCGATCCACACGCGGTCATATTTTCCGCGTACGAATTCCAGAAGTTCAGCCACTTGGCTCTGAAAGAAACGCATGGAAGCCGCCTCATTTGATGGCCGGACCCGCAATACGTCATAGTTTCCTATCTTTGTCCGATACGCAGCTGACAATACTTCTTCCAGTTTAAAGTCTTTTAAGAAAGTATTAAGTTCAAAGCATTGCAGATCTTCTGTTTCTTCATGGTTTTCATCGGGCCTTATCGAATCCATATCTATAAGCAATGTCTTTAATCCCGACAAGACCGATAACCCGGCCAAATTTGACGTAATACTCGTCTTACCACCGCCCTGCCTGGGTGAGGTGATCATAACTATTCTAGAAGTACTATTTGCACGTGCGGCGTTAACGGCCAGCTGGACGGCGAGAAGTTTATTCGCAAAAAGAGATCTTGGAAACTCCTTGGCAAAGTTGCGGAGATAGCGTTTTCTATCCTTACCTCTTGCGCAGAAGTCCCTTTTTGTAATTAGTGGCACTTGAGTTATAATCTTTGACGGCAGATGCCTCCTTGCCTGCTCCAATGTCACTATACGCCCCCGTAACAACTCCAATAAGAGACTGGCAAAAAGACCAAACCCAAGCCCTGCGATTCCGCCGGCAGCCCAAATCAGCGCTGGCGGTAGCTTCGGACGACTGGGAACAGTCGCATTGAGCAAAACTCTGAATTGCGCAAAGTTCAATGTCCGCTGCAGGTTTGCCTCCATTACCTTCGCCAGCATGGAGTCATAAAGTGTTTTAGTGGCATCCCTTTCCCGCTGAAATTCGAGTAGTTGCACCTCCGCGGCTCGCAAAGCGTGAACCTTACTCTCCATTTTCCCGATTTTTTCTTTCAGAGACTGCTCTCTTGAGGACAACTGCTTCACTGCTATTTTTGAACTCAGTTGCTTCCGTCGCACTTCGGCTGCAATCTCTAGCCTGATTTGGGCAATCTGCATTTCCCGCCCTTTGACACTGGGATGGAATGCTCCGAGCCTTGCCTTGTCGCTGGCCAAGTTCCCCTGCGCTTGCGCTAAAGAGGATCTCAAGCGCTCCATTGCCGGGCCGCCTAAGCCCTCGGCGAGCTTTTCATAATACTTCCTGCCTCCGCTGTCCTGATTGTTCAGTGTTTCGTAAACAGTTCGAGCCTCGGCCAATCGTGTCTGCAGGGTGGACAATTGTTCTCGCGCGCGTGTCAACTGAGCCTCGAGCGCAGAGGAGCCGGTTGCGTCCTCAATACTATGTTTGGCCTTGAAGTCTTGTATCTTCTTGTCGACCGCGATCAGCCTTTGTTTCGCTTCTGCGGAGCGCTTGTCCAGCCACTCGGTTGCTTGTGCGAGCGCCGCTTGCCGAGATGCCGCGCGTTCTTCTATGAATGTAGCGGCAATGAGATTTGCAACAGAAGCGGCTTCGGCGGCGCTGCTGGATTTATATTCAAGAACAATAATTTGGTTCGCTGCTTGCGTTCGGGTGGTTAAACTCCTTTGAAGCGTTTTAATCAGTGCTGCCATGCGCTCGGCGTCGCTCAAATCCGGGAGCGCCAAGATTTTTTGGATCGGCGTTTTTGAAGAAGGAGCCGGCGCTGATTGCGACATAATTTTGAGGGCAACGGGTTTGAGGATTCCAGGTGATGCAATCATAGCGGTTGCGCTCTGAAAAACCTGATGCACCCCATAACTTGTTCTAAATTCTTTATTGTTGCTGACAAGTTGCTCTGCGGCAGCATCAAAGAGAATTTGTGCAGACGCAATGTATTTTGGCGGAACGAATGACATAAACACCTTGGCCACAACAAGCCCCAAGGCTACAGATGCCACAATTGCGAACTTCCACCACCAAATTATCCAAAGTATATGCTTAACACTCAATCCAGACAAGAGGCTTGGCTGCGTTTCCTGCATCCTTGGTCACCGTTAATAGAAATAGCCCAACGAAACCCAAGCTCTTAAGAGCAGGCTCGGCTCCGATGGGCCATTCAAGTTTGAATTCATGTCAGAGAATGTCTCCGCGGGCACAGCTTGCTCTCGATCATGCTCCGAAGCCAATACCAGATTTTTGTTAGAACAGCATGCTCCATTGCCGCCCTCACGCTGAGGAATACAACTCACGCGCGCATTATTCTTTGCAGACCAATCGGCAAACCGTTGCCGGATAGCCACCGCACACGGAACTTAGGCTTGATTGAGCGTCATGCAATTGCTAGACAGTCACCCAGGTTGTAGAATGTTGCTATAGGTGTCGGTGGGGGGGGGGATGTCAACAACTTGGCGGCTTATATTGATATTTCAACTTGTTGTCTTGAGTGCTTGCGCGATGGATGGTCGGCCATCGATAGTCCCTTACGACAAGGTAGGGGAATACCAGCTTGGTCCAGGAGATCAGATCCGCGTCGTTGTTTACGACCAACCGGCTTTGTCGGCGTCATACGCGGTAAGCGGTTCGGGAACCGTCGCTATTCCGCTTGCGGGAACGTTCAAAGTCGAAAAAAAGACCGTGCGGCAGGTTGAGAGTATAATCAGAAAGACCCTCGAAGACAAAAACCTTGTCGCGGATCCCAAGGTTTCGGTGGAAGTTGCGACTTATCGTCCTTTTTCGATACTCGGAGAAGTTAAATCGCCAGGACGTTATCCCTACGCCCCCGGGATGACGGTAGAAGATGCCGTCGCGCTCGGCGGCGGCTATACGATACATGCCGATCACGAAGCCATACGCGTGACTACCCGTACGAACGGGACACTGGCTACTGAGCAACGCGCGCCTACGGCTGCCATTTCCCCTGGGGATACCCTCTACGTAAAGGAGCGCTGGTACTAAGTACTGGGAGGTGACTGTTCAGATTCACCGAAGCGGCGGTCTGACGATGTATTTGGGCGGGGGAGTGAAGTCTATGGCGGCTTTTAAGGAAGTTGCTGATCCAGGAACAGCCCCAGGCCAGCGTCGTTTTGGCGCGCGTTATATTAGCACATTTCTTTTCGCTATCATCGTGCGTGCCGGAAAGGTGCTCGGCGAAGGAATAGGCTTCACCTTTCTTTTCGGCGCCGCAACGGGGCTTCCTGCCGCAGCACAGGAGGCTATTACCAATGGAGGTACAGTAGTAGCTACACTGCTCTCCGGATTTGAAGCCCCCGGCATATCAGTTGGAGAATTTTTGCTGAAGACCAAACTTTCTTCCGGTGTTGTTTGCGATACTAATATTTTGCGATCACATTCGCCAACGATGCACGATTACATATTCTTTGTGGCTCCCAGTTTTGACCTCACTAGGAATGGCCGCAATCACACTGAAAAGGTCGTCGGCAGCGTTTCAAGCGTCAAGTACGCCCGTTATGGCGCTAATAACGTAACTAATATTTCGGTGAGGGCGAGCGAAAACTACTTTTTGTCGCCGACAAGCCGGATTCTCTTAAACGCAACAATACTGGATGGTTACGAGGGTCGCGTCTCTACGAACCACGAAATCCCGTCCGATGCCGCCTCTCCCGTCCATCAGCAAGTATTCACGGAAAGCATCGGTTATCGCAAATCCTGGAAGAAGGTTGACGCTGGCGCAAATTTGACGCTCACGCGGAAGAGATTTGATGACGTTTTGAGTACAACTGGCGCGTTTTTGAATCAAACCGATCGCAATGAAGACGTTACGTCATTCGACGTTTTCCTTGATGTTCAGCATTTGAAACGTATTCGATCCAACTTAACGTTCGAAACAGCGCATACCAAAATTCGCGATCGGTTGCGTAGTGTCGATACTTGGAGACTTGCGGATAAGATTACCGTCGATCTTACATCTAAGACCAGTGTCAGTTTCTTGGCGGGCGTGAGAGAGCAGGATTATTACAACAATCCGGATGCGCAAATACGTCCGCTTGTTGAATATGAAGCGACGCTGCGCTGGAGCCCGACGCGGACGCTGATATTGACGGCAAAAGGCGGCTACAACGATACCGGAGTAGACTTCACAGAAGGAATTGAGAGCGGCGGTGTGAGCCGACACGGTTCTCTTGAAATGACGTATCGCATTAGGAGAGATCTACAGCTGATCGCCGGCGTCTCTTATGACAAAACGCATTTGTCTGACGACCAGGGTGTTCTTACTTCTTTCGGCAGTCGAGCCGCTTTAACCTACGAACTCAGCTCACATGCCGGCTTATCTTTTCTTTACACGTTCGACAAGTTCGAATCGACTGACGATGAGCTCACGTCTTATGATGAGAGTGTTTTCCTAACTTCACTCAATTTGAGGTTCTAGTGTCCTGCCTCGCAGGTCACCTTATATACCCCCGGTAGCGGTGTGCCGCCGGGAGCAAGGAATGGTACGGCCGATCGGAGTGGTTCCGGGAAGTACGGCTGAGCGGGGCGAGTTGGAGGGCAGAGCTAGCCCGGATATCTCACCTGTCTCGCTGCGGGGTCGCTGCGATTCAGCTATAAGTCTTTTGGATTCAATCACTTGATCAGCTTCCAAAGGATCGATCAATGCCAACAGAGTGTGACGGCAGGCAGTTCGCGTTCGAGGGGCTCGAAAAGCGCGCGGTGGTGGCATCGTTCGATGGCGGGGCGATCACGTCGGACGCGGGCGCATTGCTGTTGCGCGAAACGGACCGCCTGCTGCGCATGAGCGAGCGGGTTGCGGGCTGTTTTACCGATCACCGCGACCAGACGCGCGTCGATCACGCCATCAAGACCATGGTGGCGCAGCGCATCCACGGCATTGCTTTGGGCTACGAAGACCT
>JBNKIW010000053.1:14863-15905 GCA_050290865.1 Rhodomicrobiaceae bacterium | reverse complement strand
TGGAGCCATAACGTAGGCAGATTGACTGAAAATGAACACAAAATTTGCGACAGAACTCTATGTTCCGCCTACCGGAGATTGCGCAACTTCCAATTTCCTACCAACCCAGCGACGGCACCGACATTATTGGCGCACCCATCAGGATTCGAACCTGAGACCTTTGCCTTCGGAGGGCAACGCTCTATCCAGCTGAGCTATGGGTGCCTTGGCTTTGCAGGGTACGAATCGCCCTGAACGGGCAATCCCAAACTGATCTTATCTTAAATGAGACGCTGGGCAAACGCAATGACCTTGCCCCTGCAGGGTAGGGCAATCGCATGAAATAGCGGCTGACAGAGAGACCAAATTCTGAATCGCTCGAGTGATCTTTGATTCGCGAACGAGAAGGATCGCACGCATGGCAAGCAAGGTTGGCACTCCAAGTCATCACATTGGTTTTCTTGATCATTTCTCGAAGCTTGAAGATCCGCGCCAGATCAACAAGTCGCTTTATCCCTTGCAGGAAGGTGCCGTCGCTGGGTTGGTAGGAAATTGGAAGTTGCGCAATCTCCGGTAGGCGGAACATAGCGGATCAGGCGGCGAGGTCAATGGGCAGATCTGCCGTCTTCACCGGGAGGGTTTTCCAGCCGTCGACTTTGCGCATCACAATCTGTCCCGAGGCGAGCAGTGCCCAGAACAACATGGCCGCGGTTTCAGGTGACGGCAGAACCGTTTGCGTCTTGATCCTGCGTTTGAATTCCTCGTGTAGTCGCGATGCTTGTCTGATCGCGGCCAGCAAGCGCCGTTCGATGGCGTTGGTCGTACGCGCACTTTTCCATTGGTCAACGGGTAGCCTGGTGAAGGTGAACAGCCGGTCGCCGGCCTCTTCCAGGCAATTGGCGACGGCCTTGCAACGCACTCGCCATTTGCGCAGGAAAGCCTTGCGCTTCGTCTCGATTTTCGCCGCGGTCTTGTCATAGATCATATCATTATAATCCTCCGAGACCTCGTCGCGCAGCCGTTCGGGCGCATGGGCGAGCAGATTGCGGTGTTTGTGCACCGT
>JBNKIW010000053.1:0-12459 GCA_050290865.1 Rhodomicrobiaceae bacterium | reverse complement strand
GCGCATTCGCAAGGACCGCGCGCCAGCCAATTTCGCCGTCATCAAGCACATGGCGAGCAATATCCTGCGTTCATCGAAAGGCAAGCAGAGCATGCGCCAGAAACGTCACGCCGCTGGTTGGGACGATGACTTTCTGTTCGATATGATCACCGCAAAATAAATCATGCGATTCCCCTGCGATCATCCCTTGGATAAACTCGTGCACCTGGGCACGGACGGCCGCCTCAATCGGATCGAACCAGTCCTCAAAAAGTCGGGCAGTGGCGGTTGCTTCGGGCTGCTTGTCTGCAAACTGCGTGATATTGCTCGTCATGCGTGGTCTCCACCGGCGTTTCGACGCCGGAATCATTTTGGGTTGAGACCCCGGAGACTACGCAACTTCCAATTTCCTACCAACCCCGCGACGGCACCTGGGCGAGCAACGCTGGGCGCCATTTGGCCCGTCTGGAAGTACGGTGGTTCCGGTTGATGAAGCGCTCAACATCATCGCGGCGAACGCCATCTTCTGGGCTGTCATCTGACAACCGGCCAGCTGCAAAAATGTACACAGTCGAGCTTAGCGGACAGGAAGCTGCTGCACCATCCACGCGAACCAAAGGGAAGGCGCCAGAAAGGTCGCGAGGGGGATGCGGCCATCTGGCCGCAGGCACCCACGGCGCAGTGCTGCCGCGGGAAGCAGGGCCAGGGCGGCGATAGAGGCAAGGCCTACTGCGCGAAGCACAGTCTCGACGGGCATCCATAACCCTGCGGCCGCAACCAGCAAAATATCACCCAGGCCCAGCCCTTCCTTGCGCCGTATCAGCCTGAATATCAGAGCGATACTGTAGAAGCCCAAGCCGAGCATCGCAGCGTTAGCGATCTTTCCGCCGAGACTGATGGCCAGCTGCGGCCCGTTGGCAGCACCCCATTGTGGCATGGCAGATTGCAACACGCCACATATCGCAAGAAGAAGAAGACTTAGGTGGGACACCGTAAGGAAACGCATGTCCTCCCAAGCGATGCTGATCGCGATCAGCCAAAAGATCATTGCCCAGAAAGCTTCGGCAAACTGCAGGCAAGCAAATGCAGCTGCAGAGCCGCCGCAAGCGATCAAGCTGAACAGAAGGGCCTGCTTGGGCGTGGACCGAAATATCATACCACTGAGCATCGCAATTATCTTATGTGCACCATCGCCACGGCTATCGTTAGGGTCAAGTCTGAATATCAGTATGAGGCACATTTGCAACATCAGGGGATGGAAATTGCCGTCCGGCCCGGGGATGCAGCCGCGTATTCTGCCCACTGCTTGTGACGAATTGGAGTATCGGATCAAATGCGTGCAATCCTGCTGAAGACAAACTTCCAGACGCAAAAAAACCTTATACACCAGCAAGTAAGGCGCGCGGTTGGAAGCAATTATCCGCCTTCGAACTCAGTTCTTGGAGCGCCGCGTTTTTGAAAAGCAGTGTTGGAGTGATTTTACATAAGTACAAGATGCACGGCGGTTTGATCGAGCATTTATGCATTGATTCGGAAATCCTTAGAATGATATGTGTTCTTTGTTGCAGCATTGTACGGACAGTCAGTGGAGTGTGCATTGTTTTGTGTATGCCGTCGAGATAGAGCTCGTCCACATCATGGGTGCGGTCCCCAGCGCAGCCGGCTGAAGTACGATGGCTTCAGCCTCATCGAAATGCTTGTCGTTTTGACGATCATCGGCCTGATTGTCGGTTTGGTTGGGCCCAAAGTGCTCGGCTACGTATCCAGTTCGCGTACAAAGACCGCACGCCTCCAAATCCAGAATTTCCGTAACGCGCTCGATCTTTTTTACCTTGACGTCGGACGCTACCCGACCACCTCCGAAAGTTTGTCAGCCCTGGTCCAGAAACCCCCGGCGCTGGATGGTTGGCGTGGCCCCTATCTCAAATCGCGGACCGTGCCCGTTGATCCATGGGGAAAAGCCTATCTCTTCCGATCGCCGGGAGAGCACCAAATTTACGACATCGTGTCCTATGGCGCGGATGGCCGGGAGGGCGGGGCTGACGACAATGCTGACATCGTGAGCTGGTAAATACTCCGTGCAATGACCGGTTCGATGTTGCAAGAAAAAGAAGAGTGACGAGGGGCTGGCGTGCCTACATATGCCTATAAGGCGCTTTCATTGAACGGTACGATGCAGAACGGCCGGGAAGTCGCCGCGTCGATTGCGGATCTGCGCTCAGTTCTGGCTTCGCGCAACCTGATACTGAAGTCCGCCCGGGAGTTGGACAGAGCTTTCACGCTGAACCGCGCTCGCGTGCCACTGCACCATATCGCCGGTTTCAATCGTCAATTCGTCGTTTTGCTGAAGGCCGGGATACCGGTTGTGGAAGCGCTGGCACTTCTGGCGTCGCGACCGGGGCAGCCCAAGCTTGAATCTGCCATCCGCCTCATGCTCGAAGACATCCGCCGCGGCACCTCGCTGTCCGCGGCCGCGGCCAAACTGCCGCTGGTGTTCGAGCCGACATATTGTGCCACCGTCTCTGTCGGCGAGCAATCGGGGACGCTGCCCCAGAGCCTGGAACACTATCAGAGCAGTCTTGATCTGCGCCTGCGGCTCGGGGCGCAGGTTTCCAAGGCGCTGACATACCCGCTTGTGCTGCTTTCGGTCCTCGCTGCGGTGTTGGTATTCCTCTTCCTCGTGGTCATTCCGAACTTCGTTACCATGTACCGCGATCTCGGCAGTGAGCTGCCCGGCCCCACCCAGGCGCTGCTCCTGGTGGCTTCGAACTTCCAGCTCATCGCCGGTGCAATTCTGGGAACGGCTGTATCGCTGATTATTACAGACCATATCTGGCGGGCGGCGCCGGGTGGAATGCAGCAGCGGCATCGGTTTTTCCTGCAGATCCCGGTTCTGGGAAGCTTGCGGCGTGCCCAGGCCGCAGCGGCGGCGGCCCGCATGCTAGCGACCTTGACGATGGCAGGAACGCCCGTCGCACGCGCTCTTGAAGTCACGAGCAAAGGCCTCCCTGATCACCATTTCGCGGCAGCGCTGCGCGACGTCCACGCCGCGATCGGATCCGGGGCTAAGGTGTCCCAGGCGCTCGTGCAGCACAATCTGTTTCCACCGGCCAGCCTGAAAATGCTGGAAGCGGGCGAAGCCAGCGGCAGCCTCGACCGGATGCTGGCTGAAATTGCTGCTTATCACGACGGCGAACTCGAACGCAGCCTGACGCGTCTTACCACGCTTATCGAACCTGCGCTCACACTGTTCGCCGGGGTGGTGGTCGGTGGTGTCATCGTCTCGATGTATCTGCCGGTGTTCTCGCTGATGGAGGCTGTCCGATGACCGCAACTCCATCGGCGAATTCCGTGCGGGAAGCGTCTTCGCTCGAGGGCAGCCGCCCTCCCGCTCCCGACAGGGAAGCTCTGGCGCGTCGTGCAGCCGCGCTGAATCTTCCGTTCCTTCCAGAACTGGATGGGGATGCCGATGTGGGAGTCCTTGCGAAGCTACCGGCGGCGGACGCAGCGCGACTCGGCGTGATGCCGGTCAGCCTCGACGGCCCGGTACTTACCGTCGCGACACGTGCACCTGACGATCTGGAGTTGGAGCGCATTCTTGCGGTTCTCACCGGCTGCGAAATCGAATTCGTGGTAAGTCCGGCAGAGGCCATCGAGGCGGCGCTTCGCCGGGCTGGGAGCGCCACGAAGGCACTGCAGGACGTCTCGCAGGAATTCCGTCTCGACCTGGTGCGCGAAAACGAGCGCGGCGCAACCGAGACGATCGAGCTGACCGAGGCAGCGGCCGAAGAAGCCCCCGTCGTGCGTCTCGTCAAGAGCATGCTGAAAGCAGCTCTGGAAAGGCAGGCCAGCGACATACACATCCACACGGACGCCGACGGCACCCGCATTCATTTCCGCATCGATGGCGTGCTCAATCACGCGCTCGGCCCGTTCGATCGCAGTTATCATGCGCCGCTGATCTCGCGCATCAAGGTCATGGCCGAACTCGATATCGCGGAACACCGTGTGCCTCAGGACGGCCGGTTCAAGCTGCGTCTCAGAGACGGCGAGGTGGACTTCCGCGTTTCGGTGCTGCCCGGTGCGCACGGCGAGGATATCGTTATTCGTATCCTTGACAAATCACATCTGCTGCAGTCACAGACGACGCTTTCCCTGGATCAACTCGGGTTCGATGCGGAAGCGAGCGGTGTTCTTTCCCGCCTTGTCCGTTCACCCTTCGGGCTGCTGCTAGTAACCGGCCCGACCGGCTCAGGCAAGACCACAACACTCTACGCCTGCATCGCCGGTCTCGACCACACACAGGAAAAGATCATCACGATCGAAGACCCGGTGGAATACGAGCTTCCAGGAATCCTGCAGGTGCCTGTCAACGAGAAGAAGAACCTGACCTTCGTGCGTGGCCTGCGGTCGATTTTGCGGCACGACCCGGACCGTATCATGGTGGGCGAAATTCGCGACCGCGAAACAGCATCCATCGCCGTGCAGGCTGCGCTGACCGGCCACCTGGTGATCACGACTCTGCATGCCAACAACGCCTTCGACGTCATCGCCCGCTTCACGCACATGCAAATCGACCTTTACGAGTTGACGGCGGCGCTGAACTGCGTCGTGGCGCAGCGCCTCGTGCGTAAGCTGTGTCCGCAATGCAAAGGCCCAGTGCGCCATACAGCCGATACCGTGGCCGCCCTCGGTCTGAGCGGCCAACGCATCGAAGACCGCGTCTGTTTCGATGCCCCCGGCTGCGACGCATGCTACGGCACGGGATACAAGGGCCGCACTGTGGTCGCCGAGATCCTGGAACTGGCCGCCGATCTCAAACAGGTGATCATCGAGCGCCGCCCGCTGGCGGATATCCGTGCGGCCGCTCAGGCCGCGGGCATGAATTCGATGCGCGAGGCTGCGCTGGCGAAAGCCTTCGCGGGGGTGACATCGCTTGCCGAAGTCGTGCGGGTGACATGAAGGGGGCGGGTATGGAAGCCGACTGCTCGATCCGTATTGGTCTTTCCGCGATTGACGCCGTGTGGCGCAACGGTAGTCCGGCCGGGTCATTGAGGCGCAGCGAGCAACTCCCGCTGAGCGCTGATACACAGGCGCGGCCGGATGGTGCGGAAACGGATGCAGCCCTCGGCCGGCTGCTGGAGGCCATGCCGGGAAGACACCGTCTGTTCAGCCCGCATCTGCGGGTGATGCTGGCTGATCCTTGTTTGCAAATGGCGGTTCTCCGTTTCAGCCAGCTTCCACGCGCGCGGGCTGACGTCGAGTTGCTGGTGACGCAGCGTTTCTGCCGCGATCACAGGATCGAGTCCGGAGCGGTGACCATAGCCTATAGCGTGCAGGGAGCAGCGGGGGGAGAGCGTTACGTCATGGTTTGCGCATTGAACGCGGCGCTGGCAGGAAGCCTACAGCAGAGCCTCAACGCGCATCGTCTTTACGCGGACGTCATAACTGCCGAGAGCATATACGCCGTCCGGGCGTTGGCGGGGGCCTTGTCGCCCGCGCCGTCGCTTCTGGTCCTCCTCTACAGCGATTATGCGACGGTCATACTATGGGCCGCGCCGGATACTGCCGGGCATATCGGCGTCTTTCAGCAGCATGGGCGCCCGCGAGCGGAGTTTCTGGCGACGCTCAAGACGCGTTTGAAGCGCTATGCCGCCGCGAGCGGACATCAGCCGAACTCTGTTGCCGTCGATATCCTCTCCTGCGGTGACGACCCGGTAGAAGCGGAGGTTTTTCGGGATCTGCCGCATCCGGTCCGCGACCTCTGGCATGATGCCGCTACGGGCACCGCTCGGCCTGCAGGCCGTCCGGCCTGGGAATTGATCGCGGAGGCTGGCGGATGAAGCGAACCGCACCGAAGATCGCCGTTCCCAATTTCGCCCGCGATACGCGGCCGCAAGTCCGCCTCCTGGCCGGTGCGCTGGGCTTCGTTGGTGCGCTTGCCTTGACCGGTGCCGCGGCGCTGTTGGCGGATCGCGCGCAGTTGAAGGAGCAAGCCGCGGATAAGCACATGCTTGGCGCCCGGCTCGCCGAGAAGGCTGCTGCGTTGCGTGGCAAGGCTGCTTCCGTGCCTCCTCCGAGCGAATTCAGGAAATTGCGCGATCGCATCGTCGCGCTCAACCGGCTCGATTTCGATGCCGGTGTCAGTGTTGGAGGGCTTCTGGATGAACTGGAAGCCGTCCTGCCCGACCAAGTCGTGGTGACCTCCCTGGGGTACGATCGCACCGCGCGCTCCGTCGATCTCGCCGCGGTGTCGGTGTCGAGCGCCGATCTGACGTCATTCTTCGATGTTCTCGACAAATCCAGGCTGTTTTCCCAGGTCCGTCTTGTCGACAAGATGCAGATCGAGGCCCAGGGCGGCGTGCAGACGCAGGTACGCATGTATCTGACAGTCGGCACCCCGCCGGGACGCGCGCGCAAGGAGAGCCGCTCATGAACGGGCTTGCGCTGTATCACGCTTTGCGCCGTCCGCAAACGGTTGCCGGCCTTGTTTTCGCAGTGGCGTCGCTTGCGGTTCTGGGGTTCGTGTTTCTCACATTGTGGCAGCCCGCGCAGCGGAGTGCAGTTGCGGCCGTGACATCCGTCGAGCGGCTGCGGCAGAGCATAGCGGTTCTCGAAATGGCCGATCGCCTTGCCGATGGCTATGCGGCCCGTCTTGCCGAAGTCGAAACGTTGGAAGGCAAGCTCAAGATGCCGACCAATGACCCGGAGTTCGTTCGGAACCTCGAACAACTGGCTTCCAAATCCAGCGCGGTGCTGCAGCAGGTTTCCTCACGTCCGGTTATTGGCAAAGAGCAGAAAATTCGCGGCGCCGTTTTCGAGTTTCAGGTGAACGGAAGCTATCCGGCATTGAAGCAGTTCCTGGTCAGCATCCAGGCCCTTCCCGAGTTCGTCGCCGTCGAACAGGTGCTGTTCGAATTGGGGGATAAGGACGTCCGCGCACGCGTCGTCATCAAACGCATAGCTTTGCAGGGGTGAGGACGGGGACATGATCGAGATCCGTTGGCGCTATTGGACATACGGGGCGCTCCTCGCCGCTGCTGCAGCAGCCCATTTCGTCCTCGACGAAGGGGGGGGCGGTGCTGGCCGTAGCGCCGCTGGTGAAGAGCACGACCGGATTGCGCTGCCGCCTCTGCATGCATTGAACGCGGCCGGACAAAGCGCAGTCAAGCGCGACATCTTCGCGTTGCCGTTCAAGCCCGCTCCGGCCGCGGTCGTCGTCGAGGAAAGCAGGGAGCCGCCGCCACCGCCTCTAGACCGGCTGGCGGAAGTCGAGGTTCTCGGTGTCGTCCGGCAGCGCGGCCAGCGGGCAATTCTGATCAAAGCTGGAGCCGATGTCATCACCATCGTTGCGGGCCAGCGCTTCGGCAGAGACGACGCACTTGAGATCGACATGGTGAATTTCGGCCAGATCCGCGTTTCCGATCGGGTCGCTAACGTTTCCAAGACTTTTACGTTGAGTGACGAGTGAGATGTTGTACCGCTTCCACGCTTTGGCCCGTCTTGTCGCAGGCTGCTTTCTGGTCCTCTTTCTTGCCGGTTGCGGCAACGTACAGAACGGCTTCAGTTTCGGTTCGCTGCTCGGCGGAGACGAGCCGACGGACCGGGCCGAGGATTATTATGTCCAACGCGTCATCGCGTTACGCAAGGAAGCGCGGACGTCGCCGGATTCCGCCAGTAGCAGCAATGAGTTGAGACGTGCCGAAGAAGAGGCGGGCACGCATTACCTCATGGCGGGCACGCAGGCGTTGAACGGCCGGCGCTACGAAGACGCGCAGCGTTTGTTCGAACTGGGGTTGCTAGCCCAGCCGGGGAACCTAGCACTCAGGGAGGCTCGCTTGCAGACCCTGCGCCGCCGCGAGGCGGGCCGGTTGTATGAAGAGGCGCAGCGAGCAAAGCGTGTCGGCAACACCAAACTGTCGCAGACACTTCTCCTGAAGGCCAATGGCCTCCTTCGTGGCGATCCCAAAATCGAAGCCGCGCTGCGCAAAGTCAAGGACGAGGAAGAGGAGGACCAGCAGCGTTACGTCATCAAGGCGCTAGAGTCGCGGGAAACGGTCGATCTCAACTTCCGCGCCGCCAAGCTGAAGGATGCGCTCAAGGTTATCTCCGAACCCTATGCCATCAATTACGTTTTCGACCCCGACGTCGAGACCGCCGAGGTCAATATCAGCGCCAAGCAGGTTACTTTTGGGCAGGCATTCAACCTTCTTCTTCAGTCGAGCGATACATTCTACAAGGTCATCGGTCCGAATTCTGTCCTTATCGCGCCAAATAAACCGGACAAGAAGGAAAAATATTCGGATCTGTTTATCAAGACGTTTCATCTGCAAACGATCAAAGCCGAGCGCATGGCGGAGATACTATCGTCGTCCCTGGAGTTGAAGTCGGTCGTTCAGAACAAGACGCTCAACACCATTCAGGTTCGCGGGACGCGCGAGACACTGAAGATCATAGAGCGAGTGATCGCCGCCAATGACCGCTCCCCGGCGGAGATCATGCTCGACGTTGAGATTCTTGAAATCAACCGCTCGAAATCCGAACAGCTCGGTATTGATTACGGCTCGCAGATTTCGGCATCGCTTCCGCAGTTCACGGTCACGGAGGCGATCGACAGTATTTCAACCAAGGTTTTCGGCGCCGGTCTCGTGACCGTGCCCACCATGACACTGCGCTATTTCAAGAACGACGTTGATGCCCGCATTCTCGCCAAGCCGCGCATTCGCACGATCGACGGCGAACCGGCGAAAATTCACGTGGGCGACCGGGTGCCGCTGCGCTCATCCACGATCCAGGATGCGACCGGCCAGACCCGGACGACCTTCGAATACCGTGACATTGGCATCCGTCTCGAGGTGCTGCCGAACTATCATCTGGACGACACCATAAGCGTTGCTTTGAAGCTTGAGGTCAGCTCGCTCGGCCAGAACCTAGGCACGATCAACGAGCCGGCATTCAGCATCGGCACGCGCAATGTCGACACGACCATGTTGCTGCGAGAGGGCGAGACAGCGGTGCTGGGCGGTCTGATCCGGGACGAGGAACGGCGCCGCCTCAACAAAGTGCCGGGTCTTGGCGATATCGGCGGCATCGTCGGCCGCCTGTTCGCGGTCAACGACGACGAGGATAGGCGCACCGACATCCTGCTGACGATCACGCCGCACGTCTTGCGGCGCCAGGGTCTGCCGCGCATGAGCGACACCGACTTCTACAGCGGTCAGAAGGACGTTCTCACCACCCGTGACAATTTCGATTACCTCAAGAAACACGCGCCGGGCACCAAGCCGCCGCGGATCCGGCTCTCACCCGACGGCGGTAGACAAGAAGCGGCGGTGCGTGATGTCCGGCCACTCAACCGGCGCATGGCATCCGCGGATCGCTCCGAGCCGGCGAGGGCGATCGATCCCGTCGTCTACTCCGAAGCGGGGGGCGACGCGCCGAGCATCACGTTCGGCACGGAGCATTATAGCGTGGACGCGGGGCGGGTTGTTACCGTGGAGGTGCGCGGCCGCAATCTCGATGCGGCGAAGGACATCAGCACCCGCGTCCTGTTCAATCCGGACAAGCTGACGCTCGACACGGCATCAGGGAAGAAGGCCGCTGGCAAGGTGCGGACGGACGCAAGCCAACCAGGAATAGTAGACCTAACTTTCAAGAACATTCCTTCCGGCGGAGACGGTGGCGAAATCGTTCTCGCGACGCTGGCGCTGCGCGGCAAAGCCAAGGGACTTTCGTATTTGCTTCTCAATTCGACGGGGACGCCGAAAGGGAAAGATGGGCGGGCTATTGATGTTGAACTTGGAGCTTCGAAAGTCGAAATCCGCTAGCGGCGCCTTCGCGGCGGAAATGGGAACCTCGGCAGGAACGTCGCTGATCGAGATGATCGCCGTGCTGGCTATTCTTGGCGTTCTGTCGGTGATCGCCATCCCCTATGCGCGCAAGAGCATACAGCGGGAGAAGGAATTTGCCTTGCGCGCGACCTTGCGCGATGTGCGCACTGCCATCGACAGATTTCACGACGACTGGGCGGCGGCTCAAGGCGGTGGGCAATATGGACGCACAGCCAGCCCGGACGGCTATCCGCTGACGCTCGAAGTTCTGGTGCAGGGTGTCAAGGCTGGAGGGCCCGCGGGCGGACGGCGGAGGTATCTGCGATCGCTGCCGAAGAACCCTTTTGCTGCCCGTAAGCCCGTAAAGGAGCAGTGGCGGCTTATCGGCTATCAGGACGATCCCCAATCCGAGCCCGGCCGTGGCAGGGATGTCTACGACATCCGGGCCAGAACGCAACTTAAGGCAATTGACGGTACCGCCTATGCCGACTGGTAAGCGAAGCCCGGGCTTTACGCTTGTTGAAATGCTCATGGTACTTGCCATCGTCGCGCTCCTGGCGGCGATTGCGGCGCCACTGGTGACAAGTGCGGTCGTTCGGGCGCGTGAGACTGCGCTGCAGCAGAACCTCGCCGTGCTGCGAAAGCTGATTGACGACTATTACGCCGATCGCGGGCAGTATCCCGGTTCGCTGGAGGTTCTGGTCAAGGAGGGATATTTGCGCGCCATTCCCGCCGACCCCGTCAATGGCGGAAAGGCCGAGTGGGAACCGCAGATGGTGAAGAGAGGGCGCGGCGTAGAAGACGTTCATTCACAGTCCACAGAGCGCGGCAGCAACGGGGTGGCTTATGCCGAGTGGTAGCGTTCGCAGGGGTGCCGGCCGGTCGGCCGGTTTCACCTTGCCGATGATGCTTCTTGTTCTGGCTGGCCTGGGCTATGCAGCGATGACTGCTCGTGTTGCGTCTCAGTACCGCATTGCGCGCGAGCGCGAGGCAGAACTGATTTTCCGGGGCTTGGCTTACGTTCGGGCCATCAGGAGCTTCTACCTCGCGGAAAAGGAGCCGGTGAAGAGGCGCTTGCCACGCAATCTCGACGAACTGGAGAATGACCCTCGCTTCGCAGCCCACCGCCGCCACATCCGCAGGCTTTACGCCGACCCGTTGGCTGGCAGCGAGTTTCGTCTGCTTTTGGATGGCAGCGGCGGCGTAAAGGGGGTCGCGAGCACGAGTAACGCCAAGCTCTTCCGGCGCACCAGGATCAGCGATGCCATCCCCTTTGCCGGGGGTGCCGAGCGCTACGACCAGCTTCTTTTCGAAATCGATCCGAAACTTCTGAATCGGGATATGTCCAGCGCGTTGGGGGGCGCCGGGCAAATCGGCGCAGCGATCACGAGGCCGCAACCTACAGAGAATTCAAGATGAATACGGGACCACAAAACTAAGCCGGAGTGGAGTATAAACCATGCCACCAGCGTTGTTCGTCCGGAACGATTACACGCCTGAATATCTTGAAGCACTGGCGGAGACGGTTTTTGACAGGGCGCACGCCAGGCGCCTGCGAGCG
The DNA here is from genome assembly GCA_050290865.1 of Rhodomicrobiaceae bacterium. Taxonomy (GTDB): domain Bacteria; phylum Pseudomonadota; class Alphaproteobacteria; order Rhizobiales; family Rhodomicrobiaceae; genus JARRLC01. The sequence goes on along the minus strand of JBNKIW010000053.1, from coordinate 1,089 downwards.
ATCGCGGCCGTTCTCAAAGGCGCCAGCCGGCAACAGGCGGCAGAAATCGGCGGCATGCAGCGGCAGACGCTGCGAGACTGGGTACAGCGCTTTAATGCCGAGGGACTGGAAGGCCTCGCGAGACGCAAGTCGTCAGGGCGTCCGCCCAAGCTGTCAGCGGGGCAGAAGCGCGAATTGGTCGCTCTGCTGTCGTCGGCGGCAGCCAAGAAAAGACATGGGGTCACGCTTTGGCGCCTCTCCGCAATCACTCAGGTCATCAAAGAGCGATTTGGGGTCGAACTCAACGAGATCAGTGTAAGCCGCACGCTGCGGTCATTGGGACTGATCTATGACGGCAGCGAGTGGCGCAGTCCAGATGTCGGTGATCATGTCCCGGCTATTGCTGGGGACCGGCAGCAGCAGACATGTCCGATGCAGCCCGCCTCCGCCGTTTCCCTGACTGTCATCACTGAGTTGTGGCCGGTTTGACGATGCGCTGCGACACACGATCCGATGCTGCTGGCACCAGATACTTGCAATGGGTCGATATTTACGCAGTTCGTTGCATGTTCGCACACTGAAAGACCCAAATGCAGACCTGCGAAAACCTCCGTCATAACTTCAGGTGGATGCATCGTATATGTAGTACGTAGTTCGAGCGTTGGTATCACGACAGTTCCGGTTGAGTGACGCATTGCCGACGTAATTACATGGTTGGCTCGCCTCGGTAGGAGGGGGCAGAGGAGTTGTGTGTCTGGAATAGGCTGTGCCTGCACAGACGTCAAAGGGGGAATTATGTACAAAGTAACGGGTATGGTGTTGGCCGCAGTTGGTCTGCTGATGAGTGGTACAGCTTCGGCGGCCGACATGTACAGCGGCAGTTTGAAGGACGACTATAATGCGCCAGTGCCGATATGGCGTGGCCTGTATGGCGGAATCAATGTTGGCGGCGTGGTTGACGGTGAGGCGCAATTTGATTTTGAGCCGGGTGTCCCCTATTCCGATGACACCGCTAGTGTGGCCATCGAGGGCGTTCTGGCCGGTGCTCATCTCGGCTACAATGCTCAGTTCGGTAAGATGATTGTCGGCATCGAAGGTGATGCCGCTTTT
>JBNKIW010000052.1:0-15969 GCA_050290865.1 Rhodomicrobiaceae bacterium | reverse complement strand
TCTGGGACACGACCGGCTGAATACGACGGCGCGCTACACCCGCGTCGCCACCGGCTTGATCGCCAAGGTCGTCAGCCCCCTGACGCAGCCAGAGCCGTCGCGTAAGAAGAAGTCAGCCAAGCCGAAACGGGTGAAGACACCGGCTTGATGCGGCAGCGGCGATGTCCCGCCCGGTGTTGGAGGTTGCGGATATTTTCCGTGATCACGGTCCGGCGTGGCGCCTTGCCAATGCCGGACATGTGAGCCTTGAGCAATTGAAGGTGATGAGCGCAATCGAGCGCTGCCGGACCGCGGCGCGTCGCACCGAAGGTGCGCGAACCTTTCACTGGCGCGCCTTTGGCGCGACGCGGGCATGTCCTGCGCTGCGAGAACAATGACTGTCAGTACACGCTCATTTCCTTCAACTCGTGCCGCAATCGTCATTGTCCGAAGTGTCAGGCCACGGCCTCGCGCCAATGGCTCGCCGAACGCGAGGCCGAACTGCTGCCGGTGCCCTATTTCCATGTGGTGTTCACGCTGCCGGCGCCGGTCGCCGATATCGCCTATCACAACAAGCGCGTCGTCTACGATCTGCTGTTCAAGACGGCGGCGGAAACGATGCTCATCATCGCTGCCGATCGCAAGCATCTTGGCGCCAGGATCGGCATAACGGCCATACTCCACACATGGGGTTCGGCCATGACGCACCACCCGCATGTGCACATGATCGTACCCGGCGGCGGGCTGTCGAAGGACGGATCGCGCTGGATCGCCTGCCGTCTCAATTTCCTGCTGCCCGTCCCGGTGCTGTCGCGTCCGCTGCGGCGCTTGGCTGGCCGCAGCAAACAAATAACTGTTCCGTTGGCTGTTCCTCACCGCGCTTCGTGAGGCGCATCAGGCCGGACGGCTCCAGTTTTTCGGCGCTCCCGCATCGCTTGCCGATGCCAAGGCCTTCACCGCCTTCCTCAGACCTTTGCGCAAAGTCAAATGGGTGGTCTACGCTAAAGAACCCTTCTCCGCCGGACCGGAACCGGTGTTGCGCTACCTCGCGCGCTACACCCACCGCGTCGCCATCTCCAACCGACGTCTGGTCTCCACCACGAGCGACGCAGTCGCCTTCCGCTGGAAGGATTACCGCGTCGACGGCGCCGATCGCTGGCGGACGATGACGCTGCATCCTCACGAGTTCATCCGCCGCTTCCTGATGCATGTGCTGCCGAAGGGGTTCCACCGTATCCGTCATTACAGCCTGTTCGCCAATGGCAACCGCGCCGCCAATGTCGCCCGCGCTCGCGAACTGCTGGGCGTGATGCCGCCTGCCAGCGAGGTTGCACCGTCAACCACCGCCAGCCTCGGCGAAGCGAGCAGGCAACGTCCCTGCCCATGCTGCGGTGGCCCCATGCACGTCATCGAGGTTTTCGCACGCGGTGCCCAGCCGCGCGGCCCCCCGGTGAACGCCACACCGATAAGGAAGGACACGTCATGAGTGCGCACACCGTGGCCGACACCGCCGACATTGGCAAAGTCATCTTCCCGGCGACCGGCGATGCCCCCGCTTGCGCTACGGCTCGCCCCAGGTGCTCGCAACGCCGGTGCAACCCTTCCTCTGCGGGCCTATCGCGCACACACATGCCGTCGGAAAACCGGTCCGCAGCACCACTTCACCTCGCTCACCTGGCGCGATCATATCAACCCAGTGAACCCGTTTTCGCCAAATCCCCATAGCTGTGTTGCACCGGAGGTGCGCCACCACCCGCGATTTCGAGCTTTGGCGCTTCTCGGACGCCGGGCAGCGGATGCCGCACCACCGAGCCAGCCCGGCATCCGAGAAACCTGCACAAAGCACAAAAGCTGCCTCTCGCCTGCGCTTCAAATGTTGATCGCTTTGTAGTGAACACATGCCGTTGGCCCTCGGGTGCTTCCAGCCTGCAAGTGGCACACGCTTGCTGCGAGTAGGGTGTAGGCTCGCCCGCCAGGAAAGTGCAAGGCTCTCGGGGCGAACGCGAGCATGCGGTCACTGGTGACTTATGCCGTCGGCACCGTATGCCGCACTTCCATAAACGTCGTTGCCGCCGCGATCGCACGGGCATCCCGCAGGATGGAAAGATGTCCTGCATTCAATTCTCGGAAATCCGCACCCGGCCAAAGACGGACCAATTCCCGCCCTTCGCTTGGGGGGACCATACGGTCGTTCGTGCCATGCAGGACGAGGAGCGGGGCCGTCATGGCGGGTGCGTGCATCGCGGGTGTGGTACGCCGCGGTTACCGTCTCAGCTCGCGAAGTCGAGAGGTTGGAGGAGGTCAGCAGAAAGGCAGCGTCAGTCCAAGGCACGCACGACGTTGGGGCCATCGTATGGGCTGAAAAAAGTTTCCCGTCATTATTCGTTGGAAACCAAGGCTTCTTGGCGGAGAGGGTGGGATTCGAACCCACGGGACGGTTGCCCGTCCGCCGGTTTTCAAGACCGGTGCCTTAAACCGCTCGGCCACCCCTCCAGGGATCACTCTCCGCTACCAGAACACGGATGCCACATTTCAACATTAAATCCAAGACCAGGATCAGCGGTTGCGATGCGGGGAGATACTAACCGCTCGTATGCGTTCCGGCTACCCCGCCGTGGTTCGTTTGCGCTGAACAGGCGCCAACCTCTCGCCGGGAGTACCTCCGCGAGCTGATCTGGGACCGGGAACGGTGTGCACACGCTGGAGGTTGATCGCGATAGGGGGACGCACCTCACGGCACCGCCCCTCCCACAGATCTTCTTTCCGGAGTTCACGGGCGACCATACGAATATCCTTCGGTTCCATAAGCCGCAGACGTCGAACGGCCGAAGAGCACCGAATCCGACTCGCGAACCGTTGGGGATACTCATTCGTACTGATGAATCAATTTGCCGCGCCGGAGAGCGGTCGCCTTTTGGATGACGCGTACCACTAGCACGCCTTGGCCCGGCTCGCGCGCGCCGGGGCGGATTTCGCGCCGCGCTGCTGCTTCTCGACGAGTTGCAGAAGCGTGGTGATGGACACCGAGCGCAGCGTGGCCACGGTGATTTCGTCGAGTTCGCGCAGGACACCGTCGAGCGCGCGCTTCTCGCTGGACCCTGCGTCCGAAGCGCTAGGCTCGCCGCCGCGCACATCCTCGAAGAGTTCGATGATGTCCAAGAGAGTGATGCGCTTGGGATTGGCGCAGAAACGGTACCCTCCGCTCGCGCCGCGCACCGACTCTACAAGCCGGGCACGCACCAGCGCACGCAGAACCTTGGCAAGATGATTGAGCGAGATGCCATATTTCGTCGCGATCTCGGCAGCCGAAACCTGCCGGTCGGGGTGAGCGGCGATTTCAAGGGTGGCGTACAGGCCACAGATGCTCGCTTTTTGAAGTCTCAACGTGTCTCACTCGGGCCGGCGCGGCGTCTTCGACGTCTGTAGTCCTGGCCTCGTCCTTCAATCAAGGTCTTTCTCAAGCTGGATGAACGGCCCCGCCATCATGCCCAGACTGCGGAAAAATGCCAGGACGAGTTCATTGTCGCGCGCAAGCATGGTGCGAACCTTTGCGACGCCCGCCCGGCGAAAGCCGTTGCACAGTTCGTCGAAGAGACACGTGCCAACGTTCATGTCCCGGACGCTCGCGTCGACGCACAGAGCGAAAACCCAGCCACACGCCTCCGAACCGAACTCGAAAGCGCGCACATCGCCCGTAATGAAGCCGATGACGCCACCATCGACCTCGGCCACCAGAAAGGTCGTCTCCCGATGCTTGCCGCCCGCCAGCCCCGCGAGGAGATCACGCCAATAGCCGGGCTTCGCCGTCCCCGTCGCTGCCTCATCGAGTTTGACGATGGCGGACAAGTCCGCCGGGGTCACCGCCCGGATGCGCAGCTTTTCGATCGCGGGCGGGGACGAAGCTGCGGTGTTCGTCATGATGTGTTCCCCTGCGACGGCTGGTACCGTCCATCCATATTCGGCCGCCTCACCACGCGTGTGAAGCCGGGCAATGGCTTCTATTCGGAACCGGGATGTCTTAAAAGAAGACCGGATACCAAACCCACGGACCATGACCGCATGCTTTCAGTCGCTGAAGCACTCACGAACATCACCGGCGGTGTCACACCGCTTGAGGCCGAAACCGTACCGCTCGGAAACGCGCTTGGCCGTGTGCTCGCCGCGGACGTCACCGCCAGCCTGACCCAGCCGCCCTTCCGCTCCTCGGCCATGGACGGTTACGCCGTGCGCGCCTCCGACGTTCAGACGATGCCCGCGCGCCTCAAGCTCATCGGCGAGTCGGCGGCAGGCCATCCGTTCGGCGGCGAGGTGGGGCCCGGCGAAACCGTGCGCATCTTCACGGGCGCGCCTGTCCCGGAGGGCGCGGATCTCGTCATCATCCAGGAAAACGTAACACCGCTCGGACATTATGCCGAGATGCGCGAACTGAGCGCCGAAGACTTCGTGCGCCCCGCGGGTTTCGACTTCACCGCCGGGCAGGCCGTGCTGGCGGCGGGGCGGCGTCTCACCGCGCGCGATCTCATGCTTGCCGCACAGGCCAATGCACCGCTGCTGACGGTCCGGCGCCGGCCGGTCATCGCCATTCTCGCCTCGGGCGACGAACTGGTGGAGCCGGGAGAGACGCCGGGCGCAGGGCAGATCGTATCCTCCATTCCGGCGGGGCTCGCCGCGCTCATCGCCAAAGCCGGGGCCGAGCCGCGCTTCCTCGGCATCGCGCGCGACACCATGGCGAGCCTGGCGGAAAAGCTCAGCGGAGCGGAGGACGCCAACGTCGTCGTCACCATCGGCGGCGCCTCGGTCGGCGAGCATGATCTCGTTCGCCACGCCCTCGAAGAGGCGGGATTCGGCATCGCCTTTCATAATGTTGCGATGCGTCCCGGCAAGCCGCTGATGTTCGGCGCGCGGGAGGGATGCCGCGTCCTCGGTCTGCCCGGCAATCCGGTATCGGCCATGGTCACAGGGCTCATCTTCCTGAAACCCCTCATCGCCGCGCTGCTCGGCGAGACGGTGCCGGACCGGCACTTGACGGCCCCGCTCGCAACAGCCCTCCCCGCGAACGGGCCGCGTCAGGCCTATATGCGCGCGCAGACCGCTGCCGACGGCACCGTGGAGGCGTTCGCCTCGCAGGATTCTTCGCTCATCACGCGGCTTGCCGCTGCGGACTGCCTCATCGTGCGGCCGCCGCATGCTCCAGCCGCAACCGCCGGCGAGACCGTCCCGATCCTGCCGCTTGACGCCTGAAATCGCTTATCCTGTGAAAAAATCACGGACATCACAGCTGAGACTTGCGGAACACAACTAGAACACGTATAAACGTTCTTGATTTGTACGTGAGACTGCGTCTCGATCCGTCCCCCCTGCCGCAGACCAGTCAAAGGAGGCATCATGCTGACGTCCAAACAGAAAGAACTTCTTCTGTTCATTGATGAGCGTCTTAAGGAGACAGGCGTTCCTCCTTCCTATGACGAAATGAAGGACGCCTTGGATCTGCGCTCGAAGTCCGGCATTCACCGCCTCATCACCGCGCTGGAGGAGCGCGGCTTCATCCGCCGCCTGCCGCACCGCGCGCGCGCTCTGGAGATCCTGAAACTGCCTGAAGCCGCCCAGCGCAGAGGTTTGCGGCCGGTGGGCGGCGGCGCCCCGCGTTTTGCCCCATCCGTGATCGAGGGCAGCCGCCCGCGCGGTTTCAGCGACAGCGCGTCCGAAGAACCCACTTTTTCGGTGGGCGTACCGGTCATGGGGCGCATCGCGGCGGGCGTTCCGCGTTCGGCCATCGAAAACCGCAGCCATACCATCGGCATGCCCGAGGAATTCCTCAGCCAGGGCGAACATTTTGCCTTGGAGGTCAAGGGCGACTCCATGATCGAGGCAGGCATCCTCGACGGCGATACTGTCGTCATCAGGAAGACCGATGCCGCTACCAATGGCGATATCGTCGTCGCCATCATCGACGAGGAGGAAGCCACTTTGAAGCGCTTCCGGCGAAAGGGGCAGTCGATCGCGCTGGAGGCGGCCAATCCGGCCTTCGAGACGCGCATATTCGGTCCGGACCGTATCCGCATTCAAGGCAAACTGATCGGCCTCTTGCGCCGGTATTGAGGAGTGGCGTCACGCCCCACGCCCTTCGGGCAGCCGCTGTCATCCTTTTGCCTCACCGGCGCCGGTTCTCGCGGGCGCAACGGGCGGTATGACGGTGCGGCGGGGCCGGCGCAAGACCCAGGGACGCGCGCCACGGGTATCCGCCACAGCCTCAACGACAATGGGATCGTCGTTGGCGCTATCGAAACGTACCGTATACGCTCCCCTCTCGCGCAAATCGCGCAGGTCGATGAACACGCGCGGCTCACGGCAGCGTTCGGGGACCGAAAAGCTGACGATCACGACATCGGCACGGCGGCAATCATCGGCCAGGGCGGCGGGCTGGTGAATGTAGCTCACTAGCCTTCCTTTCACGATTACGATGCAGCTCTGCCCGTCGCATTGGAAGCGCGCCTTCCTGCGGATATCTTTGGGCGTTCGCATGTCGCCATCTGATTCCAGCCATTTTTCCAGATGGAACCTCCCCCTCCTCGTATCCCCAACCGCCATCCGCCCGGCCCGGTCGCGCACCGCCACCACCCTGCCGTCGCGAGCCACCCAGATATCGGGCCGCTCTGAAAAGGGCGCGACCGCCAACCCGGCGCCAATCGCCATGAGCCCCCAATAACGCCACCGGCCGGTCCAGATGATAAGCCACAGCCCCCCCGCCACCATCAGCGTGAAGGCCGCGTCCGGGAAAACGGGCACCGCGACCACCGCCCCCGGCAGGCCGGACACGAAGTTCGCAATCGTCATCATGGCATCGATCCCGCGCTCCATAGCCAGAAGCGGCCAGGCTTCGAGGCCGAACGGCATGACGAAAAGCGTCAAGAGCGCCATGGGCATCACGACCAGCGCCTCCACCGGCGAGGCCAGCACATTGCCCAGCACCGAATAGGTGGCAATGCGGTGGAAATGGAACGCAGCAATCGGATCGACCGCCAGGCTTGCGACCAGCGTCGTAACGGCCGCCCCCGCCACACCGATCACGGGAATGCCCAAGCTCTGCGGCCAGGAAGCGGGCATTCTCAAGCTCGCGCGCGTCTCGAAATAGGCGATGAGCGCAGCAGTCGCCGCGTAGCTCATCTGAAAGCCTGCATCCATCAGGCTTTCCGGACTTGCCACCAGGATCACCAGGCCCGAAAACGCCACGTTGCGCAAGGACAAGGCCGGGCGATTGAGGATCACCGCGGTGAACATGATCGCGATCATGATGTACGACCTGACCGCCGTCACCGCCCCGCCGGAGATGACGAGATAGCCGCTCGCCACGAGAAGCGCCGCCACTGCCGCCCAGGCCCTGATGGAAAAACGCAGCGCGAGCGCCGGAAACAGCGCCAGCGCCGCCCGTATCAGCCAGTAGGCCGATCCCGCCGTCAGCGCCATGTGCAGCCCGGAAATGGAAATCACATGGAACAGCCCGGAATGGCGCAGCGCCGCGTTGGCCTCCTTCGATATCGCTCCGCGCTCCCCCATGATCAGCGCCTTGGCGATAGCCCCTGCGTCGCCTTTCAGCACTGCACCGACCCGCTCGGCGATAGCGTTGCGCAGACCAGCGATAAGAGCGGCGATACGCAGATCGAGCGGCGGCGGCCCGGCGCCACTCAGCAGCTTCACCTTGCCCATGGCGTAACCCGAGCCGCCGATGCCGTTGAACCAGTAGCGGCGCGCATAATCGAAGCCACCAGGTATCACTGGTTCCGGCGGGGGCATCAGCGTGGCATTGACGCGGATCGCGTCGCCGGCCGCGGGCACTGCCGCCTTGCCGCGGATGCTGACGCGGACGCGGGCCGGCATCGCCTCCATCTTCACGCCTTCCAAGGCCATGAGGCGGAGCGTCACGACCGCCTTCCGGTTCTTCCGCTCCGCGTACTCCACCCAGCCGGTGAGCTGCCTGTTGAACAGCTTCCTTTGTACAACCGGCGCCTCCACCGCCATCGTTCGCAGCTTGGCATCGAGGAAACCGAGCGCAACCATGAGACAGACGCTCGAGAAGATGAGCTGCAGGACCGTCGCCCGCAGAAAGATGCGCAAGGGAACCGCCAGCAACACGGCCCCCACCGCGATCACCAACGGCGGTTCGGACGGCAACGCCATATAGATCGCGATCCCGCAGCCGAACAGCACGGGCAGCCACACGAACCACCGTCCCCGCTCGGCATCCAACGCCGCTTCGAGATACGCTTGCGCGCATTGCAGCGCCCGGCGCACGCCACCTGCCGCCGGGTAAGCATATGCCCCCTGCCCTGCCGCCAGAGGACCAAAAACGCCGTCGCGAAGCGCCATCGCCGCTCTCGCCTGTTTGTTTGAGCCGCGCGGCTGTGTTAAACGGTGCGCAACTCGCTTCCTTACGCTTTTCCGCGGGCGCAACCGCGCCCCGCCGCACGCATTCCCGAGGATTCCACCCCATGACCGCTCAAGTTGTGACGCGCTTCGCGCCCTCCCCGACCGGCTTTCTTCATATCGGCGGCGCCCGCACCGCGCTGTTCAACTGGGCTTTCGCCCGCAACCAGGGCGGCAAATTCCTCCTGCGCATCGAGGACACCGACCGCGCCCGGTCAACGCAGGAAGCCATCGACGCCATTCTCGACGGAATCAAATGGCTCGGACTCGACTGGGACGGCGAACCGCTCCACCAGTTCGCCCGCGCCGCGCGCCATGTGGAGATCGCCCAGCAACTCCTCAGCGAGGGCAACGCCTATCGCTGCTATTGCACGCCGGAGGAGTTGGAGGCAATGCGGGAGAATGCGCGTAAGGAGGGCCGCCCGCCCGTCTATGACGGCACGTGGCGCGACCGCGATCCCCAGGAGGCGCCGAAGGGTGTCAAGCCCGCCATCCGCCTGAAGGTGCCGAAAGAGGGCGAAACCGTCGTCGATGACAAGGTCCAGGGCCGCGTTGTGACGGCAAACAAGGAACTCGACGATCTCATCATCCTGCGCTCGGATGGCACTCCCACCTACAATCTCGCCGTGGTCGTGGATGATCACGACATGGGCGTCACGCACGTCATCCGTGGCTCCGATCATCTGACGAACGCCGCCCGGCAGTCGCAGATCTACGCCGCCTTGGGTTGGGATGTCCCGGTCTTCGCGCATGTGCCGCTGATCCACGGGGCGGACGGCGCCAAGCTGTCCAAGCGCCATGGAGCGCTCGGCGTCGAAGCCTACCGCGCCATGGGCTATCTGCCCGCGGCCATGCGGAACTATCTTGCCCGCCTGGGGTGGAGTCATGGTGATGATGAAATATTTACCACCGAGCAACTCGTGGAATGGTTCAATCTTGGGGCGCTGGGCAAGTCTCCGGCACGCTTCGACTTCGCTAAACTGGAGAGTTTGAACGGCCAATACATCCGTAGCGCGAGTGACGAGGCACTCGTTGCCGCGCTGCAGCATCTGCTCCCCCACAAACTCATGGCAGCCATGCCGCAACTGAAGGCGCGTGCCGCAACGCTCAACGACCTCCTGGACGGCGCCAACTTTCTGTTTGCCAAGCGCCCGCTGAAGCCGGATGTGGAAGCCGCGAAGATTCTGACGCCGGACGCCTGCGCACGCCTTGCCGGTCTGCTCCCCAGGCTGGAGGCGGCCCCCGAATGGTCGGTTGCGGTGCTGGAGGCGTTGACCAAGGAATACGCACAAGATATGGGGCTCAAACTCGGCGAAATTGCCCAGCCCTTGCGTGCTGCCCTCACCGGGCGCAAGACTTCGCCAGGCATCTTCGATGTGCTCGTGCTCCTCGGACGCGATGAATCCATCGCCCGCCTGAGAGACCAGTCCAAGTCGGCGACCGCCGCGGTTGCAACCGAGACAAAGGCTCGCGACACCCGGCCAGCCAGCGGCTCCACGCCAGCCGCCGCTACGGGTAAGCCGCCGAAAGCAAAAAAAACCAGCACGCCCAAGACGTAATCAAACGTTTAGTTGTTGCGCCGCAAGATCTATGCTCTCATGCACTGCAGCATAAAGCCTGCGGGGCATTTTAACGCGCGCGCACTATTGTGCTGATCGGCCTTGCCTCAGCAGAAGAGAAACAAGCCAAGCAGGGACGGCCAGCCCTCCTCATGCCTTCGAGCTTTGCAGCGAGGCCTGGTCCCGCCCCGACGACAGGGAGACCAAGCGATGCCGCTACCTGAAAAGCAGGCGCCAAAAGGGACCGCGACACTCAACATTGACGGCAAGCCCTACAGCCTGCCCATTTATGGCGGCAGCGTCGGTCCAGACGTTCTCGACATCTCCCAGCTTTACAGCCATAGCCAGCGTTTCACCTACGATCCCGGTTACACCTCCACCGCAAGCTGTCGTTCCGCCATCACCTATATCGACGGCGACGAGGGGATTCTCCTCTATCGCGGCTATCCGATCGACCAACTGGCCGAGCGCGGCAATTTCCTTGAAACCTGCCACCTCCTCCTTTACGGCGAGTTGCCGAACCAGGACCAGTATCTGGATTTCAAAAACCGCGTCACCTACCACACCATGATCCACGAGCAGATGATCCGGTTCTTCTCCGGCTTCCGCCGCGACGCGCATCCCATGGCGGTCATGGTGGGCGTGGTGGGCGCACTCTCGGCCTTTTATCACGACTCCACCGACATCAGCGATCCGGTCCAGTGCGATATCGCGTCAATACGGATGCTCGCCAAGATGCCGACGATCGCGGCCATGGCCCACAAATACTCCATCGGCCAGCCCTTCATCTATCCGCGCAACGATCTCGACTACCCGTCGAACTTCCTCTATATGAGCTTCGCGGTCCCTTGCGACGAATACCGCGTCAATCCCGTGCTGTCGCGGGCCATGGACCGCATCTTCATCCTGCACGCCGACCACGAGCAGAACGCTTCCACCTCCACGGTGCGGCTGGCCGGATCGTCCGGCGCCAATCCGTTCGCCTGCGTCGCCGCCGGGATTGCCTGTCTCTGGGGGCCGGCGCATGGCGGGGCCAACGAAGCGGCACTCAAGATGCTCGCGGAGATCGGCACGGTCGATCGCATCCCGCAGTTTATCAAGCGCGCGAAAGACAAGAACGATCCGTTCCGCCTCATGGGCTTCGGCCACCGGGTGTACAAGAACTACGACCCGCGCGCCCGCGTCATGCAGAAAACCTGCAAGGAAGTGCTGGAAATCGTTGGCATCAAGGACGATCCGCTTCTGCAGGTCGCCATGGAACTGGAGCGCATCGCGCTTGAGGACGAGTATTTCATCCAGAAGAAGCTGTACCCGAACATCGACTTCTACTCGGGTATCACGCTGAAAGCGCTCGGCTTTCCGACATCCATGTTCACGGTGCTGTTCGCCATCGCCCGGACGGTGGGCTGGATCGCGCAATGGAAGGAGATGATCGCGGACACCGATCAGAAAATCGGCCGCCCGCGCCAGCTCTATGTCGGCCCCGGCCCGCGCGATTACATCCCGATCACGCAGCGATAAGGCGAGGGCTTCGCGCAAGCGGGCTGGCGGAAGGCGCCTTCGACCGCCCGCCTCCCTGGCAGGCGGCGGGAGATGCCAGACACGGACCCCCGCGGCGACACGAAGAAAGGTGCCGCCGCTCCGCGTCCATTGCTGTGCGTGTTAGCGCTTCGATGCCACCGTCTTGACCGCCCCCGTCTCGGGCGCGCGGCGCGCAAGCCGCCTGAGCCGCGTGTTCACCGCCGTCCCGCGGAACTGCCGCGCCCAATGAAACTCGGCCACCTGCAGACCGGGCCGGAATTCCTCTTGCAGCAACCAGCGGGTTTCGCCCAGCAGCAGATGCACCTTCGGCAGCGCCAGATCCACTGCTCCGCCGGTCATATCCATGGACGCCACCGGCGTATCCGACATGTAGGGCAGGACGGGATAGATCTGGTATTCTTCGTCGTCGGCGATCTCGTCGGCGTCCAATTCGATCTTCTGGCGGACCGCTCCGGGCGCCGCGACGGCGTCGTTGCCGAGGATCTCATCAACGGTGAGGCGCTCATCCGGGCGCGCCGAGGTCAGCTCCGTACGGCCCTGCACTATGGTTTTGTCCGCTTCCACAGTGGCGGGCTTGAGCAGTGCGGGCTTCACTTCGGCCCTGCGCTTCGTCCCTTTGCCGCTGGGGGAGCCGAGGGACGGGCTCAGGCTGGCAAGCGTGAGCTTCGGTTTGGATGGCGCCGCAGCTGGCGGCGAAGCTTTCGGTTTGGCCGCAGTCCGCTTTTTCTTGCCGGTGTCCAGGCTGGCCAGGACCGTCCTCGCTCCACGCCCCTTCTTCCGCTTCAAAAAGTAGGGCAGTTCGCCGCCGCGTGCCTCCAGCCGCGCCAGGGCGACGCGGAAATCGCGCTTGGTCAGCGGCTTGCCATCGGCGGGCACATGCTTGGAACGCCCCGACGGAAACAGGACTGCGAGTTGCTGCCTCCCCATGCGCGGCCAGTGCCGGACGCGGCCCGTATCGACATGCACGAACGGGATCCCCGAGCGCGGGTAGTAGCCGACGCCGCCCCGCTCCAGAATGAGCCCCGCATTGCGCAACTGCTTGACCGGAATATCGGGGAACTGGATATCGGCCGCCTTGCCGGTGATATGCAGGCTGCGTCTGGCCTGCCCGCCCCGCCTGCGCCGCAGCCGCCGATTCGTCGACACGGTCCGGTGACCGCAGATCAGCTTGATCGGCACTTTCGACCCGAGGTCGCGATGCATTTCCCAAATGATGTCGTAGAGCGCCGGGTCGATCTTGATGGTCACGTTCCGGCGCCAGTCGCGCATGAAATGGTCGAGCTTCTTGAGCGCTTCGGGCACGAAGACGCCCTTGCGCTTGTAGACGATGTCGATGTCCTCGTTGGTATGGATATTGTGGAAAGCCAGCCTGCGCTCGCCGTCCGGTGCCGCGTGCGGCCCGCTGGCGGCGCCCAGCGTCATGACAACGACGAACAACGCTCCGAGGCATCGCTTGAACAGCCCATAGCTGTCAGAACTCGTGCCGGATGACGACTTGCTCAAAATCCCTCTCAACCGGAACTTGACGTAATTGCCGGTCGCCCTGATCCCGTTCTCGAACCACACCTGCCGCGTATCATCGAAGCGCAACGGGCCGATATTCGGCGTGGTGTAGTTAAGAAACAGTATCTGCCGAATTGCGGGGAAATCGTGGCGAAGTTGCAACGGGTTAGCAAATTATGGGGTTGCGCGTAAGAGAGTTGGCCGCAGCGTCCCGGCGTTCAGACGCCATTCAGGCAGCCTGGATACCGGTTTTCCTGGGAGAACGCCACTCCGCTACCGGCCGGCGCCCGAGAGCCGGGCAGACGCCGGGGAAAGGGTTTCTGTCGCCTAATAGGCGGTCGCCGTTACGCCAACGCCATCCCGATCGTAGAGATCGCGGCGGAAATGTGCCCTCCCATCCGGCGTTGCCCAGGAGGTCACATAGGCGAAATACAGCGGCACCTTGCGCTTGAGCTGGACATTGAGCGTCTCGCGCGTCTCTTTCATCCCGGCCACGCGCTCCGGCGTCCAGCCATTGTCCTCCAGCAGCCACGCGGTCAATTGCGGGATGTTCTGGACGCGCACACAGCCCGAGCTTTCGGCACGGAAATTGCGCGCGAAGATGCTCTTGGACGGGGTGTCGTGCATATACACCTGCTGCGGGCTGGGGAAATTGATCTTGATGTATCCCAGCGGATTCGCCTCGCCCGGCTTCTGTGCGTAGAAATAGCGCAGGGGGGCGCTCGAAGACCAGTCGACATTGCGCGGATCAAGCGTGCGGTGCTTCCGAAAGTCGTTGTAATCCCGGTAAATATCGACGCCGTAACTCTTGAAGACCTCTGCCGGCTTCCCGTTACGGGCCTTGGGAACCAGATCCTGCCTGATCACCGTCGGAGGAAGAATCCACTCCTTGTTGAAATTGATCTCGTGGATTTGCGACCGCAGAATCGGCGTCGGGCGTTTCACCTTGCCCACGACGCCCGAATGGCGGGAAACCACTCTGTCATTCTCCACCGCCTCGATCTGAGCCGCGGGGATGTTGACAGCCACGTAGCGCCCCTTCGCCGGCGCACGCAGGCGCTCGATCCGTGTCAGATTGGTCCGGAGCTGCCGCAGACGGGCGCTCGCCGGGACGTTGAGCGCACGGATGGTCTTTTTGTCGAGGGTACCGGTCGGCGGCATGCCGTTGCGCTCCTGGGCACGCTTCACCGCGGCTTCCACATATGAGTCGAATGTCTGCGGATAACCGAGGGTCTCCTTGCCCAGATCGCCCTCGGCCTTGAGCCGCCGCCGCAGCGCGATGACCGCCTTATGCGTCATGCCGGTGTGCAGCTCCACCATGGGGATCGGATCCCAGCCGCCCCCCCTGACGACGGCCGCGTAACGCTTGATCGCGCTGCGCATATACTTGATGTTCTTGGGAGAAAGCGTCGGGTAGCCGCGCGCGGGCTGAGCTTCCCACTGCCGCGCGAAAGAACGGTCGAAGCCCGGATCCCATTCGTCACCGTCGAATTTCATCCAATCTTCGGGCGCGGCGAACGCGCCTGTCGCAAGCAGGCACAGGGCACCGGCAAACGCAACCGTTCCCAACAGCCCGGCTTTTTGAACAGAAACGCTCTCGATCTCACGCTTTACAGTCACCGTCGCACTCCCGTTTGCCCCATCGATCCGCGCCACACGCTTCGCCCGCACGAGTTTTGCCACATAATTGGTGCGAAATGTGACCCGTCCCCTCCAGATGAAGAGCTCACCCTGGTTGCTACCCCCACTCGGATAAGAGTGACAGATCACAATGCTTTGTGACGCCTGTCAACCTGCACAAGCGCGCACCCGGCACACAGGTGCCAAGTTCACGACAGGCACGCTCCATCTCGCCGAGTTTGCCGGAAGTAGCGTTAACAAAGTGTGCGAATTTGGGGGCAAATGCAAGCATGGCGCGCGCCGCCCTCATCTCGGCAAGGGGGCGTTGATTTCGGGCAACGGTCGGGACGGCATGTGCGTCGTTTGAGCACAGGTCGTTCGCCCTCCCGCTGCTGCTTGCAAAGGCGGAGGCAGCGCCTCCACGTGAGCTAGAGACGGAAACGGATCTGATCGCTCCAGAAGCGTTCCAGTTTGGCAAGGCTCGTATTCAGCGTCTTGAGATCTGCCACAGCGAGACCGCCAACCTTCTCGATCATGGTGAGTTGCCGCTCATAGAGTGCGTTCACGACGTTGTAGACCTCCTTGCCCTTCGGCGTGAGGCGGATGCGCACCGAGCGGCGATCCGTCTTGGATCTCTGATGATGGATATAACCGCTATCCACCAGCTTCTTCAGATTGTAGGAGACATTGGACCCGAGATAATAGCCGCGGGAACGGATTTCGCCGGCCGTCAGTTCGCAATCACCAATGTTATAAAGAAGTAACGCCTGCACGCCATTGACGTCCATGCGGCCAACACGTTCGAATTCGTTCTTGATCACATCGAGAAGCAGGCGATGCAGCCGCTCGACAATCTTCAAAGCCATGAGGTACTGCGACTTCAGCGGACGCTCTTCCGCAACCGATTCCTCACGCGGATAATCCAGTGCTACGCTCATTACGCGCCTCTTAAGGTTGATATCGAGGATTGAGTACTACCTTAGGGCGAAATTTGCTAAAATGAATTTAATGTAACAAGCTAAAATTGTGGAAGCGGGGATAACTTCGCGCATCGGTTGAAAACTCCGGGCGGAGGACGCCGCGAGTACAGCCCGCGGGGCCGTACTAATACGCCCCGCAGGAAATCCTGCCCCCCTCGCCGCGAGCACTCACAGGATTTCCTGCGGGTTGAGCGTACTAGCAACCCGTTGATTCTAGTACAGCTTTATCCGAAGCAAGTTCGCATGAGCGCGTGCGGCGAATGGGGTGCGAACTTGCCTCGGGCTGTACTAGTACCCGGCGTCATTGGAGAGTGAGTCGTAGTTGCCACGTCTGCCGGGTAATCGTGAGCCCATCATTTTCCGGG
>JBNKIW010000051.1:0-16030 GCA_050290865.1 Rhodomicrobiaceae bacterium | reverse complement strand
AGTTTGCTGCACTCGCTGCATAACTGCGTCCGGGGATACGCTTTGCTGCGACTGGGTTAGAAATTTGCGACAGAACCAAGATGTCGCCGGTCGCGCCGGTCAGCGTCAGCGCCATGTAGGCGCCGAGCATGTAGAATGAGCCGTGCGACAGGTTGATGATGCCGAGGATGCCGAAGACGAGCGTCAGGCCGCTGGCGGCGAGGAAGATCAGAAGCCCGTACTGGACGCCGTTGAAAAGCTGGATAAGGGCGAGTTCCATCGGTTGCCTAGCTCGCTATGCGCCTTGGCCTGCACGGGAACCGCCCCCTCACCAGCACGAACGGTCGGGCAAGGGGGCGGTGCCGCCTATCCTGCCGCCAGTCAGCAGGCCCGCCTCACGTCCGCGCGCGGCAGCCCTTGCCGCTGTCGGCGAGATCCTTCGCCGCCACGCCGAGCACCTTGTTGGCGCCGTCCTTGAACTCCAGCGCATAGAAATCCTGCACCGGGTTGCGCGATGGTGAGAATTTGAACGGCCCGCGCGGGCTGTCGAAGGTGGTCTTGGCCATGGCCGCGTTCATCTCGGTGCGCTTCGACACATCGCCCGCAACCGCCTTGAGGCCGGCCGCCAGCACCTGCATCGCGTCCCAGCCCTGCACCGCATAGACATCCGGTGTGGCACCATAGGCGGCCTCGTAGTCGGCGACGAATGTCTTGTTCTGCGCGTTGTCCAGCTCGGGCGTGTAGTGCATCACGGTCTTGACGCCGTTGCCCGCCGCGCCGATTGCCTTCTCCACGCCGCCGGTGAGAAAGCCCGGTCCCCAGAGCGGGATGGTCTTGCCCAGACCGGCAGCGGCATAGTCCTTGATGAATTTTGCCGCGCCGCCGCCCGCGAAGAACGAGTAGACCGCCTGCGGCTTCAGCGAGGCGATTTCGGCCAGCGCCGCCTGGAATTCGACATCCGGGAAGGGGACGGTGATGTCCTTCGTCACCTTGCCGCCGCCGGCCAGGAACGACTCCTTGAACCCTTCGACCATCTGATTGCCGGCCGCGTATTTCCAGGTGAAGGTGACGGCTTCCTTTATCCCCGGCGGCAACCATGGCTTTGTCCACGGCGACGCCCACCTGCTCGTTGCTGAAGGAGGTGCGGAAAATGTTCGGCGCGCAGGCCGCGCGTGTCAGAGCGTTGGCGCCGGCATTGGGGATGATCGTCGGAAGGCCCGCCTCGGCTGCGATTTTGGCCATGGCCATGGCAACGCCCGAATGCACGGTACCGATAAGCACATCGGCCTTTTCGCTGTAGACGAGCTTGTTGGTGAGTTCGGTGGCCTTGGGCGGCGCGGACTCGTCGTCCAGCTTCACGAAGGTGAGCGGGCGCCCGGCAATGGAGCCGCCAGCCTGCTTCACGTAGAGTTCCATGGCCTGCGTGATGGCCTGGCCGAGCGCGGCGTAGGTGCCACTGTAGGGGAGCAGCAGGCCGACTTTGACCGGTGTGCCTTGTGCCCAGGACGGGCGGATGAACGGTGCAGAGAGCGCAGTCGCCCCCGCAGCAGCCAGCAGGCCGCGGCGTGTAATATGCATTATTTCCCTCCCAACAGCGCGGTTCTTTTTTCGTCGTCGTTTTCTGGTGGCGCTATTGTCCTGCCGGCCTTACCGCTAACTTGGAGGCGCAGAAACAACGGCCGCTTATGCACTTTATTGCACGTCGGTATACTGTCAAGGTTTGCCGCCCGCGCCGCCGGGCCGGGCACTCAATCGAGCTTGCGCGGCTGCTTCTCCGGTAGCGGGACCGGCGCATCCGCGTTCACCGTGCCCGTCTCCTCCTTCAGCAATTCGGGGCGGTATTCGAAATGGAGCGTGTCGTAATGATACCATTTCGCCCCCCAGATGAAACCGTGCTTCTCGAAAATGGCGGCGATCGCCCACGGCACGCGATTGCGATAGCGGTAGCGGCCCTTGTGCCATCGCCAGTAGTCGCCGAACTTGCCGTTGATGTCGATGGCGAAGCCGTAGGCGTGGCCGCTGAGACGGCGCGTCCCGGCGATCTTGCGGCAGTTGTAGGTTCCGGCGATCGGCTTGAGGTAGCGCATCATGTCGTCGGGAAGCGTGTCCAGTTCATTGGAGACCGCCTGCAGTTTTTCGGCCACGCCATTGACGGACGTTATTTTTATCTTGCTTCCCCCGTGCTTGGGCAACCACACCACCTCCGCCAGTTTCTTGCGGACGTCACCCTTTCGGCAGTCGCCATACATCTTGAGGAAGAATTCCTGGTTGCGGAACCTGCCGGGATCGGAGTCCGGCTCGGGATCGCTGAGCATCTCGCCCATGGGATAGGGCGCGGCGAACTGGTCCTCGATATCGGCATTGGCGAGGCGCGCCTGGAAATCCTTGGCTCGGCCGTCGTCGAAGGTCATGCGCGTGCCGTCGCGCCAGATCAGATCATTGCCTCGATGGCCTTTGAGTTGGTCCGGGTAGGCGGCGACCAGTCGGTCCATGAGGGCGCTGCGGCGGCCCTGCTCCTTCTGGCTGACGGGCTGCTGAGCGTGAGGCTCCTGCGGAGAGGCGGGTTCCGGTTTGCGCTGCTTGCGCCGGGCGGCGGCAGGATACACCATCATATCGGCGTCCCGGGGCGGCTGCGCCTGCGGCAGGCGTCCGATGCTGCCGGTCGTGCCGGCGTCCCCCACGATCGCTCCACCGGCGAATGCCAGGATCACCGCCAGCACGAAGGTGGTGTGGGTCAGCCCGGCGGTCAGGCGTGCGACCCAGCCGCGCCAGCCCGCCCGTGCTTTGGCGCCGGGTCCCGTCTTCTCCGCTTTCCTGGGTTCTGCCTCGGCCATGACGCATACCTTCCCGCCGTCCGTTGATACTATCAGGCTGCGACCGCGCCCGTCTGGCCCGTCTTAGCCGCTTTCTTATTCTTTCCGATTTATCCCGGGGCGGTGTCAATCGCGCTCGCGGGGCGAGGCCGGGGCCGGGACTGACACTCCCCTTTTTTCATTAACGGTTTTTCGGCGCTGTGATGTTCTTTCGTCCTCATCGGAAATACGGTATGCCGCTCCGGTTGCGTGGGCTCCAGAACCTGCGCCGCCAAAACTCATGGGGGGAGCAGCATGAACCATCTTATCGCGCGCCGCACCGTCCTCACCGCCGCTCTCGGCGCGTTCTCCGTGCTGGCGGCCGGGTGGCCTGCCGAGGCGCGCGCCCGCAAGGTCAGCTTCGCGCAGTGGGTGGAACGGTTCCGGAGGCGCGCCCGTGCCCGCGGCATTTCGGATGCCACCTACAATGCCGTCATGGGCGGTCTCAAGCCCGACACCTCCGTTTACGCGCTCAAACGCAAGCAGCCGGAATTCCACGAACAAACGTGGCAATATCTGAACCGCCGCGTTTCCGAATGGCGCATCGAGACCGGCCGTGAGCGCGCCCGCGAATATGCGCCGCTCCTGGCCAGGATCGAGAAGAAATACGGCGTCGATCGCCATGTCATGCTGGGGTTGTGGGGCATGGAGTCGGCGTTCGGCGAAGTCATCGCCAACCCGAAGCTCATGAGACCCGTCTTCCCGGCGCTCGCCGCGCTGGCCTGGGGCGAGCCGCGCCGCCGCCGCTACTGGGAAAAGGAGCTTCTCAACGCGCTCGTCATCGTCCAGCGCGGTTGGGCGAAGCCTCAGGAAATGATCGGGTCGTGGGCGGGCGCCATGGGCCACACGCAGTGGATGCCTGAGGTCTGGCTGAGCATGGGCGTCGATTTCGATCATGACGGACGCATCTCGCCTTTCGGTGCGCCGGACGACGCCCTGGCGGGCACGGCGCGCTATCTCCTGACGCGCGGCGGCTACCGGCGCGGGGAGGGCTGGGGCTATGAGGTCAAGCTGCCCGGACGGATCAATGGCCGACGCTGGCGCTCGCTCGCCTCCTGGACGAAGGCGGGCGTCAAACGCGCCGATGGACAGCCGTTTCCCCGGCCCGCCGAGCGGGCGCGGCTCTGGCGGCCGGTTTCGGGCGGTCCGATGTTCCTGGTGACGCGCAATTTCAAGGCGATCCGGTCCTACAACCCCTCCAACAATTACACGCTGGCCATCGTCCATCTCGGTGATCGCATCAAGGGCGAAGGCGCGTTCGTCCAGCAGTTTCCCGGTGGCGAACGGGCGCCGACAGTGGCGGAGTTGCAGGAACTCCAGCGCCGCCTGACCGCGCTCGGCTTCGACACCGGCGGCACCGATGGCCGGGTCGGCTCGGCGACGATGCGCGCCGTTCGCGCGTTCCAGAAGAAAGCCGGACTGAAACCCGCCGACGGCTATGCCGGTCTGAAGGTTCTGACCCGTTTGCGGCAGGGGCTGTGAGGTTTCATGCCGCCGTGCTGATCCGGAAAGGGCGGGCGCGCGGCGCCCCTTTCCCCATGTGTTGGCGGGCGGCTCGCTCGGCCGCCGATGCGGACCGGAACCTTTGGCCGTTCAGGGTCTCGAACCCTTCGACCGCTGAGTGAAAGCAGAAATCGCGTTCGCCCTCGTTGCGGACGATGATCCCGACGATCTCGCCCCCAACCTCGATGGAATAGCCCTCGGACATTTGCCTCCCTTGGCCGGGTGTACCGGCGCTTTTGCACTTATTATTCTTCAGATATACACAGCGAAGCTTGCGCGACGCTCGACGCTGGAGCGAAAGGCGCCGGCGAACAGGGCGCCTCGCCGTCGATAGCCCCGGCGACGGTGGCGAGCACCGTTTCGATGTTGTCGAAAATCCAGTAATGCCCGCCCTTCTCGATGCGCATCACGCGGCAGGACGGGATCAGTTCGCCGAGCCGAAAGGCCGCCGCCGCGGGGACATTGCGGTCCGCCGTTCCCTGCCACAGGAAAGCGGGTGCCTTGATGTCCTCGAACGGGATGTTCCAGCGCTGCGAGAACAGCCGCATTTCGCGCAAAGCGCCCCGGATTCCCGGCCGCATGCCCTCGGACACACCCTGCAGCAGATTGCGGCGAACCTCGCGGCGGGAAAGGATTTTCCAGTCGGACGGCGTCGAGCGGCCGACGATGAAGCCGATCATGGCGGCTGGGGCGTAAAGGAACGCCGCGCGTCCGATGGCGAAGATCGCGGCGAGAAATGGCATCGCGCGGGGGGCGAGGCGGAAGGCTAAATAATGGCCGGGGCCGATGGCGTGCGGACCTTCATCGCCTGTCATCGGGCCGATCGGGCTGACGAGCGCCAGCGCGGTGACACGCTCGGGCAGGAGCGCCGCGCATGCCGCCGCGTAAGGTCCGCCGCCGGACACGCCTGCCACTGCGAAGCGTTCGATGCCCAGCGCATCGGCAAAGGCGGCGATGTCCGCGGCGTAGGTCGAGAGCGTGTGCCCGCGGTGGAACGTGGACAGGCCGAAACCCGGCCGCTCCGGCGCCAGCAGCCGCAGGCCCAGCGCGACCGCCTGCCGGTGCGCGAGGCGGAACATGAAGCGGGAGCCCGGCGTGCCGTGAAAGCCGATCAGCGGCAGGCCATCCGGTGCGCCATACTCCGCGTAGCCGATCACGCGCCCGCCAGGCAGCGTGAGGCTGAGCGCCTCGGTGGAAGCGGACGACATCGTCACAGGCATTGGTCATGATCCCGAAGACGGCGGATGCCGCCGGACAAAACAGGGTGGCTTTGTGAAGACAACTTACATTTCCTGCTGCCACGCCGACGTTCTGCGCATGGCAGCAACTGCACGGCAATTCTGAATGCCAGCCGCAGTGCGATACTACGCGATCAAGCGAAGTTTGAATATGACAGGGTAACCCCTTATGCCGCCACGATCAACCGGCCCCGTTCGCGGTCCAGGCATTCCGGTAGGCGTCGAACAGCGTTTCGATGTGCCGTTTGAGAAGCGTTGCCAGACGTTCGCCGTTCCGGGTTTCGAGGGCTGTGATGATGTCTTCATGGTCAGCGAGCGCCTGGGCAAGGATCTCAGGCGTGAGGAGAGGCCTCACGCGGGTCCGTCCGACCTTGAAGAATGTCGCGTCGTAGACCGACGACAAGAGCGGGTTCCGCGCCGCAGCAAGGATGCTGTTGTGAATCTTGTAGTTGCAGGCGAGATAGGTGTCTCTATCGCCCGCGCGGTGGGCGGCCATCATACGGTCGTGGAGCGTACGAATAGTGGCGACCTCCTCGTCCGTTATGTGCACGCAGGCCAGCTTGCCGCTCAGGGCCTCGATGGCCGCCGAGATCGGCAGCAGCTCTTCGAGCTCCACGGGCTCCATTTCGGCGACGATCGCGCCCCGATGCTGTTCCAGCCGGACCAGCCCTTGGGCCGCGAGCACTTTGATGGCCTCGCGCAAAGGCGTTCGCGACACGCCGAAGCGGGCGCACAGTTCGCGCTCGGGGATCTTGCTGCCGGGTGCCAGTTCTCCGGCGATGATCAGTTGGCGCAGACGGGCGAAAAGCTCACCATGCAATGACTGTTGTTCGATAGCGTCCATGGATGCCTACCTTAACTGAAATACTGGCGACGCAGGCGCAGAAGACGCTTGGCCGATGCGCTGTCCTTTCCGTCGGCGGCGGCTCCGAACGTCTCGCGCGCGGCGAGGGACAGCTTCAGAAGCACCGCGCTATGCCGCGCGGTACGGCCGGTCCCGTGCAGGATCTGCGTCCGGCAGGAAAATCCATCAGCGATAATCAGTGTATCACGTCCGGTGCCGCGAATCTGCGGAAATAACGCCGCTTCGCCCATCTGCAGGGAGAGGGCGACGGTGTCCGGGGCGTAGCCGAACGAAGTCCCCATGCCACAGCAGGCCTTCGGCGCCTCGGTGATCGCCAGGCCGGGTACGAGCGCGGCGGCGTCCCTCGCGGCGGGGGCCGTGCCGCAGGCATGCTGATGGCAGTGCCCCACGCACAGCGCTTCGGCCTCGATCTTGCGCAAATGCGGCTTGATGGCGCCAGCCGGTTCAGCGCCGGTCATCACCTCTTCAAAAAGCATACTGCTGTGCTTGAGCCCCTCTGCCTCGGCCAGACCATAGATGGTGGTGAATTCATCACGGATCGTCAACAGGCACGACGGTTCGAGGCCCAGGAATGGAACGCCTCGCGCGATAAAGGGCGCCGCTGCCGTGATCAGGCGCCTGGCCTCCTCACGGGCCTGGTCTATCAGGCCGGCTTCAAGAAATGTCCTTCCGCAACAATAAGGTCGCTCGCCTTCCGGTGGCAGAAGCGGGACAACGCGAAAGCCGCCGGCAGCGAGAACATCGGCGGCGGAACGCAACGTGACCGGATCAAAATAGTTGTTGAAAGTGTCGGGAAACAGCAGCAGCTCGCGCGCATCCGGCTCTCCGAACGGCGTGGCGTTGGCGAATGGCTGGCCGCGCAGGCGGGGCCACGGGCGGTCGGCGGCGAAGCCCGTGAGCATCTCCGAAAGCGGAGCGGCCCAGGGGACGAAGTCCCGCAGGTTGATGAGATGCCGCCAGCGGCGCAGGCGCGGCGCATAGTGGGGGAGATGTGCGGCGGAGCGCTCGAAGCGCGACAGTTCCCCCGCTTCCGCCCGCGCCACGTTGACGGCGACTTTCGCGGCGGCGATGTCCACGCCGTTCGGGCATTCGTTGCCGCACCCCTTGCAGGAGACGCAGGACTTCATGGTCTCCGCCATCTCGTCGGAGACGAGAGCGTCCGGTCCGAGTTGGCCGGACAGCGCCAGCCGCAGCGTGTTGGCGCGCCCGCGCGGGCTG
This sequence comes from Rhodomicrobiaceae bacterium, assembly GCA_050290865.1. Lineage (GTDB taxonomy): Bacteria > Pseudomonadota > Alphaproteobacteria > Rhizobiales > Rhodomicrobiaceae > JARRLC01. The sequence goes on along the minus strand of JBNKIW010000051.1, from coordinate 8,375 downwards.
TCTCGTTCGTCTCCGGTGACGCGGAAGGAGGGGCACATCATGCCGTCGTCATGCTTCCGGCAGCGGCCGTTGCCCTCGCAGGGAGGCAGGAGGGCAGGGGAGGGGACATGCTCGGCGGCGGGCTCGCTGCGCCAGAGCGAGGGCTCCACCGGGTCCGCGGGGAAGACGATCTTGCCGGGATTGAAGCGGTTCTGCGGATCGAAGCGCAGTTTGATTTCCTCGAAAAGCGCGGTGAGCGCGGGATCGCGCAACCTTTCCAGCGCCCGCGACCGCGCCACGCCATGTCCCTGGGAACTGGCCAGACTTCCCGCCCAAGCGCGCAGCATGGCGGACGCATCCCTGGCGATGGCCGCGGCCTCCGCCTGTGTCTCGCCCCGATGCAGCCACGGACGGAGGTGCAGTGCGCCCGCGCCGACATGGCCATGCCAGACCGTGTTCAGGCCATGGCGTGCGAGAAGCGCGAGCAGGGTTTCCGCGGCGTCTGCCAGCGTGCCCAGCGGCAGCGCGAATTCCTCGATGGCGGCCAGCACCGGGTTCGAAGAGGTGTTTCCGTACAGCTGTGTCAATCCGCGGCGGCGCACGCCCCAGGTCGCGTTCTGCGCGGTGGGTCCCATCACCTCGGCGACACCGCGCGGCAGCCCGAGACCGGCCATGACGTCGGCCAGCTCCTTGAGTTTGCGCGCATTGGCGACGCGGTTGCCTTCCATGAACTCCACGAAAAGGCAGGCGCCGGTATCCTTGCGCATGACGCGCCGCGCCGGGTCGGTCGGTGCCGCGCCGTCCAGCCCCAGTTCGAGGATAACGCGATCCGCCAGTTCGACCGCCGTCGGGTGGAGCTTCACAATCCGCGCCACGGCTGCCAATGCGCGTGCGAGCGTGGGGAAATGGCAGACCCCGAGCGCGCGGCTGCGCGGGCGCCGGGCCAGCTTCAACTCGATCCGCCGGGCGATGGCCAGCGTTCCCTCCGATCCGGTCAGGAATGCCGCCATGTTCTGAGACGTATCGCCGGAAAGGAGCGCGGCTACGTTATAACCTGGCTGCGCCCCCGCGACGCGCGGTAATGCTGCGATCGCGGCCTCCGCGCCCTCCACCGTTTCCAGCAGGTCGAGCACCAGTGCCTCGGCGGCGTCGGGCCGCGCGTCATGCCCCAGATCATCGGCGACCTCCCCGAAGCTGACTTCACTGCCATCCGCGAGCACGGCGTCCATGGCGACGATATTGTCGCGCATGCGGCCATAGACGAGCGAGCGGGCGCCGATAGCATCGGTTCCGGCCATCCCGCCGATCGTGGCCTGATGCGCGGAGGCGATATCGATGGGGAACCATTTCTTCTCCGGCCTGAGCGCGGCGTTGAGAGCTGCGAGCGTGATCCCCGGCTCGACGATGCAGGTCAGGTTCTTGGTGTCGTGATAGAGGAGCCGGGTGAGATATTTGGAGAAGTCGAGAATCAGTCCCTCGCCGATCGCCTGGCCGGAAAGCCCGGTGGCGCCGCCACGCGCCGTGATCGGCACGCCGGCCTCGGCTGCGATGCTGACGGCGGCTGCGATATCCTCCTGCGTCTTCGGCAGCACGACGCCGAGCGGGAAGGTCTGATAGGGCGAGGCGTCGGTGGCGTAGCGGCCCAGGGAGTATGGGTCGAACACGACGTCGCCCGCCAGCGCACGTGCAAGACGCCGCGCGAGCGCAGATCGTGCGTTTGCCGATAATGGCCTGTGGCCGGGCGGCGGTGCTTTCACGGGTGACGTCATGGCAAGCATTTATGCCGCGCACCGGGGGCGAAGCAACTGCTCAAGAAGGTGTGGCGGCGTGAGGGGTTATGTTGTTTCACGGACCGGGTGTGGTTCTGGCGACGCCGTTTTCCCCAGACGTGATTTTGAATGCAGATGAACGGCGGTGAGGGCGGTGAGGCAGGTGTCCGGCGTGCGATAAGGGGGAAGGACAGGGGCTACGCACCATATCTAGTCGCTAATAGGTGATCATGCATACCATCGCTAGATCAATCCGTCCCCGCATGTATTGCTGCAATGATAGTTTCAATGCGAAGAAATGCACGCGATGAAAGCGGGACGAATTCCGGCAATATAAGGGCAATTCCTGACTGGTACTCTTTTACGGCATTTTTCGGATGCCGAGGCTTGATCTGTGCAGCCTAAGTAATTTATACAGGGATAAGTCGTTACTACAATTTATGGTTACAACGTTTCAAAATTGTAATGAATCTGAATTATCAGTGGGCGTGTGTAAAAGCAGATAACAATGGTATCCAAGGTTAACGTCATTTTGGCATCGCATTATAATTCAGCCGTTAGCAGTGGAATTGCCTCCCTCGCTACGGCCAAGATTTCCGGTGGCAGCGTCGTGGAACAGAAACACATCACTTCCGAGCATCTTACTAGAGCGCGTTTCAATTATCTGCGCGAGGAGGTGCCGCTGCGGTTTTTTATCGCAGCCGCCCCCCACGCCATCGTTGTCACCGATGACAGTGGCGTCGTTCAGGAATGCAATCTCGCGGCCGAGGACTTGTTCGGTTACTCAGCAGGTGAGATTTACGGCCGTCCGATTACGGAGTTGCTCGATCCCTATCACGCGAATCATACCGAAGCGAAGAGCACCTTCTGTTCCGAACCTTCCGCGGCGAAAGACGAATCGCGAGCCCGCAAGAAGAACGGCGAAATCGTGCCGGTGGAGCTGGTGTCCAAGCAATTCGTCCTCAAGGGGCGGCTCATTCACCTTCACTACGTGCTCGATGTCTCTTTCCGCAAACGGTTCGAACAGCGCATTTGCGAGTTGCAGCAGGAACTCATGCACGTGTCGCAGCACAATGTGCTTGGTGAACTGGCTTCCGCCATTACGCACGAGTTGAATCAGCCGCTGATGGCGATCACCAATTATGCCGCAGCCGCCCGGCAATGCGGCTGTATGGCCAGCCCGGCGAACCTGGAGAACAGCTTCGCCCTGATGGAAAAAGCCGCCAGTCAGGCGGTGCGCGCGTCACAGATCGTGCACAAGCTGCGCGCGCTCATGCAGCATCAGGAGGCGGACTGCCGGGAGGACGACCTGCGCCTGGTCATCGAGGATGCCGTGCAACTCGCCACGCTCGGGACTGCGCATCTGGGCATCACCGTCTCTGTCAAGCTTCCCGCTACGTGCGTCGCGGTCCTCATGGATCGCGTACAGGTCCAGATCCTCCTCACCAATCTCGTGCGCAATGCCGTCGATGAACTGCGGATTGCCAATGGTGAGCGAAAAATCCGGGTCGCCCTTCGGGTCGGTCCCGACAACGAAGCCGAAGTCTCGGTCGAGGATACCGGGCGCGGCATTACTCCGGAGGTGTTCGAGAGCATATTCGATCCGTTTCATACCACGAAGCCGGACGGTCTGGGCATGGGCTTAGCCATCTCCCGCCGGATTGCCGAAGCTCATGGCGGGCGCCTCGCCGCCGACAACAGGCCCGAGGGTGGCGCCATATTCACATTCGTAATTCCGATGAGTAGCCAAAGCATGGGGGAATGACGATGTCTCTCTTGGTCCATATCGTCGATGATGACGATGCTGTGCGAGATTCATTATTCGTTTTACTGCGTAGTGCGAGTTTTACCGTACGGGTTCATGATTGCGCGAAGTCATTCTTCGCGGATTACCGGTCCGAGGAGACCGGCTGCATCCTCGTCGATATGCGCATGCCGGATGCCAGCGGCAGCGATGTTCAAGAGCGCGTCATGCGCATGATCGACCATCCGCCGATCGTCATCATCACCGGACACGGTGACATCCGCATGGCGGTCGATGCCATGAAGCGCGGAGCGATAGAGTTTCTGGAAAAGCCGGTCGATCCCACCGTACTTCTCGAACTTGTCGGCCGCGCGGTCCGGCGACGGGAATACGAACTCAGCGAGCACAAGAAGATCGAGGAGGCCCAGGCGAGGCTGGGCATACTGACGCCGCGCGAAAAGGATGTGTTGAAGCATCTGCTCAACGGTCGTCCGAACAAGCTGATTGCGCGCGAGCTTGGGCTCAGCCCGCGCACCGTCGAAATCCACCGCGCCCGCGTCATGGAGAAGACCGGCGCCGGGAGCCTGCCGCGACTCGTGCGAATGGCGCTTACGGCAGGTGTCGATCCGGAATACAGCCGGTAAGATTGGAAATCTATCGTGCCCCGCGAGCCAACGGGTTCGTGCGCGGGGCACGCGGGCGGCGAAGCGGCAGGCGGCGCCGTTTGGCCGGAGTTGATATACGGTGCGAGACAGATCGACCCGCGTATTGGACGTCCGTTCGGGGCTCAACGCCCACCCGGATTGCCGACAGTGTCATGTGTCAAGTGCAGCGCGGATCGCGGCTGCGAGGCTGGACATCTTGTAGGGCTTGCGCAGGACCTTGATATTGAGCGTGCCGCTGTCGTCCTTGGCGAGGGCCTCCGTGTATGCGCTCGTAAGGAGGATTTTCACGGTCTGAATCCTCTGAGCCAGCTCTCGCGCCAGATCGTAGCCGGACATGCCGCCGGGCATCACGATGTCGCTGAAGACCAGGTCGACGTCCGCGCCGTCATCCAGGACGGCGAGCGCCGAACGTCCGCTCTCAGCCTCGACCACGCGATAGCCGAGGCTCTCCAGCCGCGCAGCCGTTACGCGGCGGACCGCGGGGTTGTCCTCCACCACAAGCACGGTTTCCCCTCCGCCGTGTGCGACCGCCTTCTCCTGCGCCACTGCGCTCTGGTTCCCGTCCGCGTCGAGCCTTGGCAGTAGCAAGCTGATCTTCGTGCCGTGTCCCGGTTCGCTCCAAAGCGACACCTGTCCGCCCGACTGCGTTACGAAGCCGTAGATCGTCGCCAGCCCCAGCCCCGTGCCGCGGCCCTGCCCCTTGGTGGTGAAGAATGGCTCGAAAGCGCGCGCCGCCACCTCCGCCGTCATGCCGCAGCCGGTGTCGGCCATCGACAGGCATACGTAAGCGCCCGGCTGCAGCGCTCCACCGCCGGCGTCGTCCTCCCGGACCATCACGTTGCGGGTCTCGATTGTGAGGTTGCCGCCCTCCTTCATGGCATCGCGTGCGTTGATCGCTAGGTTCAGGAGCGCGTTTTCCGCCTCCGTGGGATCCACGCGTGCGAGCCACAGCCCGGCCGTCAACTCCGCCGTTACGACGATGTGCTCACCGAGCGCCCGCCGCAGCAGTTCACGCATGCCGATGACCGTCTCGTTGAGATCCAGGGGCACGGCCGCAAGCTGCCTTTGCCGTGAAAACGTCAGCAGCCGTTGATTGAGCCGTGCTCCTATCTCGGCGGCGCGTTCGGCCTCGGCGAGAAACCCCCGGACGCGCTCGTCCGTGGGCGCCATCTCGATCAATTGGAGGTTGCCGGTGATCACGGTCAGCAGGTTGTTCAGATCATGGGCGATGCCGCCGGTCAGATTGCCGAGGGCTTCCATGCGCTGCGACCGCGCCACTGCTTCCTGGGCCTCCTGTCTGCGGCGCATCTCTTCTTCGAGCTGCCGCGTGCGCTCGGCGACACGGCGCTCCAGTTCGTCCTGGATACGGCGCGTCTCCGTCATATCCCGCAGGATCGTCGCGAAATAGGTGCCACGGTCGTCGCCAAACCTGACGATCGTAGCGTCGGCCGGAAACTCCTCGCCGTTCCTGCGCAGCCCGACGACGCGGTTCCGCTGCCCCATCCGCCGCGCAGCGACGTCGCCCGCGCCGAACTGCGTGACATGGGTCAGGTGGCTCCCCCGGAAACGCTGCGGCAGGAGCAGATCGAGCGGCTTGCCCAGAGCCTCTTCCGCCGTGTAGCCGAAGGCCTGTTCCGCTCCATAATTGAACAGTGTGATGAGTTGGTCGGTGTCGAAAGCGATGATGGCGTCTTCGGCATTTTCGAGAATGGACGAGAGCCGTGCGTGTGAGACGCGCAGTTCCTTCTCCGTCTCTGTGCGGGTGGCGATTTCCTCCGCCAGCCGCGCCCGCGCGCGATGCATGGTTCCGGCTGCGGCGGTTATCAGCGTGCCGGCGGTTGCGAAGAGCCCCAGTTCCACCCATTGGGGAAGATGGTCCGTCGGGGTGGTCCAGTGCGCGATGACCAGTCCGCACAGGATCGTGGCGGTGAGACCGGCGCGCTGGCCACCAAAGAGTGCAGCCAGGGCCACGGCCGGGGTAAGGGTCAGATAAAGTCCGCCGGCTTCGCCGCTGCGCAGAAGGGCGATCCAGGCGGCGCAACCCAGCCCGGTGAACGCGCCTGCGGCCAGAAGCTCCATCCCCAAGGCGTACAACCAGGTACTCATTTCTGGACGGCGCGGACGAGGCGGGCCGTCAATGCTCATCCAGGACATGACACGTTCGAGCATCAGTCAGCTTCCCCGGCCCAACACACGCGGAACTCGAGAATGCGGCACGCAACGCTCGTTCGAATGACGTTCCTCAGGGCAACGTGCGCAGAATGACCGTTCTTTTCGGCGCTGTAAATGACATTCGATTGCTCCTGGTTCCTGCCGAAGCCCGTGGCGGTTACAGGGAGATGATGGGAGACGAGCCGGAGGGCGCTGCAGGAGGCAGCTCGGGAGAAGGTGCCTCGGGCTCCGGTTTGCGCGGCTGTCGAACCTGGCAGTCGGCGAGGGCACAGGCGCTGTGCCCGCCATTGTCGCGCGGACGCTCACTGGCGCCGAGGGAGCGTTAGGGATAAGCATGGAATAGGTAAGCAATACGATTATCGTCGATTGCGAAGGGGTGTATGAAAGCGAATATGCCGACAGTAAAAAATATATTTGCTTTCAAGAAGCTTGCTTTGTTGGTGCGCATCCCGCGGGGCTCCGGTCGGTCTTTCATTCGGACCTTGGCGGCGGCGTGTGCCGCGACCTTGTGGTTTGTGGTCGCTCCGGTGCAGGGCGTGGGGCAAACCTCGGTTGAGATCATTGACGCGACCCGCCATGGTGTTCGCGGTGGGCGCTACTCGTTCGTCGCGCGTTTCCAGGCACGACTGCAGGATCTGCTCGATCGCTGTGGCGACCCGGGGCCGCGTATCGTGTCGCATGGACGACAGGCCACAGGGTTGTTCGGCCCGCTGACCCGGCGTGGCCTCCAGCGTGCCCTTGCCTGCCCGCCGCTCGACACCATTCCGGCGGACGACCGCGCGCGTGATGGCATCCTTACACGCGCCGTTTGGGATGCCGTCATGGACGGCGCCCCGCCCCCCTCGGTTCGGGAGCGGGCGGCCGCGTTGATCTTGACGTTCGAGGACACCGGATTTGGCGATACCCCGGAGTGGAATTTCTGTCAGGACAGCCAGTTGCCGCCTGATGGGCCCGCGAAGGTTGCCGCCGGGCGCATGGGGTGCGTCAACCGTACCGATCCGTGCTCGCTGCTCACATGGGGACCACGGGGGGCGACGGCGGGGGCTGGGCGTGAGATCCAGCTCATCTTGTGGCTCGCCGCACAGCGTGCGCCAGACGCCGTTCGGCGGGCGTTCGGATCGGAGTTCCGCCACCTTTCGCGGTTCTGGCGGCTCAGGGGGGGCGGGCCGAGATCGTGCTCGGGGGACAGCGATCTGGAGCTCTTTATGTGCGCGGTCTGGGCCGATCCGGTACGGAAGAAGACCTGGGAACAAGCATTGGCCGATCTGGGTCGCCAGGAGTCCGTGCGCCGAAGCTATGGCGAAGTCTACTCGGCGCCACAAATGGATGGCCGGAAGATGAAGGCGTATTACACGTTGTGGAAACGTCTCGGACTTGCGCCGAGCGAGATCGACTATGCGTTTTTCCTGGATCGGATCACCCATTATGGGGGGCCGTCGCCGGACGGAACGCCGCATTTGGCTGAAGCGACGCTGCGGGACTGCATTCGCGACGAAATGACGGCCGCATTTAAACTCAATGGCGCCGCTCGCCGATGTCTGGCACGTTTCAGGCCGCACGAGCGTCAGCCGGTCCAGCGGCTGGCGCGCGACGTTGCCTTCTACCTGGATGCCTATCGTGACAACACGCTCACGGAGCGGGAGCTCAGCACATGGGACGAGCACATCCCGGTGACGGCTGAACACAGCGTGGGACTGTCGGATGACCGCGCGGCGCCGCCTCTGGCTTCGAGCGCGCTCGACATTATGGCTCCCGGCTGGCCGCAGCCGGACTCCCACGGTGTGACCTCGGCTGAGCGGAGCGCTTGCCCGGCTGCTGTCCTGAAATCGGTGCGGCCAGATTACTGACCAGGCCATCAAATGGATGTCGTTTTCCGGCCTGCAGTAAGCGGCGATGCCGTCCCAATGCCGCTCGATCATGGCAGCGAACTTGGGTACGGCTCATGCCGCTGCCAGCGCAATTGCGCCTTAGCTCGACTTTGTACATTTTTGCCGTCAGCGTGGGACGCATAAGCCGAACCGCCTTTTGGCGATGGTATTGCCCTGG
>JBNKIW010000050.1:0-16287 GCA_050290865.1 Rhodomicrobiaceae bacterium | reverse complement strand
TGATAAGGCTCTGCAGAATTCAGACCAGTCAGATGCTATCCAATTGAATTTATTCGATTAATTGCCGGACAGCAGTGATCAGAAATGATCACTGAAGACGCCATTTTGGCATTTTCGCGCTACACTCCCCTGTTATGGAAGACGCGATCTCAATCGGTCTGTGCTTTGAATAGTATTGGCTGTACCTGGCTCTGACGATCGCTCCATATGGACAGCACACAGCATAACGCTTATAACGCGGAAGCCTTCTTTTTTCATGGTGGCATGTGGTGGGCTAGGCTGGAAAAGACGGAATGCTGAAACGATGGGCCGCCTGGGCCAGCAATCTTACGTTGGTCGTGCTGCCTTTGTTCCTGCACATGACGATCGCGCTTGACCGGCATCCAGAAGCGGCGCCGGCGCTGTGGGGAATGAAGACAATGGTTGATTTCGGTCTCTCGAGCCCCGCGCCTGCAATGTTTCGTAATCCGGTAGTCGGCGTCCTGATCTTGGTCCTGGTTGTGGTTTACGCCGCCAAGTTGCTTGCCACCCTCTCGGTGCCGTCCTGGCGTGCGCCGGGGCACATTGTGGCGCTGCTGTTGGGGCTCGTCATCCTCGTGGCTCCGGCCGCGCTAGGCCGCGCAGGAGTCTGCGCCTACGATCTACACATCCCCTCGGAAGATGAAATCATCAGCTACGCAATAACGAAGAACATTAAGGACGGCGTTCTGGGGCCAGAAATTACGAGTTTGAATGACTACTTCAACCAATACGCCAGAAACACGTGTTGCAAGGCAACCGCTCCGACCAATGGCATCCCGGGAATTTCTAACTTGTTCGCGGAGTTCATGTTCGGCAGAAGGGTTGATGTGGTTTACGCCAGTAGCAGAGGGCTGCTGCGCACGCGCATCGACATGTGCAGCCGCAGCGTGTGGTGGTGGCTCAGGTAGAACTGAACGCACAACCCTGTCAGCCATCTCAACGGCCGCTGATTGAAGAGTAACCGCCACAACTAAGCCAGCCCCGAAGGGACGCTTTCGACCCGATGTGAATGACGGCTACGACAAATCGCAGAGCCGCGTTGGATCGGGTCGATGGGATATGACGGTGGAAATGCCTCTGCTGTTCAATGTGTCGCGACCATCGACCAGAGGCAACTTTTCTGAACCTGCAGAGCTTCCTGCACGCAGCCTCGCACGAGCGCGGTTTCCACCAGCGGTTCGCCGCGGTTGATACCACCCCCACGTCTGCTAGCCATGTCCGCGCTGCGGCGCCCTGGCACTTAGGGCAGTGGCGGTTGCTTCATGTAGTGGGCGTCGCCCATTAGCTGCCGCGGCCGTTGATGCACCCGCAACTCGGGGGAAGAAGGATGCGCGGGAAGAGCACCATCTTGCCGCGCATGCAATTCCGCATACGGTTCTACTCCCGTCCCCCGTCTCCCCGCGATCCCGAGATCCGTTCAAGCCTTTTTGCATAGGCCTGCGCTGCCTTCATATCGCCCGTCTCGCGATGGATCGACACCAGCGCCGAGAGGGAGCTGACGTCGTGCGGATGACGCTCCACATTCGCATGCAAGACGCCGAGCGCCTCAGTCCGGCGATTCATCGAGTCCAGGGCGATGGCGTAGACGTAGGCGTAGCGGGCCTCACCAGGTTCGAGTTCGCTCGCGATCCTCAGCATTTCGAGCGCTTCGCCCATCCTTTTCAGCCGCACTAGCGCCAGCCCCAGGGCATAGCGCACGGCGGCGTCTCGCGGTGCAACCGCCAGCGAGCGGCGCAGCGTTGCTTCGGCGTCGTGATCACGCTGCAGACGGCGATAGAGATCGGCCAGATTGACCGCGGCGCGCACGAAGCTCGGCTCCAGACGCAGCGCCGCCTGGAATTCCGCTTCAGCCTCGTCCGTCCTTCCCCGTTGCGCCAGAAAATTCCCCAGCGCGCTGCGCGCTTCCGGCCGGTCGGCGTTCAAGCGCCGCGCGGCGATGTATTCTTCGGCGGCGCGGTCGAACGCACGCTGACTGTCCTCATTGAGTTGCCCGGGCGGTACCGGGGCGAGAAACGATGCTGCTTCGAGCCGGACGGCCCGGATCGGATCGGCGAGCAGGGCAGAAGCGAGCGGCCAGCGAAATCGGGGTGGAAGCTGTTCCAGACCGCGCAATGCCCCGATACGAACCAGCGGATCGGGATCGGCAAACCCCTTACGAAATTGCTCCATCAGGCCCGGCGACAGGAGCGGGCCGAGTTCGGCATAGGCCGTCGCCCTTGCGATGGCGGGGGCGGCTGGGTCGGCGGCAACGTCCTTCAGCAGCGCCGCAGCACCAGCTTTTCCAGTACGCGCGGCATGAAAGGCCGAGGCGTAATTCTGAAACCCTTTGCGCTTCGGTCCGTACCACCGCTCGACCGCCTGTGCCGCCCATTTCGCGGTCTTGTCCTTGTGACAGTCATTGCACGCGTTCGGGGTGCCTAGGCTGACCGACAGGTCGGGCCGGGGGATGCGGAAACTGTGATCGTGCCGGGGATCGACGACCATATAGGTTCGCTTCGGCATATGGCACGAAATGCACGTCACCGGCGGATCGACGCCTACATGGAAGTGATGGCGCACCGTCTCGAATTTCCCGGCGTCGTGACACTGCGCGCAGACGGCGGTGCCGCCCGCCCGCAAAGTCGCGCCGTGCGGGTCATGGCAGTCGCGACAGGTCACGCCCGCGGCGTACATTTTGCTCTGCTTGAAGGCTTGATAGTTGTAAACCTCATCGCGCATTTGGCCATCATGTTCGAACAACCCCTCGCTGAGCAGGCTGACGGCGTGCTGGCCGGACAGGTCGCTGCCGGGCTTCCAGTTTTCGCTCACGACCCCGCGGCGCGCGTGACAGCGCCCGCAGACTTCGACTTCGACGCTGCGGACGGGATTTCTTTGTGGGGCGGCGCTCCCTGTTGCGGAATCGATACTCCATTGCGTACCCGCGCCAACATTGCCGAAGCGGAAGTCGAAGCCTTTTGCGGTGTCCTCCAACGGCGCCTGTTTGCCTTGCGTCTTCCGGTCCGCAGCCCAGCGCAGATGCTTCGCGCCAGGGCCGTGGCAGGCTTCGCATCCGACATTGATTTCCGACCATGTCGTTGAAAAACGGTCCTTACCGGCATCGTAGTTCTTGTGAACATTAGTCGAATGGCAATCGGCACACATGAAGTTCCAATTCTGTTGCAGCCGCGTCCAGTGCAGGACATCCGTGTGCGTGATCTTTTCATCCGGATAGAGGTGAAACCAGCGCTGCCCGCCCTGTTCCCTCGGGCGGGCATCCCAGGCGATCGAGAGGGCCTGCAACCGGCCGTCGGGGAACGCGATCAGATATTGCTGCAGCGGATAGATGCCGAATGCATATTTGAGCTGGAACTGCTGGAGCGCGCCGTCCCGGCCATCGGTTTCGACGAAGAACTTCCCGTTGCGGCGAAAAAAGCGTGACTTGACGCCATGATGGTCGAAAACGGCGTTATCGAAGCCGCCGAGCATAGTCTCCTTTGAAGCCGGTTGCATCGCCAGCGCGTGATGGGAACGGCGCCAGCGCGCGTATTGCTCTTCGTGGCACGACTGGCAGGTCGTCGAACCGGCATAATCGGAATCGAGGGAAGCCGCATGAGGGCCTGCCGCCAACGGGGAACCAGCGTCAATCGCCGCCAGCCACCACAGCAGCGCAACTGCGGCGGCGACCACGACAGCACCGCCCGGCGCGCGCAATCCCGAGAGCCGCATTCCCGTGCGCCAGATCTTCATGTCCATCAAGAACTGCATGGGAGGCAATCTCAATTCGGACTGGCCGAGCAGGACATTTCCCAGGGGAAGCCGTGCGCAACACGCTGTTGGCTCTTTGCAACGAGTGTAAACGCTTGACGCGCAACTTCCGGCCCGCGAAACGGAAAGTCAACCAACGGAGCGGCGGCTTGAATAGCACGATGCGTTTCTGAACACCTTTTCGCGTGCCGCCCCGTTATTCTTCCCAGGTTGCTTCCAAAGATCTGGCGCCTGTCGCGTTGTCCGGACAGCCCCGGCGGGCCAATTCACCAGCCTGACACAAGGCGGCGACACCAATCTCCCCGCAGCACATTGAGCATTTCCGGATTCACGGATGGTTCATTGCCTATCTTTTCAGGGCAGGCGCTGAGAGCCGGTCCGCCTTTTCGTGCGATCCGAGGCCGGAGTTTCCATTCTATGAAGGAACGAGAGAGATAGTGATGAAGATATCCGGACCTCTTGCGGCACCGCGTTTTCTCGCTGCCAGTCTGATCATCGGCCTCACAGCCGCCGTCTCCCTCATCGCACCCGCGGCAGCGGCGGACAAAAAGCCTAACATCCTCGTGATCTGGGGTGACGACATCGGGATCACCAATGTCAGCGCCTACAGCACGCTCTGCGGCGCGGTGCCTCCTATGAATACGACAAGTGGTGGGCCGAGCGCATGTTCCTGTTGCTCCCTGCGCAGGCGATCGTTGGCAACCTGCTGGAAACGTACAAGGAGTTCCCGCCGAGGCAGAAGCCCGGCAGCTTCAGCGTGGGCGACGCGTTGGAGAAAATTCAGGACGCGCACGCTGCGGTCGGCAGATAAATGGACATAAACTGTCGCAGAAGCGCGGGTGTGCTCTGGCGCGCCTGCTTCCTCTTAGCCGATCTGAACGTGCCTTTTCCCTGTCTCAGAACATTAATGGTTGTGTGGTAGACGGGGAGACAATCAATGATCGCATTTAGCGAGGCACGGAATGGCGCTTCCCTTACGTTTTGCAGCCGGTTCATTCAGTTTCAAGACCCTGGCCGCCGTGTCCCTGCTGGGCGGTGCTTGGCTGCTCGCCGCAAGCGCCACGTGCTCGCACGCCGAGACTATTCACGGCGTTCCGGGCTCTCCCGACGCCACGGTGACCCTTGATGGCAAGCAGCTCCCCGCGCAGATGCCGCCATTCAAAGGCAAGATCGAGCGCAACGCCGCACAATCGACGCCCTATTGGCCGCCGCGCGTGACGCCGCCCAAGGGCGCGCCCAACATCCTGCTCATCATGACCGACGACGTCGGTTTCGGCGCCCCCAGTACCTTCGGCGGCGTCATCCCGACGCCCGCTCTCGACCGCATCGCCAGGGATGGCCTGCGCTATACCAATTTCCACTCCACGTCGCTGTGTTCGCCGACGCGCGCTGCCCTGATCACGGGCCGCAATCATCATTCGACCGGCTTCGGCGTGATCTCCGAGCAGGCGACCGGCTTTCCGGGTTACGACTCGATCATCCCGAACGACAAGGCGACCATCGGCCGGATCCTCAAAGACAACGGCTACCGGACGTCCTGGTTCGGCAAGGACCACAACACGCCCGCTTTCCAAGCAAGCCAGGACGGTCCGTTCGATCAGTGGCCGATCGGCATGGGCTTCGAATATTTCTATGGTTTCGTCGGCGGCGACACCAGTCAGTGGCAGCCGAACCTATTCCGGAACACGACGGCGATTTACCCCTATGTCGGCAAGCCGGGTTGGAACCTCACGACGGCCATGGCTGACGACGCCATCGCCTATATGAAGCGCATCAACGCGCTGGCGCCCGAACAGCCGTTCTTCGTCTACTATGTCCCGGGCGGCACGCATGCACCGCATCATCCAACGCCGGAGTGGGTCAAGAAGATCACCGACATGCACCTGTTCGACAAGGGGTGGAACGTGCTGCGCGAGGAGATCTTTGCCAACCAGAAAAAGCTCGGCGTGATCCCCGAGAACGCCAAGATGACCCCCTGGCCGGACAAGCTCCTGAAGCGTTGGGAGCAGCTTTCCGCAGACGAAAAGAAGATGTTCATCCGTCAGATGAATGTCTACGCCGCCTATCTCGCCTATACCGACCATGAAATCGGCCGTGTCATCCAGGCGGTCGAGGACATGGGCAAGCTCGACAATACGCTGATCATCTATATCAGCGGCGACAATGGCGGGAGCGCCGAGGGCACGCTGATCGGCACGCCGAATGAAGTGGCGATGTTCAATGGCATCGACGTGCCCGTAGCGGTCCAGCTCAAGAAGTTCTACGACGTCTGGGGCACCGATCGCACCTATAATCACATGGCGGTGCCGTGGTCCTGGGCGCTCGATACGCCGTTCTCCTGGACCAAGCAGATCGCATCCCATTTCGGCGGCATCCGCCAGGGCGCGGCGATCTCGTGGCCGAAGGTGATTAAGGATAAGGGCGGTATCCGTCACCAGTTTCACCATGTAATCGACATCGCGCCCACGATCCTCGAAGCAGCCAACGTCCCGCAGCCGGAGACCGTGGACGGCATCAACCAGAGCCCGATCGAGGGCGTGAGCATGGCCTACACCTTTGACAAGGCTAACGCCGGCGCGCCATCGACGCACAAGACGCAGTATTTCGAGATGATGGGCGATTACGCGATCTATCACGACGGCTGGATCGCAAGCGCCAAGGTGAAGCGCCCGCCCTGGGTCACGTTCGGCCCCGCCAATCTCGATCCCGCCACGGCCGTGTGGGAGCTTTACGACCTGAACAACGACTGGACCCAGTCCCAGGACGTCGCCAGCAAACATCCCGAAAAGCTGAACGAGCTGACGGAACTGTTCTGGCAGGAGGCGCACAAATACCAGGTTCTGCCGCTGGATGCGTCTGTGGCCACCCGCCTTGTCGCGCCGCGGCCGAGCATCACGGCGGGCCGGAACGAGTTCACCTATTCGGGCGAACTCACGGGAACACCGAACGGCGATGCACCAAGCATCCTCAACGCGTCCTACACCTTCACCGCCGATGTGGACGTTCCCGAGGGCGGCGCCGAAGGCATGATCGTGACGCAGGGCGGCCGGTTCGGCGGCTATGGCTTCTATGTCGTGAAGGGCAAACCGGTGTTCCTGTGGAATCTGGTCGATCTGAACCGCATCCGGTGGGAAGGCCCTGATATCCTGACGCCCGGCAAGCACACGCTTGAGTTCGATTTCAAATATGACGGTCTCGGCATGGGCACCCTCGCCTTCAACAATCTGAGCGGCATCGGGCGGAGCGGTATCGGCGTGCTCAAGGTCGATGGCAAGGCGGTTGCGACGCAGAAGATGGAGCACACCCTGCCCCTCATCCTGCAGTGGGACGAGAACTTCGATGTCGGTGCCGACACCGGTACGCCGGTCGACGATAAGGACTACGCCATCCCGTTCAAGTTCAACGGCAGGCTTGAGAAGCTGACGCTGAAGATCGACCGTCCGAAGCTGACCCCGGAGGACAAGCAGCGTCTGCGCGCGGCTCAGCGCGAGAACAGGGTGAGCGAGTAGCAGCCGTCCTCCCGGAAATCTCGGAGCTGGGCAATTTGAGATGTGTCAAGGGCGCGCCGAACGCCGACACATCGGTCGCCGGCGCGTCTTCTCAAATGACTGCTTAAGAGTGCATATCGACGGCAGGTTTGACGCCTCGTCAGGGGCGGCTTTCGACCCGAAGGGCGCATTCGGCCTCAAGAAGGAACGGGCGGGCCGTGAGAGGCACGTTGGCGGCGGCGATCACAACCGCTTGACGATTGCTCGCAGCTGATCCTGCAGCGCCTCGATCTGCCGCAACAGGGTGCGTACGTCATAGGCCGGCGCACCTTCGCCCTGCTTTTCCGCAAGCCACAGTTTCAGGAGCCCGCCGAGCCGTCCATGATCGGCGTTCACCCGCAGGAGGTCGCCGATGGCTCGCTGGTCCAGCGTCGACTTTGGTTCGTAGCCGCTGCCGAGCGCGCGCAAATAGGCGGAAACAGTGAGGTCGCAGGCCTTCGCATTGACCTCAATCGCCGCACGCTCCCCGGCAGTCACATAGACCTTGATCGGCTTCAACCGGTCTCGCGTCTGTTCCATCTGGTGTTCCTTCTTGCGGGCCACAGGCCCGCTCGCGTCGAGCCGCAGGCGTAGTAAGCGGTCGTGATGTAGGCCTACATCACACATCTTGCCCGCCAAACCGGTGCAAATATGTGAAAGCTCGTGTAAGTTTGTGCAAGCGCACAAGCGTTTTCACTAAGTTTCATTGAGTTACACAGCTTCGCACAGAGTTTCGACTTATTTCACATATTTTCATGAAAACTGTGCCAGCCTGCCCATTAAACGGTTTCAGAAACCATATTATACATGATATTATTTAGTTTGTTGTCAGCGGTGTTTCCGGCCGGTCCGCGACGACGCGGCGCCACACCAACCCCAAGGGCCCCACGATGGACAAAACTGGCAAGAAGCCCCTAGCGAGGCGGAGCGGCCGCATCGCCTTTATCGCCTGCCGTGACGACATCCGCGCGGAGATCGAGCGCGGGGCCACCATGATTGCCGTCTATGACCTGTTCGCTCCGCGGCTCGGCTTCAGCTATGTTCAGTTTACGCGCTATGTGAATGCCGACATCCACGGCAAGCCGCCAAAGCCCCGCAGGAAGCTGAAGGCACCGGCTACGGAAAGAGGCTGGACGGACACAGCGGCTGGATCATGGCCGCCGGAACGGCATGGTTCCACCCCAGCTCCCTCTTCTCCTGGTGCCGAAAAACCGACGCCGTCAGGGCCGCGGACCATGGGGCCACGGACGATGGGGCCAAGGAAGTTGCCGGAGTTCCACTACGATCCCATGGACGCCTACAAGCACCGCAAGCGGCGAGAGTGAGCCACCCCGCCGTGTTTTGAGACGGGTACGATATGTACGGATCGTCCCGGGGCCGCATGCCGATGGCTGGTATGCGGCGGAAATGCCAGGATCGCCACATGTGAGGTTGTGTCCCGTCTGACGGGAGGATGCTCGGCGCGCCAGGGACGCGGTCCGCCCGTGCGGACGCACCAGGAAAGGGCGGGGACCAGAAGCAAGGGCGGTGCGCAGCCTGCGGAGTGGTATTTGGGAGGATCGGGGGAAGGCTTCCCAATCCTCCCATCGCACGGGGGAAGTTCTTGCACCGCAAAGGTTTCATCCTCCCACGATCCTCCCGACGGCCAAGCGGACCGCGCTCGTCCTTCCTCCCGGTCGCCCGCCGGTGTTCAGCGGCCTACCGATGCGGCGGGCGGAAACACTCAGCCTGCGGGAAGATGGCAGGGATGATGGCGGAAGGTTCCCATGAGCACGATCTCAGATTTCGATGCTGCTGAAAGCGCGTTGTCTGATGCTTTTCCGGCTTCCGCTTCCCGAGGGCTGTAGAGAATGCGGGAAGGCGGAAGCGGAAGTCCGAGGTCACGGCACCGCTCCAACTGGCACGCGAGCCAGGATTACACCAAGAAGAAGAGATGGGGCTGCCATTCCACCGTCATCGGGAGGTTTGGGCGTGCGGGCGGTGTTGATGCCAGGAGGATCACGGCGCCGCAGCGCCGGCGCTCAACGCACACGGCGATGGATACGGAACATTCCGGCCTGCCGGCCGGGGGGACCGTCTGAGCGGGTTATCCGGCGAGGTGGTAGCCTTCGGTGGATTTGACGATGCGGCCGGTGGCGGTCATGGCGGCAAGGCGCTCGTAGAGGGTCGCGGTGCGGATACGGCAGATGGCGCGGATCGCAGAGACCGGCTGGGGTTGCCCGGCCTCGGCGAGGGCGGCGGTGATGCGGTCGTCGACGGCACACGGTTCGGCGGCCGATGGCTCGGGTTTTGGCGCGGCGGGCTCCAGCGCCAGGGCGTCGCCGCGCTCGGTGAGTTGGAGCGGGACACCAGGTAAGGATGCGGCGGCGCGATGCTCGACGGTGAGGATGATGCGCTCCTCGCCCTCCCGGCGGAGATAGAGGTTGGAATCGCCCCAGGCGTGGAACTCGGAAGATCCGCGCAGCGCCTGACCGGCCCTGACGGCGCCAGCACCTTTTCTGGCGTGATGAACGACGGCGACAGCGGCGCCATGGCGGCGCTGGAGATCGCGCAGGAAGGCGAGCAGCGGCGCCACCTCGCCGGAGACGTTTTCATCGATGCGGTGCAGGCGCACGAACGGGTCGAGGATCAGCAGGCGCGGCTTCAGCCTGGCGACGGCGTCGTCGAGACCGGCGCGGTCGGCGTCGAGGTCGAGCCTGAGGGTTGGGGCGGTGATCACCTGTATGTCGAGACCGGCGAGCGTGGTGCCCGCCGCGGCGCAGATGCCTTCGAGCCGCCGCCGGACGATGTGCAGCGCGTCCTCGGCGGCGTAAAGCAGCACGCGGCCGGGCCGCGCAACGCCATAGCGGCGCAGGCAGGGTTTGCCGGAGGCGATGGCAACCGCCATGTCGAGGGCAAGGAAGGACTTGCAGCATTTGGGCTCGCCGCCAATGATGCCGACGGCTTCTTCCAGCCACAGGCCGTCGATCAGCCAGCGCCGTTCTTCGGCGCGTTCTGCGAGATGGCAGGCGCGTTCGATGGGGAGCTGGCGCATCGGTTTCATCTCCGGCGCCCTGCGGCAGGTTTGGCGGTACTTGGCGGGGCGCAAGTCTCGAAGAACAGCGTCTGATCGATCTGGCGGGCCTCGCGCTGGATGGCGGCGGCGAGCAGTTCGTCGGCCATGATCATCAGGGCACGCAAGTTGCCCTGCGCATGATCGCAGAGCGCTGAGATCACCTCGGGGGTCATAAGGTTCGGGGCGCCGGCTTCCTGCAGGATGTGCCTGAGGCAGTCCTGCAGCTCCTGGGGCGGCGTGCGCTCAAGGACCAGACGCACGCGCATACGGCTGGCGAGCGGCAGAAACTCCTCGGCGCGCAGGCGCTCGGCGAGGCGGGCGTCGCCGGCAAGCACCACGGTAAGCAGGACGTGGGCATCCAGTTCGGTGGAGGCGAGGAGGCGCAGTTCGGCGAGCACGGAGGGCTGCATCTCCTGAGCCTCATCGATAACGAGGATGGGCCTGAACAAGGCGCTGTCGAAGTGCGCCTGCCAGCACTGGCGCAGGGTCTTGGTGCCGCCCCAGCGGTTGTGCGGGCGGAGCTGCACGGCGAAGATATCACCCAGTTCGCGATAGAAATCGGCAAGGTTGGCCTGCGGACGGCTGATGATGCCGAGCTTGATGTCGCGCTGGTTGGCCATTTGGGCAGCGAGGATGCGCAGGGCGGCCGACTTACCCGCGCCGGGAGCGCCGCTGATGAGAGCAAACCCGCCCTCTCCGGCGAGTTGGCGCACCCTCCAGCAGAACGACTTCAGCGGCTGCGTGAGATAGAGCGCTCCGGCAGGCGCGCTGGGCACGAACGGGTTCCATTTTAGGCCGTAAAGGGCGAGCAGCTTCTTGTTCATGCGTCGTCTCCTTCGTCTTTGGGGAGAAAGGCAGGCGGCAATCCGGTCGCCGACTGCCGGCCGATCAGCTGTTCCAGGAGCGGTGCCATGCCGATGGCGGGCGGCGTGTCGACGGGCTGATCCGAGACCGGGTCGATCGTTCGCCGCAAGCCGCTGGCGTTCTTCGTTTTGTCTTGCGGGAACAACCGGCACAGCACGGCGCCGGTGTGTTCGTCGACGAGGTGGATCAGAGAAAGGTCCCAGGCGGCGAAGCGGACTTCGAGGGTGGCGAGCTGCCGGTAGCGGTTGGGCACCTCGAAGCGGCGCCCAAGGATTGAGAGGGTCCCGTCGCTTTTGCGCAGAGTTCGCCGCTCGCTGTGGGTGAAAGCGAGCTTGAGGGCTTCGCTATCCGGACACGGACGGGTGACGTCCGGGCCGGCAAGGAAGCGCGCGAGCGGTGCCTCGCCGGTCTCCGAATGGGGCTTGCGGTTGTACTCGTACTCCGCCCAAGCCTGGGTTGCCTCGTTGAGCGCAGCCAGGGTGAGATCCGCAACGCCTTCGAGCATGGCCATCAGCCGTCCCTCGATCTGTCCCCAGAGGACCTCCTGCTTGCCGTTCATGTACGGTGAGTAAGGGAGCGTCGTCTGGTGCAGAACGCCAAGCCTGACGAGGCCCTCGCTGATCTCGGCGGCGGTCATGGCGCCGCCGTTGTCGCTCATGGCAGCGCGCGGCAGACCGCGCTTCTGCATGGCCTGCGACAGGCCATGGGCAATGTTCTCCGCGTTCTCTGCCAGATACCATTGCAGGTGGCAGGCGAGCCTGGAGCGGTCGTCGATGACGCCGAACAGGATGGGGGTGAGCCACTCGCCGCGGGCGGTGAGCACCTTGCGCGAGCCATGGTGGCAATCCCAATGCCACAATGAATTTACGTACTCGGACTCGTAGCTGCGCACCTCGCGCTGTTCGAGCCGGGCTTCGGCGGCGAGTGCGCCTTCGGTCTGTCGGCTGGTGAACCGCTTGCGCTTGTTGAGGCCGTGGTTGCGCAGAAAACGCCGGACCGTCGAGTAGGACGGCACTGGCCGCAGCTCCGGCCTGGTCTCAGCGAGCGCTGCGAGGTTGTCGTAATGGAGCCGGGCGCTCCAGCTCTTGTGGGCGTTGTACTGGGCGATCAGGGCCTGGCGCAGAGGAGCGCGCATCGACGGTTGTCCGCCTGCGTCCTCCCGGCGCTTCCGGCGCAACACGCCGACCGGGTCCTGGCGCTCCCGAAGCGCGCGGTAATACCAGCGTTCGATGGTGGAAGCGCCGAAACGGACCGGCTCGCCGGTGATGGGATGGCGCCAATCTCGCGCCGCCAGCGCCTCAAGTTCGGCCTGGAGCGCGCCCCTCTCCGGCGGCGCAGCGAGAAGCTGTCCGATTACGGAAAAGCGCAACCGCGCCCACAGATCATGAATTCTCTGCCCCCGTCTTTGCGCCATGCCGGACCTCCTTTTTGGGGTTCGGCTGAAGCGTAGAAGACGCCCGTTGAAGTTGGCTACGGGCATCCTCTGCGGGAGCGGAGGCGTCCCTCAGTAAGCGCGCAATGCCGAGGTGCCTCCGCTGATTGGTTTGAGGAAGCGGAGGACGGCGATGACCCGATGGTCGACGTCCTCAGAAAAGCACTCGATGAGCCCAACGGGCAGCCGGGACGCTTCGACCGGCACCGGGAGGCGAGCCGAGGCCGCCCGCCAGAACTTGCTGTTAGCGAAGTCCGAAATCCACCACTTCCGCCAGCGTGTCAGTGTGCGCCGGTCGATGGGCAGCGTCGGCAAGAGCTGCCGCAGCCTTGCCTCCGTCACCCCATGGTGCATCGCCGAGATCAAGGTCACCATGGTGGCGACATAAACTTTGCGGCCGAGGAAGCGCAGAGACGCCGGCGTCATGCGGCTCCGGCATCCGTCGACGGCGCAGCAAAAGCTGCAACGCTGGCAGTAATCCGCACTCAGACCGCCAGGGGCACCGCGCGGCTTGCGGGTGTAGCGCGCCCAGTGCAGCACGCCGTCGCATCGCACACAGCCCTCCGCCCTGGCGGCCTCCGCAAGCTCCAGGTCAAAGGCGAGCAGCTGCTCATGGAACCTGGCATCCGCCAACACCTCTTGATACAAAGCATCCCTCCTCTGACCGAAGTGATCGATATGGCCAAAACCGGACGGAATGAACCTTGTCCCTGTGGCAGTGGCAAGAAATCCAAGCGATGCTGCTGCGCCAAAGACGAGGCGGCCGATTACGCCGCCCATGCCGAGCGCCCCAAGGCGAAAGCGCCGCGCTCCCGTGGCCTCTTCCACCTCTTCGAGGCCATCGACGACGATCTTGATAAACTCACCGAGGCGTCCAACGCCGTCGTCGATCTGATCCACGCCGGAAAACTCGACGAGGCCGAACGCGCCGCCCACGTTCTTCTCGAACGCTTCCCTGACGTCCACGACGGCTACGACCGCCTCGGCATGGTTTGCGAGGCGAGGGGCGACGACGCCCAAGCGGCTGAATACTACCGCAAGGTCATCGCGTTCGCCCGCGAACATCCCGAGCAATACGAACCCGGCTTCGAAGCCGCCTACCAGGAACTCATCGAGAAGTTGACGCCAGTGGATGGCGACCGCGGGCATGCGGGCAATCGACAGGAATGAAAATGCTGGCCGAGCTGACGCGCGCCAGCAGGCAGCGCACTACGTTCACGCTTGCCGAGGGCGTACCCTGCAGCTCCATCAACTTCCCTGATCAAAATAGCCGCCCGGCCGCCTCAGTTTGCGCGGCCGGGGTCACCCCATCCGCACCATCCCCATCAGTTTAGCTTCCCAGGCATCTTCCCGCGAACGTCGGCGCCACACGCGGTCAGCGCGACATCGGCATAGAAGCGGCTGCTCGATTTGCCGACCTTCCCGCCGATGGCTTCCACTGCCTCGGCCATCCGCCGTCCGAAAGTGATGTAAGGGAGGATGGCGCCATCTGCATTGACGCCCGCCCAAGCCTCGTAATGGGCGTAGGCATCTTTTGCGGTGATGCGTTCGCCTTGAGCGGGGGCGACACATTGCCGGAACCATATCTGCCAGCCTTGTTCCGGTGTCGGAACGGGCGTGACGGCTGTCTCCGGCGCGATAATTGGCCTTGCGGGTTCCGGCTGCGTCGCTGGAACGGGCTGTACCTCACGTGGTGCACGCAACTCCGTCACGGAACGCGCGGTGATCGCCAGCCCCAGTGCTGCGGACAGCTCGATGAGCGCCGCGGCGAAAACCGTCAGCAGGCGTTCCCACATCTCGGCTGACACCATGCCGCCCGCCAGCCAGGCCAACACATCGGCCTGCGGATTGGCGTTAGTACCCGTAATGACGCGTCCGCTGAGCTGTGCGCGCAGGTGCAGCAGATGCGCCTCGATGCGTGCCGCATCCTCCGCTGCCGCCAGTTCCGCACGCAGAGCGAGCACGGGAGCGCACGCCTTCCGCACCCATTGACGGCGTGGATTGCGGCAATTCATGCCCGTCCGTACCTCGATCGCGCGTAACTCCGCCTGCACAGCGCCAGCCGGGCGATGGGGCGGCAATGCCGCGAGTTCGGCTTCACTACGGGCGATCGCCCGCTCCAGCCCCGCACGATCCTTGAGCAGAGCGTCCGCCTCCGCCGTGGCCTGGCCGCGCGTTGCCGCGGCATAGCCCATCGCCGCAACGAAGCTGAACATCAGGCTCGCCAGCCACAACGCCCGCGCTGCTGCTGCGAGATGGGGTACCCGCGCACGCAGGACTTCGATGGCGAGCGGCAGGCCGGTGACGAAGCTGGTGATGAGCACCGACGCCGCGATCCACGCCGCCTGCTCATGCTGCTCATGGCCGAGGCGCGCTGCGTAAGAGGCATTGAACAGTCCCGAGACGATCGCGAAACCGAGCGAGGGCACACCGAGGAGCAGCACGATCAGCCGCGCCGGCCAGCGGCCGCTGATGATGTCATTCCGCTGCATGATGTTGGCCTCCAATGGCTTTCTGTGCACGGACCGCGCCGCCGTTGCTGACGGCGCGGGTGATTGCCAATGAAATGCCGCAGCGGGAGCAAATCCCCCGCCACGGTCTGTCCGCGGCCTATTCGGGGCGGCCGAGCAAGTCCTTCATCGCAGCATCGAGCGCCGCGATCGCGTCTGCGCCCCGCTGCGCGAGCGTGGCCAGGATTTCGAGATCGGCCTTCACCAGGATCGCCTCCCCCTTGTTGAGCACTGTGCGGATACCCACCACCAGCGCCTCGACGGCGATGCGAAGCTCGGAAAACAAGGTGGCAATTTCGATACGGAGATTGCCTTCCGCATCCGCGTCCTTATCCTCATGTTCAGCCATGCTGACCTCCTTTGCAGGTTGGCTTGGTTAGGTCCGGCCGGGAGTTGCTACCTCCTGGCCGGGCCGCACACATATTATATGATAAATATGTTGTCTATGTCAATAGCGTATTTGTTGTTGACATGGATTGGCGTGCTGTGGCAAAGGAGCGCCATGGACGAAGCAAACACCGAACGCATCATCACGCCGATGTCGAAATCGCTGGTCGAGGCGATTGACGATTTCCGCTTCAGTAATCGTGTGCCTTCGCGCTCCGAAGCCATCCGGCAGCTGATCGCCATGGGGCTCGAGGCGGCGAAGAAGCGGGAAAAGTGCGGCTAAATCTGGCCGGGGAGCCTGCTGGCGGCGTGCTCATTGGGGAGTGCGGCGCTGAAATGCAGCGGGCGGCTTCAAAGTCCGTGCGAGCGCTGCAAAGCTGCGGGTGGAGCCGGCCAGAAGTTTACACAGAACCCACCCGCTGGCGGCAAAGCCGGAAATGGCTTCAGGACTCGCTGCGTATCGTGACGATCAGCTCGCCCCTCGGCGCGCCTTCCTCTTCGCTGCCACATGAATGGACCCCTGGCGCAGTCCCGCCAGCCTTGGTCTGGACGGGCTTGACGGGCTTGCCGACATACGCCGCGACATAGCGCGCGAACTGGGGGTAGCTGATCCCGCCCCTTCAACAGTGAAGTGCAACATGTTGCTCATGCGGCCTTGAAGAAGACCTCACGCGGGGTTTTGTAGCCGAGGATTTTCCTGGGTCTGGAATTGAGTTTGTCCTCGACCCGCTGAACATCGGCATGCGT
>JBNKIW010000049.1:0-17056 GCA_050290865.1 Rhodomicrobiaceae bacterium | reverse complement strand
ACCTGTTTCGACATTCATCTGCCTCCAATACCTGGTGTTTTTTACCCGGTCTTGGGGGACGTTCCACAGGGGCAAGGTCACTTCTGGGTAATGGTCTTGCACAGCCACCCTGGCGGATCGGTTTCATAGCGGAGCAATTCGCCGGTTCGGTCCAAGCGCTCGCGGTAGAACGCAACATGCCGCCCGAGATAATCCGCCAGCCAATGCTCTTCAACCGGGACGACGATTTGCTGGCAAAGCCTGACCAGTTCGCCGCCACGCTCGTAGAGTGTCCCGCGTGACTGAATGACAGCGATAGCCTCGTCAACCACGCGAGGACGTTCACCGGCCCTGATGATGATCTCACCTCGTTCCGGATGTCTCAGTCTGTCGAGCAACGGCCGTTCCGCGAGAAGTTCCTCCAGCGTCCTGGCGGTCTCAGCCGTACCCTTGACGAGTGCGGCCACATCCGCGCCAGCCGCGGCGGCCGCCACGACCTCGAGATCGGCGATCCTGAAGGTGTGCCGGAGGCACGACAAAGACAAACGTTCGATCGTCGTCGCAGCTTCGTCCATACCGAGAAGGGCGATGACCTCATAGTCGTCCAGCTCGGGATCGTCCCGTTCAGCGGTGTAACCGCCGGCCTCGGAGAGCGCGACCGCGTCGAACCCATGTTGCGAGAGAACATGGCAGGCCGGCTCACCAACAACCAGGAATAGCGGGCGGCCGCGGTCCGGTATGTTTTCGAGCCCGTAAAGGCTGGGCGCAACGGTTGCGCGTAGCCACCGCTCGAACGGGCCTCGATCGCTGCCGGAGGGGACGTACCACCTCTTGGCTAACCCGTCCCATCGAGCGCCCAGTTCCTTTGCCTGGTCTTTGTCGTGACGCGGAATGCTGAGGTAAAGGCGATCCG
Organism: Rhodomicrobiaceae bacterium; assembly: GCA_050290865.1. GTDB lineage: Bacteria > Pseudomonadota > Alphaproteobacteria > Rhizobiales > Rhodomicrobiaceae > JARRLC01. Next base: position 16,164 of record JBNKIW010000049.1, on the reverse strand, counting down.
AGGCGCCAGCGTCGGGCGCAGCATTCAACTTCACCGGCGCTCTCGCAGGAAAAACCCATTCGGCGTCCCGGTTATTGGTCAGATTGCGCCGGATACGGCGTGCGATCTCTGTTCCATCGCGCAGCCGGTAGGGGATTTCGACAGCCTCACCCGCGGCTGTATTGATGGTCCGCAGTCCAAAGACATCGAACGCAGCAGGTTCGACCCGCAAGGCCTGCGCATAGCTCTCAAGATTTAGTGTGTTTGTACCGCCATCATCGTCACTGCGCGTGTTATTATGTAGGGAATTCATAGATTCAGTATCCAACATAGCGACAACTTACAACTAAGCCCTGGCCGATCGCGTCGCGCCGGGGGTGCTGTTTTCTTAGATCCTTGATTGCGCCTCTACCGGATCGTTGAGCGAAACTATTGGATCACCGAGTTCGGCGATCCCTTCGGCGTCGAGCCAAAGGACGCACTGCCGGATCTGGTCGTCCCATTGTTCAAAGGACGCCGATCGATCTTCAGTGAGGCGGGGCCTGCCCGCGGTGGTGAACCCGTCCAGAAGCGTCGAGGCCGCCGCGACCAGTTCTTGGCGGTGGTCCAGGCAGTATTTCCGCATATCGAGCGTGCAGCGGCGGCGCTCGGCATATTCGGCGCACGGGTCTATGCGCACCGTCACGATGCGCCCGCAAAGGCGGCCGCGCGGAGCGAAATCGTTGCCCGCAATCAGAATGAGAATATTGGTGGACAGTAGTTCAGGTTCGAGCGCACCAATCGTCCGCTCTGCTATGTGATCAAGAGTCAGACATTCTTCCAGCGTGACTGAGCCGAACGGTCCGCCGACATTGTCGAGAATGATACTCGGCTGGCCATTGCGCAACGCCAGCAGCAGATACTTGCGCCGCTCACCTTCATCGCAGCCTTCCGGCACGACTGCAGGATGACCGCCCGCGAGCCCGGCAATGCTCCTGACGAGCGATGTTTTCCCGATCGCAGGCGGCCCGCCAAACGCAAAAGCGGGAGCTCTTGGCAACCTTTTCCGCACAACAGCCGTCAGCAATGCTGCCGTCGTTGCCGCTTTATCTTCGCGGGTGGCATAAGGGAACTCGCTAAACGGCTCCCACAATGTATTCCACGCCTTATCGAGGACGTTTCGCTCGCTTCCGCAATGCTTTCTGAAATCGTTTATTGATAAAACATAGCTGTTGTCACGCATGCTCGCCATAATCATGCCTCCAACTTGCTGGCACAGATCTATTGCAATCAGGAATATTCCGCATGATGTCCTGATTGACAAATTAGGTGCTTATCGTTCCCGCATATCCACCGCCGCTGATCTGAAATCACTGAATCCCTGCGCAAATGACTCCGACGTGGTCTGCGTATTTCGAAATCAGTGATTTATTTACGTTTCCAGGAAACAGATATAGCCATAGTTTCAATGGGTTACAGCCCATCTATAACTTGCCACCGCTCCGCTGTCGAAAACTTTCCTCTCCCAAAACGAAATAATATATCTGAGCGAAGTCACAAATTGCATATGACTAACAAATAAACACTGTGATTACATAACCATAATTGTCCGTGGACATACTGTCGCACAAGAGGTTTACATCCCTGGCCGGAGCGCCGCTTCGCTTGAGGGTATCGGCGTCAACAGATCAATCCGGATAGGTTGACGCGACCCCAATCCGCTGGTTTCGACATCCTCAGGTCTCAGCGTCGCAAGCATTGTTTGGGCGACCGTGACGCCAAGAGCCAGGGGGGCCGGTAGTCCAAGCGCGGATCACCGTCCGTCTCAGCCGGCGGTCCGGCTGAATGCTGAAGGCGTCGTCTTCGTCTGGTGGCGTCCATTTCCCACTGGAGTTGGCGCGGCACGAGCGGGCACGATGCGACGCAATGGAGCGATGGAAAAGGGAAAGGAACTGGAGCGTACGGCTTGGAGGCTTGCGGCAGCAGGATTTCAGTGGCTGCGCCCGCATGGCGCTGACATCCGAAATGAGCGTCGGGGGGCGCCTGCTATTGCCGGTGTCTCCTGGTCTCAGAGCGTCGCTGCTCCCTCGCCCATGGCGTCAGAAAGCCCGGGAAGCGCGAGGCGAGTGAGAGCTTCGCCGATTTCGGCAGATCGCTGGCGAACACATGCCAAGAATCTCGGAAAAAAGGGCTGCTGCATTGTGCGCGCACCTCGTGGATTTCACTCCGGGTCTGTTCCAGCGTCCTCAAGTGCCCGTCACTCTCAAGCCATCCGGCCTCATTTCAATGCCCGCATTTAGCAAGGTCTGGAACAAAATCCCCCGCGTTGCATTCGCAATTCTCTGTTTTCCGCGTTCAAAACGCGAAATTGTGTCACGAGAGAGACCACTCTTTTCTTGAATATCATCGAGCGTCCAGCCGAGCCAAGCTCTAGACGCTCTAATATGTGCTGGAGAAACGAACGAATAGTCTTTCACGAAGTTGACTTCTGTATTGTTCATCATCTATACAATAGATATTTACACTGAACGTTTCGACGGCTGCATCGCAAATGGCGAATGCAAAAAAGGGCGGCCGGAACGCTGCTAGGAACAGCGCCCGGCCGTGGCGTAAACCCCTGAGTGAGAGGGATCACACCATGACCAAGCACCATGAAGCCTTCCCGCGGCCTGGGCAAGGTGGAACCGCGGTCATCGCACTTTTCGCACTGGCTTGCATGGCGCCGAGCGCCGGGATCAATGTCATGCACCAGCTTGCGCATACGCCCGGCGCGCCAGCGCTGCCGCTCGCCGCCGCGTCGGTCTTGTCTGTGGCGCTCGCCGCAGCCTCGCCTTTCGCCATCGAACGGGCGTTTGCGACGCGCAATGCCGCGCTGCTCTTGGTGGCGCTGCTGACCGGCGGCGTCTGCCTGACTTACAACCTTGCCGCCGCCGTGGGCGCTGCCAGCACCACGCGAGCGGAGATTGCCGGAAGCCGGACTGCGGAGAACCGGAAAACCGCGCTGCTCACCAGCCAGCTTGCGCAATATGAGCAGTCCCGCACCAGCCTCGCCTCCATCAGCCAGGAAAAAACGCCCGGCGTGATCGAGGCCGAGCTTCGTGGCCTCGAACTATCCCCAGCGTGGACATCCTCGAAGCAGTGCGCGGACGCCACGCTTCCCGCGTCGCGCCTGCTCTGCGCCGGTCATGCTGCCAAGGAAGCCGCCCTGGACGCCAGCCGGAAGGTCGAAGCTCTCGACCGCGAGATTAGCGGCATCAAGGCTCAACTGCTGGCATCATCTGGCCATGCGACCGGCCAACCTGCGGACACGCAGGCCGCAAACCTCGCCGCCGCTCTCAGCTTCATTGGCGGCAGCGTGCAACCCGAGAACATCGGCGTTGCGCTGAATTTGTGGCTCGCGGTGCTGATCGAGATCATCGGCGCCTTCGGGCCGCTGGTGTTTGCATCAGTCTTGCGGCGCCAGCCTCAGCCCGCGGAAACGGTGCCTGTGGAGCAATCCGCGGCGGTCATGCCGAAGGGCAAAGCCAAGAAGGCCGCGTCGAAGCTCCGTAAGCGCAGTAAAAAGCCGGAGGCCGGTGGTAACATCGTGGACCTCGCTGAGCGGAAAAAAGCAGTCGCCGATCTTCAGGCAAACGGCATGACGCAGCTTCAAATTGCGGCGGCGCTTGGCGTCAGCCGCTCAACGGTCCAACGCGCTGTGAAGCTTGCATGAAGCTGGCGCCATGATGCCGGATGATGCCAGTGAAGCCGCCAAGTGAAGCCCGCCGCTCCCCGCGACGGGCCTTTTGTTCTCAAGCCCAGAATGCCGTCACGACGATGGCGGCGCTGACGGGACGAAGCGCTCCTGACGTCAGAATGCGTTCGGAGATGTTGATAGCCCCGCTTTTGTTTCTCACAAGATGATGGGGCAGCCCCGATGGAAGCCGCCCCTCCCTCGTCAACTAGCCGAACATTCCTTCAGCATTGCGGCGAACTCTTCGACGGCTTCGGCAGCTTGCGTGACCAACTTGCGCAGCACCTCAATGTGCTGCGTAACTGGCCCAGCCTCAGGCAGGGCCGTAATGGCTTCAAGGCCGCCCGCGACGCTTTCCAGGACGATGCGTACCTCGAAAACAAGGCGAGTTGCTTCAATGCGGATGTTGCGCTCGCCTTCGGCGGGCGTATGCTCGTTCTCAGCCATTTCCGTACTCCAGATTACGGTTGTGGTTAGGCCCGGCGCGGGAGCTTCCACCTTCCCGCCGGGCCGCTTCTTGTTCTGGTTTCAGAACATATTTATGATACGGGATCATGTCATAACAAACAACGGATTTCAGAACATGATTACGAAATTCACCGCTATACATTGCCGCATGGCACGCGCTGCGCTCGGGTGGGGCGTTCGCGAACTGGCCGCCGCTGCGAAAGTCTCCGTGGATACCGTGGCGCGACTTGAGCAGGGCGACACATTGCGCGAGCGCACCAGGGAGGACATCCGGCGAGCGCTGGAAGAAGCTGGCGTGACGTTCAGCGACGAGGGATGTGTTTGCCCGCCGTGTCGGCCGGAAAGGAAGCCTTGAAAGAGTTCTGCGAACGTCGCACGAACATTATGCTCCACGCCTTCGCGCCGAATGACCCGCAAACCATGGTATGCCAAAACGGCACCATAGCCGATCCCCCACAGCGCAGACCGCCTCCGGCAACCGCATCGCCAGCGATCCAAAAGCTAGGTTCAGTAAGCCCGCCGATGTGCAGGCCACGAAACTCGCCGCTGGTAACAGCGGGACCGCCGAGACCTCCACCATTGCCGTTGCCCTCAACCTGGGCCTCGTTGTGCTGGTGGAACTCAGTGTGCATTCGGTCCGCTGGTGTTCACGTTGGCGCTCGGGCGTCAAAAGCGGAAACGCTGCCGGTGAAGCCGATCCCGCCGAAAGTCCGCACAAGAGGGCATCATCACAAAAGCTGCGCGGCCGACGATTTCACGCACAGTGAAATCGCGGCATCACCAAACGTCAGTCGCTCCACGATCGAGCGCGCAATGAAGCCTGCGTGACGCCGGTATGAAGCCGATGGCAAGTTGACCTGTGGCTTGATGAAGCCACAGCACCGAGACTACCGCACAACGCGGGGGGCTTTTCGTCTGCCGTCAGCGCTGACATCAGGGATTCCCGTGCGCGTCGCTATGCGCGAGGGCACCGGCGTCGGGGGGGATGTGGCGAAGCAACAGACTGCCGTTGTTGCTCCGGCTCGCGTTCCGCCATGGGTTCTTGTTGAGCTCGAGAGGCTGGGTCTTCTGGTTAAGTCTTGAAGATAGATGGCCGGAGCGAGTGGACTTGAACGGTCGGCGTCCGTGCTCCTGAAGAATGCGCCCACCCCTGCGGCGCGGCTCATCTACACCAAAAAAACAGGGGGTGCCATGCTGCATTTCATGTTGCATGGAGCTGCCGCCACAGACCGAAAACCTTTGGGAATCAACGGTAACCGTTGGTAGTGGCCGAGCACGGAAGATGAGGTAAAATGAGGCGACTGAACAGAAAATAATCAACAAAATCATTATGTTATACTGGTAGCGGAGGAGGGACTTGAACCCCCGACCTACGGATTATGATTCCGCCAAGCGACGCGTATAGCGTATAGATATCAATGACTTAACATGACGTCCGTTACTTCATTTGCTCCACCATGCTCCACAGTGTGCAACTCATCCCCGCAAAATTCACGCAAGGGCAAGGTCACTCATCGACGGCACCATGGATAATCATAGAGCAAAGATCGACTGACGCCGCCACCGCCATCGACTGCACCCATATCGGGGCGTTCGACAGCATGAAGCTCTCGCCAGCCCAGGCGAAGAGGAGTGTGCGGCCCATCACGGATGCGATGGCTTCCGCCGCCGCTGGCGGCACGGCGTTGCCGATCCGCTCGCGCCACGCCTGATCGGAAAGGCCGTCGAATTCGAGTACCTCCTCCGGATCAACGAGGCTCTGCAGCGCAGCAAGCTCAAGTGTCGTGAACGGCCGGTGCCGGGTGCCGTCCAGTGCGCAGATGACGGCAACAAGCCGCTCACCAGCGCTGGGCAATGCGCGGCACGTTCTCGAATACGATCAACTCCACCGGATCATCAGCCCAGGCTTCCAGCATCAGCCAGACGACCCGCAGCGTGAGCTGATTGAGGGTTTGGTATCTGCGCGAGGCGAGAGGCTGTTTCGGAAAGCACGCCGCTGAAACCCTTGCAGGGCACCGAGAGGAACACGATGTGAGACCGCTCGAAGCTGGCGGAGGCCTGGATGTCGCCAGCAGTAGCTTCGCGCTATCCGGCGAGCGGTTCACAGCCGCGAAATGCCTCGTATTGCTCGCGCGAAAACAGGTCGAGCACTGTGCCGGGCAACGCCCGCCAGACGCTCGGAATCGCGGATCGCGGCGGGACTGACATCGACGCCGCCGAGGCAGCGGAAGACAGCCTCGAGGTTGCCGACACGGGCGCGGCCCCGATTGAAGCCGTGCCCGCCGCTGCCAGGCCGCAGAAGAGATGTTATTGCCACCGCGGTTCGTCAATAGTGCGAGAGAGTGCTGGTTTCCCTGCGTGCAAGAGAGTTCTGAGGATCGTTTCGACAATAACTATGCCGAATGAGGGCTTGTTCGTCCGGTCGGTGTCAATAAGTTCCTTCCGGGATAGCCGCGAGGCCTGCTGGAACCAACACAGATGCACGTGATCGTGACGGTCTTCAACCGTTGCTGTAGTCTCCACTCTTCAAGTTTGAAAGGCGGTGAACCGATGGACGAAGAACTCGCCAAGCACTTGGCCCTCGCGCTGGCTGCCCTATGCGTACGCAATACGTGCATCGAAGATGTTCACGCAGGAGTTGCCCCCTCGACACAAACGGGAGACCATTCAGACGTCAAGGTTGTCACTCCGTATGGCGAAATACCTTGGATCACTGCGTCACGCATCAGTGACGATGAAATGCGCCAATTCATGAAACAGGTCGTTGATCGGATTTACACCGTATTGCTTCGTTTGGACGATCCTCAATTCATCGAGCGTATGGATCAACACTCCCGGCGGATGACTTACAAGTGGGACGACCCGCAGAATTTGGTGGACTGGTTCACCGGCAACTGGTCCGCAAACACGCCTTAGACCGCGGCGCACAATTCTTTTCGGAGAGCGTTACCCGAAACAGTCGTTCGGCCGAAAAGCACCGGGAACCCCAATGTGCCTCGGGTCTGCTCACTGGTGCGTCCAACCTCGACGTTAGCCGAAAACCGGCAACCTTGCTGAACAGACCGATGATCGCAGTGCCCCGTTTACTGCCGCTCGTTATGATGGTGATGAGCGGCCGCTTCGTGACCATCATCGACCGCCCGCAGCGTGTTGCTTCGGCCGAGACGCAGCACCGTAATGGGAACCGATTGGATTGGACCGTTCGTTCCAACGCTAAGCATCTTGTTAATAGCCAATAGGGGGCAGGACGTTCCTCTAACACAACAACACGTTCTGCCGTGTCGGCCGTCCGTCACGGTCATCATTGCCAAGCGTGCTGCCGATTTCACCCAGGATCCGCTAAGACCGACTTCAAAGGAGTTCCTGATTACCCCAGTGTCTCCGCCAAATCGTTCCCAAGTCACTGTTTCAGAAGGTGAAACCGAGGCGGAGGCGGGAGCGCCAGCTCCGCAGCGCCGTCTCTATGATTTTGCGCCCATTCTCATCGTCGGCGCGGAGATATCGGGGTAATCAGGAAGGAGTTTGAAATTCGATTAGGTGATGGGAGTACTTGACGGTGCCACCGTCCAGATAGACAAGTAAGGATGCGTGAGGATTACGGGATTGGTGATGGCCGCACAACAATATTTCGCCCATTCGGCGACGGGAACTCAGTTTGGCAGTGGGCAACCGCTCCTGGATCATCTCACCGGCGTAGCCGCAATCGCGCGGACAAACGGCGCTAAATTCGGTGCTGCGGAGGCTGCGTATTTAGCAGGGCTTTTGCACGATCTGGGTAAATACTCACTGGAGTTCCAGCGTAAGCTCGCTGGCGAAAATATACGGGTCGATCATTCCACCGCAGGGGCGTATATCGCAGCGCAAGAAAATCGTTTTGGCCCGGTGGGTAAACTGATCGCGTATGCCATAGCAGGACACCACGCCGGCCTCGCGAATGGCGTCGGTACAGGGAGTCCTAACCCGCTCAGTAGCCGACTGGCGAAGGAAGCCGTTGACGCCTTGCCGCGCTTCGATGCGTGGGCACCGGAAATAGAGCCGCTGCTGCCTGCTGAAGTGCGGCTATCGCTACGGCAGCCGCCCGACAAAGAGCGTCACGGCTTTTGCGCTGCGCTGCTGGTGCGTATGCTGTTCTCAACGCTTGTGGACGCCGACCGTCTGGATACCGAGGCGTTTTACTCAGCCCTTGATGCAAAAACGCCTCCACGCGGCGGCTGGTCCGCGACAATCCTGAGCACTCTCAATGCAAAGCTCGATGCATATTTGAAGGGTCTCGCTAGAGGCGGCCAGGCATCGGATGTCAACAAAGCCCGCGCCGAAATTCTTGCAGCGGCAGGGCGCAAGGCGCTGGAATGCCCGGGTCTCTTCTCGTTGAGTGTTCCAACCGGTGGCGGCAAGACACTGTCCTCGCTGGCTTTTGCGCTTGGGCATGCCGTCGCCCACAATCTCGATCGTGTCATCTACGTCATCCCGTTTACCAGCATCATCGAGCAGACCGCCGGGGTCTTTCGCAAGGCTTTCGGCGCTGACCTGGAACACTGCGTTATCGAACATCACAGTGCCTATCGGGAACCAAGGGAAGCCGAGCGCGGCGAAAGCGAACGGCAGGCTGGCGAACGGGCGCGGCTAGCAATGGAAAACTGGGATGCGCCGGTGATTATCACAACGGCCGTGCAGTTTTTCGAGAGCCTGTTTTCCAACCGCCCCGGACAATGCCGCAAGCTGCACAACATCGCCAAAAGCGTCGTAATCCTGGATGAGGCGCAGACGCTGCCGTTGGCGATGCTGCGGCCATGCGTCGCCGCGTTCGATGAACTGGCCCGAAGCTACGGAGCGAGCATTGTGCTCTGCACCGCGACCCAGCCGGCACTACAGGCCGCGCGCGCCGATGGCTCACCTGGGTTCAAGGGCGGCCTTGCCGGCGCGCGCGAAATTGCGGACGCTCCGGGCCTGACACCAGGGATCTTGTACGCGCGTTTGAAGCGCGTGACTATCAAACCGGCGGTCGAGCTGGATGATGACGCGCTGGCGGACAGGCTTCGCAGCCATGATCGCGTGTTGTGTATTGTTGGTACGCGCAAGCACGCACGGGAGTTGTATCAGAAGCTCGGCAATGAACCCGGCACATTCCACCTTTCGGCATTGATGTGCCCAGTCCATCGCACGAAAAAACTCAATGAGATCAAGACGGCACTAGAAAAAGGCCCGTGCCGCCTTGTCGCGACGACCGTGATCGAGGCCGGCGTAGACGTAGATTTCCCGTTCGTTTACCGCGCCATGGCTGGACTGGACTCAATCGCGCAGGCAGCGGGGCGCTGCAATCGCGAAGGGCGGCGGCGCCTTGAGGAAAGCTTCGTTCAGATTTTCGAGCCCAAGGACCGTGCCCCGATCCCAGAGTTGCGCAAATTTGAACAGGCGGCACGGAGCGTGTTCCGCAATCCAGCCCATGCAGCCGATCCGCTCTCGCTGGCTGCCATTGAAGCCTATTTTTCTGAACTGTATTGGTGTCAGGAAGCTGGACGTGACGACCGGCTTGACCCGCACGGCATCGCGAAGAGCGCGGGGTGCGTTCTGAACCGCGAGGACGCTATAATTCCCTTCGCAGACATCGCGCGGGATTTCCGCATGATCAAGACGGAAATGGAACCGGTGATCGTCCCTTATGACGAAGAGGCCCGGCGGCTCCTGGATGCGTTAACCAACGCCGAGCACGCGGGCGCTGTGGCCCGCAAGCTGCAACCGTATATGGTCAACGTGCCACGCGGGGCATTCGCCGGACTGCGGCAAGCGGGAAGGATTGAGACCGTCAACCCATACCGCTTTGGTGAGCAGTTCATGGCGCTGAACGAAGACGGCCTTGCCAACCTCTATCACGAGGAATTCGGCTTTGACTGGTCCGACGCGACGTTTCGGACGGTCGAAAACGGAATCCTGTAGCTCTGCGCCTCCCATCGAGGCCTATCCCATCAATGCGTCAATGCCCCCAAAGACTGAAACAACTCGTTATATACTACCGGAGCTTGCGTATTCCGCCAGTTACCGCGCAAAATTGGTTTGTGCAAGCCTGTGGATTGTATGGATATTTTTCCCGCTCGGCCTTACGAGCAGTCGAATCGTTTTATCCTGATGCAGCTATTCATTGGGCGGCTATTTGAGGTGCAGTCATGTCCTATGGCGTCAAGCTGTGGGTGCGGGGAGGTCGTGCCTGCTTCACCCGGCCCGAGATGAAGGTCGAGCGCGTCTCCTACGACGTCATAACGCCGTCGGCTGCACGTGGCATTCTGGAAGCGATACACTGGAAGCCCGCAATTTGCTGGATCGTCGATAAGATCCACGTCCTGAACCCGATCCGTTTCGAATCCATACGCCGCAACGAGGTTGGCTCGAAAATTTCCGAAGCCAACGTCAAGAAAGCAATGAATGGTGGGCCACTCGACCAGCTTTGCCTCTTTGTCGATGATCAAAGTGTCCGTGCACAGCGTGCCGCCACCATCTTACGAAATGTCGCCTATGTGATCGAGGCGCATTTCGTGCTCACCAAAAAGGCGGGAGAGGATGACAGCGAAGCCAAACACGCCGAAATGTTCAGGCGCCGCGCCGCCAAGGGGCAGTGTTTCCATCAGCCGTGCCTCGGCACGCGCGAATTTTCCGCCGAGTTCGAATTGCTGGATGGCGCGCCGCCAAAGCCGCACGAAGATCTGATGAAAGACGTCGATCTCGGCTGGATGCTCTACGACATTGATTTCGCCGACGGCAACACGCCGGTTTTCTACCGCCCCGTCATGCGCAACGGCATCATCGACGTGGCGGCCCATCGCCCCGAGGGCATGCCGTCATGACCATCCTTCAGGCGCTCAAGGGATATTACGACCGCGTGGCCGAGCGGGAGCCGGGAACGCCACGCTTTGGGTATGGGTTTGCACCGATAAGCTTTTCTCTTGTGCTACGGAACGACGGTATCCTCATCGACGTGGACGATCTCCGGGAACAGGGGGAAAAAAAGCTTGTTCCGAAAACACTCTTGGTTCCGAAGGATTTTGACGATAGAACGTCTGGAAACACGCCAAGGGTATTTTGGGACAAGACGGAATATGTACTTGGTGTTCCATTCGACAACGAACGGACAACATTGCGTCATTCGAATTTTTGCGATCGACATAAGGAACTATTTGCTGGAACGACTGACGATGGGCTTTTGGCGGTTCTCGCATTTCTTAAATCGTGGCATCCTAACCGTTTTGCGGCTCTGAGGCATGCAAAAGACATTATTCCCGAGTCAAATTTCGTCTTCCGCCTCGATGGCGAACAGCAATTTATTCATGAGCGTCCGGCAGCGCGCGAACTATGGGAGCGCGATCTCGCGCGATTAACGGGGGGCGCAATTCAGTGTTTAGTGTCTGGATCGCTTGGCACGCTGGCTCGCATCCATCCGCTCATCAAGAATATTGCGCAGCCGGGACAGCCTACTCCCAAATTCGTCGCTTTCGACAAGGGTAGCGATGCCTTTGCCTCGTTCGGCAAAGAACAAGGGGCAAACGCAGCAACCTCGCAGTGTGCCGCATTCGCCTACGCGACAGCGCTCAATGAACTTCTTGCCCGCTCGCGCGGCCGCGACAAAAAGGGACGCCCCCTGTACCGAAATCGCATCCAGCTTGCAGACGCGACGACCGTGTTTTGGGCCGCAGCGTCGGAGGCAGCCGAGGCGGAGGCTGCGGAAGACTTCTTCAGTTACGCTTCCGCGCCTCCGGATGACGAGGCCGAAACCACAAAAATGCGCCCCGCGATGCAGGCATTGGCCGAAGGAAGGCCACTCGACCTTCCAGACATGCATCTCACCGAAGACACCAAATTCTACATCCTCGGCCTGTCACCTAATGCCGCGCGCATTTCGGTTCGGTTCTGGCACCAGACGACACTGGGCGATCTCGGCCGGCGTTTCCACCAGCATTGGCGGGATCTGCGCATTGACGGCGTTCGCTGGAAACAGCCTCCGGCAATATGGTGGCTCTTGACCCGGATGGGACCGGCGCGACGCAATGAGCAGGGACAGGTCAAATACGACACCAAGCACATCCCGCCAAACCTTGCCGGAGAGGTTATGCGCGCGATCCTGAGCGGCACGCCTTACCCGCGGACGTTGCTCGCTAATCTGCTCATGCGTCTGCGCACCGACCGGGTTGCCGACGGCCTGCGCATCGCGCTCATCAAGGCGTGCCTGGTGCGTGAGATGCGCCTGCGCAATCCCGATTTGCCGAAGGAGAAGTATGTGAGCCTGAACCGTGACGACACTGATCCCGCTTACCGCCTCGGCCGCTTGTTTGCCGTGCTGGAGAGGTCGCAGGAAGCCGCTCTCGACGGCATCAACGCGACCATCCGCGACCGCTTCTACGGCTCCGCATCGGCGACGCCCGCCGCGGTATTCCCTATCCTTATCCGAAACGGCATGCATCACTTGGCCGGGTTACGCAAAGGGCGCGGCGCCCGCTGGGTGAAGAAACCCGCCGCCACCGGCCACTGGCTTGGCCAAGAGATGGGCGAAATCCTCAACGGCCTCGACCGCGACTGGCCCAAGAGCTTCACGATGGAGGCGCAGGGGCGGTTTGCGATGGGCTATTTCCACCAGAAATACGCCAAGCGCGAGGATGCGCCGGACGACCTGAAGACCAGCCCCGAAATCGATGACACTCCAGCCGCCACTGAGGAAGAAACACAATGACCGCGATCCAGAACCGCTATGAATTCGTTTACCTGTTCGACGTGGCCAACGGCAACCCCAATGGCGACCCCGACGCCGGCAACATGCCGCGCCTCGATCCCGAGACCAATCGCGGCCTTGTGACCGACGTGTGCCTGAAGCGTAAGGTGCGGAATTTCGTTGAGATGACCAAGAATGGAGCAGCAGGCCACGCGATCTATATGCAGGAGCGGGCGGTGCTCAACCGTGCGAACAAGCGCTCCTGGGAAGATCAGGCCATCGAGCCGGACAAGAAGGGGGATTACAGCAAGCTGCCAAAAGACCGCCAGAAGGCGCAGCAACTTACCGATTGGATGTGTTCCAATTACTACGACATCCGCACGTTCGGCGCCGTCATGACGACGGAGATCAATTGCGGGCAGGTACGCGGTCCGGTGCAAATGGCGTTCGCACAGTCCATCGATCCGGTTGTTCCAGTCGAAATCTCGATTACACGTTCGTCGGTCACGAACGAACGGGATTTGGAAAAAGAACGTACCATGGGCCGCAAGCACATCGTACCCTATGGCCTCTACCGCGCCCACGGTTTCATCTCGGCATCACTTGCCGAACGCACTGGCTTTGCCGATGCCGACCTGACCTTGTTCTGGGACGCCCTCAAAAACATGTTCGAGCATGACCACTCAGCGGCGCGCGGCGAGATGGCGGCCCGGCGGCTAATCGTCTTCAAGCACAAGGACAAGCTAGGCAACGCCCCCGCACATAAACTGTTCGCAGCTGTGACGGTAGGACGCCCCGAAGGCGCGACGGCGGCGCCGCGTGCTTTCGGCGATTATGCCGTCACCATCGATCGCAGCCGCATCCCTGAAGGCGTCGAGGTGGACGACAAAGTCCTCTGACATGGACGAGGATTTCTCCGGCACTGGCGATCGAACTGAAGCGGCCGAGGGCGGCGCCAGCCCGCTCTCGGCGCTTCAGCATTACCTGTTCTGCCCGCGGCAATGCGCGCTTATCCATGTTGAGCAGGCATGGTCGGAAAACCGCTTCACGGCCGAAGGGCGTGTTCTGCACGAACGGACTGCCGATCTCGGCCATGAGAAGCGCCGCGGCGTGCGCGTCGTCACCGCCATGCCACTGGCGTCTCAGCGCCTCGGCGTCTCCGGCGTTGCCGACCTCGTGGAACTCCACAAAACGGGCGAAGACTGGCGTCCGTACCCCGTCGAATACAAACGCGGCAAGCCCAAAGCCCACCGCGCCGATGAGGTCCAGCTCTGCGCCCAGGCCATCTGCCTGGAGGAAATGTTTGGTTGCACACTTGACGAAGGCGCCATCTTTTACGGTGAGACGCGGCGGCGCGTCGCCGTGATGCTGGATGCTGAATTGCGGGCACTGACAGAAGACACCGCCTGCGCCACCAGGAATCTGATCCGGTCCGCCCTCACGCCGCCTCCAGTTTACGATAAGCGGAAATGCGGCGCCTGTTCCCTCATCGAACTTTGCCAACCGAGACGCCTTGAACGCCGTGGCTCGGTGGCGGCCTGGCTCCACCGCCGGATTGAGGAGACATGAAGCATGCGCCGCCATTTAAACACGCTTTACATCACAACCCAAGGCGCGTGGCTCTCGAAAGACGGCCAGAATGTCGTCGTCTCGCTCGAAGGCAAGGAACTTGCCCGCGTGCCGGTCCACACGATCGGCGCGATTGTCGCCTTCGGCCGGGTGCTCATCAGCCCGCCGCTGATGGGCGCATGCGGTGCGGACGGCATCTGTATCACGCATCTCACCGAGGAAGGCCGGTTCCTCGCGCGCGTCGAGGGGCCGGTTTCCGGCAATGTCCTTCTGCGTCGCACGCAATACCGTTGGGCCGATGATGCAGTCAAGCGCGACGCTATCATCCGCTCGATCGTAATCGGCAAGGTGCTCAATCAGCGTGCCGTGCTGGCGCGCGCGATACGCGACCATGGGGAGACGACGCCTGAACCCGAGCGTGCCGCCATTTCCGCCGCCGCCGATCGCCTTGCCAACATCGCACGCCGGGCTGAGCGACCTGCTGACGCCGAAGCGCTGCGCGGGCTCGAAGGCGAAGCAGCGCAGGTTTACTTTTCGGTGTTCAACAACCTTATCCGCGGCGAGCGCGACACGTTCAGGTTTTCGGGACGTAACCGCCGGCCGCCGCTCGATCCGGTCAACGCGCTGCTGTCCTTCCTTTACGCCTTATTGACAGCCGACATCCGCTCGGCACTTGAAAGCGTTGGGCTGGATCCCGCCGTCGGCTATCTTCACGTCGACCGTCCAGGACGGCCGGGTCTCGCCCTTGATCTTATTGAAGAGTTCCGGCCCTTTTTCGCCGACCGCCTCGCCCTGTCGCTGATAAACCGCAAGCAACTTAGCGCGAAGGATTTCCGCGCAATCGAAAACGGCGCCTGCCTGCTCACAGACGAAGGCCGCAAGGCGGTCCTCGTCGCCTATCAGGAACGCAAACGCGACGAACTGCAACATCCCTTCATCGAGGAGAAGGCAACGGTCGGCCTGCTCTGGCACATTCAGGCGCAGTTGCTGGCACGGCATTTGCGCGGTGACCTCGACGGCTATCCGCCCTTCATCTGGAAATGAGGGAACCCCGGCCATGATGGTGCTTATCACCTACGACGTGAGCACGGAAAGCCCCGGCGGGCAGCGGCGGCTGCGGCGCGTAGCACGCGCCTGCAAGGATTACGGCCAACGCGTGCAATTCTCGGTGTTCGAATGCGAGGTCGATCCTGCACGGTGGGTGCAGCTCCGTGCCCGCCTCATCAAGGAAATAGACGAGAGCACAGACAGCTTGCGGTTCTATTTTCTTGGCGCCAACTGGAAGCGGCGCGTTGAGCATGTCGGTGCCAAGCCTGCACTCGATCTTGACGGTCCTCTGGTGTTTTGAGACCGCGACGTAAGCGTTGAAGGTCTTCAACGGGGGGTGACGCCCTGGCGGCTCCGCGAACCTTAAGTGTCGCGTTTTTCGCCGGGAGGTTCGCAAACCGCGCGAGGTATTGTTTTTTCAAATAAATTTGCCGATCTCGATTCGGACGGTTCGGTTTGCGGAAGATGTTCGCGACGGGGTTCGCGCAACCATTCGAATTTCCTGTTCTTTGACATCGTGTTACAACTACGCAGTCGCCCCTCGTGCAGGGGCGCGGATTGAAACGTTTACTCTGGTGGCGGTGGTGGTGGTGGTGCGGGTCGCCCCTCGTGCAGGGGCGCGGATTGAAACTAAAATGAAAGGATTTGTGGGGGATATATCGTGGGTCGCCCCTCGTGCAGGGGCGCGGATTGAAAC
>JBNKIW010000048.1:0-17408 GCA_050290865.1 Rhodomicrobiaceae bacterium | reverse complement strand
CTCGTGCACTTCTACCACCTGCACGCGCTCGACTGGGTGAACCCGGTGACGGCGCTCAAGGCCGATCCGAAAGCGACGTCGGAATTGCAGCAGAAGGTCTCGCCGCACCACCCGAACTCCTCGCCCGGCTATTTCCGCGACATCCAGAACCGGCTGAAAAAATTCGTGGAATCCGGCCAGCTCGGGCCGTTCAAGAACGGCTATTGGGAAAACCCGGCCTATCTCCTGCCGCCCGAGGCCAATCTGATGGCCGTGACGCACTATCTGGAGGCGCTCGACTTCCAGAAGGACATCATGAAGATCCGCACCATCTTCGGCGGCAAGGATCCGCATCCGAATTGGTTGGTCGGCGGCGTGCCCTGCGCCATCAATATCGACGGCGTGGGCTCGGTCGGCGCCATCAACATGGAGCGGCTCAACAATGTGTCCGAGATCATCAACCGCTCGATCGAGTTCGTTGAGAACGTCTACATCCCGGACATCCTCGCCGTCGGGCAGTTCTACAAGGGCTGGCTCTATGGCGGCGGGCTGTCGGGCAAGTCGGTGCTTGCTTACGGCGACATCCCCGACCGCGCCAACGACTATTCGGCGTCCAACCTGTTGATGCCGCAGGGTGCGGTCATCGACGGCGACCTGACCAAGGTCCACCCGATCGACCTGCGCGATCCGGAGCAGATCCAGGAGTTCGTGCCGCATTCGTGGTACAAATATGCGGACGAAAGGAAGGGCCTGCATCCGTGGGACGGCGTCACCGAGCCGAATTTCGCGCTCGGTGCCAACGCCAAGGGCTCGCGCACCAATATCGAGGAGATCGACGAATCCGCGAAATACTCCTGGATCAAGGCGCCGCGCTGGCGGGGTCACGCCATGGAGGTTGGGCCGCTCGCGCGCTACGTCGTCGGCTATGTCGGCGGGCACAAGGAGTTCAAGGAGCAGATCGACTTCGTGCTCAAGACGCTCGACGTGCCGGTGGACGCGTTGTTCTCCACGCTCGGCCGCACGGCGGCGCGCGGTCTGGAGTGCCAGTGGGCGGGACGCAAGCTGCGCTACTTCATGGACAAGCTGATGGCGACCATCAAGGCGGGCGACGAGTCCACCGCCAACGTGGAGCTGTGGGAGCCGTCCTCCTGGCCCAAGGAGACCAAGGGCGTCGGCTTCACCGAGGCGCCGCGCGGCGCGCTCGCGCACTGGATCCGGATCAAGGACGAGAAGATCGACAACTATCAGTGTGTCGTGCCGACGACCTGGAACGGATCCCCTCGCGACAATGAGGGCAAGATCGGCGCGTTCGAGGCTTCCTTGATGAACACCAAGGTCGAACGCCCGGACGAGCCGGTCGAAATCCTGCGCACGCTGCACAGTTTCGACCCCTGCCTGGCCTGCTCCACCCACGTCATGAGCGAGGACGGGCAGGAACTTGCCAATGTCATCGTGCGATAGGAGGCGGCCATGAGCGACGCTACAACTTCGCAGCAATTTCAGGCGGTCTATGTCTACGAGACGCCGCTCCGCATGTGGCATTGGATCAATGCCCTGGCCATCGTCGTGCTCGCCCTCACCGGCTATTTCATCGCCTCGCCGCTGCCGAGCCAGCCGGGTGAGGCGAGCGCCAACTTTCTGATGGGCTATATCCGGTTCACGCATTTTGCCGCCGGGTACATCCTCATCGTGGGCTTCGCCGCGCGCATCTACTGGGCGTTCGTGGGCAACCGCCACGCCCGGCAGATCTTCCTGCCGCCGCTCTTCCGCGGCCACTGGTGGGCCGAGGTCTGGCACGAGATCAAGTGGTATCTGTTCATCGCCCGCGAGCCGAAGAAGTATGTCGGCCACAATCCGCTGGCGACGCTTGTCATGCATTTCGTGTTCGTCTGGGGCATCATCTTCATGATGGTGACCGGCCTCGCGCTCTACGGCGAGGGTGCGGGCATGGGATCGTGGCAATACACCCTGTTCTCGGGCTGGGTCATTCCGCTGTTCGGGCAAAGCCAGGATGTGCACACCTGGCATCATCTCGGCATGTGGGTGATCGTGTGCTTCGCGATGGTGCATATCTATGCGGCCATCCGCGAGGATGTGATGTCGCGGCAGTCCATCGTCTCGACGATGCTGTCCGGCTGGCGGACGTTCAAGGACGCGCGCCCCGCCGACGACAACGGGCAGGGCTGAACGCTCTCCGCTCCGCCTCGACGCGGAACTTCGCAGACCCATTCCTTGGGGTACGGCGCTGCCGTGCCCCATTTTTTCGTCCCCTGCGGCCGGTGTCCCCGACGGTCAATGCATCTTTACCGGCGATAGGGCATAGTACGCCTGAATCTCAAGCGCGGGGCCGTCGCCGATGAGCGACCAGGACGAGGTGATCGCATTTCTGATGTCGCCGGACAGCTATCCCGGCGATGTCGGAGAGGTTGTCCGCATGGACACGCATTGCGCCGTCGTCTTTCTCGCGGGCGACCGCGCCTACAAGCTGAAGCGCGCCGTCAAGCTGCCTTACCTCGATTTCTCGACGCTCGAGCGCCGTCAACGCTTCTGCGAGCGCGAACTCGAAATCAATCGCCTGACCGCGCCGGATCTATATCTGCGCCTTGCGCCCGTCACTCGCGGCGCGGGCGGCAGACTCGCGATCGGCGGCGAAGGCGAGGTCGTGGACTGGCTCCTGGTTATGAAGCGCTTCGACACGGATGCCCTTCTCGACCGGCTGGC
This sequence comes from Rhodomicrobiaceae bacterium, assembly GCA_050290865.1. Lineage (GTDB taxonomy): Bacteria > Pseudomonadota > Alphaproteobacteria > Rhizobiales > Rhodomicrobiaceae > JARRLC01. The sequence goes on along the minus strand of JBNKIW010000048.1, from coordinate 14,708 downwards.
GGCGGCGCACGGGCTGGATACGCCGCTGATGGAGCGGCTCGCGCGGGTGATCTGGCGCTTTCACGAGAAGGCCGCCGTGGTGCGGGATGCGCACTGGGTGCGGTCGCTGGACCGGATCATCGGCGATCTCGGCAATACGCTGTGCAATCCGGATACGGCGGCGACGGGCCTCGAATTCCGGCCCGCGCTGGAGGCGATCGGCACGCGCCTGACCGAGGATACTGCGCTGCTCATCGCGCGCCAGGAGGCGGGCTTCGTCCGCCGCTGCCATGGCGATTTGCATCTCAACAATATCGTGCTGATCGACGGCCAGCCGACGCTGTTCGACGCCATCGAGTTCGACGAGGAACTCGCCACCATCGACGTGCTCTACGATCTCGCCTTTCTCATCATGGATCTGTGGCATCGGGACATGTCCGCCGAGGCCAACACGGTCCTCAACGCCTATTTCCAGCGGGAGGTGGTGGCCGGGGAGTGGAACGGCCTCGCGCTTCTGCCGCTGTTCCTGGCGCTGAGAGCGGGCATCCGGGCCATGGTCAGTATGCACAAGGTGTTGCTGCACTGCGGCGGCGATGCGGAGCGGCAGGCGGCGATCGACGATGTTCACAGCTATGCGCGCCTCGCCGGAGACGTGGTCGAACCCCAGAGGCCGCAGCTCATCGTCATCGGAGGGCTGTCGGGGACAGGCAAGACCACCCTGGCGCAGGCAATCGCCGCTCATGTCGGCACGCCGCCCGGCGCCATCCATCTGCGCAGCGATGTCGAGCGCAAGCTCATGCATGGCGTGGAGATGACGCACCGCCTGCCGCCGGAGACCTACACGCCCGAAGCGCGCGACGCGGTCTATCAGCGGGTGCTGGAGCGGGCGGAAAGCGTGCTCAGGGCCGGGCATCCGGTGGTGGTGGACGCGGTCTTCCTGGACGCGCAGTCGCGCGGGGAGGTGCGGGCGCTGGCGGCGCGGACAGGGGCGGCGTTCCGCGGTTTCTGGCTCGAAGCCGAGACGCTGCAGATGATGGCGCGCGTGACCCATCGCCGGGCCGACGCCTCGGATGCCGACCCGCAGGTCGTGGCGCAGCAGGTCCGCACGGTCAGCGGTGCGCCGGAGGACTGGCAGCGTGTCAGCACGCGCGGCGAGGTGCAGGACGTGGCCGAAGAGGTGATGGCGGCGCTGAGAAGCACCGGGAGCGCCTGAAAGCGGAGCACCTCCCGCGGCGCCTGATCAAACCTTGTGGAGGCACCGCTCAGAGCAATATGCCGTGGTCGATCTCTTCCGGCTTGCCGCGCTTGTCGAAAACGCGGCTGCTCAGGGTGACCTCCCAGCGGCCGTCTCCGATCGCGGCCAGGGTGAAGATGTTGTAACGTGCCATCGCGTCGGGGTGATAGGCGGCCATCGACGCCGACGGCGCGGCCACGAGGGGCACCGGCCCGCCCGGCCTGTCCAGCTTGCTGATCTTGAAGCGGTGCGTGTGGCCGTAAATGACCAACTCGGCTCCGTAGCGTGCCAGAACGTCGCGCAGGCGCGGCGCGTCGTGAAGGCCGCGCGACCAGTTCGTCATGCCCGGGAGCGGCGGATGGTGGATGAGGACGACGCGGGCGTACTGGTCTTCGCCCAGCCGCTCCAGGAGCGACGCCAGGGACTCAAGCTGCTTCCTGCCGAGGTAGCCGCTCGCGAAGCCCGGCGGCAGGGGCAGTGCGGTGGACAGCCCGATGAGGGCGACGTCGCCGAAGAGGCGCAGGAAAGGAAATCCGTCCGCCGGGGTCGGCGCGTAGGCCGCGCCCGCCGGGTTGGCCTGCATGTAGAGTTCCCAGCGCCGGAAGCCCGGATCCCGGAAGAACGGCGTGTAGGCGTCGTGATTGCCGGGGATAACCGTGACCCGGTCGGGATCGCCGACCCCCATGAGCCAGTCCGTTGCGCGGATGAATTCCTCGGGCAGGCTGATATTCGTCAGATCGCCGGTGATGGCGATATGGTCCGGCCCCTGCCGCCGCAGGTCTTCCACAAGCGCGTCGAGCACGTCGCGGCGATGCTGTTCCTTGCGGCGCTGCCAGTTGATATAGCCGAAGAGCCGTTTGTTCAAAAGTTCGAACGCGCGCGCGCGCGGCAGCGGCGCGAGATGGACGTCGGACAGATGCGCGAGCGTGAACATGGTCAAACCCTGACGGATATAGCCGCTCTGTAGCAGATCGGCTGCGCCTCACAACAGCCCCAAATCGCTTCTAAGCGCGGGGCAGGGGAACCGCATGCAGAAATGGATCATCCAAAAGCTTCTGTTTCCTTACTGGCGGCTGCAAAGGGGAATGACGCTTGGTGTGCAGGCGATCGTGCAGCGCGACCCCGGCGAGGTGCTGCTGGTGAGGCACTCTTACCGGCCGGGGTGGCATTTTCCCGGCGGCGGCGTGGAATGGCGGGAGACCATGCTTGTCGCGCTGGCGCGGGAGGTCGAGGAGGAGACGGGGGTCGTCGTCAGGGGGGAGCCGCGGCTTCACGGAATATTTGCAAATTTTTGCGTGGCGCCCTGCGACCACATCGCCGTGTTCGTGGTGAAGGAGTGGGAGCAGCCGCGCGTCCCGCCGCCGAACACCGAAATTCGCGAGCAGCGCTTCTTTCCGCTCATTGCTCCGCCGGAGGACATCGCCAGGGGTGCGCGGCGCCGATTGGCGGAGATCTGCGAAGGGCAGCCTCACGGGCAGCATTGGTAAGGCGTCTCCGGCAGACCGGTCGCATCTTTTCACGCCAGATCGACAAATGGCTCGCATATGTTCCCTGCCACGCCACGGCGGGGCGCCGAAACCTGCGCGGGGGCAAGGCGGCGATTGACAGGAGCAAGATAAATTGTGATCTTCGAATAAATGAATTAATCTGTCAGGAAAACACGAGGGAGGCAATGTCCATGACGGCTGATGCGGCAAATCAGAAGGCGATGACGATCATCGTCACCAAAGGAACGTTGGATTGGGCGTATCCGCCCTTTATCCTGGCGACCACGGCCGCGGCTATGGGCGTGAACACGACGATGTTCTTCACCTTCTACGGCCTCGGGCTGCTTATGAAGAAACTCGACCTCAAAGTCTCGCCACTGGGCAATCCGGCGATGAAGATGCCGATGATGGGAATGCATATCGGTATGCCAAATCTCGTCGGGATGCTGCCGGGTGTCACGGCGATGGCCAGCGGCATGATGAAGGACATGATCAAGAAGAAGGGCGTCGCGTCCATCGAGGAATTGCGCGAGATGGCGCTCGAAGCCGATGTCAAATTGATCGCCTGCCAGATGACGCTGGATCTTTTCGAGCTGAAGAAAGAGGACATGATCGACGGCATTTCCCTGGGCGGCGCCGCCACCTGGATGGAGAACGCCACGAAATCGGACATCAATCTGTATATCTGAATATCAGTACCCGTTCGTCGCGGCTGCCGGAGCCACCGAGTGTGCGCAGCCGGGGCGGCGGGGATGTGAGCGTCCACTCCAACCAAGTAACCCAAGGGAGCGAAAGGCCATGGCCGACAAGACACTGGATGCGAAAGGGTTGAATTGCCCGCTGCCGATCCTGCGTACGAAGAAGATGCTGAACGAGGTACCGAAAGACGGCACGCTGGAAGTCCTGGCGACCGATCCCGGCTCCGTGGCCGATATGGCGTCGTTCTGCCGCACGACGGGCAACGAGCTGGTCGAGTCCACGAAGGACGGTGATGTTTTCCGCTTCGTGATCAAGCACACCGCCTGACGCGCGCGTTTTTCGCCGGTCGGGAATGCTGCAAGGGGATGCCGCAGGGCGTCCCCTTTTTGCTGTGGGTTTTATGATATTCGCCGTGGGGAGCCGGACGGGAAGTGCGTTCTTACGGTTGCCACTTGTTGCGGAGCAGGGCGTCTTCGTCGGTGCGCCCGAGCGCGTCGCCTTCGATCACCCTGGAAACGGCGGCCTCGACATCCGCGGGATGGCCGGCGCCTGCGGGCCTCGTGCGGTTCGCCCTGTTCGCCGGGCGGGGGGAAGCCGCCAGGTGCAGGTCGAGACGCCACTGGCCGTCGTCGTTGCGGCAGGCGATGCCCGCGTAGGCGCCTTGCGGTATCGTCATGTCGTATTGGCGGCAAAAGGCGTTCTGGCGGTTCTTGAAGGTCAGGACCAGCCGGACCGAGGAAGCGCCGCCGGTGTCGGCGACCGTGCCCAAAGGCGCATCCGCGCCGCTGGGTGCCGTTTCGAGCGCCCGTTTCAAGGGGCCGACGGCGAAAAACTGCCCGCGGTCGGCTTTGACCAGGCCATTCATCGTGCTCGACGTCTGACGCAGATACCAGCCCCCGCTGCCGCCGATGGCCAGGACCAGCACCGCGGAAGCGGCAACCATCGCCCATTGCGGCCATGCGAAAAGCACCTTGAGCGCTTCCCCGGCCGCCTTCGCAGGGCGGCGCTCACGGGCTGCATGGTGGGAACGCATCTTCTCCTGGCCGCCCAGAACCAGCGCCACGAGATGCGGCGGAACCGGCTCGGCCATCGGTCTGCCGTAGAGGGCGGCGAGCGGCGCACCGGTGGAGATGAAGATCTTGAGCCGGGCGCGGCTGTCCGGGTCGCGCTCCAGCACCGCCTCGACGCGGGCCCGGGCTGCGTCATCCAGCTCGCCATCCGCGTAAGCCATCAACGTTTCGTCACTCAGAAGGGCCACGGCGGGTCTCCCGCTATCTCGTTGACTTGTCCGAGGCAGAGCCTTCGGCGTACTCATAAAGACTGAGCCGGGCCCGCGCCAGACGACTCATAACCGTGCCGATAGGGATATCCAGGATCTCCGCAGCCTCCTTGTAGGAAAGGCCGTCAACGATGATCAAGGCTATCAGCACCTGCTGTTCCTCGGGCAATTGCGCGATTCCCTCGGACACTTTGCGCAGGGTCAGGCGGGTCTCCACGGTCTTCCGCCCATCCTCCCCGATGATGTCGTGCATCGCGTCTATGTCTACCGGCTCGCCCCGCACTTTGGCGGCCCGCAAACGGTCGAGCCACACCGTCTGTGCGATGCGAAACATCCAACTGTCCAGTCTGCTCCCCGGTCGCCATTGATCCAGCCGCGAAAGCGCGCGCGCACACGTTTCCTGCACCAGATCATCGCCGCCGTCCACGCCCCCGGTGAGCACGCGCACAAAACGCCGCAGGCGTGGCAGTAACTCAACGATGCGGTGCCGGAGGTCTTCCGTCACGTGTCTTGGCCTTTCCCCCCGGGGTACAGTAACAACGTTCGGAGGGCGGGCTTAATTCCATCATTTCGTCCGGGAATATTCACGATTGCCGCATTTTGGGCGAATCTGCGGCCACAGCACGACAGCACGCCCGCTGGCGGGACGGCCTGCGCGTCGTTATGTCTCGAATGATGCCGCCCCGCAGACACCGGGGAACGCCGGCGGGGCAAGGTTTTGATCTGCTGCCGGGACCGACCGCCCCGGCGTTGCGTGTCACCTCATGCCCGACGGGCCGAAACTTGCCGTCGTGTGGCATTTCTCACATTGCGAACCGAAATTGCCCTGATGCGTATCATCGGCGGCGTGACAGGCGTAGCACCCCGTGTTGAGCGAGATTTTCGCCACGTTCTTCTCGCGGTGACAGAGGTGGCAGTTGAGGCCCTCATGCCGGCCGGTGAGCGGGTAGTCCGTCTGCCTGTCATGATCGAACCGCCACAGGTTCCAGCCGTTCGGATTGTGGCAAGCTGCGCATTTCGCGGTCAGGCGGCCTTCGTGATGGGTGTCCTTGTGGCAACCCGCGCAGGTCTTCGGCGTGTCCCTGAACGACTGTGTCCTGTGGCACTCCTCGCAGGGCACGACGCCATGCAGACCGACCAGCGGGAAATGCGTAAGGTCATGATCGAAAACCACCTTCTCGCGCCAGCCCTTTTCATTGTGGCACTTCTGGCATTTCGTTCCGAGCTGGCCTTTATGAACGTCGTGCTTTTTGTGGCAGGAGAAGCAATCGGTCGAGAGCTTGTCCTTGTAGACATCGCCTGAATGGCAGGCTTCGCATTTCAGTTCGGCGTGCTTGCCGCGGCGCGGGAATTTGGTCTGCTTCTCGTGGTCGAAACGGATGGTCGTCCATTTAGTCGATTCGTGGCAGGTTTCGCATTTCTTGCCGTTGCGGCCCTGGTGCACGTCCTGGATCTGGTGGCACGACGCGCAGACCTTGGGCACGTCCTTATACTGCTCGTTCGGGTGGCAGGATGCGCAGGCGACCTTCTTGTGCGCGCCCTTCAGGGGGAATTCCGTCTTGGAATGATCGTAGGGCTTGACCTTGCGCCACGCCTCCTCGGTGTGGCAGTCGGCGCATTTCTTGCCGAGGCGCGTCTTGTGCGGCTCGATTTTCCCGTGGCAGCCATAGCACTGGCTGGGCGCCTTGCGGTATTTCTCCCGCGGTTTGTGGCAGCCCTCGCAGCGGGCGGTGCGGTGGCCGCCCTTCAGCGGGAAATCGGTAAATCTGTGGTTGAAGGTCTCGCGGTCGAACTGCACGACGTCGGCGCCGCGGCCTTTGTGATCGGTGTGGCAGCGCCTGCAATCGAGGTTGACGGTGTCCGGGCGCCGTCCGTGCAGGCCGCGCTTCTCCCGGCGGTCGGCGGCGATCTCCTTGTGGCATGCGGCGCAGAGCTGCGTCTGCGCCCCTTTTGAAAACGGCTTGTGGCACTCTTTGCAGTTCTTCTCGTATTTTGCGTGCCCCTCGATCAGCGGGCCGGGCATGACCAGGCGGTCGAACAAACTTTGCCCCAAAACCGGCTGGATGGGGATGAGAGCGAACAGCACGAGTGCCATGGTGCGAAGGACGGACCCAATGCGCAAGGCGTATCCTCCGCCTAATAAAGATGCACGGCGAGGATGTGGATGATCGCCGCAATGATGAGAAGGAAGAATAGCGGCATGTGCAGAACATGCCAGAGCGCGAACATCCGCTCGAAGATGGCGAAGCTCGCGGCGCGGGAGGTCGCGGCGAAATAGAGCCGCAGATGCTGGCGCACCAGCGCCTGCCGCTTGCGCTGCTGTCCCCAGGACCAGCCGCGCGCCCGGCCCTCTTCGGCAATGGCGTTTCTGGCCAGCCGCATCAGCCGTCCGCGTGCCATGCTGCGGCGAATGCCGAAGGTGAGCACCACCCAAAACTGTCCGATCAGGCTGCGGCCCGGGGAAAGGATCCGCGCCTCGAAGTCGCGCAGGCCTTCGGTGAGTTGCCCGGTCTGTGCGACATCTTCGCCCAGCGCCTCCTTGAGCATCGAGGCGTCCCCGAGGATCTGCCGGATCTCGGTTTTGCGTCCGTACAATCCCTGATGCACCTTGGCATAGAGGTAGCGCCCGATCACGCCGCTCGCGACCACGATCAGCATGGCGATGGTCGCGACCGTGGCATTCGTCGACTCCAGCTTCCAGTTGGAATGGACGATGACCAGCGCCGGGCCGATGACGCCGAGGATCATATGCCAGCGGAACCAGGATGGAATATTGCCCAGGCTGCGCAGCCCGTGCACGCGTTTACGCAAAGGGTAGAGCAGCAGAGCCAGCATCATGGAGCCGCCGATGATGCCGAACCAGTAACCCGCGCCGTGCTCGGGCGTCACGGGTTTGCAGACTGCGGAGAGGATGGGCACATGGCACAGCCCGAGCCGCGCGCCGAGGCCGGACATGGATGTCAGCAGGGCTTCGTCGCGGTATATCCAGCTGTAATAGAGGGCCGCCAGGACGGCGACCGTGAACACGACCGGTCCCGAAGCGGTGAAGGGGCGGGCGAGATAATGGCCGAAGCGCGCGGCTGCGGCGGCCGGGCGAAGGATGCGGCCCTGGCGCGGCTGCGGCGCCGGAGGCGGTTCAGCCGGGTGCCGGTGCGCTCCCCGGGACGGGCCGCGCGATCTGGAAAACGCTCGATTGGACATTGCTCCCCCACCCGCGCCGCAAATCGCAAAGCGCGTCAGAAAACGCGGCCAGAGCCGCGAGCCGAATCGTTTTGTGGGTATGCGATCAGGCGGCGCTGCTAAAGCCTTACAAAAATCCGGCGGTTTTGTGACTCCCGCCTGCGATATCATAGCATCGTGATGAACGACCGCACGGGCAAAACGGCTGCCACGCCGGCGGCACGAGGCCGGGAATAAGACGGGGACTCGTTCGTTGTAGCGGGTGGGTATGGATCAAGGAACTGCCGGCCCGGACCGCTTTGGCATCAAAAACCGGTTTGAGGTTGGAATAAGGCGACGCTGTGGCCGTTGTCGGATCAAAAGCATTTGCGGACTTCTGCGGAGAATCTGGGGGTTCTCCGCCCTTCAGTTGTGCCTGGGTCGCGTCATTGCGGACGATGAGGCAAAGCGGGCGCTTCGCTTCATGGCGTATGCGTTGCGTCCGTAATGAGCGCCCCCTTTTTTCCGGCATTGCTACGGGCGCCAGCGGCGCCGTTTTTCTGTTTGGATTTCGGAGTGGGAGCCGCCGCCCGTGCGGGGCGGCATGTCATGAGGGTGTTTGTCCATAATGCCGTTTGATCCGCTGCTGCTTTTCTACGCGACGCCGCTTATCGTCATCTGGGTCGTCTATTCCGGCTCCCGCAAGAAAGCCGAGTTGCGGAATCTGCGCACCCGCCAGGAGGCGGTCGAGGCGGGCCTGACCGAACCGGCGTCGCTCCACCCGAAGATCGACCCGTCGAAATGCCTGGCCTGCGGCTCGTGCATCAGGGCGTGCCCCGAGGGCGAGATCATCGGCTTCATCAACAACAAGGCGGAATTGATCGAGCCGACGGAATGCATCGGCCATGGCGCCTGCGCCACGGCCTGTCCGCACGGGGCCATCACGCTCGTTTTTGGCACCGAGACGCGGGGCGTGGATATCCCCACAGTCCAGCCGAATTTCGAGACCAACGTGCCGGGGATCTTCATCGCCGGCGAGCTGGGCGGCATGGGGCTGGTGCGCAACGCGATCGAGCAGGGCCGGCAGGCGATGGACTCTATCAAGGCGCGCGGGCGCGCCGGTGCGCCGGGCGTGCTGGACGTCATCATCGTCGGTGCCGGTCCCGCCGGTTTCTCGGCGACGCTCGCGGCGATGGAGCACAGGCTGCGTCACGTCACCGTGGAGCAGGACAGCTTCGGCGGCACGGTCGCGCATTTTCCGCGCGGCAAGCTGGTCATGACGCAGCCCGCGACGCTGCCCATCTATGGCAAGGTGACGTTCCGCGAGATCAGCAAGGAAGACCTGCTGGCTTTCTGGAACAGGGTTGCCAAGGATACCGGCCTCAGGGTCAGTTTTGGCGAGCGCGTCGAGAACATCACCCAGACCGGATCGTGTTTCGAGGTCAAAACGACGAAAACGACGCACAGGGCGAATTCGGTGCTGCTGTGCATCGGCAGGCGCGGCACTCCGCGTAAACTCGACGTGCCCGGCGAGGAACAGACGAAGGTCGTGTACCGCCTCATCGATCCGGAACAATATGAGGGGCAGCATGTGCTGGTCGTCGGCGGCGGCGACAGCGCGCTCGAAGCAGCGGGAAGCATTGCCGAGGAGGACGGGACGACCGTCACGCTCTCCTATCGCAGCGAGGCATTCTCGCGCGCCAAGCCCAAGAACCGGCAGCGCGTGGACCGCGCCGAAAAAAACGGCAATCTCAAGGTGATGCTGAAGTCAAAGGTGAAGAGTATCAACGGCGACAGCGTCGACATCGAGTGGGAAGGCAAGACGCACACCATCCCGAACAACGCCGTCATTATTTGTGCGGGCGGTATCCTGCCCAATGCGTTCCTGAAAACCATCGGCATAGAGGTGTTGACCAAGCATGGCGAGGCCTGAACATATGCTGTGCGCGGCTGCGGTTCTCGCGGCGGCGGCGTTGTTGTCTCCTGCGGCCGGTGCTGAGAAAGAGCCGACGCCAGAAGAGCGCGCCGTCAAATCCGCGATGCGCACCGGAGCGTACGAGAAAGCCTTCAAGCTCCTGGAGAAAATGGCGAAGACCGGCGACGCGGAGGCGCAATATCAGCTTTCCTCGCTTTTCCGCAATGGCCGCGGCGCGGCGCGCGACGACAACGGCGCCTTCTACTGGATGCAGCAGGCCGCCAACAGCGGGATGGTCAGGGCGCAATATGCGCTCGGGCAGATGTATCTCGCGGGTGTCGGTGTGCAGCCCAACCGCAAGGAGGCCGAGGCGTGGCTGCGGCGCGCGGCGCAGGGCGGCCACGAGAAAGCTGCGCAACTGCTGGCGAGGCTGCCGCGTTCCGGGACGGCGGGCGGGCCGGGCGCAACCTCGCCGAAAGGCTGGGGCGCGGCCGTCACCACCCGTCCGCAGCGCGGGCCTGCTCACGCATTGAAGCTGTCGAGCGGCAAGCCCGCCATCCTCGAAGCCGCGCTCCGTGGCCAGTTCGACGTCGTCCAGGGGCTGGTCAGTAATGGCGCCGATCTCGCCGCCCGCGACGCCGACGGCAATACCGCGCTGGCGCTTGCCGCGGGCGTAGGCAGCGATCAGGTGGTCGGCATCCTCCTGGCCGAGGGCGCGGATGTTGATGCGCGCAACAAGGCAGGGGAGACGCCGCTGATCCGCGCAGCCGCGAAGGGACATGGCGCCGCCGCTCTGCGCCTGATCGACGGTGGCGCCGACGTCAACGCCAGAAGCATGAAGAACGAGACGCCGTTGACGCTGGCCGTTCGGCACTGCGAGGAGAAAACCATCGCCGCGCTCCTGGCGCGCGGTGCCGAAGTCCAGGCGGCCGCGGATGTCAAGGCACTGCCGCTGGTTCTGGCGAGCGCGGCCTGTGACGGCGCGGTCGTGCAGGCCCTTATCGCCAGGGGGGCCGAGGTCGACAGGGCCGACGGGACGGGCCGGACGCCGCTGTGGGTCGCGGCCGACGAAGGCAATGGCGCGGCGGCCCATGCCCTCCTGCGCGCTGGCGCCGACCCGCGCCGAGCCAATCGAAGCGGGTTAACGCCGCTCATGCAGGCGGTGGCGCGCGGGCAGGCCAAGGTGGCGCGGCTCATTCTTTCACGCGGGGGCGACGCGAATCAGGCGACGCCTTCGGGCAACACGCCGCTGATGCTGGCGGCCAAGGCGAACCTCGCGCAGGTCATTCCCGGTCTCGTGAAAGCGGGCGCCGACATCAACGCGCGCAACACCTTCGGCAACACGGCGCTGATGATCGCGGCGGGCGAAGGCCATGTCGAGGCGGTCCTAGCGCTTCTGCGGGCAGGTGCCGACCGGTCTTTGCGCAACAAGAAACGCGAGAATGCCGCCGACATCGCCGCCTCGACGGGATTCGCGGAACTCGCTAACGGGCTGAAATAGCCGGCACGCGCCTAATTGCGTGTCTCCAGGAGACGGCGGGCGATGACCTGCGCCTGGATTTCCGCCGCGCCCTCGAAAATGCTGAGGATGCGGGCATCGCACAGCACGCGGCTCACCGGGTATTCCATGGCGAAACCGTTGCCGCCGTGGATCTGCACCGCATTGTCGGCCGCGGCCCAGGCGATGCGTGCCGCGAGCAGCTTCGCCATGCCCGCTTCCAGGTCGCAGCGTTTGCCGTGGTCCTTCTGGCGCGCGGCGAAATAGGTGATCTGGCGGGCGACCAGCGTCTCCGCAGCCATCATCACGATCTTGTCGGAGACGCGCGGGAAATTGACGATGGCCTTGCCAAACTGGATACGCTCGCAGGCGTAGCGCAGGGCCAGATCAAGCGCGGATTGCGCCACGCCGACGGCCCGCGCCGCTGTCTGGATACGCGCGGCTTCGAAGGTCTGCATGAGCTGCTTGAAGCCCTGGCCTTCCGCGCCGCCCAGGAGGCCCGAGGTGGGCACCGCGAAACCGTCGAAGGAAATCTCGTATTCCTTCATGCCGCGATAGCCGATAACGTCGATTTCGCTGCCGCTCATGCCCTCGGCGGGAAAGGGATCCTCGTCCGTCCCGCGCGGTTTCGGCGCCAGGAACATCGACAGGCCGCGATAGCCTGTTTCGTTCGGGTCGGTGCGCGCGAGGATCGTCATCAGATCGGCGCGCACGGGGTGGGTGATCCAGGTTTTCTGGCCGGTGATGCGGTAGACGTCGCCATCGCGCAGGGCGCGCGTCTTCAGCGAGGCGAGGTCGGAGCCGGTGTTCGGTTCGGTGAAGACGGCCGTGGGCAGAATTTCGCCGGACGCGATGCGCGGCAGCCAGTGGCTCTTCTGCTCCTCCGTGCCCGCGCCGTGGATCAACTCCGCGGCGATCTCCGAGCGCGTGCCCAGCGATCCGACGCCGATATAGCCGCGCGACAGCTCCTCGGAAACGAGGCACATCGATTCCTTGCCGAGGCCGAGGCCGCCAAATTCTTCCCCGATGGTCAGGCCGAAGACGCCGAGTTCGCTCATCTTGGTGATGACGTCGAGCGGAATATAGGCGTTGGCCGAATGCCAGGCATGGGCGTGCGGCTCGACCTCGGCGAGGCTGAAGCGCCGCATCTCGGCGCGCATGCTTTCCAGTGTTTCGTCCAGGCCGCTGTCGCCGAAGATGGCGTGGCCGTGTTCGTGGGTGATGAGGTCGATCACGCGCGCCCGCGCCCCGGCGGTGTTGCCGCCCTGGATGAGCGGGGCTGCGGCTTCGGCGAAGGCCGCCTGATCTTGCGGAGCGAGTGCCAGTTCGGCGGGCCGGATGAATTCGAGCTGGCTCATCGGGATGCCGCCGAGGATCTGCGCCGCATATTCACCCAGCGCGATCTGCACGAGCAGGCTTTCCATTTCGCCGAAGCGCCCTTCCTCCTGAAGGCGGCGGGCGTAGTTGGCGGTCTGCTTGACGGCCTCGACATAGGTGGCGAGCCACGCCAGACCGTGAGCGCGATGCTGTTCACGGTCCAGCGCGGCGGCATCCGGTCTGCCATCTGAGGCCAAGACGGCGCGCGAAGCCGCGATAGCCTTGGCCAGCAGTCTGTCAGCCGCCTCGGCGGTTCTGGAAGCAAGTGTAACCAGCGTTGTGTTCTCGAGTTTATGTGACTGAGTTACATCTGCTTCCATGAACGCTCTCCTGTTTTTGCGTCATCATCGCTCCGGCGAACCGCCGAACAGGCGGCTGAAAAGGCTCCGCTTTTTCGCCGGTTTGAGGTCCTTTTCGAGGACCAGTTCGACGTCCGATTCAGGTTCCGCCTGGACCGGCTCGGCGGGTTCGGCGGTGGGCTGAGACTCGGCAGGAGCCGCTTCCGCGAATGCCGCAGATTCGGCCGCCTCGGTTTTCGCTGCCGTCTCTTCAGGCACATCCTCGGCCATAGGCGCGGCGTCGGTAGCGGCGGGCGCTTCTTCGGCCTGAGCCGTTTCCGCAGTTGCAGCCGCTTGTGCCTCCGGCTCGACGGCAACCGTCGTCTCCGCGGTTGCAGCGGGTTCCTCTGCAGCAGCTTCCGCCTCTGCCTCAGCGGTTGGAGCGGCTTCGACGGCCGCCGCCTCTTCTGTCGTCTCAGTCGGCCCGGTCTCCGCAGCCGCTTGCGCTTCCACGGCCGGAGCGGCTTCGGTTTCAACGGCCGTGACCTCTTCCGCGACCGCGGCGGGTTCGGCCTCCGCAGCCGCTTGCGCTTCCACGGCCGGAGTGGCTTCGGCTTCGATTGCCGACACCTCTTCCACAGCCGCGGCGGGTTCCGTCTCCACAGCCACGCCTGCTTCAGCCATCGGGGCGGTTTCGGCTTCGGCCGCCGCCACTTCTTCCACGGCTTCCGCGGGCTGCTCCGTTGCCGCCGTCACCTCTGCCTCCGGCTCCGTGTCGGGAGTGGCTTCAATTGCGATGACTGGCCGCGCTTCTTCCTCTGTCGTGGCCGGCTCCGCGACGGTGGGTGCAGCCTCGGAGACCTCGACAGCCTCTGCCGCAGCCTCGGCTTCAGCCGCCACGACAGTCTCTGCCACGGGTTCCAGAACGTCCTCGGCCGGGATTTCCACGGCTTCCTCCGCTGGAGCAGTCTCGACGGTCTCCACGACTGGGGAGGCTTCAGCCGTATCCTCGGTGCTGGTCGGCTCGGTTACGGCTTCCGCTGCGGGTTCCGCGGTTACGTCCGGTTCAGCGGCTTCGACCGCAATTTCGCCAGCCGGACTGGTCTCAGTGGCAGCGGCTGTTTCCGCGGCCTGTTCCGCGGTGGAATCATCCGCGGCGTCCAGGGACGCCAGCGCGGGCTCTGCTGCATCGGATGCGTCGGAGCTGCGCCTTTCCCCCCCTCCATCGGTGGGAGCTTCGAATGGCTGGCTGCTCGTTGGTTCGCTGACTGGCTGGGCCGGCTCTTCCGAAACCGTTTCCGCTGCAACGGGCTCCGTGGCTTGCGCCGCTTCGGTCGTCGCTTCCGCTGCCACCGCAACGGCGCGCGCCGCCTCGTCTTCCGTGATCATCTCGTTGACACGCTGCCAGGACGCGTCGGCAAGATCATCGAAGCCGGTGCGCGGCTCTGGTGTCGGCTCTGGCTCGGGCGCGTGTTCCGCCGCAACCGTTTCGACGGGCGCGGCTTCTTCTGCGTCTGCCTCAGCCGGAGCCGCCTCGACAGGCGCGGCTTCTTCTGCGTCTGCCTCAGCCGGAGCCGCCTCGACAGGCGCGGCTTCCACAGCGACCGCCTCCACCGGAGCCTCTTCGACCGGCGCAGCTTCCTCCGCGACGGCCTCCACCGGAGCCTCTTCGACGGGCGCGGCTTCTTCAGCGGCGGCCTCGGCCTGAGCCTCTTCGACCGGCGCGGCTTCCTCAGCGACGGCCTCCACCGGAGCCTCTTCGACGGGCGCGGCTTCTTCAGCGGCGGCCTCGGCCTGAGCCTC
>JBNKIW010000047.1:0-18575 GCA_050290865.1 Rhodomicrobiaceae bacterium | reverse complement strand
GCGGATGGTGACGAAGCGGGTCGCTACGCCGTAAACGGCCTTGAGGTTGCGTTTTAGCTCGACGGAGATGTCGCGGGCAATCGCCTTGGGCTCGCCTGGCACCTCGTAATAGGGGCCGGATTTCGCCAGCCGCTGCGGATCGAGGCACTCCAGAGGCCGCTCGGTTGCGAACACCTTCAGCACTTCGCGGCCTGCCGGGCCTTTCACGCGGAACTGGAAGCGGCCATCTTCAGGAGGAATTTGCACGACTTCCTGGGCCGCGACCTTGTTTTGGTGCTGAAATTCATTGGGGAAAATCACGTGCACCTTTCCTGACGTGCCAACATCCAGCACTGTGATGTATGTGTCGCGGCTGGCTTTGACATAGAGCTGCAATGTGTCTCCAGGACTGTAGATCTCGTCCTTATGATCAACCCATGCGTCAACCTTGATGTCTGAATCAGGGGCTTCTTTGCCTTCTCCAATTTCGGCGATTGGCACTTGTTCTACCGAGAGATCGCGGGGGATTGCTTGCTGTGCCGCAGCCGCACTCGACGCAAGCAGCAGACCGGCAAGCACAAGCGCGAAAGTTCCGCGCACCGAAAGAGTCTGGATCAACATCATAGGCTGTTTCCTTGCTGACTTCCCTCCCCTGTCGCCTACCGATCGAGCAGCCTCGGGGCTTCGGTCAATTATCCGGCATTGTCCCTTCGGGCACGGCTCTGCCCCGAGGGGCGAAGACGACCGAAGTTCGGATTGCCAAGATCGGTATCACAAAATGCCGAAAGGAATGTTGCCGTGGTGTGCAACGGCTGCCACCGCCGGCGGGCGTCCACGAGGGCACGGTCGCGAATTGCCGCCCCACCGTTTATGAGCAATTACCGAGAACCCGCGGAAACGGTGCCACCACCTCGTCCGGTATCCCATCCCCATGCCTGCTCGTTAAGCCCGTCGAGACAGGTGCGCGCATATCGTTTGAATTCCGGCCCATCGATCAGACTACCGGCGCTGCTGCGGGCACGCTTCACGTTTCGGCGCTTTGATGTGCCGGTATGCGCCCCATTCAAGGAGATTGCGCCATGCTTCGGATCTTTCTGGCGGTCGCAGCACTCGCCATCTCCGCACCCGTCACGGTTGTAGCGTCGGAGGCGCTCAAATCCGACTTCAGGCCGCTGGCGAACGGTGGGGCGACGGTGCTGTTCTTCAGGCCGCCCTGCGGCGAGGACGCCGCCGCCCCCGAAGAATGTGCGGTCGCCTCGCTTGGCTGCGCCGCCGCCAGCGGTCAGCTGAGGCTCCACGTCCACGGATTCGCCACGGAGTCTGTGGCGGCCAAAATGTTCAGGCAGCAGGCGCAGCCGATGCTGATCATCGATGGCCGCACATTCCACTTGCGCGCCGAGAATATATTGCGGAACGAATTCGAGGGAGATTGGAGCGTCCTGTTTGTGAGCACCGAGTTCGAGATCAGGAGAGCACTTGCAGGCGCCCGGACAATAACGTTCGTTGCCCTGCACCGCTTATTGGCGCTACCTCGCACCGCGGCGATGACACGTCTGGTGGCGGCATGCTGGCCAGCGGATTTACCGATGCGATAGTCCGCATCGTTGCGATCCGACGGCGCTCATTCTGGGGACATATCGGTGACGGTCCGAAGGTCGCGGATCCGTTCGCGGTACGCGGCAAACAAGCAGGAAGCATTGCAGCCGCAATCGTCTCGCTGAGCCAACCAAGCTCGCTGATTGGCGAGCAGCGCGCGGGCCTCGGGTCTGGAGGCCAATCCCTGCAGAGAAAAATATAAGCCAGCCATGATGCTGTCGAGCCGGGCCAGTTCTGGTGTTGCGCAAATGGTGACTTCTGGGCAACGATGGACGCCACGGCAGGAGAAGCTTGGGCTTTGAGCCTGCGCAGTATTCGTTGACAAGATGGCTACCGCACCGGCAAAAACGATCTGGAGAAATTTTCGCATTATCGAACTCCAGAAATTGAGCACACTCAGTAGAAACATAAGATCATAACATTAAGTTACCTGAGGAGGGGATCGCTGAACCGCGCCGACAGGCATGCAACACCATCGTTTGCGCTCCCCATTCTTCGCCATACCGCTATGCCGCCTTTGTGCGCCCCACACAGACTTCTCCGGCACGTAGAAGAACGATATCGGCGGCTGGGCTGCGAGCGAGGGCGTACCCGGATGAGAAGTTGCTCTGCTCCAATAACCGACTCTGACGGTGCTCCAAGATCGCGGCAATTATACGCTCAATATCGGTCATTCGAAAATGGCTGCCCAGGAAGGTTGCATCTCGGGTGCGCTATTTCCCTTGGTGCAGCTCGGCCGATGTCACGCGCCAGGACGTTCTGCACCTCCCGGCCATTCCTTCGGCTTCGGTAGGCGGCGGCGTCCGTGAACACTGCGCGCCGCGTTGGCCGCTGCTTTGCGCCGCCCGACGAGGGTGAGAAGCTCCTCCTTGGGAGAGGCACGATTGCTCTTGGCGGCCGCCATCGGCGGCGCTCAGATGATGTCGGCCTGGGCGCGGGGCATCGGCATTTTCGGGATGCCGGCCTTCCGGGCCGACATCCGGGCGGTCCTGAGGCAGATGTGCTCGGCTTCGAGCAGGTGCTGCGGCGTTTCATTGCGCAAGGCGGAGCGGACGGAACTATCGTCCCTGGCAGGCGGGGCGCATTGCCCTCGGCATCCGCGTCCGGCATGGTAGACTTCGGCGGAAATCATTCAGCCTTTGGCGGGGGCACGATGCGTTTCATTGCAATGCTGTTTGTGGGGTTGGTGCTGGTGGCGGGCGCGGTGCGGGCGCAGGAGGCCGGGGCCGGGTGGCTGGGCGTGGAGATTGCCGACCTCACCAAGGAGGAAGCGAATAAGCTGGGCTGGGAGGCACCGCGCGGGGCGAAGGTGGTGAAGCCCGTCCCCGGCGGTCCGGCGGAGGTGGCGGGTCTGCAGGCGGGCGATGTGCTGGTCACGCTTGATCGCGTGGAGATCGAAAACGTCAAGACATTCATCGCGGCGGTGTCGAAGAAGGCAGCGGGGACAGAAATCCGGCTGTCGATCCGGCGGGCGGGGCGGGAGAAGCGGCTGGCGGTGACGCTGGCGGCGCGACCTGCGCAATTCGCGGTGGCGAAACCGAAGGCGGCGGAGGATGCGCCTATCCCGATGCTCGACACCGGCGGGCATATGGCGCTGATCCGCGACATCGCCTTCACGCCGGACGGGGGGCAGATCGTCTCGGCGTCGGAGGACAAGGTCATCCGGGTGTGGGATGTGGCGTCTGGGAAAACGGTGCGCACCTTCCGCGGCGAGGCGGCGCCGGGGTCCGCGGGCAAGGTCTACGCCATGGCACTGTCGCCGGATGGCAAATGGCTGGCGGCGGGGGGGTGGTTGCCTGGCGCGCGCGAGGACAGCGATGCCATCCGCCTCTATGACTTCGCCTCCGGCCGCCTGGTGGCGCTCCTCAAAGGGCATGAGAACGTCGTCTATGGCCTCGCCTTTTCGCCCGATGGGCGCCATCTGATTTCGGGGTGTGCCGACAACACCGCCATCATCTGGGATGTCGAAACGAAGCGCTTGAAACACCGCCTCAAGGGCCATCGCGCCGAAATCTACGCGGTGGGCTTCACCGCCGATGGCGCGCGCGCCGTGACCGGCTCTTTGGACCATGATCTGCGGCTGTGGTCGGCGGCGAGCGGCGCGTTGCTGGCCACCATGACCGGCCATGGCGATAAGGTGAGAAGCCTTGCCGTGGACAGGCAAGGCCGCATCGCTTCGGGGGATGTGTCGGGCAAAATCCGGCTGTGGGACGGGCGGACGGGCAAGGCCCTGAAGACTTTCGCCCGGCAAAGGGGGAGCGGCCGAGCCCTCAGCTTCAGCAAGGATGGGAAGTGGCTGCTGTCTGGCGCGGCTGCGTCCGTCGGTCCGTGGCCTCTCCACGTCTACGACACCGCCAGCGGAACTGAGACCGTCACCTATCGCGGCCATGACAATATCGTCATCGCCACCGCCATCAGCCCCGATGGACGCTGGGCGGCGACCGGCGGAGGCGACAACAACGAAATCCACATCTGGGACTTGAAGACGGGCGAGCGCCGCTTGGGCGCAGATGGCCAGCCTTTGACGCTCGGCGGTAGCGGGCGGCAGGTCTGGGCCGTGGGCGTCTCGGCCGATGGGCGGCGGATCGGATGGGGGAATACTTGGACGAGCCACACAACTCTGGCACGGAACCCGCTCGAATATGCCCTGACGCTGCCCGCGGGCGATGCGCCGCTCACAGAGCCGGTGGCTGCTGGCGATGGCGCCTTCCTCCGCGCCAGGGCGGAGCTGAACGGCTGGTCGCTCGATCACCGCAAGGGCGGCCATTATGGCGGTGACGCCATCCTCGACATCAAACTGGGTGGACGAGTGGTAAAGTCCATCGAGCGCGGCCCCACCGATGGCTATCAGCACCGCTCCTACAGCTTCACCCCCGATGGCGAGACCATCATCTCCGGCGGCAGCAATGGCTGGCTCACCGCCTATGACCGCGCCGGCAATACGCTGGGCGATTTCACCGGCCATGAGGGCGATGTCTGGGCCGTCACGCCCTCGCCCGATGGCCGTTATCTCGTCTCCGGCGCCGACGACCAGACGCTTCGGCTGTGGAACCTGAAGACCCGCGAGCTGCTCGTCACCCTGTTCCGCGGCACAGACGGCGAATGGGTGATGTGGACGCCGCAGGGCTATTACGCCGCCTCCGGCCCCGGCGCCGAGCTGATCGGATGGCAGATCAATCGCGGCCCGGAGAACGCCGCCGACTACGTCACCGCCGCCCAGCTCCGCAGCCGTCTCAACCGCCCCGATATTGTAGCGAAAGCCATCCAGCTCGCCAGCGCCGAGGAGGCGGTAAAGCAGTCGCCCCACACCGGCTTCAGGCTGTCCGACCTGCTGACACAGCCCGTGCCGCGTTTCCGCATCGTTGCCCCCGCCGCCAACACCACGCTCACCGGCGGCTCTGCGCAGCTCGAAATCGCGCTCGAAGATACCCCTGTTTCGGTGAAGCTCATCCGCCTCCAGGTCAACGGCGTGCAGATCGCCGAACATCAGCCCGCGAGCGGCCCCGGCTTCAAACCCGGCACACTGAAATTCCCCGTCCCCCTCGCCAAGGGCCGCAACACCATCCGCGTCGTCGCCGTCAACCAGGACAACCTGGAAACGCCCGCCGAAATCATGGTCACCCACGACGGCGAGGGCGCGCTCGACAAGCGCGGCACACTCTACATCCTGGCCATCGGCGTGGACAAATACCCCCAACTCGGCAGGTCCTGCCTCGCCCTCGACGGCAGCACGAAAATCGCGTGCGACCTGCGCGTGGCGGGGGCCGATGCCCGGAGCTTTGCCGAGACCATGAAGGCGCGCCTGGGGCCGTTGCACGACCGCGTCGAAAGCCTCGTGCTGGTGAACGGCGGCAGGCGCGGCGAGCCGACGCAGGACAACATTCTCGACGCGCTCGGTATGCTGCGCAAGGCGACCGAGAACGACACCGTGGTGATGTTCGTCTCCGGCCACGGCATGAATGAGGGGCTGGTCTACAATTTCCTGGCCACCGAAGCGGCCTGGGGCGCGGGCGGGCTGCGCATTTCGACCGTCGTGCCGTGGACGCAATTTCAGCAGGCGCTGGCGGGCGCGAAGGGCCGGCGCATTTTGTTCCTCGACACCTGCCATGCCGGCAACCGCTACGACGACAGACTGTTCGGCGAGACCTATCAGGCGAACATCATCGTCTATGCGGCGGCGCGCTGGGACCAGGAGGCGCTGGAGCGCGCCGACCTCGGCCACGGGTTGTTCACGTATGCCATTGTCGAGGGCGTGAAGGGGAAGGCGAAGAACCCGGCGGGCGAGGTGCGCACGGAGGGCTTGCGCGATTATCTCAAGGACCGCGTCAGCGAGCTGGCGAGGGCGATGAAGCGGCAGCAGATGCCGCAATATTACCGCGGGCGGGATGCGGGCAATTATTTGCTGTCGCAGGCGAAATAGGGGGCGCGTTTCCAGGGGCGCCGGTGAGCTTTGGTGTATGTTGTGCCGCCACAGTGAGGCCACGGCGTCAAAGCAGGTGCGAGGTCACGGGCAGCGGTTGACGACGGTTTTGCAACCGCCTTTGAGGCGGCTCATTGCGGGTCCTGTTCCACCCCGCCACCGCCTCATCCGACGTCGAAGCAGTGCTCCATAAGCCGGCATTTGCTTGGAGCCTAAAATAGGATTGCTGTCCGGCAAATTGCAGTCACTCGGGACCGATTCGTAATTTAACAACTATTGGCACCGCACCTCATGACGGTTTTGTCCTCCCGTGCGATTCATATTCAGGCAAGCTTAGCAGCCCCTTGGCCAGGGCCGACATGCACGTCTGTACGAAAGCACTGGAGTAGCGTGCACAGCAGCACCGTTTGACATGGTCAAAGGACATCTGGTCCCCCCATTCGAATGGCCAGCCATGAATATCCGCAAGAGCCTGTGCCGCCCTCCGGCTCTCACCGGGCTCAAACGTCGTTGAAGTACGAATGTCCGGGTCATCGAGCAAATGGACCAGGGCGCCGAGAGCGACCTCAAACTTGAGTGATGCTAGCCCCCATAAGGCGAAAGTGCGTGTCCGTGGCTCGGGGTGCTTGAGGTTAGGCTCGAACACGAGCGCTGCTTCCGGGGCGCGCAGACTTACAAGCGCCGCGATCAACACAAAGGGGGTGTTCACGCCCTGTGCATGGTCCATAAGGACGTCAATAGCGTTGGGGTCCTTCAGGGCGCCAAGTGAATTGACAGAGCACCCCCAGTCCGGGTCCGCCCTGTCTCTTGCAATACTTCTTAGCATTGGCGCAAAGCGGATCCGCGCCGGGCAGAAGGCCATTTGCTGAATTGCGTTGGCTCGCTGTTCATGCGTTCTGTCGGCCAACACCATCTCGATGGCCTTATCGCTGACCGCGCAACCGGCATCGCCGCGCGCGAGAAGCAAGTCAACCAGGGCGCTCTCACGCTTCTTGCTGCCATGAGCCGCGCGAAAAACAAGCGCTATAGCATCCATCTGAAAATCGGAAATGATCTCGCCAACGATCTGGGATGCGCGTACGTTGTCTTTCGCAAGCGTGCTTTTGAGATCGCCTACGCGAGCCAATTTCGCTCCTTGATCGGCCATAACCCCCTTAGCCTCCGGCATTTTCAGCACGATAATATATCTTAACGGCGGAAACCTAAACACCCTGCCCGCGGTAACTACTACAGCCTCATCGAAAGCAGTGCTCCAAAAGCGGCGGTTGACGGGGTGGCGCAATCGCGGCAGTTGTACTGCAATGAACCGCCGCTGATGCTCCGGCCCCGAGGAACGCACTCGAACCACAGCGTACGCTTATGAATGCGCCCACTTGAGCACAGTGGGCCATAACCGGCCACTCGCACGAAAACCCGCGGATGCTGAGCGCGCCGATCGCGAGCATGCGGTCAAGCGGTCGTCTCGCGCGTCATTTTCGGAGTCGGACTGTCGCTGAGTTATGATGCTGTCCGAATAAGCGCGGGCGGCTTGAAGTTCTCGTTCCACCGCCTTCATCTCGGAAATATCGGCAAATGTGATCACTACGCCATCAATCCGGTTCCCATCGCGATAGGGCAGAATGCGGCGGATATACCACTTGCCGGCGTCGGCTTCGACCTCGCGCCGCTGCGGCGCCAGGGTCGCGAGCACAGTGCGCGCGTCGGAGAGGATGGCGTCGTCGTTCAAGCGGCGCGTGAGGCCGGCCAGCGGCCGGCCGATGTCGGCGGCAACAATGTTGAACAGCGATTTCGCGCCCGGCGTGAAGAAGCGGATGTTAAAGGCGTTGTCCAGGAAGAGGGGGGCCACATCGGAACTGTTGAGGATGTTTTGCAGGTCGCTGGATGTGGCGCGCAGTTGCTTGACCGTCTCCTGGAGCTGGCCGTTGAGCGCGGTCAATGCCGCGTTGAGCGACTGCAATTCACCTTTCGAGTTTTCCAGTTCCTCGTTGGTCGACTGGAACTCTTCATTCACCGTCATGGCTTCTTCGTAGACGGCCCTGTGCTCCTCGTTGGCGATATCGAGGTTGCGGCGGGCATCGCAAAGCTGCGCGCGCGTGGCGTCGAGTTCCTGCTCCAGCCGGGCGATTCGCGGGTCGCACGCCGCCGCTTCAGCCGCGACGCCAGGCGGGGCGCCACAGCCGGGTTCGTCGATGAAGCTGATAAGGAACAGGGCCTCGCTTGCATCCGGCACCGGCATCACCGCGACGCTTACTCCGGCGGGACCGCCGGCGCGCTTCACATGCCCTCCTGTGACGATCACGCGTGCGTTTTCCTCGGCTGAGCGCAGGATCGCCGCCCGAAGTCTGGCTCGCACGCCTTCACGCGCCATGGCGAGAATGTCACGGCTGGCTTCGCCAGGAGCAACTTGCAGATAGCGGTCCGTGGCGCCAAAGTAATAGAGCCCTTCGTGCCTGCTGTCGATCAGCACCGAGGCTGGCGCATGGGCATCCAGCAGCGACCGCTGGACCAACTCGGCCAAGCTGGGCAGACGCTTGTTCCGTTGCGGCCGATCCAAGTCAGTTCGTCGCGGACGTTGCCCTGTCATTTTACTGGCCTTCCTGCGCCCGCTGCTTCCCGGCCGGAAACGCGAAATTTCACCCAGCGGGGTGTAGCGTTCAAGCAGGCGTCATGGCGTAAGGTGCCGGAGCGTCACAAGTTTATAGTCTAAGGGATTTGCTACAACCCGTGACTGGCCGCCACGCTCACTGTAAACGATGATATGCTCGCTTCATTCGATCCGCCAGCGTCCCAAACTGAAAAGCTCACAGTTGCTTATCGAATGGCGGTCAGCGCCCAAGTCCATTATTCGCGTTGAGCGAATTTCTCCGCTGATTCGCCGCAGCAATCATGACGAATTCTAAAGGGAACCCCATGGTAGCCAAGAAGGTAGCCAAGAAGGCGGCAAAGAGCCTCACCACATCCACGGCCCCGCCCGAAGCACCTGAGGAACAGGGAAACGCCGCGACTGCTGTCCGCATTGCCGGTATCGGCGCTTCCGCCGGTGGGCTGGAAGCCTTCGAGCAATTCTTCCGTCAGACGCCAACGGATAGCGGCATCGCTTTCGTACTGATACCGCACCTTGCCCCCAACCATGTCAGCCTGCTTGCTGAAATCCTGCAACGCACCACGACTATGCCGGTGATCGAAGCGCAAGATCAGATGCCGGTGTCCGCCAACAGCGTCTACATCGTCCCTCCCAACCGCGATATGGCGATTTTTCACGGCAAGTTGCAACTGAGCGTTCCGCCCGCGCCGCGCGGGCTGCATCTGCCGATCGACGCGTTTCTACGCTCGCTGGCCGAGGATCAGGGCGAAAATGCCATCGGCATCATCTTTTCCGGAACAGGCACCGACGGCACATTTGGCTTGCGCGCCATCCTGGGGGCGGGGGGCATTTCCCTGGTACAGGAGCCGTCTTCGGCGAAATATGACGGCATGCCGTCCAGTGCCATCAATGCCGGTTATGCCACCCACATCCTGCCAGTCGAAAAAATGCCCGGTGTGCTGATTGCCGGCGCACGCGTGAAGGGGCTCACCGGGGACATTCCCCCGCCGGCAACGACTGCCAGCGGCGTAACACGTATTCTGATGCAGGTGCGTGCAGCCACCGGCCTGGATTTCGCCCAGTATAAGAAAAGCACCATCACACGCCGCATCGAAAGGCGCATGGCGGAACACGGCATCGAGGATATCGAAGTCTATGCCCGCTACATCAAGGAAAACCCGGCCGAAGCACACATGCTGTTCAAGGAGTTGCTGATTAACGTGACCAGCTTCTTCCGTGACGCGGAAGCCTTCTCCGTTCTGCAAAAGGACATCCTGCCGCAACTGTGCAAGGACAAGCCCGAGTCCTATGCGTTCCGCGTCTGGGTGGCGGGCTGCGCCACAGGTGAAGAAGCTTACTCCATTGCCATTTTGCTGCGCGAGTGGATGGATGAAAATCACCGCGAGTTCAAAGTGCAGATTTACAGTACCGACATCGACGATGACGCCATTGCGATCGCCCGCGCCGGTCTCTATCCGCCTAACATCGCCTCCGATCTGGCGCCCGAGCGCCTGCGCCGTTTCTTCACCAAGGAAGACGCAGGCTACCGGGTGAAGAAAGGCATCCGCGAAATGGTGGTGTTCGCCATCCAGAACGTCATCAAAGACCCGCCCTTCACCAAGCTCGATCTGCTCAGTTGCCGCAACCTGCTGATCTATCTCGAACCGGAACTGCAGAACCGGCTGATCCCGGCATTTCACTACGCGCTCAAGCCGGGCGGCGTGTTGTTCCTGTCGCCATCCGAGAGCATCGGCAATCATACGGAACTGTTCTCCCCCGTCAGCCGCAAATGGAAGTTCTACCGCGCCACGCCCTCCACCACAGCGACCCGCGCGATGATGTCCAGCCCATTGATTTGGACTGCGGAAAGCGATGCCAGCGCGTCCGAGGAAATGCAGAAAAGAACCAAGGAAACCAACTTCTCCGAACTGACCCGCCGCGTGCTGGTGCAGTGTTTTTCCCCCCCCTCGGTGGTCACCAACCTCAAGGGCGATATCCTCTACGTGCATGGAGATACCGGCAAATACCTGCGCCCGGCGCCCGGCCACGCCAGCCTCAACGTCATCGAAATGGCGCGCGAGGGGCTGGAATTGAAACTGCACACCGCGATCCACGCCGCGGCCAGTCAGGGCGCGCCGACTTTGAACCGGGAAGTCCAGGTCAAGACCAATGGCGGCTTCACGGCGGTTAGCCTGAGCGTGCGGCCGTTACCGGAACAGGAAGGCGGAGAGAACCTGTTGCTGATCAGCTTTCAGGACATCGCGAAACCTTCGGCCAAGCCAAAGCGCAAGGGTGCCGCCAAGCCCTCCGAACTGGGGCGCATCGAGGAACTGGAGCGCGAACTGGCTTACACCAGGGAAAACCTGCAGACCACCATCGGGCAGCAACAGGCGGCCAACGAAGAGCTGAAATCCACCAATGAGGAGTTGCAATCCACAAACGAGGAACTCCAGTCCACCAACGAAGAACTGGAAACCTCCAAGGAGGAACTGCAGTCAGTCAATGAAGAACTGATTACGGTGAACGCGGAATTGCAGGCCAAGATCGATGAGCTGGTCAGCGTTCAGAATGACATGAAAAACTTCATCGATAACACCAATACCGGCACCATCTTCCTTGATGAGCACATGATTATCCGGCGCTTCACGCGTGAGGCGGCCAAGATCTACCGGCTGGTGCCATCCGATGTGGGCCGTCGTTTGGCCGACATCAAATCCGATCTCGAAGGGGAGGAATTACTGCTCAAGGCGCAGGCCGTCCTCGAAACGCTGGTGCCTTTTGAGCACGAGGTGCGCACCCGCGACGGAGCCTGGTATCTGGTCCGCATTCAGCCCTACCGCACCTTGGATAACGTCATTGAAGGCGTTGTGCTCACCTTCACCGATATTGGCCACCGCGTGCGCGCCGAAGCCGCGGTCCGGCGAGCGCGGGATTTGGCCGAAGGCATCGTGGACACGATACGCGAACCGCTATTGGTACTGGATGGTGACTTACAGGTTGTCTCTGCGAATCGCGCCTTTTACCACCACTTTCAGGTGACTGCCGCAGACACTGTTGGCCGCAAGATTTACGATCTCGGCAACCGTCAATGGGATATTCCAGCTTTGCGCAAGCTTCTGGAGGAGATACTGCCGCACGGCCAGACCGTCGAGAAATATGAGGTGGAACATGTGTTTCCCGTCATCGGTCAGCGTAAGATTTTGCTGAATGCCCGCCGTATTTCCGGCAGGGACGATGAACCGCCATTGATTTTGCTGGCGCTGGAGGAGGCTGCATGAATGGATGACGGCTCGCTTCGTGCCAAAGCGGAGAAGCAGCTTCAGCAGAAGCCGAAGGCGGACACCACGGACCGCCCGGCCGGGGAACTTGTGCACGAACTTCAGGTGCACCAGATCGAATTGGAAATGCAGAACGAGGAGTTGCGCCAGGCTCACGTACTGATGGAGGAGATGCGCGACCGGTATGTTGATCTCTATGAATTTGCCCCCCTCGGCTACATCACAGTCAACCGCGAAGGTGAGATTGCCGAAATCAATCTGGGCGCCGCTGCACTGCTTGGTGTCGACCGCAGCAAATTGATAAACCGCCGTTTTTCGGCGTTTGTTTCCGATCAAGACAAAGACCGCTGGCACCGCCTGTTTTCGAACATGATGGAACATGGCGAAGCTGAGAAACACGGCTGCGATCTGGAGATGACGGCCGCCGGCGGCTCCACGTTTTTTGCCCACCTCGACTGCTTGCGCCGGGACGCTTTGGATGCGCCCCCCGTGCTGCGTGTTGCGCTGGCCGATGTCACCAAACTGAAGCAGACGGAAGCCGAGTTGCGCATCGCCGCCACGGCTTTCCAGTCTCTGGAAGGCTTGCTGGTCACCGACGCCAAGGGGGTGATCCTGAAGGCCAACCAAGCCTTCGTCAGCATGACCGGGTATAGCGCAGAGGAAGTTCGTGGCAGACCCGCCCACTTTCTCCAATCTGACCGTCACAGCGCAGATTCTGCTTGTGCCGCGATGGCCGGGAGCATCAGAAACACCGGCGCATGGGAAGGCGAAATCAACATTAACCGCAAGAATGGCGAAGCCTTTCCAGTGCGTCTCGCTATCTCCGCCGTTAAAGATTCGGACGGTACCGTCACGAATTACGTTGCCGCGATCACCGACATCACCAAACGCCGCGCCGTAGAAGAAGATCTCTGGCGCTACCGGAACGAACTGGAGGAAACGGTTCAGCAACGCACAGCGGAACTGCGCCTGGAACGCGACGCGGCAGAAGCGGCGAGCATAGCCAAGACCGCTTTCCTGACGAACATGAGCCACCAGTTGCGCACCCCGTTGCATGCCATTCTCGGCTTCTCCAGCATGGTGCGAGATGACCCGAACCTCTCGGAGAGCCAGCGGGAGAACCTCGACATCGTCAGCCGCAATGGCGAACATTTGCTGAACATGATCAACGACGTCCTGGAAATGGCCAAGATCGAAGCGGGGGGCGTGCAACTAGAACGTGCTCCACTCGACTTCGGCAGCCTGGTGGGCGAGGTTGCAAGCATGATGGGGCTCCGTGCCGGGAGGAAGGGCTTGCGGCTGGAGCTTGAAGAGGTCTCGGCATTTCCCCGCTGCATCAAGGGGGATGCGGCACGCCTGCGCCAGGTGCTGGCCAAGCTCGTTGACAATGCGGTGAAATTCACCAGCGAAGGCGGAGTTGTCATCTGCGTGGGCGCAAGGCCTGACGCCCCGGATCATCTGGTGGTAGAGGTCGAGGATACCGGTCCCGGCATCACGCCAGAGGAGCAGAAGCGCCTGTTCCAGCCCTTCGTCCAGTTGGCGAAAGCCGGCACGCAGAGGGGTAGCGGGCTGGGTCTGGCCATCGCGCGCCAGTACGTGCAGTTGATGGGCGGCACACTCAGCGTCGAAAGCGCAGGGGGCAAGGGGGCCATCTTCCGCATCGAACTGCCAGTAGAGGCTGTTGCTGAAGCTGGAACCGGCGGCCTGAAAGGTGAGGATCAGGCCGGAGAGGTGATGGGACTTGCGTCCGGCGAGCCCAGCTACCGAATACTGATCGCCAGCGATCAGCATGAGAGCCAGTTGCTGCTCAGTGCACTGATGAGCAAGATCGGCCTTGATGTGAAGGCTGCTGCGAACAGCGACAGTTGCGTGAGCATTTTTCAGGACTGGCACCCGCATCTCATTTGGATGGATGGGCCGATGCAGCTCATGGATTGTCAGCAGGCCGCCCGGTGCATTCGGCAGTTGCCAGGCGGCCGGGCCGTGAAGATGGTTGCTGTGGCTCCCCACGGGCAGCAACGGGAAATGCGAGATGCCGGCATAGATGACTTTGTTGGCAAACCCTACAGGTTTTCTGAGATTTGTGACTGTCTGGCGCGGCAATTGGGCATGAAATACGTCTATCGTTCGGAGCCCGCAGCGAGCGCCACCCCCGCCGTTTTGAGGCCCGCGATGCTGGCCGTGTTGAGCGTCGCAACGCGCAGTGAACTCAAGGATGCCCTGGAAAGCCTGGACAGCGAACGCATAACGGCCATCATCCGGCGCATCAGCGAAGCCGACGCGGAACTCGGAAATGCGCTGTCCCGCCTTGCAGAAGATTTCGACTACCCGGCGATCCTGAATGCGCTGGTTCCTGAGCCCCACTGACCAGCGGCGGCAGCCCACCCCGCATCGGAGGCGGCTTGGGTGGAAGCGCTGATGGTGACAGAACATCGCCGCCGATCTATCAAACTGACCAGTATAAAGGTCCGCAGCGGGTCAGGATGCGCAGTTCACGGTCACTAGGCCAACTGCGGAAAAGCTCCAAAAGGGGACGCTCGCTTGAAGCTCAAGTAGTGGTCGCTTCTCCCTCGACAACAGTCATTCGAAAAGGTTCCCTGAGCACGACCTGCAATGAATGTCCCCCTGCCTAATCGACCGGGGGTGCCGGCGACGGGCGCCTTCTCATCATCCAGTGCGCCAATAGAAAAGCCGGCACGAACACGCTGACCAAGAGCAGCGCCGCTCCCAGAGGCCGATCGATGAACGGCAGCAGCCCGACACTGGCCGCCAGGTAGCTGAGACTTACGAAAATCAGGATCACCGCCGCCGACAGGGTGGTGACAAATATGAGCCAGGCAGCAAGCGGCTTTGCCTCCGGACGCTTGACCTTTTGCACATAGAACCAGGAGAAGGCCAGAAAGCCCAACCAGATGATGAGACCGATGTATTCTATGGGCATTTCGCCCTCCATATGCCGTCTGCCCGTGGCGAAGCCCGACGTTTTTGCCCCGCTCCGTGTCCAACACTCTTGATATCCGTGCTGGACCGGCGGGGGCGGCTCGCAGGCGCTCCAACGTTGCGCATTACATCATTAATATTCCTGGTATAGTTCGGCACCTGTTCCTGCGCTTTACAAATCGGGGAACCGGCCCCTTCCCGCTCACGCGCCAGACGCTGGCTATCCAGCGGGTTTTCCGGGGATTACCATCCCTCAGCGTCGTATTCGGGTGGGCCTCCTGCTGCGTGTTCTGCGCGGCTGCGCGGCACGCCCTCTCGCAGGCGCCATCAGCGCAGCACCTTCGCAAACGGAATGTTGCGTGTCTCCTGCGGGCGTGTCTCCACCGGATGCTGCTGGCCGCTGGTCAAAGCCTTCACCCGCTCCTTCACGTACAATCCCAGCTCGTCCACCGTGACGATGCCATCGCCGCCCCCCACGACGTCAGCCTTGCCCGCCAGCCCCTCCTTCAGCGCATAGGTGAACGCCCCGTTTTTCCAATCGCTGCGTTCCTGGCTCAGCTCGCTGCCGTCCGAACTCGCCAGCACGATGACGCCGTTCTGCGCCGAGCGCAGCTCGTTGACGAAGGGGCGCAGGTCCACCTGCCCCTTCAGCCGCACACCCGAGGCGCGGCCCGCATGGCAGGTGTCGAAGAAGAACAGCGCGTGGCCGCGCAGCGATTTCAGCGTGTGCAGGATTTCCGAGTCCGGGATGGCGGTGGAGCGTTTGGGCAGAAACAGCCCGGCATCGGCGTCGAGCTCAGCGTCGTGCGGCACGTAATAATAGTTGTTGCTGGCGTCTGTAGCACCGTGGCCGGAGAGGAAGACGACGCCGACATCGCCCTGCGAGACACTGCGCTTCAGCCATTCGAAGCCATCGACGATGGCGCCGCGTGTGGCTTCCGCCTCGACCAGCAGCTTGATCTGCACATCGCGATAAAGGCCGCCTTTTTGAGGCTCCAAGGCTTTGGCGAAATCCCGGGCGTCGACGTCAGCCCAGGCGAGGGGGCTGATACGACCGTCCTTGAAGCTGCTCACGCCGGCGACAAGGGCGTAGAGCACCGGCTTGCGCAGATCGTCGCCTGTCATTGGAGCGGCGCCCTTCCAGGTCAGCCGGATGGCGGCGGGCACGCTCGTTGCACGGCCGGTCTCGGCGATGAGCGACAGGGTGACGTCGCGGCTTGGCACGGTCACGTCGAGCTTGCCCGAGGTCTCGGCGTCGGCGCGCACGGGCACGAAGCCCTTGGTTTCGGCGCCAGGCACCGGCCGGCCGTCGATCAGCGCGCGCACGCGGGTGACGGGCAGATCGGAGGGTGAGCGAACCTCATAACGGACAGTGATGCTGTCGCCCGAGAAGGTGCTGTCGTTCGCAGGTGCAGTGATGGTGACCACCGGCGGGAGCTGGTCCTTGATAGCGTCTGCCTGGCGGCGCCCGGCCTCCTCATTGGCGCGGACGATGGCGCGCGTTTCGTTGCCAAGTTGCGCCGTCAGGGCGACGATATCCGGGCGGTAGTACTGGCCGCGGAACTGGCCGGCCGGGAAATAATCGGCAGCCTTATCCGGGCCGCGATTGACGTGCCAGCCGATGAGTTTCTCGCCCCCCGCGGAGGCGGCGTAATAGCCTTGCGGCGTCCACATCACCCATTCGCCGTCGCGCCCGCGGAACAGGGTGACGAGCAGCTCGCCGGTCTTCAGGTTCCACAGCCGTAGCGTCTGGTCGTCGGCGCCGGAGACGAGGTACCGGCCATCGGGCGAGGGCGCGACGGCCCAGACATCGCCCTCATGGCCGATGAAATCGCCGAGTTTGTTGCCAGCGCGATCGTAGGCGGTGAGCACGCCATTGCTCGCGCCGGAGATGACGGTCTCGCCGTCGGGGGTGAAGGTGTAGGCGCGGTGGGCATAGCCATCGGTGGGGCCGCGCTCGATGGTGGCCACCAGCCGCCCGCTCTGTTTGATGTCGAGGATGGCGTCATAGCCATAATGCCCGCCCTTGCGGTGCGCGAGCGACCAGTCATTCAGTTCCGCCCTGGCGCGGAGAAAGGCGCCATCACCAGCAGCTACCGGCCCGGTGAGCGGCGCATCGCCCGCGGGCAGCGTCAGGGCATATTCGAGTGGGCCGCGATCCGTTGGGCTGGACTGCTTCCATAAATGCCCCCACCCGATCCGCCGCCCATCGGCGGAGACGCCCACGGCCCAGACCGGCCGCCCGCTGCCGCCGAGCGTCAAAGGCTGGCCATCCGGTCCCTTGCGGCGCTCGCCGGTCTGCACATCCCAGATGTGAAGTTCCTGATTGGCGCCCCCGCCGGTCGCCGCCCAGCGTCCATCGGGGCTGATGGCGGTGGCGATGACGGCATTGTCATGACCGCGATAGGTGACGGCCGCGAGGCCGCTGGCGGTGTCCCACACATATGCTGGTTGGGTCGCGCAAGAGATATCGCCCCCGCCGCAAGTTGACAGCAGCCACTTCCCATCCGGGCTGAAACTAAGGTTGCCGATATCGGTCTTCTGCCGGGCGAGCGTCTTGAGGAACCGGCCCGTCCGCCCGTCCCACAGCCGGATTTCGCCCGACCAATCCCCCGAGGCGATGCGGCCGTCCGGCGCCACGGCAAGGCTGCCCACCTTATCGCCATGGCCGGTCATGGTGGTTAGCACCTCCCCACTCGCCACCGACCACAGCCGCAAATCATGGTCATAAGAGCCGGTCACCGCACGCGCGCCATCGGCAGTGAAGCCCACCGCGTAGGTATCGTCGCGATGGCCCTTGAGGCGGTGTTTCAAGCGCTTCGTTTCGACATCCCAGATGATGGCGGTGAAGTCGCCGCCACCGCTCCCCGAAATCAAATGGCGGCCATCGGGTGAAAAGGCGAGGCCGAAGACGACGTTTCCATGCCCCTTCAACAGCGCCACCAGGCGGCCGGAGGCGAAGTCATAGAGGCGGATGGCGCCGATCTCTCGCTCTACGTGGTCCATAACACCCCCCGCCGCCAGCCATTTGCCATCCGGCGACAGCGCCATGGCGTAGACCTTGCCCGCATGCCCCGGCGCCGCCTCGCCGCGGATGGTGCGCAAGGTCTTCCCCGTCGCCACATCCCACACCCGGATGACCTTGTCGTCCGACGCCGAAACGATCTGCCGCCCGTCCGGCGTGAAGGCGATGTCCCTGATCATCGCCATGTGCCCGCCGGTGTCGAGCATGAGTTTCGGCTGTCCTACCGCCTCCCCCGCCCGCGCCGCCATCGCCCCCGCTGCCAGCACCGCTACCGCCAATATCCCCCAGGCCGCCAATCGCCGCATCGCCCCAACCCCTCAAAGCAAATTCCCGAAAAATATCCGCGCCGGACACAAACCGCCGCGCATCGTCAGAATACACCCAATGCCACCCGCGCGCCAATCTCCTCTTCCTGATCGACGTGTCGGGCTCAATGCAGCCTGCCGACCGGTCGGCGGCGAGACGAGGGACCCGAAACGCGAGGATTTCAACAACGATAAGGTGGACGCGGGCGGCATCGCCTCGGGCAATTTCGACCTACAGGCGCCCCACCTACCGAGGCGATGCTCCAAAAGGCGACGCTCACGCTGCCCAGAGATTGCGGCAGTTGATCCCCAATAAACAGCCTCTCGACTTGTTGCACACCGAAGTCTCCCGTGGCACAACCCGCAATTGCACCCCGGGTAAGTCCTCGACGGAATCTGCCCGCGGCCCCCCGGCGCAACCGGAACGGCAACTGCCATCAAAGGCCAG
>JBNKIW010000046.1:0-19082 GCA_050290865.1 Rhodomicrobiaceae bacterium | reverse complement strand
CAAGACGAGGGCTTCGAAAAGCAAGGTGAACCCGGACAGTTTGCCGGCCCAGTCGGGTATGATCGTGGCCACCCTGCCATCGGGGAGCTTCACCCTCGGCGTCCGGACTTCGAGATAGCACTCGTGCTGGAAGAAGTTCAGATGCCGGTAGCGCTTGAGTTCGGTGTCGTGGACCTTGTGCAGACCTTCGGCGCCCTTGTGAGGAAAGCGGCTTCCTTTCGTGAAGTCTATACTGATGGTCAGCATGCGCTTTTCGACATCGAACTGCACAGCCTTGACATACCAAGGATCAACAAGGCCCAAGGCCGATGCAAAAAGCTCATTGCTCATAGCGCGTTTCCCTGCTGGGGAGCCCCTTGGCCCCGACGCGCCACATGATGCCGCCGTGCTCGCGGCCGTCAAGAACGAGCCCTGCGGGTGGCCGCTGAAGGAGCGCCCATCCTTGACCGCCGCTCCGCCGACGGCTCAACGGATGCGCAGGTCGGGGCGAAGGGATGGTCTGCGGTCGAACAAAGGGATGATACTGACGCCGTAGGGAGTTGGGCGGGCGCCGAGCGTCCATACAGGATTCAAAAGAAGCCCCTTGAAACGCGAAGCCCGCACCATCCGCCGCCACAAGCCCCTCATCCTCAACTGGTTCAAGGCCAAAGGCGTGTTTTCCTCCGGCATCGTCGAAGGTTTGAACAACAAGGCAAAACTCACCATAAGAAAATCCTATGGGTTCCGCCAGTTTAAAACCATAGACATGGCTCTCTATCACTCATTGGGCGGTCTTCCAGAACCGGAAATCACCCACAGATTTTGCTAGGCAGGCAAAAAACTCTCCAAGCCGCCAAGGAAGCGGGCGCCCATCTGATCGTTCAAATCAAGGACAACCAGCCTGCCTTGCATGAAACGGCGCAAGGCATCGCCGCCACGGAACAGCCTCTTGATGCCACAAAGTCCACAGACCACGGACACAATCGCAGCGAGACCCGCACGGTCGCCGTTTTCGATGCGCGCAATGCCGTTGCCGGAACCGAATGGAAAGACCTCGTCGCATCCATCATCCAGGTCACCCGCACCACGCACAAGCGCAATTCCAAGACCGGCCTATGGGACACGACGTCCAACGTCGCTTTTTACCCCTCTTCAAAGCCCGCTCCAGCGAGCGTCCTGGCCGAGGCCATCCGCAGCCACCGGGACATCGAAAACCGCAGCCATTATCCCCGCGATGTAGCCTTCGACGAGGACGCCTCCCGCATCCGCGCCAATCCCGGCATATTCGCCCGCCTGCGCAGCTTCGCCTTCAATATCCTCCGTATCAACGCGGCCGGATCGTTCGTACAAGACCGGTACCGGGCAGCCCTCAGCGGCGTCGAGGGGCTGCTTCAGTTCAAGTTGAGTTGAGAGCGTTGAACAGCCCTAGCCCTTCAAGGAGCCGGACCTGCGCAAATTCTTCGTCGGTCCGCAGGTACTCCCAATTCCGCAAGCGCTCCCCCGTCTCGGCCCCACACCTCAAATCTTCTGATTGTACTCACCGATCTCGGGATAGGTTTGCAGATGCGCGTCGATGTCGGCGAAAATCGCGCGCATATTGGCCTCCGAAGTCGGGCTTTCCACCACGACCACCAGTTCGGGCTTGTTGGACGACGCCCGCACCAGTCCCCACGTCCCGTCCTCCAGGACGATGCGGATACCGTTCACCGTGATCAGATCGCGGATCGCCTGTCCCGCGAGCTTGCCGCCATTGGCCGCATGCGCCTTGAAATGCTCGATCACGCGGTCGACCACGCCATATTTCACCTCGTCCCCGCAATGCGGCGACATGGTCGGCGACTGCCACGTCTTGGGCAGGTCGCGCTCCAACTCGGCCATCGTCTTCCCCGGATTGTGGTCGAGCATGTCGAGCACGGCAAAAGCCGCCACGAGGCCGTCGTCATAGCCGCGGCCAAGGGGCGGATTGAAGAAGAAATGTCCGGATTTCTCGAAGCCGACCGCC
Organism: Rhodomicrobiaceae bacterium; assembly: GCA_050290865.1. Classification (GTDB taxonomy): domain Bacteria; phylum Pseudomonadota; class Alphaproteobacteria; order Rhizobiales; family Rhodomicrobiaceae; genus JARRLC01. The sequence continues at coordinate 17,101 of JBNKIW010000046.1, read as the reverse complement.
GCGCCGGTCTCGTGGCTGAAACGCTTGATGTAGGAATGGCCGGTCTTCCAATAGGTGGTCGTGGCTCCGTTGGCGATGAGGACGGGATCGGTGAGGAACAGGCCCGTCGATTTCACATCGACGACGAATTTCGCTCCCGGCCGCCGCGCGGAGATATCGCGTGCGAGCATCACCCCGACGCGGTCGGCGAAAATCTCGCAGCCCTCATTGTCCACGACACCGCAACGGTCACCGTCGCCGTCGAATGCGAGGCCGACATCAGCGCCGTGCTTTTTCACCGCGTCGCACAGGTCATGTAGCATGGCCAGCGCTTCGGGGTTGGGGTTGTAGTTGGGGAAACTGTGATCGAGTTCGCAGTGGAGCGGGATCACCTCGCAGCCCACCGCCTCCAGCACCTGCGGCGCGAAGGCCCCCGCCGTGCCGTTGCCACAGGCAACCACGGCCTTGATGCGCCGGTTGAGTTTCGGCCGCTTGGTGAGATCGGCCATGTAGCGTCCGGCAAGATCGCTGACGAAATGATACTGCCCGCCGCCCTTCAGCTCATATCCCCCGCCAAGCACGATTTCCTTCAGCTCCGTCATATCCTCCGGACCGAAGGTGAGGGGGCGGCTCATGCCCATCTTGATGCCCGTCCAGCCATTGTCATTGTGACTCGCCGTGACCATCGCGACGCCTTCCACCTGCAACTCGAACTGCGCGAAATAGGCCATGGGCGACAAAGCCAGCCCGATATCGAACACTTCGGCGCCGCCCGCCAGCATGCCGGCCATCAGGGCTTCCTTGATCGAGCTGGAATAGGAGCGGTAGTCGTGTCCGGTCACGATGCGCACCGGCACGCCGCGGCGCCGCAGAAGCGTCGCCAGCCCCAGCCCGATGCCGTGCAGCCCCATGAGGTTGATTTCCTGCGGAAAGAGCCAGCGCGCGTCATATTCGCGGAAGCCTGTCGGCTTGACGAAAGGCAGGCGCTCGAAATCAGCGGTGTTGGGGCGGAGGTCGGTTCTGGGCTTGGGAAACATGGGCGGTCCCTTAAAGGGCGTGCTGGTGCAGCGAAGCGGACCCCGCCACACAGCTACGCGGATCATCTGCGAATTGCTTCAGGAATACCGTTCTGGTGCACGAATGGCCAGCGCGCTCTTTCGTCGCCGGTCCCGCTATCCGCTACAGGATCCTCTTCTCGCGCGCCAGATCGGCAAGCGAAACTTCCGGCCGTGGGCCGATATGGGAGATCACCTCTGCCGCCGCGATGCTCGCCAGGCGCCCGCAGGTGGGCAGTTCCATGCCGCGCGCAAGGCCGAACAGGAAACCCGCCGAATAGAGATCCCCGGCGCCGGTTGTATCCACAACATGTGTCACCGGCTCAGCGGCTATCTCGATCGTCTCCTCCGGCGCAATGATCAGCGAACCCTTCGCGCTGCGGGTCACGGCGGACAGCTTACAGTCCTGACGCAGGCGCGCGCATGCTTCCTCCAGCGTCTCTGTCTGATACAGCGACATGATCTCGCGCTTGTTCGCGAACAGGAGATCGACGCCCGCCTTGATGAAGTCGTGGAACGCCTGACGATGGCGCTCGACGCAGAACGGGTCGGACAGCGTGAGCGCGACAGTGGTGCCATTGGTGCGGGCGATGAGCGCGGCTTCGTAGAACGCCTCCTTGGCCTTCGGGCCGTCGAAGGAATAGCCCTCCAGATAGAGCACTTTCGAGTCGCGAATCAGTCCGGCGTCGAGTTCCGCCGTGCTCAACTCGGCCGCGGCGCCGAGATAGGTGTTCATGGTGCGCTCGCCGTCGGGCGTGACCAGGATCAGGCAGCGCGCGGTCGGGGCGCTGTCCTTCACGGGCTGCGTCTGAAAGGTGACGCCGATGGCGCGCAGGTCGTGGCCGAAGACGTGGCCGAACTGGTCCTCGGCGATCTTGCCGATGAACGCCGCCTTGCCCCCGAACGAGGCGAGCCCGGTACAGGTGTTCGGCACGGTCCCGCCGCTGACCTCGACCGCCGGTCCCATCAGCGCGTAAAGGCGTTCGACCTCGCTGGCGTCGATCAGGCGCATCGTGCCCTTCTGCAGACCTTGTGCGGCGATGAAGGCGTCGTCGCAGCGCGCTATAATGTCAACAATCGCACTACCGATGCCTACTACGTCATGATGCGGCTGAGCCATGAAGCGACCTCTTGGTTTGATGGTGTCAGATACCCTGGCGAGCTAGACGGTTTTCGGCTCGTAGGGGCACAGATCGGCGATGATGCAGCGCGGGCATTCCGGCTTTTTCGCCTTGCAGACATAACGGCCGTGAAGAATCAGCCAGTGATGCGCATGCAGCAGGAACTTCCCCGGCACGATGCGCTCCAGCCCCTGCTCGACCTCCAGCGGCGTCTTGCCCGGTGCCAGCCCCGTCCGGTTGGCAACGCGGAGAATGTGCGTATCCACGGCGATCACCGGCTGGCCGAACGCGATGTTCAGCACGACGTTCGCCGTCTTGCGGCCGACGCCGGGCAGGGCTTCCAGCGCCTCGCGGCTGTCCGGCACCTTGCCGCCATGCATCTCGACGAGTTGACGCGACAGCGCGATGACGTTTTTCGCCTTGTTGCGGAAAAGACCGATGGTCTTGATGGCCTCGACGAGCTTTTTCTCGCCCAGGGCCACCATCTTCTCCGGCGTGTCCACTTGCCTGAACAGCGGCCGCGTCGCCTTGTTCACCCCGGCATCCGTCGTCTGCGCCGATAAGACAACGGCAATGAGCAGCGTGTAGGCATTGGTGTATTCAAGATCGCTGCGCGGAGCGGGATTCGCTTTCTCGAAGCGCGTGAAGATGGCCGCGATCCTGGCACCCGGCAGCGTGGCGGCCTTCTTCGGAGCTGGCTCGGGAGCCTTTCCGGTCTTTGTGCGCAACTGGGTGGATTTCGTCTGCGCCCGCTGTCTGCTAGTGTCGGTAGCCATGGATGCTTCAAACGCTGCCAGCGCCACGGAGGCGCATTTCCGTGCCGTCTTGCTGCCCCATCGCACGGCGTTGCGCAAGGGATTTGTCACGATTGCCGCAATCATCGGCGGCATCAGCCTTGTGACAGGCGCGGTTCTCCATCCCTTCGGCGCATGGCCGCTGGCGGTCCTTCTCGTGCTGGACATGGCACTGATCGCCGCGGCGTTGCGGGCCAGCCTGCGCGTCGGACGCATGTACGAAATGGTGGAATTGAACAACGGTGAACTACGGTTGACGCGGGTCTCCCCGTCGGGCGAGGCGCGCCGCTGGATATTCAATCCCTATTGGGTGCAGCTGGAATTCGAGGATGGCGGTTCCGGCGCGAGCCGCCTGCAGCTCAGGTCGCATGGCCGGGTTCTGACCTTCGCGCATTTTCTGTCCAACGAGGAACGGCGCGGATTTGCCGCTGCGCTGGCTGCGGCGCTGTCGGATGCACGCGGCACGCGGATTTGAATCTCCATGATTATGGCAATGTTTCTTGCGCGGCAGCCGGCGGTGGCATCAACACTTGCGACGTGACCCGTCTCCACGCTCTCATTGCAGGTTTCCAGGACGCCGATCGCGGGGTATCTCTGTGTGCGGATTGACAGGCTGCGCCCTACGCTGCGCGCACGGCAGCCGCGGCGAGGGGCAGATCGCCCGTGCTGGCGCGCCTCTCAAGTTCCTGGAGCGCCCACTGGTAGCTCATGTCCTTGAGTCTGCCGTGATGTTTCCAGGCGAGAACGTCCATATTCGGCGGGATCGGCGCGGCCAGCACCATGTCCATGGTGCCGAGCGAACCGTTGTCCGCATTGGCCGTGCCTTGCGTCGCCATGACGAGCAGCTTCTCGAAAGATGGCAGCACCGGCAGCATCCCCGCACTGCGCCGCCGGGGCAGCCAGCTCCGGGCCTGACGCTGCCACGCGGGGAGATCTCCGTAGCGCACCGGTGACTTGCCGAATGGTGGCAGGGCGGCGCGCGCGATCACATTCGGCCCGCCGTTGAGGCGGTGCATCGGCTCCAGGGGCAGAGGGGTCAGGATGCTGCCATCGGTCAGCATCTGGCCTTCCTCATCGATGAAGGGCGGCAGAAGTCCCGGAAACGGCCAGTTGGCGCGCACGACGACCTGCAGATTGCCGCCCCGGTGCACATGCTGGCCACCGGTCGAGAGATTGGCCGACGCGGCATAGAACGGGACCGGCAGATCGGCGAGATCCGTATCCGGAAAATACCGGAGAATGAGCCGGTCGAAAGCGCGCTGGTCGTAAAGGCCGAAGAGCGGCCGGCTCCGCCGCCGGAGCGCGCGGCCGCCAACCATGATTTCGGTGACGAGTTGGTCGATGTCGTCCGGGTCCATGCCAAGCGCGAGGCAGGCGGCCATCGCGGCGCCCGCGCCCGTGCCAGCATAGCAGTCCGGTTCGAAGCCTGATGCCTGCACCGCCTTGAAAATGCCGAGCGTCGCCGCGCCGAACACGCCGGGCGCGGTGGCGAAATAGCCCGTGGAATGGCCGAGGAGGAAACGCGCCAGCCGGTCGTAGTCGCCGGGGTGGCTGGCACGCAAATGATGATGCGAGCGAACGGGCCGGCATTCGAGCCAGCGCCGCGTGCCGGCGATCTGTGTCTCGCGCCGCTGATCGTGGAAGAGGGCAAGGCGGCAGGCGTCCGCCCCCCGGATTTCGAAAGCGAGTTCCTCCACCGGCCCAAGCGGGACCGGTGCCCCGAGCCGTCCGCCGTCGTGGGTGCCGATCAGGCAGATCTCATCGGCCTCGATGAGCGCCTTTTCCGTCCAGGGTGTTGGCTCCTGGTCGGCAATCAGCACGATGACGTCGAAACGCGCCTCCTGCTCTTTCAGCCAGTGCACCACCTGTGGGTCGTCTAGCGCGATGCCGCCGGGCAGATCCTGGCCCAGGCCCTCGGAGGACAGGAACTGGCATTCGGCGCGATGTTCGATGGCCTGGGAGAGGTGGTCGATGAAGCCGGGCGGGATTGGCTCGGGTCCGGCCTGGCAGATGGCGAGGGAGCGGGCGCGGCCGATGGGCATACGGGGGGTGGCGGGGGGGCGCTTTTCGGCACTGAGCAAGCCGCGGATGGTCGCCTCCCAGACCTCGGGCGCGCCCTCGGCCAGCGCCTTGAAGCTCGACCACTCCAGTTTCAGCGCGATCGACGAGCGCACGGCAGTGACAGTGGCGTCATAGGGCTGGCGGGTCAGGAAAGCGGTTTCGCCCAGCACCTGTCCCGGGCCCAGTTCGAGCTTACCCGGCTCCTTCGCACGGTTGGTACGGTAACGCCCCGAGGTGATGATATAGAGCGCCGCCGGATCGTCGCCCGCCTTGAACAGGACCTCGCCGCGCGTCATGGTCTGCAGATGGCATTCGGCGTAGAGGCGGCGCAGAATGGCCTCCGGCATCGCCTCGAAGGCGTGCACGCTCTTCAGCCATTCGACCGGAGATTTGTGCCGCATTCCGATGTGTCCCGCTATTCCAGCCGATTCCGTTCGTGTGTGCTTTCCGCTTTTACAGCATCACGGGGCGAAAGCCTACAGCCGGTGGCTTCCGTAGGGGAAATGGCTCAGGCTTCGCCCGGAGGCGGTGGAATTTCCACGGATGCCATCGCCATCGCGGCAATGCCTTCACGGCGGCCGGTGAAACCGAGACCCTCGGTCGTCGTGGCCTTGACGCTGACGCGCTCGACGGCCAGCCCGAGGATTTCCGCGATGCGCGCACGCATGGTCTCGCGGTGCGGGCCGATTTTCGGGCGCTCGCAGATGATCGTGACGTCGGCATTGACGATACGCCCACCCCGTTCCGTCACGAGCGACGCGGCATGTCTGAGGAACACGGCCGAATCTGCACTTCTCCACCGTTCGTCGCTGGGCGGGAAGTGCTGGCCGATGTCGCCCGCGCCAATGGCGCCGAGGAGAGCATCCGTCAGTGCATGGAGGGCGACATCGGCGTCCGAATGGCCCTTCAACCGCGCGTCATGAGGCACCTGCACCCCGCACAGCGTCACATGATCGCCCGGCTCGAAGCCGTGGACGTCGAAACCGGAGCCGGTCCGCGTCTCCAGAAGCGGCACGCCGGCGCGTAGCAAGCTTTCAGCCAATTCGAAATCCTCCGCCGTGGTGAGCTTGATGTTGCGCTCGGAGCCCTGCACCAGCGCGACAGGTACGCCTTGCCACTCGGCGATCGCCGCATCGTCGGTGAAATCCGCGCGCCCCCCCTCCTCCGCTGCACCATGGGCGGCCAGGATCGTCGCGAAATCGAAGCCCTGCGGCGTCTGCGCGCGCCACAGACCTTTGCGCTCCACGGTGCGCGCCACGAGCCCGTCCGCCTCGGCTTTCAGCGTGTCGGCCACCGGCACCGCGGCGAGGCAGGCGCGATGGCGCGACAGCGCGTCGATCACGCGGCCGATAATGGCGGGGGCGACGAACGGGCGGGCGGCATCGTGGATGAGCACGTTGCGAGGCCCCCGCGGCGCCAGGGCGCGCAGGCCCGCGCACACCGATTGCTGGCGGTTCTCGCCACCATGAACCGGCGGCAGGAGCTTTGGGGACGACAGTCCGGCGATGGCTTCCGCGTAAAGCGCGCCGTCATCCGCGTGAATGACGGGCTGCACGAGATCAACGGCCTCATGCTCCAGGAACGCCGCCAGACTGCGGGCCAGCACGGGCCGCCCGGCAAGAAGGAAATACTGCTTCGGACCCGCCCCTGCGCCGCTGGCGCGCGTGCCGCGTCCGGCGGCAACGATGATGGCTGCGTTCGGCATGATCAAAAATTGGCCTTACGGGGTTGCATGCTGCATTCTTTACCATAGCTCATGGGAGGCCCCGTTTCTGCCAACGAAAGAGGTATGTTGCGCTGCGACAAAACAGGTGACAATGCCTTAATCCCTGGTAATATGCCTATCGAATAGTCGCAGAGTGCCTGTGCAATTTTTTTGTGCAGTTATGGGGAAGGTGCGCTGCTTGGAAACGGTAGACACGAAGACGCGTAAGACGAAACCGCCACATGAAGACACCTTGACGGTGCTGCCGGACGTTCTGCTCCAGGCACTTCCGCATCCTGTTCTCGTCCTTGCTCCGGACAACCGCTTCGCCTATGTCAACTTTGCTGGCGAAGTGTTTTTCGGCATGAGCCTGAATGTCCTGCGCCGCCGCAAGGCCAACGATCTCGTTGCCTTCTCCAGCCCGCTCCTCGCTCTTATCGCCCAGGTGCGCCAGAACCGCACGACGGTCAACGAATATGCTGTGGACCTGGGGGCTGTCGATTCCTCCGGTCAGCGGCCCGTCGATGTGTTCGCCTCGCCGCTCGCCGAATACGATGGCCATGTTCTCGTCATGTTGCAACAGCGGAGCATGGCGCAGTTGATCGAGCGCCAGCTCACGCACCGTGGCGCCGCGCGTTCCGTCTCGGGCCTGGCGGGGGTGCTTGCGCATGAAATCAAGAATCCCCTGTCGGGCATCCGTGGCGCCGCGCAGCTTCTCGAAGCGGGCGCGTCCGCCGACGACAGGCCGCTCGCACAGCTCATCTGCCAGGAGAGCGACCGCATCTGTAATCTCGTCGATCGCATGGAAGTTTTCGGCGACGGGCGCCCGCTCAAATTCGAGGCGGTGAACATCCATACCGTGCTCGACCATGTGCGCCAGCTCGCCCTCAACGGCTTTGCCAGCCACATCACGATCGCGCAGAATTACGATCCCTCGCTGCCGCCCGTGCCCGGCAATCGCGACAAGCTGATCCAGGCGTTTCTGAACCTTGTCAAGAACGCCGCCGAGGCCGTGTCGGAGCAGCGCGGCGGGGACGCCCAGATCACGCTCACGACCGCGTTCCGCCCCGGTTTGCGCATGTCGCTCCCGAATTCGGACGCGCGCGTCAGTCTGCCGCTGGAGATCACGGTGGCGGATAATGGCCCGGGTATCCCTGAAGACCTGAAGCCGTATCTCTTCGAGCCGTTCGTGACGACGAAAACCCGCGGTGCGGGGCTGGGCCTTGCGCTCGTGGCCAAGATCATCGGCGATCACGGCGGCATCATCGAATGCGAGACGAAACCGCGTCAGACCGTCTTCCGGGCAATGATGCCGATGTATCAGGCGGACAGACGCACCAAGGAGAGTTGAGCCGTGGGACGTGGCAATGTTCTCATCGCCGATGATGATGCAGCGATCCGGACCGTCGTCAATCAGGCGCTGGCCCGCGCCGGCTATTCTCCGCGCGCGACCAGTAACGCCGCGACGTTGTGGAACTGGGTCAGTCAGGGCGATGGCGACGTCGTCATCACCGACGTGGTCATGCCGGATGAGAATGCATTCGAGCTGATTCCGCGCATCCACAAGATCCGGCCCGAGCTGCCGATCATTGTCATGAGCGCGCAGAACACCTTCATGACCGCCATCACGGCGGCCGAGCGCGGCGCCTACGAATATCTGCCCAAGCCGTTCGATCTCAAGGAGCTGGTCGCCGTCGTCGGACGCGCGCTGAAGGAGCCGAAAAGCAGCAGGGGCCTCGCGAACCGCGCGCCCGAGGTGGAAGACTTGCCGCTCATCGGCCGGTCGCACGCGATGCAGGAGGTCTACCGCATCATCGCGCGCCTCATTCACACCGACCTGACGGTGATGATCACCGGCGAGTCCGGCACCGGCAAGGAGCTGGTGGCCCGCGCGCTGCATGATTACGGCCAGCGGCGCAAGGGGGCGTTCTTGGCCATCAACATGGCCGCCATCCCCCGCGATCTCATCGAGGCCGAGCTGTTCGGTCACGAGAAAGGCGCCTTCACCGGGGCCCAGGCGCGCATCATGGGCCGCTTCGAGCAGGCCGACGGCGGCACGCTTTTCCTCGACGAGATCGGCGACATGCCGATGGAAGCGCAGACGCGGCTTCTGCGTGTGCTGCAGGAGGGCGAGTACATGACGGTCGGCGGGCGCACGCCGATCAAGACGGATGTGCGCATCATCGCCGCGACCAACAAGAATCTGGAGGAGCAGATCGGGCAGGGCCTGTTCCGGGAAGATCTGTTCTACCGGCTCAATGTGGTGCCGCTGCGCCTGCCGCCGCTGCGCGAGCGTCAGGAAGACGTGCCCGACCTGGTCCATTACTTCCTCAATGGCGCGGCGAAGGCCGGATTGCCGCACAAATCGGTGCAGCCGGCGGCATTGGAGCGGCTGAAGCGATACAGTTGGCCGGGCAATGTGCGCGAGCTCGAAAACCTCGTGCGGCGGCTCACCGCGCTCTATTCGCAGGAGGTCATCTCCGCCGACATCATCGAGACCGAACTGGCCTCGCACCAGCCCTCGCGGCTGGAACTGAAGGAGGGGGACGCCAACTCGCTGAGCGAGTGGATGGAATCCTATCTCGCGGACTATTTCGCGGGCTTCGGCGACGGTCTGCCGCCGCCGGGCCTCTACGACCGCATCCTGCGCGATGTCGAAAGCCCGCTCATCACGGCATCGCTGGCGGCGACCCGCGGCAATCAGATCAAAGCCGCCGAGCTTCTCGGGCTTAACCGCAACACGTTGCGCAAGAAGATCAGGGACCACCGCATTCGCATCGTGCGAACGCCAGCCTGAGGCGCCGTCTCCGAGGGGTGCGGCATTACGACCACATGCCGCTGCTCAGGTTCTATCCGGGGGCTGTCAGCGCTCCTGGCGTGAGGGAATTCACGCATTCGGAACAAAACACTCGGCAGAACTGTTTATACGGACCCTCGCCGTCACAATTTTTCCGCAGTCCTTGTGGAATCTGTTTCCCAATTGCCACAGGGTGTTTATGGTGCACCACTGGTGTTGCGTCGGCAACAGGCGCAACACGGGAGGGTTTTTTCATTGGCGGAGCTGCTATCCTCACTTCGGACGCGCTGGAATGCGTTGGGGCTCAAGGCGGCCATCGCCTCCGGGCTGGAGCGCATGATTGGCGGCGCAGCGCGCCTTGCCGCCAGGGCGCGGAACGCCGGGGGCGGAGCCGGTTCCGCTGCCGCCTCTTCCGCCCAGGCGCGGGCCTCCGCCGCGTGGAACGGTTTCAGCAGCCGCGTCGCTGCGGGTCGCGCCGATCTGCGCAGCCGCATGCGCATCGCCGCATCGCCCCTCGGCACGCCATTCGATGACGACAGCCCCGGGCGCCGGCGCAAAGGCCGCCGCATGTTCCGCGCGGGCCTCATTCTTGCGTCGCTGTCGATCGTCTGGGGTCTCCTGACATTCGTCCTGGCCAATGTCGTGCCGATCACCCGCGATGTGCTCGGGGTCATCTTCATCGTCAGCGTCGTGCTTGTACTGGCGATGATTGCGCTGGTTGCCTGGCAGATCATCGGCTTGTGGCGCGCGCGCGTTAAGAAGCAGGCCGGCGCCGTGCTGCATGTGCGCATAGTCAGCCTGTTCGGGGTCGTGGCGATATTGCCCGCGATCCTGCTCGCCGTGTTCGCCACGATCTCCATCGACCGCGGTATCGATCAGTTTTCGCGGCGCACGAGAGCGATCATCGAGCAGTCGGTCGGCGTCGCCAGGGCGTACCTCAAGGAGCACGGCAAGATCATTCGCGCGCTCGGCGTCAGCATGGTCCGCGAGCTTGAGGCCAATGCCCAGCTCATGCACGACAATCCGGACGCTTTCCGCATGTTTGCGGCGGCGCTCGCGCTGGAACGGCGTGTGCCATTCGCCTATCTCGTCGATGCCAGCGGGCGTCCGGTCGTGGAACTCACGAATAAGCTGGGCATGAGGTACATCGCGCCGACGGCAGAGCTTTATGAAACCGCGAATCAGGGCCAGTTCAGCGGCATCATCAGTTTCGATGAGCCCGACAGCGGCGCGCGAGGGCTGAAAAAACTCGCCAATCTTGACAATCTCTATCTGTACATCCGCTTTCCCGTCAATCCGACGGTCAGCGAGCACATGCGGCGCACGCGGGAAAAACTGGCGGAATACAATGATCTGGAGCAGCGCAAGGGCGGCGTGCAGATGGCCTTTGCGATCATGTATATCCTGATCGCCATGACGCTGCTCCTGGCCGCCATCTGGGTCGGCCTTTCCTTCGCCAACCGGCTGGTAGCGCCGATCCGGCGGCTCATCGGCGCGGCGGAGGACGTGTCACGCGGCGATCTCACCGCGGCTGTCAGGGTCGAGAGCCCGCGCAGCGACATGGGCCGTCTCTCCATGACGTTCAACCGGATGACCGCGGAACTGCGCAACCAGCGCAACGCGCTGGTGGGGGCGAATGCCGCGCTCGACGAGCGGCGGCGGTTCACGGAGGCCGTGCTTTCGGGGGTGACCGCCGGCGTGATCGGCGTGGATGCCAAGGGCATCATCACGCTGGTCAATTCCTCGGCGCAACTCCTGCTGCACCGCGAAGAACACGAACTGACCGGCAAGCCGATCGAGGACGCGATCCCGGAATTCGCGGCGATTGCCGCCAAGGCGCCCAAACATTCGCGGGTCGCCGTGCAGTCGCAGATCACGTTCCGCCGCGAGGGCTCGGATCAGACCTTTGCCGTCCGCGTGACACAGGAAGGCGCGGGCCGCCAGAATTACGGCTTCGTCATTACCTTCGACGACATTACCGAACTGGCCGTGGCCCAGCGCACCAGTGCATGGGCTGACGTCGCCCGCCGCATCGCCCATGAGATCAAGAATCCGTTGACGCCGATCCAGCTCTCGGCTGAGCGCATCCGGCGGAAATACGGCTCGCTCATCACCACCGACCGCGAGGTCTTCGACCGCTGCACGGATACCATCATCCGCCATGTCGGCGATATCGGGCGCATGGTCGATGAATTCTCGTCTTTCGCGCGCATGCCCAAGCCGGTGTTCGAGAAACAGGATATCGGCGGCATCGTCCGCGAGGCGGTCATTCTCTTCCAGATGAGCAATGCGGACATCACGTATGTCATGGACGTGCCGGAAGCGCCCTTCATCATCGAATGTGACCGGGGGTTATTGACGCAGGCCGTCACGAATCTGGTAAAAAATGCCGGTGAGGCGATAGCGTCCGCCAAGTCCTCCGGACAGAAGAGCGAAGACTACCGCGGTCAGATCACGGCCAGCGTGCGCATGTCGGCCGGTCTGTGCATCATCGAAGTGGCGGACAATGGCTGCGGCCTGCCGGTGGAGAACCGGGCACGGCTGATCGAGCCCTATGTGACAACGCGCCAGAAAGGCACCGGCCTCGGCCTTGCTATCGTGCAGCGCATCGCCGAACAGCATGGCGGTACGTTCGAACTCGACGACGCCTTCAGCGAGGCGGGCGAGGTGACCGGCGCGGTGGTGAGACTGACGATGCCGGTAACCCGCGGAGCCGGGGCGGCCGAAATCATCGAAGTTCCGGGTCAGCGCGGGCAAGAGAGCGCTGACGAAATGGCGAAACATCGCCTTGATGGCGGAAATGAGGGAGTGAATTATGGCGTCTGACATCCTGATCGTGGACGACGAGGCCGACATCCGCGAGCTGGTCTCTGGACTTCTTGAGGACGAGGGATACACGACACGTCTCGCCAAGGATAGCGACGAAACCCTGGCCGCGATCGAGGAGCGGCGTCCGTCGTTGATCATTCTCGATATCTGGCTGCAGGGATCGCGTCTCGACGGGCTGGAAGTGCTTGCAAACGTCAAGCGCCAGCATCCCGACCTGCCGGTGGTCATCATCAGCGGCCACGGCAATATCGAAACCGCCGTCGCGGCCATCAAGCGCGGCGCTTACGACTACATCGAGAAGCCCTTCAAGGCCGACCGCCTCGTGCTGATCACCCAGCGGGCGCTGGAGACGTCGAAACTCAAGCGCGAGAACCGCGAGTTGAAGGAGCGCAGCGCTTACGGCACCGAATTGATCGGCCGGTCCAGCGCCATCAATCACCTGCGCCAGATGATCGAGAAAGTGGCGCCCACCAACAGCCGCATCATGATTTCCGGGCCGTCGGGCGCGGGCAAGGAACTGGCGGCGCGCGTGCTGCACGCTTCATCGGCGCGGGCGCCCGGACCGTTCGTGGCCGTCAACGCCGTGGCCATGGCGCCGGACCGGGTCGAGACCGAGTTTTTCGGCACCGAGGAGAACGGCGGTGTCGCACGCAAGGTCGGCGCGCTTGAGGAGGCGCATGGCGGCACCCTCTATATCGACGAGATTGCCGATATGCCGCTGGAAACGCAGGGCAAGCTGCTGCGCGTGCTGGTCGAGCAGAGATTCCAGCGTGTCGGCGGCGGGCCGAAGGTGCAGGTCGATGTGCGCGTCGTGTCGTCCACGAGCCGCGACCTCGAACGCGAGATGGGGGCCGGACGCTTCCGGCAGGATCTTTTCCATCGCCTCAACGTCGTGCCGCTGAAGGTGCCGAGCCTTGCCGAGCGCCGCGAGGATCTCCCCGAACTGGTGGAGCATTTCGTGCGCCAGATCACGCTCTCCAGCGGTCTGCCGCCGCGCCGCATCGGCGACGATGCCATGGCGGTGCTGCAGTCCTTCGAGTGGCCGGGCAACGTTCGCCAACTCCGTAACATCGTCGAGCGGCTGATGATCATGCACAGCAGCGATTCCGAGACGGTCATTTCCGCGTCCATGCTGCCCGACGATATCGGCTCGAATGTGCCCCTGTCGCCGAGCGGCGCGGGTGGCGAGCATCTGATGTCGCTGCCACTCCGGGACGCCCGCGAGATCTTCGAGCGCGAATATCTGATGGCGCAGATCAACCGGTTCGGCGGCAACATCTCGCGCACCGCCGAATTCGTCGGTATGGAACGCTCCGCGCTGCACCGCAAGCTGCGGGCGCTCGGGGTCAATTCCAACGAGCGGACGCCTGACGTCCGCCATTAGGAGGCAGTCAGCAATATCTGCTTTCCCATAATCACGGGAAGCTGCCCCGCCGGGGCAATCGTCTTGCAGGCCGACGGCGGTTGTGCGATTGCTTGCACGGTCGTCAGACTGACGTTCAGTCGATGCGAGAGCTGGTGTGAGGGGAGCCGCGCCGCCCTTTCGCCGCCAGGACGGGGCAGGGGGCAGTGCCAAGGGATGACGAATGACGCGTGCCGTCTATGTCAACGGATCGTATGAGCCGTACGCGGCGGCCGCCGTTCATGTCGATGACCGGGGGTTTCTGTTTGCTGACGGCGTCTACGAGGTTTGCGAGGTTCGCGGCGGACGGTTGATCGACGAGCGTCTGCATGTCGACCGGCTCTTGCGTTCGCTCGATGCGCTCAGGATCGCCAGCCCGATGAGCCGGCGCGCGCTTGGTGTCGTGCTGAGGGAAACCGTGAGGCGCAATCGCGTGCGCAACGGTTATGTCTACCTCCAGGTCACGCGCGGCGCCGCCCCGCGGGATTTCGCTTTTCCCGCTCCGGAGCTGCGCCCGACCATCGTCTGCCATGCGCGGTCGCGTTCGTCGGATGCCGGTGAAGCGCGCGCGGAGCGAGGCATTCGGGTTGCGACAATGCCGGATATTCGCTGGCAGCGCCGTGACGTCAAATCGGTCGCGCTGCTTCCGAATGTTCTGGCGCGGCAAGCCGCTCGCGATGCAGGCGCGGACGAAGCGTGGTTCGTGGACGACGAGGGATTCGTTACCGAAGGCGCGGCGTGCAATGCGTGGATCGTGACGGGGGCAGGCACGCTGCTCACGCGGAAGGCCGACAACGGAATCCTGCGGGGCGTGACGCGGACCGTGCTTATCGAACTGCTCCGCCGCGAGGGGCTGCGCTTCGAGGAGCGGGCGTTCACCGTCGCCGAAGCACAGACTGCCGCGGAGGCGTTCATCAGCGCCGCGACCAGCCTCATCGTTCCGGTCGTCAGCATCGACGGCGTGGCAGTCGGTGGCGGACAGCCCGGCCCGGTGGCGAAAGATCTCCGCAGCCGGTTCCACAGTATGGCCGAATGGTCGCACCCGCGCATTTTGTCAAGGTGAGAACACGATGCCGAGTGTACAAAGAGTGTCTTTACGGGGACTGTAACGCGAAGGGACAAAAAATGACAAAAAGGGTGTCTATTCTCTTTGCCTTCGCATGACCACACGATAATGCGGGATCAACCGCCCCAACAAAAAACGGAATAACGCATGGCCGCCGAGAGAGCACAAAATCTTCAGGACACATTTCTCAACCACGTTCGCAAACAGAAGACACCCCTCACGATTTTTCTTGTGAATGGGGTCAAGTTGCAGGGCATCGTTACCTGGTTTGACAATTTCTGCGTGTTGTTGCGCAGAGACGGACACTCGCAACTCGTGTATAAGCACGCCATATCAACCATAATGCCGGGCGGGCCGATCCAGTTGCTCGACGGCGACCAGAACAACAACGGGGGAACCACCAACTGATTTGACGGCATCGCGGTCCCGCACGGAGAAGGCGGGCGCTGACAAGCGCCAGAACGGAGGGCCGGAGAACGGCGCGCCGCGGGATGTGTTGCGCGCGGTCGTGTTTCATCCGGTGATGCGTGAGGAAGCGATTCGTCCTCGCGGTCAGGCCGCTGGAGAGGCGACCGGCGCGGGGCGCAAAAAGCTGCCGCCGGCTGCCTGTCTTGAGGAGGCGGTGGGCTTGGCCCGGGCTATTCAGCTCGATGTGCGCCACGCGGCGCTTGTGCCGGTCTCGCGGCTGCGCCCGGCGACGCTTCTGGGGAAGGGCAAGGTCGAGGAGTGCCGCGAACTCATTGACGCCGAGGAAGCGGGGCTGGTCATCATCGACAGCGCGCTTTCACCCGTGCAGCAGCGCAATCTGGAAACGGCGTGGAATGCCAAGGTGCTCGACCGCACCGGGCTCATTCTGGAAATCTTCGGTGCACGCGCGCGCACCAGGGAAGGCCGGTTGCAGGTGGAACTGGCCCACCTTCTTTATCAGCGCAGCCGTCTGGTCAGAAGCTGGACACATCTGGAGCGGCAGCGCGGCGGTTTCGGTTTTCTCGGCGGTCCCGGTGAGACGCAGATCGAAGCCGACCGCCGTATGATCGGCGAGCGTATCGACGCCATTCGTCATGAACTGGAGACGGTGCGCCGCACGCGGGTGCTGCATCGGGAGGCGAGGCGGCGCGTGCCGTTTCCTGTTATCGCGTTGGCCGGCTATACCAACGCTGGAAAGTCCAGCCTTTTCAATGCTCTCACAGCGTCGGACGTGTCCGCAGAGGACAAGCTGTTCGCAACGCTCGATCCCACCATGCGCCGCATTGTCCTGCCCTGCGGCAACGCAATCCTCTCCGACACGGTGGGTTTCATCTCCGACCTACCGACGATGCTGGTCGCGGCGTTCCGGGCCACGCTCGAGGAAGTGTCGGAAGCCGATCTCATTCTCCATGTCCGTGATATCGCCGCGCCCTATTCCGAGCAGCAGAAGAACGATGTAGAGCAGGTGCTTGCCCAGCTCGGCGTCGAGACCGGCGGGCACGCGGAGAAGCTCGTGGAGGTATGGAACAAGGTCGACCTACTGAACGAGACGCAGCGGCAAACGCCGGCGGCCCGCGTGCCGGGCTCCGGTCACACACCGGTCATGGTGTCGGCCCGGACGGGGGCGGGGCTGGAGGAATTGAAGGCGCGTATCTCCGCCCGGCTGTCGGCTGAACATGTCGCGCGATGTCTGCGCATCGAGCCTGATCAGGGGGCCTTATTGCACTGGCTCTATGAGCATAGCGAAGTCCATGCTCGTCGCGACCTGAATGACGGCACGGTCGAAGTCGAAGTGCGGATATCGGGCTCCGCCTACGCACGTTTTCGGCATATGCAAGCTGCGAAACCTCGCTAACGGCCAGTTCCACGCCGCTGCATACCGAATGACGATCTCATGCCGTCGCCGGGGGCCTCTCACCTCATGGAAGTCCGCCGCATTCGGTACCGGTTACAGCCAGCCCCGCGGACCGGTGCCGCAATAGCGGCGGCCGATTTCGCGTTCGAGCTCGTCAGTCATAACGCCGCCATGCTCATGAATGAAACGCTCGACCACGCGCTCCTGGCGCGCAGCGAAGTAGGCCGCGACACGGTCAGCGGCATGTTTCACCGCCTCGGCGGCGCTGTCGAGATGAAGCGCGTGAGCCAGACTGGCATCGTGATGATGATGATGATGATGAAAGAGCGCAAAACCTCTGGGCATGGCGTCCCCCTTGTCGGAAGCAGAGTGAAAATCTTCTTATCAAACAGGCTAGTACCAGGAGTCATAAATCGCTAAGACGGCGTCCTTTCACGCGGCGCTGGTGAACTTCGGATTTGGTCCACACG
>JBNKIW010000045.1:0-20394 GCA_050290865.1 Rhodomicrobiaceae bacterium | reverse complement strand
CGAACCGCTGGAGACCTCGGCGATCACGCCCATTCTTCACGGCGCCTCCGGCCCCGCAGATCGGACAGAGGCGACTGTTGTCGAGCGACACCGCCTTCTCGCCAAGCAGTGCCGCGACGGCTTGTTCAGCGTTCGTATCGCGCGCCGCCACCTCGATGCGGACGCGCTGCTCGGCGCTCATTTCCTGCCGCACCGCTTGCTCGATCTGGTCGAACTGCTCCGCGTCCATCCCATTTCTCCGATTGGACGCTTACTCTACCAGAGCGAGAACGGAACAGGAACAAGTTTTTCCCAGATTCCTTCGGTTTTCTGTCGCATCAACACAGAGGGTGAATTGAGCCAAACCTTTTCGCCAAACGGGAGCGGCAAAATTGAGTCTCGCAGAAATGAGGGGATTCCTGAGGGTACGCTGCGAAAAAAACGCGCCGAGGCTTCTTATCGCGCGGCCCCTAACTTCACCGCACAAAACAAAGCAGCGGCGAGACCTTGATCTTGCCGCTGCCATTGCCGTTCAGACCGTACCGCCCGCCCTGGTCCAATCGCAAGCGATTGAATGAAAAAGGGGGAATATCAGTACAATCTCCAAAGCTCAGAACTATTTTTTGGTCTTTGTTTGCGCGGCCTTTTTAGCCTCGGCAATCCACCCGTCGAACACCTTCTGGTGCGCCTTGATCCAGGCGTCGGCGTGGCGTTCCGCGGCAGCCCAGCCGCCCTGGCCTTTGTCCCGCATCGTCAGATTCTGCGCCGAGACGTCATTCGCCGAGATCTGCATCACCTCGAACAGTTTGGCTGCAGCCGGATTGGCTTCCACGAATTTCCGGTTGGCGACGATCGTCTGCGTGTTCACGCGGAAACCGTAGTTCTTGCCATTCGGCAGTTTGGTATCGACGCCATTGGGATGTGCCGAATGTGGCACCTCCAGCCAGCTCACATCGCGGCCCGGCACCAGCACGCCCGAAACCCAATAAGGTGTCCAGGTGTAATAGAGGATCGGCTTACCCTCTTTACTGCGAGCAATGGTGTCGGCGATGATGGCAGAATATTCGCCCTGGTTATGGCTGACCGTCTTACGCAGTTTGAAGGCGTCGAGCTGATGTTCAATGACACGCTCGCACCCCCAGCCCGGGACGCAGCCCGCAAGGTCCGCCTTGCCGTCGCCATTGGCGTCGAAAAGCTTCGCTATTTTGGGGTCGGTGAGCTGGCCGATATTAGTGATCTTGTGGGCGTCGGCCGTCTTCTTGTCGATCAGGTAGCCCTGTGCGCAGCCGGGAAGGTAGGCGCCTTTTCGCGACAGTTTGGCATCGCCGCCAGCCTTCTCATAAAAAGCGTCGTGCAACGGATTCCAATGATCGGCCATGAAGGTGAGATCGCCATTGGCGATAGCGATGTGCAGCGCCGGGTATTTGGCGTTCTTCACGTCTTCGACCGTGTAGCCGAGCTTCTTCAGCGCTTTCATGACAATGATGGTCTGAAAGTTCTCGCCATCGATATTGTCCTGTCCCGGTTTGACGACGACGCCTTTTCCCGGTAGTTCCGCGGCCTGGGTCGCAAGAACGCCGGGCCCGGCAACAACGGCGGCTGCGAGAAGCAGGCTGGTTAAGAAGGGGGTACGTATCATATGTCTCTCCTCTCTATGGGGACAGTATCTGGCGTTTGCGGTTCAAGCGACCCGCAATACGCGCCGAACAAGACCGACAGGGCCGCTCTCGTACCAATGGCGGGTTGCGCGAGCACGCGCCTCCACGCCTAGTGCTTGTGTCACGCGATCAAGTATTATGGCTAGCAATACAATACCTAGCCCGCCTACGGTTGCCAGTCCCATATCGAGGCGGCCGATGCCGCGTAGAACCATTTGCCCGAGGCCACCGACGGCGATCATCGAGGCGATTACCACCATGGAAAGCGCCAGCATCAGCGTCTGGTTCACGCCCGCCATGATTGTGGGCATGGCGAGCGGCAACTGCACCTTGAACAAAAGCTGCCGCGAAGAGGCGCCGAACGAGCGGGCG
The DNA here is from genome assembly GCA_050290865.1 of Rhodomicrobiaceae bacterium. Lineage (GTDB taxonomy): Bacteria > Pseudomonadota > Alphaproteobacteria > Rhizobiales > Rhodomicrobiaceae > JARRLC01. Next base: position 18,385 of record JBNKIW010000045.1, on the reverse strand, counting down.
GCTTCCACAAGGTCACCGGGAACCTGACGGATGCCGAGATTGGTCAGCCGCACCAGCGGCGGCAGGGCAAAAACAATGGTGACGACCACTCCAGGGACGTTGCCGATGCCGAACAGCATCACGATGGGCACCAGATATACGAAGGCGGGTGTTGTCTGCATGCCATCGAGTATCGGCCTTACGATCGCCGAAGCTCTCTCGCTGCGCGCGAGCCAGATGCCCAGCGGCAAGCCGATGAGGACGCAGAAGAAGACCGATGTTATGACGAGGGCCAGCGTAACCATGGCCGCGTCCCATGCCCCGATGAGACCGATGAAAACCAGCGAGAATACTGTCCCGATGGCCAGACGGTAGCTGGATAACTGCCATGCGATCAGGGCGAAAACCAGAATGATGATCAGGGGGGGCGTCGCGTGCAACCCCACCTCGATAGCGGAGAGCGTGGCATCCACTGGCAGACGAATGGTCTGAAACACCGGACGGAAATGGCCGACAACCCATTGCAGCGCCGTCTCGATCCAGCTTTGCAATGGGATGACCGCTTCGCCGAAGGGATCCAGCAAGCTGAAATGCTGGGGAGCGGCGCCACCGTCCGGCGTCAACCAGTCGGGGCCTGAAGCGGGAGGGGCGCTACCGCCCCATGGATCCACGGATGCAGGGCCGCCTTGGTCCGGAACACCTTGCGCAACGGTGGATGTGTCCGTTGCGGTGGCCCAGGGATCGGTGGGCGTCGGGACGGTCGTCGGCTGGGTTTCAGTCATGCGATTCCATCATGTTCTCGCCGTTCACTGCTTCTCCGGTTGCTGGGGGCGCTGGTTCGTCGCCATTGCGCGCCAGGGCTTCCAGCAGATTGGCCTTGGTGATAACACCGAAATAGCGTCCATCGCTGGCGGCGACGGGCACAGCGCAGGGTGATTTGGCGACAATCGCGAGGAGGTCGGACAGCCGTGTGCCGCTATCGACACTATGGGCGTCTTCCAACATCGCTTTGCCGATCGCAGACTCGCCGTTACGCTTGGCGTCCAGAAGCGATTGCACCGAAACGACGCCATGCAGCCTGCGGTCGGCGCCGACGACATAGCCGAAGTCGCGGCCATCGCGGCGTAGCTGATTGAGCGCCGTGGCGACCCCGGCACCGGCCCGGTTGATCAAGGTCGTCGGCAATTTCTGGGCGATGTCTCCCGCGGTCAGCACCTTGGCGATATCGACGCCGCGGAAGAACGAGCGAACGTAGTCGTCCGCAGGCTCGTTCAGAAGCTCTTCGGGTGTGCCGATCTGAATCACGCGGCCGCCTTCCATTATGGCGATGCGGTCACCGATGCGCATGGCTTCGTCAAGATCGTGTGATATGAAGACAACTGTTCGCCGGTTTTCCGTCTGAAGCTTGACAAGTTCATCCTGCATTTCGGTACGGATTAGCGGGTCGAGCGCCGAGAAGGCTTCGTCCATCAGCAGCACTTGCGGATCGTTGGCGAGGGCGCGTGCGAGACCGACGCGCTGCTTCATACCGCCCGACAACTCATCAGGATAGTTGTCTGCATAGGCCGAAAGACCGACCTGCTCCAGCGCCGAACCGGCACGTTCGCGGCGTGTGTTTTGATCGATGCCTGCGAGTTCGAGCCCAAAAGCGACATTGTCGATGATATTCAGATGAGGCATCAGCGCAAAGGATTGGAACACCATGCTCATTTTCGTGCGCCGCAGCTCCATAAGCTCGCGCTCGGACATAGAAGCGATATCAACGCCGTCAAACAAAATGCTGCCGCTCGTCGGCTCGATCAGCCGGTTCAGGAGGCGCACCAGGGTTGACTTTCCGGAGCCGGACAAGCCCATGACAACGAAAATCTCGCCCTCGCGGATGGCGAAATCCACATTGTTGACTCCAACGGCATGGCCGGTCGCTTCGAACACGGCCTCCTTGGCGAGGCCCTTGCGGATGAGTTCCATCGCCTTTTCGGGACGGTCGCCAAAAATCTTGTACAGGCTTTTTGCGATGATTTTTTCAGTCATTCAGATCCGTCACCGAGCTGTCCATGACTCGCTCCCTTTCTCTGTGGAGGCGAAATCGGAGCGTCGATCGGTTGCGTGGACACTTCGCCAGATGTCACTTGGTGGGGTCCACCTCTTACGACACTATTGCTTTGATGTCAAAGTGTCTGCACCGTTCCCGCTGGTGATCCAACCGGCATCTTCGCGGGTGGGAAGCTTGATATCGGAGGTTCTATGAGCGCAAGAACATTGCAGAAGGTGTTGATTCCTCTGCGGCAGATCATCCGCGCAACCGATATGCATTCAAAAAAGGTGATGCGCAGATATGGCCTCACCATCCCGCAACTCGTCATTCTGCGCGCGATCAACGATAGGTCTAATATTACAGTTCGAACGATTTCGAAGCACGTCTCACTATCGCAGGCCACCGTCACCACGATTCTCAACCGGCTGGAGCAGCGCGGCCTTGTGACGCGGACGCGCAGCGCCGACGACCGGCGAATGGTGTATCTGGCGCTGACCGACGCCGCGAGACGGATTATCGAGACCTCGCCCCCTTTGCTGCATGAGGACTTTGTCCGACGTTTTGAAGCGCTCGATGAATGGGAGCAATCATCGATCCTGTCTGCCCTGCAGCGCGTGGCAAAGATGATGGAGACGGAAGAGCTTGGTATCGCCCCCACGCGTAAAATCGGTGGCGCCGGAACAGTCGGCGACGTGAAATAGCCCTCTTTCTTCGCAGTCGTTGCGTAAGTGGGGATTGCAACCGGGACAGAGACGCATGGGGCGAATCGGATTTGCGCCTTCACCGCATGTCAACCGGCGCGCAAAACTGCCCCCCGATCAGCGTCGAATTCTGCCCCTCCCTTGCGGGACGCCGCCGCTACACAGAACGGGCTCGGAGCCCGCGGCGCGACGCGTGCGAATAGCGTCGGCTTTTTCGTCCGCCCGAACGTTGAGTACGCTGTTGCGAGACAGGCGTCTTGCCGGGCCTGAGGAATCTTCCCGTTAAAACCGCGCAATTCAACGTCTTGCCCCAATGTTGCAGTGCACGTAAGACTTTCGGTGAATTGACAAAAACATGGCTTTTCTAGCCAAATCCGATGATCGGGCAAGTTCGCACGACAGCCAACGCGTGTCGGCTATGAGATGGCGAAGGCGCTTGCTCCGACACTTTGGGGAGGAGGCTTACCTGCATGGACGCAAAAGTAATTTGGCTATTAGTATTCGTGGTTCTTTACTGGGGATATTGCATCTTCTGGGGCATCAGAGGTGCGATAGCTTCGAAGACCGCGAGTGACTACTTCATCGCCGGGCGCGGTATTTCACTTTGGGTCTTCGTGCTCGCCGCAACTGCAACATCATTCTCAGGCTGGACGTTCATGGGCCACCCGGGACTTCTGTACCGGGACGGCTTTCAGTACGCCTATGCCTCATTCTACGCAATCACCATTCCATTCACTGGTGTATTGTTCCTGAAACGCCAATGGATGCTGGGCAAACGCTTCGGCTATGTAACGCCAGGTGAAATGCTGGCCGACTATTTCCGGGGAGACGGTGTCCGGTTGCTTACGGTCGTCGTCGCTCTGTGCTTCTCGATTCCGTATCTGGGATTGCAATTGCGTGCCTCCGGCTTCCTGTTCAACGTTCTGACAGACAACCTTCTTTCTGTTGAAGTTGGCATGTGGCTGTTGTCCGCGGTTGTGTTCATCTACGTGGCTTCGGGCGGTCTGCGCGCCGTGGCCTACGTGGATACGATGCAAGCGCTCCTTCTGGCCTTCGGCATCGTCGTGATTGGCATCATCGCACTCAACGCCGTGGGAGGATGGGACAAGCTGAATGAAGGCATTGCCGCGCTTGCCCAATACGATACGAAGCGAACGCCTGACGGCTATAGTCATTACATCGCTATTCCTGGCGTCATACAGTTCGTGAGCAATGGTCCCTCTGCCACAGGCGGCGCGTGGACCGGCGTGATGGTGCTGACCTACATGTTCGCGCTCATGGGCATTCAGTCTGCCCCGGCCTTTTCCATGTGGGGCTTTTCCAACAAGAGCCCGGCTCCATTCGCGCCTCAGCAGGTGTGGGCGTCTGCGTTCGGTATTGGCATCATCCTCTTCCTGTTCACGGCTATGCAGGGCCTGGGTGGCCATCTGTTGGGCCTGAATGCCGGGTTTGCGCAGGCTCATCCGGAGGTTGTCAACAATGTCCTGGGGCCGGTGCTGCAGCAGGACTTCAAAGTGGACGACCTCATGAGTGCGCCGGGCAAACAGGGGCTGCTTGTGCCGCTTCTGATCGGGATGCTCGGCGAATCCATGCCCTGGCTCATGGGTCTTCTGGCGGTTTGCGCGCTTGCGGCGATGCAGTCCACCGGCGCAGCCTACATGTCTACCGCGGGCGGTATGCTCACGCGTGACCTGCTCAAGCATTTCGTCATTCCGAATGCGTCTCACAACACTCAGAAACTCTTTGGCCGGATTGGCGTTCTCTTCATCGTGCTCTCGGCACTGTTGGTGGCAACGACGGCGACGGACGCTCTGGTGTTGCTGGGCGGACTGGCGGTCGCATTTGGCTTCCAGATGTGGCCGGCGCTGATCGCGGTGTGCTACGCACCTTGGTTCACGCGTGCGGGTATTACCGTTGGCCTGTTCCTCGGGATCATTGCCGTCATTCTCACCGAGACCATCGGACAGCAGCTCGCAGGAACTTTCGGCTTCACGCTTCCCTGGGGTCGCTGGCCGCTGACCATGCATTCCGCATTCTGGGGTATCCTGTTCAATATGGGTGCCGCAGTCTTGATCTCGGCTATCACGCAAAACAGTGAGGCTCGAGCTCACCGCATGAAATTCCATGATTTCCTGCGGGAACATGCCGGTGTGCCGGAAAACAAGCGGAGCATGATCCCTGCAGCGTGGATTATCACGCTCGCCTGGTTCTTCTTCGGAATCGGGCCGGGCGCGGTGATCGGCAACTGGATCTTCGGCAATCCGAATGACGCGACCACATGGATGTTCGGTATTCCTTCGATCTGGGCTTGGCAGCTCCTGTTCTGGGCCTTGGGTGTCTTCATGATGTGGTACCTGGCCTACTACATGAGGATGTCCACGGTTCCGCATCGCGAGGTCGAGGCGCTGGTTGAGGACATCGGCGATCTCGGCGAAGGCCGGGCACGTCTGGACCTCGACAGGCCATAAACGCCGCACCAGAAATAACGCAGTGGGCCGCCCCCTTGGGCGGCCCATTTTGTGAGGGCCGCTCTTCACAGAGAATCGAGCGCAAAAACAAAATGATAGAGCTGGATAGCGAAACCAGCTAGGATTGGGGCCCGTGAGGGGCGATTGCCGCCCGCGAGCGTCAACGCATCAAGGGCATGGCACGGGAGTCGCCGCGATGAATGTGGGCATGGCATGGTTTTGGGGATCGACTATTATCCTGGCTGCGCTGCTCTTTCTCCCGATTTCCAAGCTTGTTTGGGTTTTGAGTGTTCGACGGCTTGAGGTCAAGCTGGCGCGTCCGACGACCGAAGCGGAGCGCCAAGGCCAGTTGAATCGCGCCCGTTTCATCGGGATCATCGTCGCGTTGGTGTTCGCGGCCCTGTTCAACTATAACGTGTTCGGTTTTCCGGGAACTTCATGAAAGACAATCATATCTACAAGACGCTCAAGTGGATAGCCATCGCACTTGCGATCCTCGTGCTGTCTACTGAGGTGTACAGGCACTTCGCGGCTTTTGGTCCGGGCGAAATCGCCTATGTGGACGGCAACAGTTCTTTCAAGGAGGGGTCCTACGAGAAGGCTCTCGAACTCTATGGAAAGGCGCTCGAAGAAAGGCCGAACTATGCGCCTGCCTTGCGAGGGCTGGCGAATACCTACGTACAACTGAAACGATACGAGGATGCGTTGTCCGCCATTGAACGGGCCATTGCAATCGAACCTGATTTCGGCGGTTATTACGCCATCCGCGGCATTATCCATGATCATCAGGGGAAATACGATAAGGCCGTTGCCGATTACGAGAAAGCGATCAAGACGGAACCCACCGTGGCGGAGGGCATGCATTGGCTCGATCGCCTGCTACACAATGTTCAGGAAACACCGCCAACAGTCGCAGATCGGCTTCGATATCTGAAGCATCAGTTATCATTGCCGCCAGAGCGTCGCCTGTTGAAGGTTCCCGAGGTCGACATGCGTCAGCGTCCCTATGAGCGATGATCTATGCGCCCCGCCCGAAGGTTCACCATAACTTCAGAATATCGGTGAGCAGAACCCGGATGCAGAAGATGAGGGCGATTGAACCGAACAAGAGATGAACCCAGGGGCGATCCCCGTTGCGATCGCGGAAAGTCAGACCGTGGATCGCGATCAGTGCCGTCACAACCACGAAGATCCAGCTTATGAATAGGTCGTTATTGCTGTCCACCACTGTCCTATCCTAGTGCAGAGCGTTCGGCCGATCGTAAGATGCCGAACCTGCGGCATTCCGACTTCCGGAAAAAAGGGCTTGGGAGCGAGCAAACGGCAAAACAAGACACGGCCAGACCACCACGGAAGACACAGTCGCTTCAGCCCGGTCTCCGTGCGCCGCCAATGCAGCCAACACGCTGAATCCCGCCAAGATTGGTCTGTATCCTAGTCCGTGTGAACGGACCGCCGCAAGATCAAAGTGGCGCTGGCGCTGGCGCTTGCCGAGGACCGTGCAAGAATGCCCCTCCGAGACGCCAGGGACCGTTTGATACCGCAGCTCAGCATGTTCGAGGGACCGTTCGCAGATAAGGCAACGATAAGATGGATATATCCGGTCGTAAGCATTCCTCCTGATACGGCACACCATTGTAATTCCCCAAACAGCTAAAGTATTCCTAATGGACTGGTAGCGGCGCGGGCCATGACGTCCGCACTGTCGAGCAAACTCCTGTGTGTCCAAGGAAGGTCCAGCGGATGTACCGCGCAAGATGCGGGATAACAGAACCTCCTCCGTCGTGTGAGCACGCCTTGTCCTTGGCCGGCGATCCTGACGCGGGCGGTGACACGGCGCTGGAAAGCTGCGTCTCAGCGACGAAGAATTTGGCTCCAAAACAACGGCCATCAATCGCGAACAAGCGCTTCGAGCGACGTCTCGTTCAAAGCGTGGCCGCCACTCACGGAACGCCGGCAGAAAACGCAAGAGGGGGGAGACATGTGCAGACCGCAAGATCATAGCGCCGCGGCGAATGCGCCTGAAAAAGGCGAGGGGAACACTCATGACGAAGCTCACCGACGAAGTCTTGATGTTTTATGTCGATGGCACACTTGATCCGTCTGAACGGGAACAGGTGGAGACCTTGCTGGCGAGTGATCCTGACGCTCGCGACCGGCTGGAGGGATTCCGCATGACGGGACGGGTCCTTGCTGAACTCATGCAACGATATGGGCCGGGACAGGCGCCGAAACGGATCGTCGATAGCGTTCTGCCGCGGGAGGATGACAAGCCCGGCTTCGTGAAACACAAGAAATGCGAGTATGGCTTGGCGTGGCCCGCAGAGCGGTTGGAAGCGCTGATTCACCCAGCGGCGGTTCCTGCTCTCGCGATAGCGTTGATCGTAGGGATCGCGGCAGGCTGGGGCACACGCGGCTTCAGCGGCAGGCAAGCGACGGTCTGGAGCGATCTCGTCCAGGTTGAGGACAGCCGCATTCGCGCTGAAGCACCTTTGAAGACGGCGCTGGAAAGCCTGCCGAGCGGCAAAGGTGCGGAATTTGGCGAAGGTGACACCCGGATAAAGGTTGATCTGACGTTCAGGAACGAAGCTCGCGAATATTGCCGGGAGTACAAGATCGAGGTCATGCCGGCCACGCGCTACGGTGGCATAGCCTGCCGGGACGACAATGGGGAATGGTCCGTCCTCATCCAGGCACTGCTTGCACCACCGGGTCGGCCGGGAGCGTTCGTCCCTGCAGGCAGCCGGGGCGCCCCGCTGGATGCGGCAGCCGTGGCGATCATGGACGGAGATCCGCTCGCCTTAGCTGACGAAGCCGCGGTTATCGCCAAAGGCTGGCGCGAGTAGAGGCGTGCGCAGCCTTCGGGTCGCAGCCTTGTCGAAGGAAGAGCGCGCGCGAGACGCTGGCAGCTCTCCGGCCATCGGCAGGAACGGGCGTGTCTGGCCGCCGCGGCAGCCGACTTTCCGTCTGATACAGCCCGAGGCAGGTTCGCAGATGCGCGTCCAGCAAATGGGGTGCCGACTTGGCGAAGGGCTGTACGAGTTGTCCCGGGCAAGCTCAAACGGATCCCGTCTTGCTTCGGCATCGAGAAATTCGCAGTGATTCAATTCTGTGCCTGAAACTCCGCCGGCCGGACCAGGCGGCCCATGACGCCGCGCGTTATTTGTGTCATAACCGCCAGCGGAATTTCTGGAACGCGCAGGGCGCATCTGTGCAGGCGAACGGCGTTGATGATCGAAAGCGATATTCTGAAGGTTCCCGGCATCCGCCACGGCTTTTTCACACGCCGCGGTGGCGTGTCCACCGGTGAGTATGCCTCCCTGAATTGCGGCCTTGGCTCGCGAGACAACGCCGACGATGTCCGCGAAAACCGTGCCCGCGTGGTGTCGCGCCTCAGGGCGGCAGACCTCGTCACTGCCTATCAGGTGCATTCGGCCGTCGCTGTCGTCGCCGATGCGCCGTGGGGCAAGGCGCCGGAAGCCGATGCTGTCGTCACGGCAACGCCCGGGCTCGCTGTGGGCGTGTTGACCGCCGATTGTGCCCCCATCCTCCTGGCCGACCCCGAGGCGAAGGTGGTCGGTGCCGCGCATGCCGGGTGGCGAGGTGCGAAGAACGGCGTCATAGCCGCCGTCATTGCCGCAATGGAACGGCTCGGCGCAGGACGTGAACGCATCAGGGCCGTCATCGGTCCAACGATTTCGCAGGCAGCCTACGAAGTCGGGCCTGAATTCGAAGCGGCTTTCGTGGGCGACAAGCCGGAGAATGAGCGCTACTTCCGCCGGCTCCAGGACAACCGCCCGTATTTCGATTTGCCGGCTTTTTGTCACGCGCAGCTGACCGAAGCCGGTGCAGGCGCCATCAAGGATCTCCGGCTCTGCACATATAGCAACGAATCACTTTTCTTCAGCTTCAGAAGGGCGACGCACCGGTTTGACGCTGATTATGGCCGCCAAATTTCCGCCATCCTTATTCTGTGATGTGGAAAAGCGGGCTCTTCAGGGCCTAATTTTGCTTGGATACTGTTGATGCACGGTCAAACTGACACGAACGTGGCTGGACCCCGCCAAGTTTGCCGCTACACAGTGGCGTCATGTCGCGTAGATTTTCGAATGACGTGGAGGCGCGGGGGTCATGGAATATAAAGGAGCAAAACCAGTGACGCAGGGTTTCGAGACGGCGCGCCGCGGCGCAGGACGTTTCGTTCTGCCTCTCATTGGAGGCATGATCGTCTTTGGCTTGGCTGGCTGCTCTGGGCAGACCGCATCTCTGGATACCGGTCCGGCGGTGATGACACCGCAGGTCCAGCCGACCAAGCCGATCGCATTTGCGCCCATCATCGGCGCTCCCGGCAAGGTGTCGCGCAAATTGAACGAGATGCTCACGGCCGCGGCTGCTCAAAAGAGCATGCCGGTGGTTCCTTCGAAGGAGGCGGATTACACGATCCGCGGCTATCTCGTCGCGGCCGCCGATCCGAAGGGCACCAAGCTGTCCTATATATGGGACATTACGGATAAGGGCGGTAAGCGCGCCAAGCGTTTCCAGGGCAATGAGCTGATCGAAGGCAAGAAGGGCGGTAACGCTTGGAGCACTGTCGACGACGCGGCTTTGCAGCGCGTGGCGGCGAAAACCACGGACGAGTTGCTGGCTTGGCTGCCGAGGGGCGATGCGACAGCGGGCGGCACGACGGCTGCCTCCACCGGAACGGCGTCGGCGAAGGTTGAGACGCCGAAGCACACCGCGTCGACGGGCGCCAGGAAGCCGGCGGTGAAGTCCGCGTCCACGCGGAGCCGGCGACCGCGGAAGGCAGCGCCGAAATCGACTGGCACGGTTCTGGCAGCCGCTCAGACGGCGCAAACGGTGGTCGCGGTCGTGCAGCCTGTGAGGGGCGCCCCGGGCGATGGAGTGACCTCCCTGACGGATGCCATGAAGCGGCATCTTCAGCAGGCGGGCGTGGCACTGACGGATAAGGCGACGCGCAATGCCTATGTCGTGCGTGGCACTGTTCAGCTTGACAAGGCGTCGGGTGGGCAGCAGCCCATTACCATCCGCTGGATCGTGGTGGGCCCGAACGGCCGCACGATGGAAAAAGCCGTGGTGCAGCGCAATAAGGTGCCGGAAGGGTCGCTTAATGGTGCCTGGGGGCAGACTGCCGATCTTGCCGCAGGCGAAGCGGCCCGCAGCGTCGCCAAGCTCATCGGCAACAGACCGGCTGGTTGAGCTTGAGCGCCGCAACGCGACCCCAACTTTTGGGCAGGTTTACATCTCTGCGGCCCGCTGCTACAAGCGGGCCGTTTGTCATTTGTCCGGCCGATCCATTACCGGCCTTGGTGCGAGAAGGCTTCAGGATATGAAACTCGTATCGGGCAACAGTAACCGCCCGCTCGCCGAAGACATTACGGCCTATCTCAACATTTCGCTTACCCAATGCATTTGCCGGCGCTTTGCCGACATGGAAATTTTCGTCGAGATCCATGAGAATGTACGCGGACGGGACGTTTTTGTGATCCAATCGACATCCTTCCCCACCAACGACAACCTCATGGAGCTTCTTATTATCATAGACGCGCTCCGGCGCGCATCTGCGAAGCGCATTACTGCGGTTATTCCCTATTACGGCTACGCTCGTCAGGACCGCAAGGTCGTCCCGCGCACCCCGATTTCGGCCAAGCTCGTCGCCAATTTGATCGCGCATTCCGGCGCCGACCGTGTCATGACGCTCGACCTCCACGCCGGGCAGATTCAGGGCTTCTTCGACATCCCCACCGATAACCTCTTTGCCGCCCCGGTCATCGTGCGCGCGATCAAGGAGCGGTTTGACGCCAACGCCGTCACCGTAGTCTCGCCCGACGTCGGAGGCGTGGTCCGCGCCCGCAACATCGCGCAACGCATCGGCGCACCACTGGCCATCGTCGATAAGCGGCGCGAGCGGCCAGGCGAATCCGAGGTCATGTCGGTAATCGGCAATGTTGCGGGGCGCATCTGCATCCTCATCGACGATATCATCGATTCCGGCGGCACCCTGGTGAACGCTGCGGCTGCCTTGATCGAGCGCGGTGCGCTGGAGGTGCATGCCTATGGCACGCACGGTGTTCTTTCGCCCGGCGCAGCAGAGCGCATCGGTGCTTCGTCTCTGAAGTCTCTGGTCATCACCGATTCCATTCAACCCGCCGAGGCGACGCTAAAAGCGCAGAATATCGGCGTGCTCTCGGCGGCCCCGTTGATCGGCGAGGCCATTGCGCGCACGGTTAACGAACAATCCGTCTCCAGCCTGTTCGATTGACGTGGAGCCGCGGGAGGCGATTGCGTTTCTTATCCGTTGTGTCTATAAAGCGGCGACAGTTTTGGCGGCACCCCCTATTCGCGGGCGTGCCCGTTGGGCCGTGTTCCGGCCCATTCTGATTCCGGAGAATGGCTAAATGGCACAAATGGTCGAGTTGAAGGCCGCTGCGAGAGACGCTAGCGGCAAGGCCGCGGCGAAGATGATACGCAAGACGGGCAAGCTTCCGGCGATCGTCTATGGCGGTGAGGAAGGCGCCGAAAAGGTGGAGGTCGAGCGGAAGCAGATCGCCGAGCAGGTGCAGGCTGGGCATTTCCTGTCCACCATCTACATGCTGGATATCGGCGGCAAGAAAATCCGCGTCATTCCGCGTGACGTGCAGCTGGATGTGGTTCGCGATTTCCCGCTCCACGTGGACTTCATGCGCGTCACCGCCACCTCGCGCATCGACGTCGATGTGCCGGTGCACTTCCTCAACGAGCAGGCGTCGCCCGGCCTCAAGCGCGGCGGCGTGCTCAATGTCGTGCGGCATGAAGTCGAGTTGAATTGCCCGGCCGGGGCCATTCCGGAGGTCATCGAGGTCGATCTGACCGGCCTTGAAATCGGTGACTCTGTCCACATTTCCACCGTCAAGCTACCGCCGGATGTCAAACCCACGATCGAGCGCGATTTCACCATCGCCACCGTCGCCGGTTCTTCAGCCATGAAGCCGGAAGAGGTGGAGGGCGGCGCTGAGGAAGGAACTCCCACGGCGTGAGGAGGCGGTTTGACGGTGCTTTAGCAGATGAGTAAGCGTGGCATGAAGATCCTGGTCGGCCTGGGCAATCCCGGCGGTGAGTATGAACGGCACCGCCACAATGTGGGATTCATGGCCGTGGACGCCATTGCCCGGCGCTACGGCGCTTCCACGTGGCGGCGGCGTTTCCAGGGGGTGGTGGCCGAGGTGGAAATCAGCCGCACCAAATGCCTGCTCATCAAGCCGCAGACCTACATGAACGAGTCCGGGCGCGCCGTGGCGGAGGCCATCCGCTTCTATAAGGTTTCGCCTGCCGATGTGATCGTATTTCACGACGAGTTGGACCTGGAACCGGGAAAGGTTCGCGTGAAGACCGGCGGCGGTCACGCCGGGCACAACGGCCTCAGGTCGATCTCCGCCCATATCGGCAACGACTATGCGCGTCTGCGTATCGGTGTCGGCCATCCCGGCAGCCGCGAGGCGGTGGTGCACTACGTGCTGCACGATTTCGCCCGCGCAGACCGCGAATGGCTGGAAACCTTGCTGCCCGCAGTCGCGCAAGCGCTGCCGCATCTCGTGGGCGGTCAGGACGCGAAGTTCATGAATGAGGTTGCGCGCGCAACCCGGCCGGCAACGGTCAAGCCCGGCAAAGAGGCGGCACCCACTGCGGAACCCACGTCCGCAGCGACCGGCAAACCGACGCCACAGTCACACGCAGCGATTGCGCAGACTGCGGCTAAGGAAACCTCGCTCGGTGCCAGGCTGCGGGCGTGGCTGAACCGGCCGTGAGCGAACCCGAGAGATTGTAACCCATGGGATTCAAATGCGGAATCGTGGGCCTGCCGAATGTCGGCAAGTCCACGCTTTTCAATGCTCTGACACAGTCGGCGGCGGCCGAAGCCGCGAACTATCCATTCTGCACCATCGAACCGAATGTGGGCGATGTGCCCGTCCCGGACCCGCGCCTCGATCGTCTTGCGGCCATTGCCAGATCCGGCCAGGTCATCCCGACGCGGCTCACCTTCGTTGATATCGCCGGGCTGGTAAAAGGCGCCTCCAAAGGCGAAGGCCTCGGCAATCAGTTCCTCGCCAATATCCGCGAATGCGATGCCATCGCCTATGTGCTGCGCTGCTTCGAGGACGGCGACGTGACCCATGTTGAAGGCCACGTGGATCCGGCGTCCGATGCCGAGACCGTGGAAACGGAACTCATGCTCGCCGATCTGGAGAGCCTGGAACGGCGCCGCCCCGCGCTGGAAAAAAAGGCAAAAGGCGCGGATAAGGAGGCGAAGGCCACGTTGGCGCTGGTGGACGCCGCGCTCGCCGTGCTCAGCGAGGGCAGGCCGGCGCGCCTGGCCGAGGTGCCAGCCGAGGAGCGCTCGCGTTTCCACCAACTGCAGTTGCTGACCGCAAAGCCGGTCCTCTATGTGTGCAATGTGGACGAGGGGGCGGCGGCCGAGGGCAACGCCCATTCCCGCGCTGTCGAGGCGAAAGCGGAGAAGGAGGGCGCCGGGATCGTCGCTATCTCCGCTAAGATCGAGGCTGAACTCGCGCAACTGGCCGAGGACGAACGGGCCGACTATCTCGACAGCCTGGGTCTCGAGGAGCCGGGCCTCAACCGCCTGATTCGCGCCGGCTACAAGCTCCTCGGACTGATCACCTATTTCACCGTTGGGCCGAAAGAGGCGCGCGCGTGGACGGTCACGAACGGTACGGCGGCGCCGCAGGCAGCGGGTGTCATTCACACCGATTTCGAGAAGGGATTCATCCGTGCAGAGACGATCTCGTTCGACGACTTCGTGCGCTACAGCGGCGAGCTTGGCGCCAAGGAAGCCGGGCGGATGCGGCTGGAAGGCAAGGACTACGTCGTCCACGATGGCGATGTAATGCACTTCCGCACAGCGAACTGAGGCCGGCGGTCTTCCCCGGGGATCGTACGGCCGTGCCGGACGAATGACGCCGCGTCAGACATGAGCGCGGGCAGCTGCGGTGTCGTTGCTGCCCCGCCAATACTCTCCCTCATAGCGTTGCACGCTACTCAGCGGCGCTTCCCGCCGAGCCCCTTATCCGCGAGGGAGCGGGTGCGGAACCGCGGAGTATCCCTGATAGTCCCCCGTCCCGCGCTGCGAATATGATCCATGCGCGCTGAGTGGCCGCCGCCTCTCAGCGGAGGATCGCCGACGAGCGGGATCAGAACAGGGGCAGATGGGGGGCGCGCCTCGGCGGAGGCTGCGAAGCGTCGATGAAGCATGACGCAGCCAGATACCGGAGACACGACGGCAGAGTAGCCGAGCCCGCTGCCGCTTCGATCCCCGCAGTGCTGGCTGCCATTCTTGCTTTGGCTGCTGTCTCCTTATCTTTGTCCAGCCTCGTGATCCCCATGCCCGCTCATGCAGGAAAGGGCGGGGTACCCGGCAGCAACCATGCGGGCGGCAATGGCAAGGGAAACGGGGTGGGTCTTGGCGGCGGCAACGGCGGTGGCAACGCCTATGGCCGCGACGATTCCGGTGGTCCATCCGTACTCGATACCATGCCCGGCAAAGCGGGTGGCAAATCCGATCTTGACTATAACAATGATGGCTTCCTGCCACCCGGTCAGGAAGGGCGTGACGGAGACGAAATCAACGAGGCGCTGGACGCCGCAACCAAGATCGACTCGGGCCTGCACCTCGGCACATTGAAAGATTTGAACGCCATCACAGAGAACGCGGCGGACTTTCTCGGCACGATCCGTTTCCCCGGCAAAGCGAGCCCTCCCGGGCTGACCGGCGAAAAGACCAGCCCCGACCCCAAAGGCAAGGCAGTCGGCCTCCGGCGCAAGGAGAGCGATGGCGACACGAGCGGGAAAGGTACGGGCGACGCGGGAGCGAAATCGCGGCGGCCGGACACCGTCAAAATTGCCCCGGATTCCTACTCGCCCAATGAGGTTCTCGCCGTCAACCTCTCGCCGCGGGGCGCAGCGCGCGCGCGCTCACTCGGCTTCCGGATGGCGGGCTCCTCGCGCCTTGCCGACGGGACGGAGATTTCCGTGCTGCGCACGCCGCGAGGCATGGATGCGCAGGCTGCGATGCACCAGCTCAGACGCGGGATGCCCGCCGGGCAGTTTCATCTGAACCGCCTCTACCGGCCGTACCTCCCGGCTACGAAACAGCACATCCCCGGACAGCGAACGCGGCCCGCACGCCTGGGCCTCGCCACGCCCTGCCAGGCCGACCATTGCTATGGCCGAAACGCGATCCAGTGGAAGCCTCGTTTCGCCACCTGCACGAAAGGCGTTCCTATCGGCGTTATCGATACCAGCATCGACCTGCGTCATCCCGCCTTCAGCGGCCAGCGCATCACCCATAAGCGCTTCATCCCGGAAGGCAGACAGGCCTCATCGCGCTGGCACGGCACCGGGGTGCTGGCGATCCTCGCCGGGCGTCCGGATAGCGGCACTCCCGGCCTCGCTCACGAAGCCTCGTTCTTCGTCGCGAGCGCATTCTTCATAGGCGAAAACGGCGTGTCGCAGACCGACACCCTGTCGCTCCTCAAAGCGCTGGACTGGATGGGCGCCGCCGGAGTGAAACTGATCAATATGAGCTTTTCCGGCCCGCGTGACGAGATCCTGCGGTTCCGGATCGCGGCCCTCAGCGCGCGCGGTTTCGTGTTCGTCGCGGCGGCCGGCAATGGCGGACCGGCGGGCGAGCCTGTTTACCCGGCGGCTTACCCCGAGGTCATCGCCGTAACCGCGGTGAACAGGGACCTTAAGGTCTTCCAGTTTGCCACGCGCGGCCCGCAGATAGACCTCGCCGCTCCCGGAGTTCACATCTGGACGGCCATCCCCGAAGGACGCGAGGGCTATCGTTCGGGGACGTCATTCGCCGCACCGTTCGTCACGGCGGTATTGGCGCTACAGCGGCAGCAGGTGCTGGAAATGCCGAAAGACTCGCTCCTGGATCGGCTGAGATTCACGCATCTCGGGAATAACGCCGGCAGCAATTTCACTTTTGGGCGCGGTCTGGTGCAGGCGCCGCCCCTCTGTTCGCCGCCGAACCGGAGCGTCGCAGGCCCAAAAAGGCATTTACGCACACGCCAACAATAATCCTGCCTTCGCAATGGGGAAAAGCCGCAGCACAGGCGCCGTGCTATCCCTCCGGTGCCACGCGCTCGTTCTGACAGCCAAAAACGCCCATAAGTATAAAGCCTTGTTTGTAGAATACGCCCGATCAAGTCATTCTTGATTATCGTGTTTACCCAATAGAACGACTGCGAACCTCATGTCTCTGCAAGTTGATCTACTATACGAATTGTGCCCCAGAAGCCACATATCGCGTCTGAATGGTTAACTTTAAGTAATACACCTATTGCGTGCATTTTGTACCTTGTGCTACTTACCCTCGCACAGGGCAACACGGGTTGCACCGTCGGTTCAGCACCAGCGAAGATTGCGCTTATGTGAGTTGTACGGTCAACGGAGAGGACATCATGCGAGCACATAGATATATCCCCATCGCTCGATTCAGGATCTTCCCGATTGCTGCTCTTAGCACAATAGCGGGAGTAGTGACGGCTATGGCGCCACCCGCCGGGGCGGGCGACACCGTGAGCATTGCCGTCGAGGGGCGGATTACGCCGAAATGCACGCTGGTGGGCTACGGCGCCGCCGACACGCGCACCATGACCATCCTTGACCTCAATTCCGGCAGCTTCCAATACGGCTACAATATCGAATGCAACGCACCGTTCGCTTATTCGGTGGAGTCGGAAAACGGTGCCCTGGCCTTGGCGGGCCAGACCATCGGGCCCAAGCGGCCGGAAGCGCGGGTGCCCTATGTGCTCGCCGTTAACATTCCGACGGACGACGTTCTTATCAACGATCGGTGTCCGAGCCAGGCACTGAAGACTGGCCAAGTTACGTGCCAATTTCATGACTCGCGCCAGGGCATCGCGCTCAACGGTCAGGCGACGCTGACCCTGAACTGGGACCCGCCTGTCACGGCTCTTCCGGCAGGCACTTATTCCGATCGGCTGACATTCAGGGTGGGGGTGAGGCAATGACCCACGGGTAGAGATAATCGAGCCGCAAGCGGATTAGACGGCGGCTGCAATCAATAACAGCAAATATAATTCATTCGGCAGTTCGTTCTCTGGGCGGACGGATGGTGTTTGCTGCGTCGACGAATGCGAGGGCAGCCTCCCTCATCTGTCATTCCCGCGAAAGCTGGAAAACAGTGCCAAACACGAATGTAGTGGCCGGGTTTCGATCCGGGCATGCAGGCGCGGATGGCACATTTAAGCCCCCTGCCGGCGGCGTACGCAATGATGTTGCCGGCACGGTTTGTACTAGTACTGCGTTCTCATTGATTAGGCACTTTTGCTCACATAAGAGCAACGGATTTTTGCCGCGTACACGACAAACGCAACCTTATACCTTCACCATCGGAGGATTAAATGAAGAAGATTTTTGCAACTGTTGCCTTCTCAGCTCTTATCGCGGGCTCCGGTTACGCCATTGCTGCTGGTGGTAATGCTGCTGGTGGTAATGCGAGCGGCGGATCGACGATCCAATTTAACCTGGGCTACGCATGCACGGTGAATGGAGACACCAATCCCTTCACTGGAACGTTTGATCTTTCTGACAAGTCAATCGTCGCGCCAGATTTGATGGTAATTCCCAACGTTGATCTCGGCAGTGTTGTTACACCGAATCTTTCGGTCGCTTGCACTGGGCAAGGGGCAAAGCTGTCCGCAAAGACTCAGAACGGCGGCATTACCCTCAACGGCGTTGCTGCGAACACCAATGTGCCGCGGATTCACTACAAGGCGGTAGTCAAAGTCGACAACCTGGTCTCCGTGACACTTCTAGCGAATGGCACCCCCGGCAAGAAGACAGCGTCGGCGGGTCAAGCGCCGTTCACTGCAGCAGCCTTGACCGGTACCGCAAGCACGCTTGCCAGCCCCTATCCGCTGCAGGCTGGCGCCTATTCGGATGTGATGACCATTCAGGTTGGCGATCCGCTCTGAGCAGAGGTGAACTGAACCCGTACCGCCATGGCTTGCCTCGTGCGGGCCATGGCGCAACTTGGCGCGCTCAATGTGCGTCCGAAAGTTGAAGTGCACACGTTTTAGCCCGAAGTTTTCACTTGGCGGTTACTTCAACCCACTGATATCGTTTGATTTTTCAAAATACGGATCACTCGGCGCTGG
>JBNKIW010000044.1:16917-20896 GCA_050290865.1 Rhodomicrobiaceae bacterium | reverse complement strand
CAGCTTCGCGTTTTTTTGGCTGCACGCGTGCGTGAACTGGCACCGTCGCAAGACCAGGAGCCCCAATACTACGCCGCGCCCGATGTGGAAAATTACGTATTAGCGCAGGTCGGACGAAGCGAGAGCACCATGAACTGCGGCAGATTCCGTTTTCGCTGCTGCCGAACTGAAGCGCACGATTGCCATAGGCAGGTGGCGGCAATTGCGAACGACAGGAAAGCCAGAAGTCGACCGCCTCGACAATCTCTACCACTTCATGTATTGTACGGACGACATGCGGACACATTGCCCGTTCGACGGAGATAAGAAAACCCATGCGCCGCTCTGCCCCAACACGCGATGATCGCCTTGAATTGCGCGCCACGAGAGAGGAAAAGCGTCTGCTCGCCGCTGCGGCGGCCTATGAGCGGCTCGACGTGACGACATTTATCATGCGTCAGGTGTTGCCAGCGGCCCGCGAAGTGGTCGAGCGCAACGAACGGATCGTCTTGTCCGAGCGCGACACGGCCCGTGTGCTGGAGCTGCTGGAAAATCCGCCCAAGCCCACGGCCGCCCTACTCACCGCCGCACGGGCTCACCGGGAACAAACGGGGCAATGAGCGTGCCGCAATGGCGTGAGGAGCCCATCGGACGCCGCCACGACCGGGCCGGTTTCGACTGCGGCTCGCCGGAGTTGAACGATTATCTCCGCCGTTATGCACGGCAGAACCACGAGAGCGGCGGCGCCAAGACATTCGTCGCCGTGCCCCCCGGTCAGCCAGCGCAAATTCTCGGTTACTATTCGATCAGCCCGGCATCGGTGGAATTTGCTCACGTTCCCGCCGTGCTCACGCGCAAGCTCGGACGCTACGAAGTCCCGGTATTCCGCCTCGGCAGGCTCGCCGTGGGCATCGCGGTTCAGGGCCAGGGCATCGGCGGGGCTTTACTGTTCGCGGCTGGCCGACGAGCGTTGAGCGTCGCTGCGGAAGTCGGGGGCGTGGCGCTTGTCATCGACGCCAAGGACGAGCGGGCGGCATGCTGGTACGAGCGCTTCGGCGCCGCGCCGCTGCTGGACCATCCGCTCAAGCTCATTTTGCCGTTGTCGACGATCCGGAATGCAATGCCCGGTGCGTGAGCCCGGCTGCGCCACCGGCAGGGGATCAGAGGCGGCTCCAGGCAAATTAGCTGCCGCATCATCGCGAGAGCGTAAGCGTCTCCTTTTGGAGCCAAACAGACCTGTGGTCCTTTTCTCGTTTTTATATCAAAACATAGCTTGCATACGATACATCGGGCGCGGGTTTGGGAGAGACTTTCTTGCTGGCTGGGACGGATATCTGCGGGCAATACGTATCGCACCATCGTTGCCATCGCTCCCCGATGGATTCCGGAGAACCGCCAGAAGTTCCCTGGTTCAACCGGCCCGGTAACGCAGGGTTCTTTCAGCTTCGGCGCCCTCCCAAGAGCGCCGCAACCAGGCACGCACTGCGACGCGCCCGACAGGCAGAGGCCGTCGCCACCTGATCGTCGTCCTTGCAATTGTGCTATGACGTGGAGGAATTACGTGGACGGTGAGACGAGGCGCCGGACGTCCGGGCGCTATGGTGCGCCGACTGCTTCAATCGCCTCTCTGCCAAGGATTTCAGCCGCGGTTCCATTGTGCTAAACAGGATGTGTTTCATTTTGGGGCACATCCATGAAGCCGATTTTTATCAGCTATTCGTCCAAGCATCGCGAATTGACCCGCCAGCTCGCGGACGCACTCGAAGCGCAATATGGCCCCGGCTCAGTGTGGTGGGACCATGAGCTGGAAAGCTGGGGTGACTATGAAATTCAAATCCGCAACGCGCTCCATGAGGCGGAAGCGGTCGTCGTCATCTGGAGCAAAGCGGCAAGTGAATCGGACTGGGTGAAATCCGAGGCAGGTCGTGCCAACCGGCAGGGCAAGCTGATCAACGTCCGGCCGCAGGGGACTGTCATCGACGATGTCCCCTCTCCCTACGATCAACACCACATCAATGCCATAGAAGATACCGACGGCATCATGAGGAGCGTTGATGCCGTCAGGCACAAGATAATCAGGAAGACCGCGACTCCCCTCCACGAAATCTACTACCGCCAGCACGGCAAGCCGCTCCTCGATCCGAAGCGGCTTTCCCTCCCCAGCGATGTCAGCAAGATCCGCCCCACCGAGCTGCTGCAAGCCAAATTCGAAGTGGTCGCTTACTCCGACGCCACGGGCATGGCGGCGGACATGCTCGCCTGGTGCAGCGGGGGCGGGCGCGCGGCGGCTGGGCGGCTCATCCACGGCCCCGGCGGGCTAGGCAAAACGCGGCTCCTGATCGAAATCGCCGCCCGGCTGCGCGCCGAGGGGTGGATGGCCGGGTTCCTCGACCGCCCCATCGGCCTCGACGCCGCCGTCGTCAAACAGCGCCGGCAGGCGCTGGAGCAGCTTCTCGAGCATGGCGGCGACAAGGGCCTGCTCCTCGTCCTCGACTATGCCGAGGGACGCAAGGATGAGGTAGCGCGGACTTCCGCCGCTATTCTCGCCGCCGCCGAGCACGCAGCGCGCCCTATCCGCCTCGTGTTGCTTTCGCGTGGCGCCGGCGCATGGTGGCAGGAACTGACGCATGAAACGCCGGAGGTGCAGCGCCTCTTCCATCGCGGGGGCGGCGAGACCGACGTCATCGCGCTGCCCAGCCTGGACACGGCGGAAGGCCGCCTCGCATTCTACCAGCACTGTGAAGCCGCGTTCGCCAAGACGCTCGCTGCGCAAGGCTATCAGCCACCGTCTGCACCGCTTGCCGACGCCCGCCGCCAGCGCCTCGCCGCGGACGAGGGCTACACCCGGCCGCTCGCCATCCAGATGGAGGCGCTGCTCCATCTGACGGCGGCGACACCCGGCGCGCCCGGCATCGACAGGCAGCTCGAAGCCGTGCTCGGCGTGGAGCGCGCGCATTGGGACAAGTTGCTCGGCCCGCTCGACGCCTGCGCCAGGCGCGACATGAACCGCGGCACCGCCCAGGTGACGGCGGTAAACGGCGCACCCAGCCGCCCCTCCGCCGAGCGCATGCTGATGGCCGACGGCTTCTATGCGGGCAAGCGCACGGCGCGTGTCGATGTCGATCCCGTCTACCGCAATCTGGCCACGGTTTACGGCGAGGCGGATGGCGCGCTCTCGGCCCTGGAGCCGGATCTTGCCGGCGAGCACCAGGTGGCGAGCAGCGGCGATGCCGAACTGATCGATGGCTGCCTGCGCTGGATCGAGGGTGAGCCTGAGCAGATGCGCGAGCAGCACCGCCGCGCCCTTCTCACTGTATTGCAGCGCGCGACGCTTCCCGAACATGGCGCGAAGGCGACCCAGGCCGTTGCGCTGCTCGATCACCTGGTGCAAACCGCGCTCGCCCCGCTCGCACGCGATATGGTGGCGGTGATCGTGGATACGCCCGGTCAGTTGGAGGCCGTCCTTACGGCGCGGCTGGCAGCGCAGGATGATGACACGCTCGCCGCCTTGGACACCGCGCTGCCGCTGCAGTCCCTGGCACTGCTGGACCTCTCGCTCGCAGTTGCCCGGTGGCGCGCAGACTTGGCGAAACGTTTGCTCGCGGCCACCGATGCAACTGACGGCGTCGAAGAAGATACGAAATTGACGGCGCTCAATCATCTGGCGGCGCGCAACGGTACGCTCGGTATCCGCCTGTCCAATCTTGGGCGGCGTGAGGAGGCGTTAGCGGCCAGCCAGGAGGCTGTGGACATCTATCGACNNNNTACTCTCGGTATCCGCCTGTCCAATCTTGGGCGGCGTGAGGAGGCGTTAGCGGCCAGCCAGGAGGCTGTGGACATCTATCGGCGCCTTGCGGAAACCCGTCCCGACGCCTTCCTTCCCGATCTCGCGATGAGCCTGAACAACACTGGGGCTATGCTCTCCAATCTTGGGCGGCGTGAGGAGGCGTTAGCGGCCAGCCAGGAGGCTGTGGACATCAGAAGGCGCCTTGCGGAAACC
>JBNKIW010000044.1:1777-16819 GCA_050290865.1 Rhodomicrobiaceae bacterium | reverse complement strand
AACAACCTCGGTATCCGCCTGTCCAATCTTGGGCGGCGTGAGGAGGCGTTAGCGGCCAGCCAGGAGGCTGTGGACATCAGAAGGCGCCTTGCGGAAACCCGTCCCGACGCCTTCCTTCCCGATCTCGCTTCGAGCCTGAACAACCTCGGTATCCGCCTGTCCAATCTTGGGCGGCGTGAGGAGGCGTTAGCGGCCAGCCAGGAGGCTGTGGACATCTATCGGCGCCTTGCGGAAACCCGTCCCGACGCCTTCCTTCCCGATCTCGCGATGAGCCTTGGCGCCTTGGGGCAAACTCATTTAGGTGCTGGGAGGAACGAAGCGGCGGCGACAGCCTTCGAGGAAGGCTTGACGGCGATCGCTCCCTTCGCAGAGCAGCACCCGCAAGCCTTTGGCGATTTGGCGCGTGGGCTTGGGGGCGACTATATCGAGGCCTGCGAGAAGGCGGGCACGGAGCCCAACGGCGCGCTGCTGCAGCGCGTTGCGCGCGCGCTTGGTGCGGGAGGCGAAGGCGCGGCGGATACGCGGCCAGAGATCCCGGACGAGGCGGTGCGGCAGTTGATGGCCCATCCGGACCTGCAGGAAGGCCTGACGGCATTCATGCGGGAGAACAACATCGAAGGCACGCCCGCAGACCTGCCCATCGAGATGCAGCGCCCCCTCGCCGCAGCGATCCTGCAGGCGATGGCCAAGGCGAAGAGCAGCTAGGCAGCGGAACCAGATGGCCAGATAATACGGCACGCCGAGCCGGACCCGCTCCCCGCACCCGCCACGGAGAAACGCGGCTGGTGGCCGTTCGGGCGCAAATGGTAAGGCGGCGTCGAGTTCTGTTCGGGGTGGCGGGCGGGCCAGCCTCAGTTCGGCACCTCGAATGGTCGCGAATGCCGGAGCCACAGCCATTCGGCCTGCTCCTGCAAGGCCTCCTCGCCGAGCTGCTCCAATATCCTCTCTGCGCTCCATTCCGATTCCGCGGCATTATCGGATTTACCGAGCGTCTCCTCGGCAATCTCGAAAATCCGCTGCTGCGAGGCATATTGCTTCGCCAATTCCAGATCGGCGCGGCGGGCGAGAAACCCGCGCGCGGCAAGACCCGCCGCGGCCAGCACGCCGAGCACAATCTGCAGCGGATCGCTGTAGGGCCTCATTGTCGCGTCCCAATCGACGAGGCTGGCGCCATCCCCGTGATACACCGCCAGCACCGCGAGCAGCGCCGCGATCGCGAAAGACGCCCCGATCGCCACACGCGAGATCCACATCCAGCGCCGGTAATTCCTCCGGTGCATTGCCTGCCTGGCGGTGAACCAGCGGATCTGATCTGCGATCCAGTGCTTTTGCACCACGGCCAGCCCTTGGGCCGTGACGTGGCTTTTGACCCCGTCCGGCCGCGGTGAGCAGCACTCCTGACAGAATTCCAGCGAGCGCACCGCATGCCTGATCCAGTGCACGACACCGGAATGGCGCGAGAGATAGGCCAGCCACACCGGCCTGCGCACGCCCGCCACGCGCCAGAAAAACATCACGCGCATGGCCTCCGCCAGACTGCGATATTCGAGAAAACGGTTGTCGGTCGAGCCGAACCACACGCGCCCGGCGATAAGCGCCATGATGAGCGTGACACCGAGATAGACCCACGACGCCACCGGCCATTCATTGACGAAGTTGAAAGCGAAGAACGCCGCTATCGCCAGCGAATAGACGATGACGTCGGCGTTGCGGATGCTGTTGGCGTGATGCACCGACAGGCCGTCGGCGGCATGGTAGGCAGTGTCGGTGAATTTCGCCCGGGTATTGTTTGTCACTTCGTCGGGCGCCAGCGGGTGGCTTTGCGCAATCGCCGCCGGATAACAGAGAATGCTGCGGTTGTACACCTCGGTGCGCCTGAGGATGGTCGCGATCCTGCTGCGCTTGCTCGGGGTGGGCGTGGCTTCTCCCCGCCCTTCGATGAATGAAACCTCGGCGGACGCCGGGTCGATATGGATGCGGCACCCTGGTTCCGGCGGATCGAGCGGCGACAGCGCATCCCTGTAGAGCGAGTACTCAGCCGGCGCGAAACCGCGGTCGAACCATGCGACAACCTCCGCGGTGCCGCCCGTGCCCCTCGACGCCTTCCCGTCCCAGAGGGCGAACAGGATTTGGGTATGATCGGCAATGATGGCGCCGGCGCGCGCGTATTGCTGGTTGCGCGCTTCGCCCGGCCGCTTCCAGTCCGCGCCGTCCGGCGGCGTCGGCGCCTGCCTGACGCAAAACGCACGGGCGAGCAGCTCACGGAACTCGGCTTTCGAGGCGTCGCTCTCGAAATCCCCTTCATAATCATCCGGCGGCATTGGAAGCACCGCGACGAGTGCGGCGTCCATTTCTTCCATCGCAATGCGAGCGACCAGCCGGTCGGCACCCTCGGCCAAGCCCGAGAGAATGACGAAAGGCGTGCTGGGATACTGGCTGCGCAGGGAGCGGCATTGTTCCCGGATGGCCTCGCGCAAAGCCGGGCTCCGTGCGTCGATATTGCGGTGCCCGGTCACGCCGATCATGAGGGGCACGCGTCCCTTCCATTCGGTTGCCAACCGGTCTGCAATGGAAAGCAATGATGTCATGGTGCCCCAGGGTGCCGCACATTCACGCCAGAGATCTATAGCACGCTTCAGATGCACTGCACGAGGTGGGAACTGCGCGACACGCAATGCAATGGAGAAGATGATGGGCGAAACGAAGATAACCGTCCATACCGATCTGCCGCAGGAAGAGAAGATCTCCAATGCCCTGAATGTCCTGCTGCGATCGGAAGTCCCTGAGGGCGCGCCGTTGGCAGCATATAAATCGGTACTCGGATTTATCGCCATGGCCTGGAATGTCAGTTTACTTCCCGGCCATCAGCGCTCCGCAGTCATTCAGAAGTTCGTCGCGTCTCTTCCCGGTCTGGACGATGCAATGCAGCGGGAGGCTATTGGCTACGTCGAAATGCTGATTGCCAAGAAAGAGGAACTCTTCCCTCATGAGCAGCGCACCATCGTGTCATACGATGTGCGGTTCCAAGGCGGGACTCTTCGCATTTCCGCTGCGGCACTCTCCGCCGCATGACGTTCCAAGTGATATGAACATGGTACGCAAGAGGAAATCCGGTCCTACCTGGACAGACTTGAAAGTGAAGCTGGCGGATCTTGATCGCTCTGCTCTGCTTGGTCAAGGACCTATACGCGGCCAGCAAAGATAATCAGCGTTTCCTGCACGCGCGTTTTGGTGTCGGGGATGACGTGCTGGCGCCATACAAGGCTACCATAGAACGTTGGCTGTGGCCGGATGTGTGTAAAAATCAAGATTACTCGGTCTCGAAGGCCAAGAAAGCCATTGCCGACTACAATAAGGCTGCCGGGCAACCGGAGGGTGTGGCAGAACTGTCAGTGTTTTACTGCGAACGCGCCATCGGTTTTTGCAACTCGGTTGGCCTGGAAGACGGTGGCTTTTATGATGCTCTGGTGGGGATGGCGGAGCGGGCGCTCGGAATCGTGATGGCGTTACCAGAGGAGCAACGAGAGCCATTCCTCGACCGACTTGAAGACGTCCAAGAGTCTTGCCGAGGTATCGGTTGGGGCCTCGAAGACGCTTTCAACGAGCTTTTCCGCCGGGCTGGTCTGGAGCTTGATGGCTGAGTTCGCCGCCCCGGCATCTCGAGGCGGCATTTTCTTTTGAGTTGCCAAACAGGCTCCTTCGCCACGAATGGCCCACGCTTCGTACATGGCCTCCAAACTATATGATTGCTTACCACGAACTGACGCTCAAGGCCGAAAGCTGCCATTAGCGGGATGAGTGTCGAACGGCAGGTATGGCAGGTATCGCGATCACGTCTCCTCTGATGAGGCGTGCAACTCGTGTTCGTCCTGTGTTGCTCATTGCCTCTGCGTTCGTTTCACTGCCTGCTGTTACATATGCTGCACCAATAGGGCGTTACCGGTGGAGCGGAGACCGAGGAGGCGGCAACCTTCGCCAACTGCCGCAGCGATAGCGTTTTCGTGCAGCAAAGCCGAAAACTGAATAGGAAGGATCATCCGAGTAAGGGCATGGAAATTGAACTGTCCCAAACTCACGCTTCGTGTTAAATATGCACTTGGATTGTATGGTCTTATTTGTGTTGCCGCTCCGATGCGGAGAGGTGTTTTGGTCCAATTGAGGGGTATTGCCATGGATGGGATAAAGCTGGTTGATGCAATCGCCCTTTTGCGTCACGAATTATACAAAGCAAATGAGGCTGGCTCTACCGAGGAATTGAAACTTAAGGTTGGAGCCGTAGAAGTAGAGTTCGAAATCGAAATTGAAGAGCGTGAAGGTGATGAAACTCAATACGGCTTCGACATTTGGGTTTTTGGCCTCAAGCGGAAGACCAGCGACGATTCAGGTAATAAACGCTCACACCGGATTAAGTTGCATCTCGAGCCCGAGATGAACCGACTGCCCCTACATATTAAAGACGAAACAAAACGCGCCAATGATTGATCCGTTGCTCCAGTCAGCTGAGAAGGGTGGCTGAGACGGCTGTGTTTTCGGGGGTGACTGGTGACACCCAATTTTTTGATACGCGTATACCGCGATTTACCGAGAGAGCAGGGCAAGGGAACCGTGGGGATCGGAACCGCCTATCCTATTGCGCGCGACCGCATTCTCACAGCCCGGCATGTTCTAGCCGCCAAAGGAGAGACGATCGACCTCTCGAAGATCGAGTTGACTTGGTTTCACCTTCCCAAGATTGACGGCAAGCGTATCAGGGCAGATCCACAAAAGGTGAAGATTGCCTGGGACGGCGGGGACACTGGCTGGGACGCCGTCATTCTCGAATGCCCATTTCCAGAAGGCGTATCTCTGTCCAGCGATCTCCTGAGCCGTGGGCGCCCGGAAACGGACGCGCGTTGGCAAAGCTTAGGCTTTGCGGCGACCGGCGAGCGTGAGGAGGGGCGTGAGCCTCAGCCCCTGAAGGGCGCTGTGTATGCTTGCGCCGATAAGGATCGAGTTTTTCATTTAGGCATAGATGACGCTGCAGCGTTCGCAGACGACTGGAAAGGTGCTTCGGGCTCTCCGGTATTTGTAGGCAATCGCATCATGGGCATTATCGTTAGAAATATCCCCCCTTTTGAAGGACGTCGCATTGAAGCCATTCCGATGTTTCGGCTCCTGCAAACACCGGAATTCCGCAATGCCGTCGGGCTTCCCGAGCGCGATCGGATCGCAATCGATCCAGCTCGCTTCCAAGCGAAGATTGTTGCCATCCTTAAAAGAGAGTCGTCGGTTCTGGAACTGTGGGAGGAAATGCGCAGCCAACCTGACTTTGTGGGCAAAGCGATTAGCGTGTCGTGCGGGAGCGATGCCGTGGAGCGGCGCGCTGAGCATGTCGTAAAAAACATGTTCAACGATTTCGACAGCGGCAAGCGCTTGCTGCAGTTGGCGATGGATGAATGCAGGACATCCGGAGATGAGACTACAAAGAACCATTTACATCAAGTCGCTTATCTGTATTTTCCGGCCTGCTTTTCGCGTGAGGACTCCGAGGCAGTGCTGACAAATTATATGCATGGAACGTCCGAACTGATCGATACACTGGCTGCGTCCGTTGCCTCAATCGAATTCAGGATGGCAGCAATTGAGGGGCGACCTGCGGATTTCGATCCCGATCAGACACGGGATGACGGACCAGTCGGCCGGAGGAAAATCCACGATCCACCTCCCTTTGCTCTCGAAGCAATTTGTACGGAGGAATTCCGTGAGGCATTCGCAAAGCTTCTCTTCGAAAAGGCTTTTTCCAACGTAAAATACAAAGTAGAGAATTATGCAGCTTTTCGCAAACAGATCGATAAGCAAATCAAAATTGGGAGCGATCCAAAAGGATGCCCCTACATCGTCCTGAACGACCCGGGCGATAAGAATAATTCGCACCTAACGAAAGACGTGATGGCAGAGATTTCCCGTGAATTACGATCTCAATACAAAAATCTGTTTATTACTCATGTCTCAGACGATCCTGAAATCGTAATTCGTGAGCTTGAATATCTGGATTGGTTCTGGAAAACCTTCTCGAAAAAGTGACCCGCCGATGAACGCGACAACATCAAAAATACGCGTCCTGGATGTTTGCCTCGCCAAAAAGGAGGAAAGCGTCGAACTCGCTGGCGGTGAGGACCCTTTGGGGACCGTGCATATTTTCGAGGAGGACTCAATCCATGCTGTCAATGCGGCGCTGGCTTCCGGTCGCCCTCTGCTTGTGCGGGGTGAGCCGGGTGTCGGAAAGAGCCAGCTTGCGAGAGCTGCAGCTGAGAAGTTAGAGCGAGTTTTCCTCTATTACGCAGTCGACATACAAACCGAGGCAAAGGATTTGTTATGGCGCTTCGACGCCATTGAGCGTCTGGCGAAAGCGCAGGTGGCTGGTGCACTCAAACTTGTGACAGAGAAAGGGGCTTCCGACGCGCTGGACAAACTCGCGGTCTCCAATTTCATGCATCCCGGCCCCTTATGGTGGGCCTTCGATTGGAAGAATGCTCTAGATCAAGCGGGGGCCGCAAAAAGCGCCATCCCTCGACACACTCCGGGTAATGAGAAAAATGGCTGCGTCATTCTGATCGACGAAATTGACAAGGCTGAAACCGACGTTCCCAACGGCCTGCTCGAAGCGCTTGGGGCAAGGCGCTTTACGCCCGCAGCGAGCCACACACCGGTTTGTGCGAAGCAGCCATACCCGCTGGTCGTGATCACAACAAACGAAGAACGGGCGCTGCCTGACGCCTTTCTACGCCGGTGTATGGTGTTGAACCTGGAGTTACCCCGTGCACGGGATGAACTTCACAAGCTGCTGGTGAAACGCGGCGGGAAGCATTTTCCGAAGATCGGGACTGAGATCCTTAAGCAAGCCGCGACCATGCTGATCGACGACCGCGAAGAGGCTCGGCGAAAAGCGCGCAGGCCCGTGCCTGGGCAAGCGGAATACCTTGACCTGCTCCGTGCGCTCGACGTCATACATCCTGGCAAACCGTCCGAGCAACGTGGACTGCTTGACGACATAGGTAAATTCGCGCTGCGTAAACACGGCCCTGACCTAAGCGGCGACGATGAGTAAACTGCGCGCTGAAACAATCGGCGGAAGAGCGGATCTGGCTTACATCCTCGCCGAAGCGCCG
The DNA here is from genome assembly GCA_050290865.1 of Rhodomicrobiaceae bacterium. GTDB lineage: Bacteria > Pseudomonadota > Alphaproteobacteria > Rhizobiales > Rhodomicrobiaceae > JARRLC01. The sequence goes on along the minus strand of JBNKIW010000044.1, from coordinate 9,671 downwards.
GATGGATGCCTGGAAAAGGCGGCAGGGTTGCTCGGCTATCAGCGGATCAAGCCCCTCGCTGATGCTCCCAAACATGGTGAGACGAGCAAACCTGAAAAGAAACAATGGTCAGCGGACTGGCCAATCTACGAGCCGGAGGCAAGAGCCGGTCAGACTCCCGCACCGATCTCATTCTGGCGCCTCATTGAACGCGAAGAAGTCGCTCGTCAGACTACCGATGAGTTTTTCTCAAGTGAACAGCCATGGGCCGGTCTTGCGTCCAAGGCACCAAAGCGGCGATCTGTCTGCCCCTGGCCGGAGCTCATGCCGCGTCTGCGGAACGCGCTTGCCGAGCCGTCCCTTACGCACAGTCCCGATATAAAAGCGCTCGTCTCATTGACGAGTAAAGGCGAGCCTCTCACCGCCTTGCCGCGCAAATACCGCCGCCGCTGGCCGCAGCGCCTCCATATCATGGAGGATTTCGCGACGCGGCTGACCCCGCTCTGGCGTGATCAGGATGAAGTGACTGGAAATGTTGCGCGACTTCTGCCGCTTGACGGCATCGGCCACACGCGGCTCGAAGATGGTCTTGCCTACAGAACGATCTTTGGCACTATCCCCGACCGTCATGGCGCCGATAAGCAACTCGGCGCTCCGATCCTTGTCATCAGCGACCTTGGCGTACTTGGGGCAACGCCAGCAGCCTCGCTCTTACGCTGGGCGAATTTTGCCTTGGCACGTAAGGCGGAGGGCCGTGCGTGCATTGCACTGACGCCTGCGCCGCTCAGCGCTTACCCGGCAGCATTTCGGATGTTGTGGACGCTGGTCCCGTGGGAGGAGCCAAACCGTCCCAAGCTCAGCAAGAAAGAGCGCGCGGAATACGCCGACCGTTTGCTCGGCCTGATATCGCATCATATGAAGGTCCCGCCCGGGCTCCTGCGCGATGTCCGGCGTTTATACCCTGAAATGTCGGCGGTGACGGAGATCGATGCGTGGCGCTCGCCCCATATCGCCAGCCCGCATCCGGTCGCGGCAACCTTGCTCAATTCCTCCAAGGCGCGGCTGCGCGCACATTTCCGCAAGCAGCCGCTTGAAAAGAAAAAGGAGATCTACCGCCTCGTCAAGAGCTGGTGCGGCGGCGACTATAAGAGCGTTTATATCGAAGCCGTCTTAAGCTTAGGGGCGCTTGCGGCCGATGTTGTCGAGCCCGGCGATTTGGCTGCGGCGGTCGAGTTCATTCGCGACATGGCTGATCTGGCGGACCGTCCTGGCGCGCCAACGCGCCTTCGCGGTGTGGGGAAGTCGCAGGTCGAGCGCTATTTTTGCGAGATGCGCGCCCGTGTCGGTGAAGCGCCAAAAGAGATTCCCGACGTCAGCGAAGCCTATGACCGGCTGGCGACCGTTGCGGAGTCGATCGAACGTCACGGCGACTACCCGGCAGGCTATGATCCGTCTGTACTCGGCCCGACTGGAGAGTTGAGAAAATATGGGCTTTGCCAGCAGGGTGGTCGCCTCATCGCACTGTCCTTCCCTGCCATTACTCGGGAAAAGCATGCCGCGGGGGGGAGTTTTCTGGCCGAGATCGAGACGAGCCGGGACGATCTGGCTGTCTGGTCAGCCGAATTCTGGAAGAGTGGCGCGCCGGCATCATGGGCGACGGATTATGGAGCGGACGAGTTCGGGCCTTGGGCGGAATTCACGGTGAGCGGTGCGGACAGATCACCCGTAACACAGCGTATGCGCTGGATTGCGCCTGGCTCGTTCCTGATGGGCTCGCCGGAGGATGAAGAGGGACGGGATGGGGCGGATACCGAATGGAACGAGGGTCCGCAGCATCAGGTCACTTTGACCAAAGGCTACTGGCTTTTTGATACTCCCGTGACGCAGGAACTTTGGACTGCGGTGATGGGCGAGAATCCGAGCCGCTTCGAAGCCCCCAAGCGGCCTGTCGAGCAGGTGAGCTGGGATGATACTGCGCGTTTCCTTGCGAAGCTGAACGCGCTTGTTCCTGGCCTCCATCTCATTCTTCCGACGGAGGCGCAATGGGAATATGCCTGCCGAGCAGGGACAACGACACCGAACTATGCCGGTCATAGTGACGTCGCACCGGAGATTGCTTGGCACTATGAGAATAGCGAACACCAAACACATCCGGTGAAGCAGAAGCGTATCAATCCTTGGGGCCTTTACGACATGCTCGGCAATGTTTGGGAGTGGTGCGCCGACGACATGCGCGAGTACGAGGCTGGTGCTGTCACCGATCCTACGGGTTCCCTGGATAGCGCCAGGCGGGCGCTGCGTGGTGGTTCCTGGTACGACAACGCGCGCGGCGTGCGCGCTGCCTACCGCTTCGCGTACGACCGCGAGAACCGGCTCTACTACACCGGCTTCCGCTGTGCCCGAGTTCGAGCGGGAGCGGAGCCCGCAGAGCCGGGGCCTGGCCGCGCGGAGCGCGAGACGGCGCCGGATCGGCGTGGCGGAGCGCGGCTGTTGACGCCGTATGGCGGGCGAGGTGCTCCGTCCGTCGATCTGTTGAGTGGAAAAGCCTTCGTCGTCCGCAGCGATTGCGAAATCCTCACCTTCGCCCCCCTCACGCGCCCAGACTGGGCCAGCGCCATGGGCCGCGACCGCTACGGCCTGTGGGCGGATTTCACGCTCGGCGAGGTCGCACAGCGGATGCGCTGGATCGGGCCTGGGCGCTTCCTGATGGGATCACCAGAGGACGAGCCGGGGCGCTGGGGTAGCGATTCAGATTGGGATGAAGGCCCTCAGCACGAAGTGCGGCTTACCAAAGGCTACTGGCTCTTCGACACGCCGGTGACACAGGCCCTTTGGTCCGAGGTCATGGGAGACAATCCAAGCCACTTCAAAGACAAGCCGGCACATCCAGTTGAACAGGTGACTTGGAACGGCACCGCGCAATTTCTGGAGCGTATCAACGAGCAGGCTCCGGGGCTGGACCTCGTGCTGCCCACGGAAGCCCAGTGGGAATATGCCTGCCGCGCGGGAGCAACCAGCCCCAACTACGCGGGCGGCGATAAGGATTTAGAGGATATCGCCTGGTTTTCCAAAAACAGCGGTGGACAGACGCAGCCGGTCGCTACCAAACGGGCTAACGCTTGGGGCCTCTACGACACGCTGGGCAACGTATTGGAGTGGTGCGCCGACGACATGCGGAAATATGGCGACGAGGCTGTGACCGATCCCACCGGCGCTCTGGATGGCGCCAAGCGGGCGGTGCGTGGTGGTTCCTGGAACGACAACGCGCGCAACGTGCGCGCTGCCAACCGCTACGCGCGCGACCGCGGGTTCCGGATCATCGACCCCGGCTTCCGCTGTGCCCGAGTTCGGCCGTGAGCTCCAGCAGGTAAAAGAGCCGGCCCCCAGCTCGCAAGCCGGAGGCGCAGCGGCTTGGGCCGGCGGAAGGCAAGGGAAAAAAGGAAAGGGCAGGGGATGCAACTCAAAGCCTTCACGATCCCGCTCCACGACGCTGGCGCCGCCACCGAGGAGATCAACGTCTTCCTCCGCGCCAACCGCGTCCTCTCCGTAGACCGGCATTTCGTGCAGGACGGCGCGAACAGCGTCTGGGCGATCTGCGTCAGCTATCTCGGCGACGCCCACCGGCCGCAGACCGCCAGCGCCAAGCGCCCCAGGGTAGATTACCGCGAAGTCCTGTCCCAGCCCGATTTCGCGCTCTTCGCCAAACTCCGCAATCTGCGCAAGGAACTGGCAGAGCGCGAAGGCGTGCCCGCCTACACGCTATTCACCAATGAGCAACTGGCGGAGATGGTAAAGCGGCGCGTCAGCAGCGCATCGGCCCTCAAGGAGATCGACGGCGTCGGCGACGCACGCGCCGAGAAATACGGCGCCGCATTCCTGGCGCTGCTGAACGCTGAGGAACCCTCGCGGCACAACGGCTCTGCCGGAGGCGGCCATGAAGCGCAGCGCCATTGATCTCGCCGCCATCGCGGACTGGAACACGCTGACGGCAGCGTATCACCGCGCGGCCTTGGGCAAGACCGACCGGGCCGAGGTGCAGATCTTCCAAGCCAGCCTCTGCCGCCAGCTCGCCGCCCTCCGCGAGGATATCCTCGCGGGCAATCCGCGCCTCAGCGCGATGCGCGAGTTCCGCGTCTTCGATCCCAAGCCGCGGCTCATCCACGCCCCCATCTTTCGCGACCGCGTTCTCCACCACGCCCTCATTGCTCACGTTGGGCCGGTCCTGGAACGCTCGCTCGTGTTCGACACCTACGCCTGCCGTGTGGGCAAAGGTACGATTGCGGCGGTGCAGCGGTGCCAGCATTTCGCCCGCCGCTTCCCCTGGTACGGACAGATCGACATCAAGAGCTATTTCGCCAGCATCGATCATCAGATCCTGGCCGGCCTGCTGGCGCGGCGGTTTAAGAACCGCGATCTGCTCGCCTTCCTGCGCCGCCTGATCGCCGCGCACAACACCGCGCCCGGCAAGGGCCTGCCGATCGGTGCGCTGACCTCCCAGCATTTCGCCAATTTCTACCTCGAAGGCTGCGACCGCTTCTTGCTCGAAGACTGCAAGGTGCGCGGCATCGTGCGCTACATGGACGACACGATCTGGTGGGCGGACAGCAAGGAGAGCGTGCGCGACACTCTGCGCGCCGTCACTGCCTTTCTCAGGGAACACCGTCAGCTACAGGTGAAACAGCCGGTGCGCATCGGCCGGAGCGCGCAGGGTATCTCATTCTGCGGGTTCCGCGTTCTGCCTAATGCTATCCTCCTGTCACGCCGCAGGCGCCAGCGTTACGCGGAGGTGCGCGCCCGGTGGGAGCGCGCTTACAGCGCCGGGCAAATCGACGCGCGCGGGCTGCAGGCCGGATACGCCTCGGCTCTGGGCATGACGGCCGCCGCCGACGCCCGCGCCTGGCGGGCCGAACAATTGCGGCGCGTTCCTCTTGGCGAGGAACTGGCTTATGTCTAATCTGTCGAACAGGGTGCTGGCCGGACAATGGCGCCAGGCGGGCGCTGCGTGGTGGTTCCTGGAACAACAACGCGCGCAACGTGCGCGCTGCCAACCGCAACGCGAACGACCGCGAGAACCGGAACAACAACATCGGCTTCCGCTGTGCCCGAGTTCACGAGTGGATGGATGTCCGCTCCCGAACAGGCTGGCATCCTGGCCATGGCGCGCTGCGTGTTGCACGGCTTTGGCGAAACACAATGGCCGCCGGTGTGCTGGTAGGATGGGCGGATGCCGGTCCGAAGGCTCGCCGGCGGGCCGTTCCGCCTGAATGGGGATGGTGTGATGGCGGACGAGAAGAAATCGAAAGGTGTGCGGGACCGGATCAAGGATCTGTTGGGCCGGGACGCGCCAGAACCAGCACGCCAGGCGCCCAAGGCAAGCCAGCCCGCTCCCATGCCAGCGCCGCGACGGACCAAGATCGAAGGCCGTCCCACCTTCGAATCCGCCCATCATCCGCTGATGGACGGCTGTCCTCCCGACTGGGCATCCGGCTGGGGTGACGACCGCTACGGCGTGTTTGTGGAGTTCACGCTAGGCGAGGTCACGCAGCGCCTGCGCTGGATTGGACCGGGGCGCTTTCAGATGGGTTCGCCAGAGGACGAGCCGGGGCGCTGGGACCGCGAGGGACCGCAGCATGAGGTGCGCATCAGCTCAGGCTTCTGGCTCTTCGACACGCCGGTTACGCAGGCACTATGGACCGCGGTTATGGGCGATAATCCAAGCCGCTTCAAAGATCCCAAACGGCCAGTGGAAAGCTTGAGTTGGGACGATGCGATGCGTTTCCTTGAAAAAATCAACGCCGCTATTCCCGGTCTTGATCTCGTCCTGCCAACGGAGGCGCAATGGGAATACGCCTGTCGGGCGGGAACGAACACAGCAACCTATGTTGGTCCGATTGAAATCCTGGGCGCGCGTAACGCGCCGATACTGGACGAGATCGCGTGGTATGGCGGCAATAGCGGCGTGGATTTCGAGCTTGAGAATGGAGTTGACAGCTCAAGCTGGTCGGAAAAGCAGTACCAACACAACCGCGCTGGCACCCGTCCAGTCGGTTTGAAACTCCGGAATCCTTGGGGCCTTTACGACATGCTCGGCAATGTCTGGGAGTGGTGCGCGGATTACCGGCGCAAGTACGAGGATGGTGCTGTCACCGATCCTGTTGGCCCCCTGGATGGCGCCAGGCGGGCGCTGCGTGGTGGTTCCTGGAACGACGACGCGCGCTACGTGCGCGCTGCCGGCCGCCTCGCGAACGACCGCGGGTACCGGGACAACGGCGCCGGCTTCCGCTGTGCCCGAGTTCGGCCGTGAGCTCCAGCAGGCAAGGGGAGCGAGCCGGGCCGGGACCAGCAAGCCGGAGGCGCGGCGGTCCGGACCGCTCGCCGCCAGTGCGGTAGCAGGCCAGTGCCAAAGAACGCGGCGGTGTGTGATTTAGTATGATTTTGTGTTACGCTTCGCGAGGCGAACGACGGAGCGCAGACATGGAACGTCTCACCATCACCCTGACCAAAGACCTCGCCCAGCGGATCAAAGCCGCCATCGCGACCGGCCAATACGCCTCCAGCAGCGAGGTGATCCGCGACGCCCTGCGCGAATGGGAACTCGCCCAAGCCCGCCGCGAGCAGGAACTCGCCGAACTCCGCAAAGACATCACGAAGGGGCTCGCCGATATTGAAGCGGGCCGCGTCGCCGCCTTCGACGCGGAGGAAATCGTTCGCAAGGGAGAGGCGCTATTAGCCGCGCAAAGAAAACCGCGCTCCTCGTAACCGATGCGGCAGCGGCGGACCTGGCCGAAATCTGGGCCTTCATCGCCGAGGACAGCCGCGCCCAGGCGGACCGCTTCATCGCGGAGTTGGAGCAGAAATTCAAGCTGCTCACCAAATTCCCCGAGATGGGGAAGCGGCGCGAGCAACTGGCCGCGGGCCTGCGCGGCCTGCCGCACGGGCGGTACATGGTCTACTACGTCGCCGATGACGCGCGCATCGTCATCGTGCGCGTCCTCCACAGCGCCCGCGATGCCGCCGCAATTTTCGGGGAGGAGGCGTGAGGCGGGTGATGACTTGGCGTGCATCTGATCGCGGGGTGGAGCTGCGGACGTGAGAACACCCCGACAGCAACGCGGAGAAAAGACACACAAAGCGGAATCCAGGGGCCGCGGCAGCAAGGTGAGCGCGGGAATGTTCGCTGAATGCCAGCAGCAATAAGGAGCGCACCGGGATGAATGCCAAGCCCTACGACGTGGTGGTTTTCGGAGCCACCAGCTTTGCCGGGCGGCTCGTCTGCCGTCACCTTACCAGCGCGTCTGGCCCCGCCGGACTGAAATGGGCCGCGGCAGGCCGTTCGCGCGGCAAGCTGGAAGAACTCCGCCAGCAGCTTCCCGGAGCCGCCGGCCTTGCACTTATCATCGCGGATGCTGCCGATGAGCAAGCGCTCGCCTCCATGTGCGCCCAGGCCCGCGTTGTGATCTCAACGGTTGGGCCATACGCGCTTTACGGCGAGCCCCTCGTCAAGGTGTGCGCGGAGACGGGAACAGATTATTGCGATCTGGCGGGGGAGGTTCATTGGCTGCGGCGCATGATCGATCGCTACGAAAGAACCGCGACGGCAACGGGCGCGCGCATCGTCAACTGCTGCGGCTTCGACTCCATCCCCTCGGATCTCGGCGTTCATTTTCTGCAAAGAGAGGCGCTGGAGCGCTTTGGGCGCTATTGCACTCACATCAAGATGCGCGTGAAGGCGATGCGCGGCGGTGTCTCCGGCGGGACAGCAGCGAGCATCATGAACGTTGCGAAAGAGGCTGCTGCCAATCCCGCGCTGAGGCGTGACCTCCAGAACCCCTATCTCCTGTGCCCTCCGGATCGCCGCCCCGCGGTCCGGCAGGACAATCTCAACCGCCCGCAGTATGATGCAGCGTTCCAGTCG
>JBNKIW010000044.1:0-1770 GCA_050290865.1 Rhodomicrobiaceae bacterium | reverse complement strand
TCGACTCCATCCCCTCGGATCTCGGCGTTCATTTTCTGCAAAGAGAGGCGCTGGAGCGCTTTGGGCGCTATTGCACTCAAAAGAAACACCTTCGGTCGGCATCGCCGACCGAGCCGCCGTCAGGCGGCTTGTAGCCGTCGGACTGGTACGCTGACGGTTGATTGGCAAGGACCATCAGGCGGCCTCGGCGACAGGTTGAAGCTCCGCATGGTAGCCAAGCTTGGCGAGTTGCGCGACCAGGCGCCTGGCCTTGTCCTCGGTCGAACGGCGATTGAAGTGGTCCTCCCCGAGATCGCGATGTTCGACGCCGTCCTTGAGGATATGATAAATCGCCGTGAGCAGTGAGGCGGCCACCGCGCAGACCGCTTTCTTGGGACCACGCCGGGCCTTGAGCCGGTTGAACTGCGCCTTGTAGCAGCTGTCCTTCTTGCGAGCGGCCGCCCAGGCGCATTGGACGAGCAGCGTTTTGAGCCAGGGAGCGCCTTTGCGCAGCCGGGATGATTTGCGTTTGCCAGCGCTTTCGTTCTGGCCGGGACAAAGCCCTGCCCAGGCGACGAGATGCCCAGCCGTTGCAAAGCGGCTCATGTCGCAGCCGATTTCGGCGAGAATAACGATCGCCGCCAGAGCGCTGACGCCAGGGATTGTGCATAGAAGTTCGATCAAGACGCGAAAGGGCGGCCGGCCAGAGGCCTCCTCCTTATCCATCCTGCTGATCGCCTCATCCGCCTCCCGGTCGATTTCCTTGATGGAAGAGGCGAAGGCGTCATATTGCCCGAGATGGAGCCGCAGCATGAAACGGTGATGATCCGTCAGGCGACCATGCAACGCGTCGTAGAGCGCCTTCGGCGAAGCCTTGATCCGCTGGCTGGCTAAGGCCGCCAGCTTGCGCGGATTGCGCTCTCCCGCAATCATCGCCTCGATCATCCGCCGGCCGGAAAGGCCCATGATGTTGCTGATAACCGAATCGAGCTTGATGTTGGCCTCTTCGAGGGTCTTCTGGATCCGCTGCACGTGGCTAACCTGCTCACGGACCAGCTGTTTGCGCGTCCGCGTCAACGCGCGCAGATTCTGGATCTCCTCGTCCGGAACGAAGCTGGATCTGATCAGGCCGCAGGCTACCAGATCGGCGATCCACATGGCGTCGTTCATGTCCGTCTTCCGCCCGGGGACGTTCTTGATGTGCGCCGCATTGGCCAAGATGAGTTCGAATTTGCCGTCACTCAGGATGTTCCACACCGGCTTCCAATAGACCCCGGTCGCCTCCATTGCCACATGGGTGCAACCGCGCTCAGTCAACCAAGCCAGCAAGGCCTCAAGGCCGGCCGTCGTCGTCTCGAACGTCCGGCACTCCCGCGACGCCTTGCGGCCCGTCATAACGCGAACACAGGCGACGACCGTCGCCTTGTGAACATCGAGACCGGCAACCCGCTCGTACATGACTTCCATTGGGTCTCCTCCGCTCCGCCGCCAGCGTGGCAACCTCTTCGAAGAAGAACTCTCAAAAACGTGCTCCGGGAGCATTGCTGCTCCTTGGCTCCAGTGGGGGTGATCGAGGTGCCCAAGTCAAACTCACACACGGGCTCTTCGCACCAGAGAAGAACCGACCTCTTTGCTGGCGGCCGACCGAATATAGGCGAGGACGATCTGGTTACCCAGTTTCATCCACGGGGGTCGGCCGCGAGGACGGTGGCGAACTCACATCAAGATGCGCGTGAAGGCGATGCGCGGCGGTGTCTCCGGCGGTACAGCAGCGAGCATCATGAACGTTGC
>JBNKIW010000043.1:0-21273 GCA_050290865.1 Rhodomicrobiaceae bacterium | reverse complement strand
CGCGCCATGGCCATCGCCCCGAACACTCCCGCCTACGCCACCAACAAGGCGCACGCGCTGATGTTCCTCGGGCAGGCGCAGGCAGCGCGAGCGTTTTACACCAGGTACAAGGGCCGGCGCGTGGCGGAGGGCGGCAAATTGTGGGAGGAGGTCATCCTTGAGGATTTTGCCGAACTGGAAAAGCGTGGCCTGAAGCACCGGCAGATGACGGAGGTGCGGACGCTGCTCGGAGGCGGCAAGGCGACGCAGTGAGCGGTCGGGAAGAGCGGCACGGGCATGGCCTGCCCGCATGTGGCGGGTGTGGCGGTATTGCGGCGGGAGCATCTGCGCGGGACCGATCCAGACGGACGGGCAGGATGGCAAACGATGGCGGCTCGATCCCGTGCCCCCTCTGGTTCTGCAAAGACCTGCGCCCCGGTGCTACGTTTCCGCGTTCCTCGGGCACGACTGGGAGTTCGACCAGCACCACGTGGGCGCTCGCCGAAGGGCTGAAGACGCTGATGGAGGCGGGGCTGTGCCCGAAATCCGACATGACGTTCTGCGCGATCTATGCTGGCGTGAGTTCGTGGGTGGCGCAGCGGATCCTGGGCGGGAGCATGAGGGCGGCGCGAAAACAACATGCGTGCACCGAACCGAGGGCGTGGCGGTGAGCGACTGCTCATTGAACATCAACTGCCCCAAGTTCGGGGCACTGTCAGAGACAGCTTTTGGAGCCGAGCCGTCGTACCAGTGATTTTGACTGTTGAATGGCATCGCGGGGTATCTCACGCAAGCCGCACCGACACCCACCGCCATTGTTCAGGGACGTCGGCTAAGCGGGTTGTATTTGCGCAGCTTCCAGCTTCACGATCGCGAGTGGGCGTGGCGGACATCCTGAACCGGCCGCCAAATGCGTGAAAGCGCCTTCAGCGTCCGCGCAGACTGTTCGGCGTCACGCCGAGCCGCCGCCGGAACAGGGCCGTCATGTGGGCATGCGAGGCGAAGCCGCAGGCGGCGGCGATCTCAGCCAGCCCGTGGTTGCCGGTCCGCAGCGGCTCCCGCGCACGCGAAAGACGCCGGTCGATGATGTAGTGGTGCGGCGCCTTGCCTACGGCGGCCTTGAGAGCGCGACGGAAAAATCCCGAGGAAAGCCCCAGGGCGGCCGCAAGCTCGCCTGCCGTCAGGCTACTCTCCAGCTTCGCCTCGATCAGCTCGTCAACCAGCCGCAACCGCCGGACCGTCATCCAGCGAGCAGCCGGAGCTTGAGTGGCACGCCCCGCAGCCACGCGCCAAGCGGCATCGCGAAGCTGCGCGGTTTCGGCCTCGAACTGAAGCACGTCGGCCGACTGCCCCGTAAGGAGCATCCGCCGCAGGTTTTGTGCAGCGGCAATGGCGGCGGAATCGATATGGTCACTGAACCGCCGTTCGGTTGGCGATGCGGGAATGCTCCCGGTGACCAGCCGGACTGTCAGATATTCGCCGCCAGCGGCAGAGCGGGACATCACATCGCATCCGACGGGAACGTAGGCGAGGCTGTTCGGCCGCGTCCGGAGGGATGCCTCTCGATCCGAGGCGAAAGCATGCATGCCTGCCTGCGCCTCGAAGGCAAAGCCGATCATGGCCGTGCAGGGCGTGTATCGCGCCTCGTAAGGTGCACGGGGCAGTAACGCGGCATGCGCGTCGCCAATGGTGATGGACGGAGGGAGTGCCGCTGGCTTGTGCTCGCAGCCAGGGGGGGGGGTGGCGGCCTGATAGTGCATGGCGCGAGTTTACCAGAGCGGGCGGCACAGGACAGCGCGTTCTGCGGCAGGCGCGCACTTCACGTCCGTTTTTTGAAAGCGCGCCATCTGGTGAAGCACTATCTCCGCGACTGTAACCGCGACGAGGTTCCCTATGCCGCTTTTTACGGATGATCAGCTTGCCGATGCCATTGAGGTGGTGCGCAGTTTTGTGCCGCTCACTCCCGCCTACGCTTGGCCGCTGTTGCGCGAACGAACCGGTGTTGAAGTGTTCGTCAAGCATGAGAACCATACGCCGGCGGGCGCGTTCAAGGTGCGGGGCGGGCTCGTCTATCTCGACGCTCTCCGGCGCGCGGGCGGTCTGCCCAAGGGCCTTGTTTCCGCAACGCGAGGCAATCACGGTCAGTCCGTTGCCATCGCCGCCGAGCAGAACGGCATTCCATCCGTCTTCGTCGTGCCCCACGGCAATTCGGTCGAGAAGAACGCGGCAATGGAGAGCTTCGGCGCCGAACTGATTGTTGCCGGTGCGGATTTCGATGAATCGCGTGCTCTCGCTGCGAACATTGCGGAAGAGCGCGGCTATCATTTCGTGCCGGCGTTTCATCCCGATCTCGTCCGCGGCGTGGCGACCTACGCCCACGAACTGTTCCGTGCAGTTGGCGATCTGGACGTGGCGTATGTGCCAATCGGCATGGGATCGGGGATATGCGGGATGATCACGGTGCGCGATCTGCTCGGGCTGAGGACCGAGATTGTCGGCATAGTGGCGGAAACTGCGCCTGCTGTCGCGCTGTCCTTTGCGGCGGGGCATCCCGTTCCCACGGCGTCTGCGCGCACTTTTGCCGATGGCCTGGCGTGCCGCGATCCGCACCCGGAAGCGCTGGCGGTCATTCAGGCCGGGGCCGCACGTATCCTGCGTCTCACCGAGGATGAGATCGCGGAGGCGGTCCGGATTTCCTACACCTGCACGCATAATGTTGCCGAGGGTGCGGGAGCCGCGGCCTTGGCCGGGCTCATCCGGGAGCGGAGCCGTTACGCCGGGAAACGTGCCGCTGTGGTCTGCACGGGCGGCAATATCGATGCTGCTGTCCTGGGCGAAATCCTGGCAGGCAGGACGCCGCAAGCGTGACGCCGCACGCCACATCTCAAGGGGGCGGTCCTGCCTCGTCGAGGGGGCTGGAGACGGTGCAGAGCGCGCCCGTTACAACGGAGATGAAGCCTTCGCAGCGTTGGGCGAGCCGCTTACAGGCGGTTGCGCAGACAGTTTCTTCAGTAATGGGAGCAGCGTGTTTGGGCTCACGCGCTCCTCATATTTGGCGACCCACTGGACCAAAAACTCTTTCTTGGTGAACGCGTCGAACAGCATCGCCTGTTTGAGCGCGGTGTCGTTCGTTGCGCCGTGCTTCTTCTCCAGCACGGCACGCAGGGCGGGCTTGCGCAGTGCGATATCGAAGGCACCCCGTTCGCTGCGAAGGAGCCGCGCCTCGCGGATCACGCGCTTCAAATACAGTGCGTTGAGGAAAGGATGCGCGAATTCCGCGTCGACCTCGGCGGCGAATTGCGGCCGGTTCTGGAAGAAGATCTCCAGAGCGCGCTTGCGGGCATCGAGCGGCTTGTCGAGATCGTAAAGATCGCCTTCGATCGCGGTGGAGACGATGTTTCCCTTCAACTTCTCCGGCAGTTGGATGAAGCCCGGAGCCGAAACGCCCCAGCGAACATAGCCGAAAGCGAGTGCCAAGCCCACGACAAGTCCAATCAGGAATCTGGCCATTGAGCCCTCCTACTCACTGTCTGCTGCGAAATTTGTTTGTAGATAGTTAGGCGGGCGTGTGCCAGCACCAGATCAAAACGATCGCCGAAGCGGGGAAGCCGGCACAGGGTGCGCAAGCCCGCCGTTCACCGACTTGCCTATTGACCTCTTCTATATTTCCAACATAATAGAACAATGGAAACGCAAATCACCCGCTTCGCCGACATGTTCTCCGCCATGGGCACCGAACCGCGGCTGCGCATCATGCGTCTTCTGCTTTCGGCGCATCCCGATGGCATGGTCGTTGGCGAAATCGGCAGCGAACTCGGTATCCCGCCATCCACGCTCTCGCATCACCTGGACAAGCTGAAGAACGAGGATCTGGTGACGGTGCGCCGCCAAGGCACCTTCCTGCGCTACGCTGCCAATGCCGACGCGCTGCGGGAACTGCTGGCGTTTCTGTATGCGGAGTGCTGTACGCGGAACAAGGCCGTGCAGCCGGAAAAGATCATCGAAACCGCGGGCAGCCGGAAAGACGATTGCGGCTGCGCCTGAACCGGAGAAGGATACATGAGCGAAATCGACGTCAAAGAAACCGTGAAGGAAAAATACGGGCAGGCAGCCCTGAGCGTCAACGAGGGGAGCCGCGCTTGTTGCGGTCCCTCAGGTATTTCTGGCTGCGATCCGATCACGACCAATCTCTATGATACCCATCAGACCGGTGAACTGCCCGCCGAAGCGGTGCTGGCGTCGCTCGGTTGCGGCAATCCGACAGCGCTGGCCGCGTTGCAGCCCGGCGAGACCGTGCTCGACCTCGGCTCGGGTGGAGGTATTGACGTGCTCCTGTCGGCAAAGCGTGTCGGCCCGGCTGGCAAGGCTTACGGTCTTGACATGACGGACGAGATGCTGGCGCTAGCCCACGAGAACCAGCGCAAAGCAGGCGTTGAGAACGTCGAATTCCTGAAGGGTGAGATCGAGGCCATCCCGCTGCCCGACAACTCCGTCGATGTTATCATCTCCAATTGCGTGATCAACCTGTCGGGTGACAAGGACAAGGTGCTCAGCGAGGCGTTCCGCGTGCTGAAGCCGGGCGGACGGTTCGCCGTGTCCGACATCGTAACGCACGGCTCGGTACCGCCGGAGGTGCGTCAGCACGTGCTGCTGTGGGTCGGCTGCATCGCGGGCGCGCTTGAGGATACCGAGTACGAGGCGAAGCTGGCGGCGGCGGGTTTTGAGGGCATCTCGATCGAACCAACCCGGGTCTATGATGTCGAGGACGCACGCGAGTTCCTCAGCGACAAGGGCATCGACGTGGACGCGCTTGCCCCGCTGGTGTCAGGCAAATTCATGAGCGGGTTCATCCGCGCGATAAAACCGGGTGGAAGCTCAGCACGCAACGACGGCTGACCCGCATGGCCTTTTGCGCGACCGACCGATGGGGAGCGATGGAAATCAATCCATCGGTCAGGCGACTTCGCGAACTTCTTCAATCACTCGACATCACTGACGAAGAGCACTCCGGCGTCGCTCTGAAGCATGAAACCGAGTGGTGTCTCAGCGCGTTTCCTTCCGGCCTGCTCGTGTGGGAGAATGTCGAGGCTGCAGACAGCGCGCCGCGGCACATGAAATGCGTGACGTACGAGAAGATTCTCAATCTGTGGATTAAGCTCGCGCAAGGCGACATTGCGGCGGTCGAAGCAGAAGTCTGGCTTCCGGGATATGGCTGAGCGGGATTGACGCCAGCCGCTGTTCCCAGGTGGTGTCTCGCAAGCGCCGCCGCCGAAACAGCTCATGAGGCCTCGACCACATTGAGAACGCCCCGCACCAGCGGATCTGTTCGAGGATGATCTTGCCGTTCGCCTTCCACTTGTAGGGCTTCGGATAGGCGTCTCAATGAGTGGTATCGACGAGCAACTCAGAGGAGGACAGCGCACCCGAGCCGCGGCCTTCCAGGCCAGCCAGTCTTGAACGACTGTTATTCGAACCATGGCGGCGGCAATTTGAACGCCAGGCGAAAGGCGGCTTTTGGAGCAAGGTGCTGAAGGCACCCGATGACGTCTGGTCAGCCCCAGCCTGGCTGTTGGATCCGCCCCCCTTACTCCTCGTGCGACGCGCCCTTCCCGTGCCGTTCTGTCTGCCTCACAATCCCTGGTGATGCTCCCCGCAGCTGCATTGCGTGCGGCGAACTCAAGCTTAAAAATGCCCCTCATCGAAGCCGGAGGCGCGAATCATGGACACCAGCACCATTATCGATCAACTGGCCACGCCTGACAGATTGCCGCGCGAGGCTTTGCTTGCGGCGGCAGAGCGTCGCGAGGAAATGGCGCCCTTATTCATCGCAGAGATCGAGGAATTTCTTGCCACTGCGCCCGACGAGCGCATCTCGGGTGAGGCCTTGTTCTTCATGTTCCACCTACTGGGTGATTGGCGTGAAACCTCGGCGTATCCGGCGCTGGCCCGGCTCTTGCGTCTTCCGGAAGACGAGATCAACGGTGTCCTTGGTGCCGCCGTCACCGAGACCATTCATCGCGTCATTGCTGCGGTCTTCGACGGTGATCCCGCCCCCCTCTACGGCATCATTCGCGATCCGGATGCCGCCGAATTTGTCCGAATGCATATGTGTGAGGCGTTGGCCATGGCGGTACGAGCGGGCAAGCTCGACCGGGCAGCAGCCGTCAGTTTCCTCCACGACTGCCTCGCCGAACTGCAACCACGGGGCGTGAATTATGTCTGGCAGGGTTGGCAGACAGCCATCATCATGCTCAGCCTGGAGGAGTTGATACCGGTCGTGAAGGTAGTGTTCGAGCGAGGGTATATTGATCCATCCTGGAGCTCGTTCGACGATTTCCAGGTGGACATGGAAGAGGTTCTCGCCGCGCCCGGCGCCCTTTGGGATGACAACGCGTACTATGAGCCGTTCGGCGACACCATCGAGGAATTGTCAGGATGGTATGGGTATTTCGAGGAAGGGCAGCACGAGGAGGAGGGCGAAGACCGCTCGGACTTTGCCGAGTTGCAGGGAGAGCAGGCCGTCAACCCGTACAAGAAGGTCGGGCGAAATGACCCATGCCCTTGCGGCAGTGGCAAGAAGTTCAAGAAATGCTGCCTGCAGTAAGCGGCACTGGCGGGCGATCCAAGGCCGCGTTGCACCATTTCCGGGGGATGCCGAACGGCCACGGCGATGGCCAGGCATTCTCGGATGGACACTTTCGCAGGCGGTGGCTTATCGAGGTCATCTTCACCGCGTTGCGCCCGGCTGGATGCGCATCCACAATCACCAAATTGCCGTTTCTCGCTGAACAGGACCACCAGACAGGATCATGAGCATTCTCTTCGAGCCCCTCATCGCCGGCGCCCTGCGCCTGCCGAACCGCATCGTCATGGCGCCGCTGACGCGCCGCCGCGCAGGCGAGTCCCGCGTACCCAACGCGCTGATGGCAACCTATTACGCCCAGCGCGCCAGTGCCGGTCTCATCCTGAGCGAGGCGACGTCGGTCATGCCGATGGGGGTCGGCTATGCGGATACGCCTGGCATCTGGTCCGGCGAGCAGGTCGAGGGCTGGAAACCGGTGACGCACGCCGTGCACGACCAGGGCGGTCGTATTTTCCTTCAGCTTTGGCATGTCGGGCGGATTTCGCATCCTCTCTTTCTCGGTGGTGCACAGCCGGTCGCGCCGAGCGCCATCGCGGCTGAGGGACATGTCGCCCTCGTGCGGCCCAAGCAGCCTTATCCGGTACCGCGCGCCCTTGAGACCAGTGAAATCCCCGGCATCATCGAGGCCTACCAGCGCGGCGCGGAGAACGCCCAGGCAGCAGGATTCGACGGCGTCGAAATCCACGGCGCCAACGGCTACCTGCTCGATCAATTCCTGCAAGACGTCTCGAACCAGCGCACCGACGCCTATGGCGGCTCCATCGAAAACCGCGCCCGTTTGATGCTGGAAGTCACCGACGCCGTCATCTCGGTGTGGGGGGCGGATCGCGTTGGTATGCATCTGGCGCCACGAGGCGACGTCCATTCGATGGGCGGCAGCGATCTCGCCACAACCTTCACTTACGTCGCCACGGAACTCGGCAAGCGGCGGATCGCCTTCATCTGTGCGCGCGAATACCGGGCGGAGGACAGCATCGGCCCTCGCCTCAAACGGGCGTTCGGCGGCGTCTATATCGTCAACGAGAATTTCACCAAGGAGCAGGCCGAAGCCGTGATTGCCGCTGGAGATGCCGATGCGGTGGCATTCGGCAAGACCTACATCGCCAATCCGGACCTCGTTCGCCGCCTGCGCGAAAATGCGCCGCTCAACGAGTGGGATACGGCGACGTTCTATGCTGGCGGCGAGACGGGCTACACAGATTATCCGGCTCTCGGGTGACATCACCGGCGTGGTGGCAACGGGCTGGCTTCGTGGCTGCGTCGTTCTTGAGATCTTGAAAGGCACACTCGGCGCCGAGAAGTCGCGCCTGCTCGAATAACAGAGGCCTGCGATCGCGTCCCCGGCAACTGCCTCCTTGCGTCCTGCCGCGACGTTGCTTCACGAAACGCTTGTCCGCGTCCTCTGCGCCTCTTCGTGCAACTGCCAGCGATAAGGCACGGCGCCTCGCCAGCGCCATGCGGATCGGATCTCGACATCCCAGCTTCGCTCGGCCCCGGCGCCGGGTATCCAGTTCACCACGATCGCGCCCGCGACATGCAGCAGATCGCCAGTTGCAAAATCAAGGAACAGCAGCGCCGCCTCCGGATGGCACAGGAAGTTGCCGAGAGTGTTGAAATAACGGTTGCCGGCGAAATCCGGGATGTGCAGGCGGTTGCCGTCAATACTAACGAATCCGGAAAGACCGCCGCGATGGGAAATATCAACGCCGCCATGGGAAATGCCGGCGGGACCAGAGGACGAAGCCACGAAAAAGGTGTCTGCAGACTGAATGAACGCGCGCGCTTCCTTGTCCAGTCCGGTCAGCCATCCGACATTGCCTCGGAGTGCGGCAGCTCTCTGTGTCGCGGCCATCATGTGACGCACCCGAATATATCTCATGCAATTGCCAAAGCTTTGCTCCACGGCGAACGTGAAGCCCGCATCGGTAACGGTGGTGATGCATCCGTTGGCGCGGTTACGCCGCCGGCTGGCGAAGTCGATGCCAAGCACACCTATCGGCGTGCCCGGCGTCACCAAAGCGCTTAAAGGATCGCGGGCATCCGGCACCGCTTCGACGCGCAATGTAGATGGGTCCGGACTGGAAACGAAGCCGGGAGCTCCCGTCAATACGGTTGCCGCCAGCGCACCATCCGCCGCCATGCCCGCAACCAGCAGGAACGGTTGTGCGGCGAAGAAAGCGCGGTGCTGCTCCGACAGGTGATCCCGGATCGGGGCGCGGTCGATCTGGAAACCGGCAAGCCGCTGTGCCTCGCGCTCGCCGCCGTGAAATGGAGTTACGGTATCCATTGTTGCCCACGTCAGTTTGGTAAGGCCGAGCGCGGCATGGGCGTGAAATCGGGCAAAGCCTCAACGCGCGCCAGCCATGTGCGGATGTACGGGTAGGGTTCCAACGGGACACCGCCTTCTGGTGCATGTGCGATGTAGGAATAGCAAGCCAGGTCGGCGATAGTCGCGGTATCATGCGCGAGGAAGGCGCGATCCGCCAGATGCGCTTCCATGAAGGTCAATATGCGCGCGGCGATACCTTGGGCGGCGGCAAGGTCTCCGGGGCGTGAAAAGACGCAGATGACTCTCGCCATCGCCGGGCCGAACCGAATTTCGCCAGCTGCCACGGACAGCCACTTTTGGACGCGGGCGGCGATAATGGGGGCGGCGGGATACCACACGCGAGCGGCGTCATAGCATGTGGCAAGATAGACGAGGATGGCGTTGGAATCAGGCAGGACGAGATCGCCATCTGTCAGCACCGGGATCTGCCCCAGCGGGTTAAGCGCAAGGAAAGCTGGAGAGGCGCGGCTGTCCGGCGAAATGCCCTCGTAGTGAAACGGCAGATCCAGCATGCGCAGCAGAAGTTCAACGCGGTGACAATGACCCGACAGGGGCATCCCATAAAGGGTGATCACGGAGTCTGGCATAGAGTCCCTTTCGTTTGTGGGGGGCGGCGGGCCACAGACAGGCTAACCCTTGCCATGGGGTGGAATAATTATCTAATATTGAAAAATGTTATTGCGTAAATCGGAATAGTGATGGACCGGCTGGACGAACTTGCGGTGTTTGTCGCGATTGTCGAAGCAGGCAGCCTGGTCGAAGCAGCGCGGAGATTGCGGCGTTCGCCGCCGGCGGTGACGCGTGCCCTCGCCACGCTGGAAGACCGGCTCGGTGTCCGGCTGATCGAACGAACGACACGGCGCCTTGCTCCAACCGACGCGGGGAGGCATCTGACGGAACATGCCCGCCGTCTGCTTGCCGACTATGGCGAGGTGATGCGTACGGCCGGTGCCGACGAACCGCTCCGTGGCCGTTTGCGAATTACCGCGCCCGTACTGTTTGGCCAGCGTCACGTCATGCCGCTCATCGTCAGTTTTTCTCGCGCCTATCCGGAAATCACGATCGACGTGCTGTTTTCGGACAGCAATGTCGACCTGATCGAAGAGGAAGTGGATGTCGCGGTGCGCATCGGACCGCTTTCGGATTCAAGTCTGGTGGCGCGACGCGTCGGTGAGGTGAGACGGTTTTTGTTGGCGTCCCCCGGCTACATTGCCGAGCGAGGAACCCCTGTTACGGTGAGCGCATTAGCCGGGCACGATACGATTTTCGTCGCAGCCCGGCCCAGACCACTCGAATGGCGTCTGACCGAGGCGGGGCGCGACCGGGTCGTGCGGTTGACGCCTCGCCTGATCGTCAGTCACGTCGATGCCGCGCTGCTGGCGGCAAAGGAGGGGATGGGCATCACGCGTGCCCTGTCCTATCAGGTGACTGCCGACTTGGAGGCGGGGCGCCTCGTGCGGCTTTTCCCGGGCACCGAACCGGCGCCGTTCCCTGTGCACCTCATCGTGCCAGGCAACAATTACCTGCCTGCCCGGACACGCGCTTTTCTCGATCACACCGGAACTGGCCTGAAGTCGTTGGCCGCGATCCATACACCAGCCGAAACGCCGCCAGACAGCTCAAACTGACAAAGCACGGCATTTTACCGTACATTTCTTCCATGAAGGAGAAGTTCATGTCCGCCACCACGCAAAAGGAAAAGGCGTCCCGCGAACGCAAGAAGGAACGCATCGAACTGCGCGTCGCCGCTTCGGTCAAGGAACTGATCCAGCGAGCCATGGCGGTCAGCGGTCTTACGGCGGGCGATCTCGCATATGAGGGTGCGCGCCGCATCCTGGAGGAACACGAACGCATGGAACTGGCCGGAGCTGACCGGGAAGCCTTCCGCCAAGCGGTGCTCGATCCACCCGAACCGGCGGACAAGCTGATCGCCGCTCTTCGCCGCCACCGCGATCTCGTGGGGTGAGCGCATGGGGCTCGCCATCGAGCCGCTCGGCAATCACCACGACCGGGCGGCTTTCACCTGTGGGCAACCCGATCTTGACGATTGGTTCCACCGGCGGGCGGGCCAGGACGACCGCCGCAACGTTGCAAGGGTGTTCGTCGCGGTAGACGATGCGCGCGGCATTGTACAGCCTGAGCAGTTTCACCCTCAGCCTGACCGATCTTCCCGAAGAAATCGGACGCAAACTTCCGCGATACGATATCGTCCCGGCAGCGCTCGTTGGCCGCCTGGCGCGGGATCTGCGCGTCCGGAGACAAGGCATCGGCGAGTTACTCTTAGCTGACATCGTCCGCCGCATCTTGAGCGCCAGCAAATCGCTGGCGGTGTTCGCCATCGTTGTCGAGGCCAAGGACGCGCGGGCGGTCACTTTCTATGAGGGGTTCGGCTTTCGCCAATTTCCGCCGCATCCTGACCGGCTTTTCCTCCTCACGTCATCCGCCGCAGCGGCCGTGGAACGGATGTAGCGGCTACTGGCACCGAGTGATTGACCATGCTCATTCTGGCGCTGAGTGGCGCAGAGGGATTCGCCAAGCGAAGGGCTCGCGGAGCCCCATCCTCAAATGGTCGTTGTCAGGGGTACAGCGCCCCCGTCTTCAACACGAGGCGAGAGGCAGGAATTGGAGCATGCCAGCACCCCCGGGAACTCAGCCAGAGTGCCGCCCCCATCCATGTGAGCTCTCTGCCAAGTGAGAACCGAAGCCAGGAGGCTGTGACCGACTCGGATTGGCTGCGGCCCCGGCGGTCCTCACATGTGAACTCACACTGTCTTTGAAAACGTCACCCACAAGAACACCGTTATGAGAAACATCAGCAGAAAAGCCGAACACAACGCGCCCACCTTGGCCCAGACATTCGGCCAGGTTGCAATACCCGTGCCCAAAGCAAGCATTTCACCGAGTACAAAAACCAAACCCGAATGGGGGGTATCGAACAGTTTCTGGTGAGAAAGGATAATCGCCAGCAGAAGCGTCAAGACCATCGTAAGCGCACTCATTCTTCCCAACCAGTTGGAGTGATCTTCTACCGTCTTTTTTTCAGGATGTGGCGATTGCGATGTATAGGACCCGTATGTTTCCGGGGCGTCAAGGGAAGCGACGGTACGGTTTACGGCGTCTTCAAGGCTCATGCTCTCCATATGACGAGAAGCGGTTTCCAGCGCGTGACAGCGCAAATTATCCAGAAGATCAATGATTTCCTCTTTTTCGACCCCATTGTTTTCCAGGATGACGCGAACATCGCGCAGGTATATTTCGATATTGCCGGATATAGTCTTTTCGAGCGCACTCATGATTTGCCCTGATCCTTCGCCGTCAATAGAGCGTCCATGTCGTGTTTCAGGGTCCCCCAGTAGATTTCCATTTCGGTAAGCCGCAATTTGCCCTCTTCCGCCAAAGCATAGTATCTCCGGGGCGGGCCTCCCGACCGGGTTTCCGATTTGAAGCTCGACAACAGCCCTTCACGCATCAATCGGTTAATTGCAGGATAAACTGTGCTTTCCGTGAATGCCAATGCGTTGGTTTCATTCAACTTTTTGTAGATGAGATAGCCGTAATCAGCGCCCCCTCGGACGACAGTGAGAACGCAAAATTCCACAAAGCCCTTGCGCATCTGCGAAATCCAGGTTTCAGCCATCATTCTTCCAATTGCTGTTCCGGCGATTCTTGCGCCTTGACACTACCACGCATCGCGCAGTAGCGTAAACCCTACGCGTTGCGTAGTAGTGATCTGCTGATGGGGCTGGCGCACATGCAGAAAAATTCTGAGCCGAGGCGATCTGAGTACATATCAATATTGTATTTGCCGCGGTGGCGCTATGTGTCAGTATTAATGAGCAATATTACGCGTATATCTGTAATCTCGTTGTTATTAATAGTTACTTGTCACGACGCATGTGCACAAAATGTCTCCCCTCTGCAATTAAAGGCGAAAGCCAATGAAGCCGTTGTCCTTTTCAAAAAAAGGGTTGACGAAGGAAAGGATGTATCGGGGATTTTGGCCGACATGAAGAAGGTCAAAGCACTTGGCGACGCTGGGAAGTTCGATGAAGCAAATGCTCTATTGGACAAAATCCTTCCCTTTTTGCGAGCTGAGCAAACAGGCTCTCCGCCCAAAGATAAGAGCAGTCCGCCCGCAGCCTCCAAACCTGTAACCGCAGGGATGAGCGAAATCACGATAGCCGGTGCTCCTGATCACGGCATATTCGATCCGTCTGTGGCCAGTGACGACACGGGTCGGCTCCATATGTCCCTATCCGGTGTTGCCTCAAGCACGCCTGGCGGCGCTTTCACGACGGCCGGTGTCCGCACCTATCTGGCAACGTCTGGCGACCAGGGGAAAAGCTGGAAACTCGCGGGTGTCATCAACGCGGATATTGGAGTTACGCTCGGCAAGGCTCCCACCAATGGACGCTGGCAAAGCGAGGTTTCAGCCCTTGTTTACGATGCGCAGGCTCCGAAGCGGACGCGGTGGAAACTCGTCTGGCATCAATATCTTAATATCAACGGCGATCGCAAATTCGAGCATGGGTGGATTGGCTACAAGGAAGCGGAAACGCCTTATGCGCTTGCCAAGGCGAAGCCGGTGAAGCTGCTTACCGCCGCCGCCTACGACACCGTCAACGATGACCCCGCGGGTTGGACGCGTTCTCCCATTGCTGGTGCAGGCGTGAACAAGGTACATCAGCTTGCCTCCGCGCTCAAAGGCTGCATTGTGCTCAGCGAGCCGGGCCTCTTGTCGAAGCCGGACGCCCTTTACATGTCGTTCGTCTGCTTCAAGCCGAAGCTGCTGGGCCTGCTTGGTGCGTATCATCACGTCGTCCTGTTGAGGTGTACGCGGCCATGCGAGGCTACGAGGCCCGGCGCTTGGTCCTATGCAGGAACAGTGCTCACGCCGGACGACGCCGAGGAACTGAAATTGGAGAAATTTTCGGCCTCAGACCTCTTTTCCGAAGAAGGCCGCAACTACATCACGGTGTCGGCGGTTGGCGACACGCCCGTTCAGGGAGCTTACAAAGGCTGCGTTGTCTTCCGTTTTGCGGACCTCGTCCACGGTAAGGTCGCACGCACAGCCAACAGACGCCCATCTCCCGCGAAGGCCATCAGTGTGAGCGCGGACAGCTTCAACGGCGCTTGTACTTTCCTGCCTGTGGGGGCGAACAAGGGCCTTCTAATTGGCCGGGTCGACTTCGTGAAGAATACGAAAGGAGTGGACGCAACCTTTCACATTCTCCGCTCGAATGTCTCCCCATGACGCCGCAAGCTGGCTGATTGCTTCTGGTCACAAGCACGCGCCGGCGAATTTTCAAAAGGAAAGAGTTCGCGTTGCGCGGCCTTCCTGGGCGCCGCCGCGGTTCGGAGCGACGGGAATAGCCAAGTAGGGAGAGCCGGGCTATTGGCAAAAGCTCGATCGCGACAATGACGGCATCGCTTGCGAGCCTTACCGGCCTTCTGATTTCAGGCGGCGATCCGATGGATTGTGAAGCGTTGGTATCGCGCCCGCTGGCTTTGCCGAGGCGAGACAGGTACGAACGCGTGCCCTTATCTCATCGAGATGCGTGAACAGACATACATGTTCGCCGCCCTCAATCGCCATCAATACGGCGGAGGGGACCGAGTTGGTAACCGCCAGACCATGAGAGAATGGCACGACACGGTCCCCGGTGCCGTGGATCGCCAGGACTGGGGCGGTGATCTGTGCCAGCGGGTAGACATCGGCTGCCGCCAGCTGCGCGATGTCGTTCGCGGTGCCCGGCAGGCGTTCGGACAACCGGTCGAGCACACTCGATGAAAGGGCAGTCAGCAGTGGCCCGGCCTGAGGGAGGCCCTGCTGGAACACTGGTCCCAGGTTGAACGGCTACTCGATGAGCGCTACAAACGCCTCTGCGCGGGGAACGGCGGTGCGGCGTTTGCAGAGGCGCGCGTCATGGCGCCCCTGCCTCGTGCGCCACAGTGGCTGGACGCCTCGGCTTTCAAATCCCACGGCCTCCTGATGGCGAAAGCATTCGGCCGCGAGCCGCACGACGTGACTTTTCCGCTGATGTATCAAGGCGCGTCGGACAGCTTACGCGGCGCACATTCGGACATCGTTCTGCCGCGCGAGGAGGACGGTATTGACTTTGAAGCGGAAATCGGCGTCATCACGGACGACGTTCCCATGGCTACGGTGGCAGCGGATGCGGGGCGCCATATCCGGCTTTTCGTGCTGATCAATGATGTGAGCCTGCGCGTCATCGCTCCCGTTGAGATGGCGACCGGCTTCGGCTGGATACAGGCCAAGCCGAGTTCCTCATTCGCACCGGTGGCGGTTACGCCCGATGAACTGGGAGAAAGCTGGCGCGATGGTCGCGTGCATCTTCCGGTGAGCGTTTCCTGGAACGGCCCGCCATTCGGCCAGCCTCATGCTGGGGAAATGGCTTTTACATTCATGCAGTTGATCGAACATGCGGCGGCCACGCGGCGCTTGAGCGCGGGAACAATCATCGGCTCGGGCACGATTTCCAACCGCAATCACGCCGAGGTAGGGGCCGCCTGCATCGCCGAGCGGCGAGCGATCGAGACGATTGCTCAAGGCAAACCGCAGACGACCTACATGCGCTTCGGCGATCGCGTCCGCATCGAAATGCGGGATGCCAGCGGAGCGCCGCTCTTCGGGGCGATTGATCAGGCGGCCGTTAGATGGGTGAAGCCAGTCCCTCCAGTTGAAACAAGCGCTTCCGGAGGCTGACGCCGTACGTCGCATTCATCCGAAGGCATCATCCGTGCTCATCCGAAGGCATCATCCGTGCGTGAAACACCTGGAGACAACTGAAACGGCGTGGCAAACATGCGATGGCGGAAAAGCCCACGGCTCCACAGAAACCGATGTCGAGGCATCCGCAGGCGTTGTCTGCCTTGGTAGCGATGGGCGCTCACAATACCAAGACAACGGCCCTTCAGTTCCGAGAGCAGAGGCTCAAAAACAAACAGAGTGCGGTGCACTTGGAGTGCTCGCCACAAATAGGTGATATCGCGGCAAGAGCGGCTTAGGGTCAGATTCTACCGCGGTGTTTATTGGCAACGACAGCATAACTTTAAAACCCGCCGTTGAAGGATTGGAGTTGTGGGGCAAGACCCATTGCACGCTTGGCTCACAGTGCTGGCGCTTTGCTCCAATTACCTGCCGCTGACCGTGTGCTGGGATTGCGGCAGTTAATCCTCACTGAGCAGTCCACAGGGACCGCTGTTATGCCACCGTGCGTTAGCCGGACACGCGGTTAACCTGGTCTGACGCCGAGCCTGATTATGGCGCACGGCGTCTGGCAGCGGGAGAATGGGCGGGCCTATATCGAGCGTATCATCGACTGGCTTCGTGCATAGGTCGCGCGGCCGCGTGTCCAAGGACAGCTTGGCATGCCTAACAACGCCATCTTTCCGATTCAAACGCAGGCATGGCGGCCTCCCTCGGCTTTTCAAGATCAGCGCACAGCAGTGCCGTGCCAAGCGGACCTTTGTACAAGGCATAATAGAGGTGGGGGACCTCTTCACCAATGGCAATCCTCGTCAGCTGCAGCGACTGGTCGGCCATCTGCATTGCATGGTCGAGCCAGTACCGCTCGCCTGTGTGACTGTAAAGATTGAGAACACCGTAGCTATGGCCAGGACGCCCGCAGCAAAGCTGATCGACGCTAGATTTCGCAGCTATGATGTTCCAGGCCGCACCTTCCGCCATCTCGAGATAGCGGTTGTCTTTAAGCAATGCATGCGCCAGCGTCCACAGATGGATCATGCCGGCGGTCCCATTGCACCAGCTTGGGAAATAGTAGCGGGCCAGACGGTCAGTTTTTTCCGAATCCAAACGAACCCTCCAACTGATCCCCGCGTCGGCAGGCTCGGCCAAGTCCGCCAACTGATTGAGACGCTCGGAAAGGTGGTTGGGCGGCGGCTTGCCCAAAATGCGGCACCACATCAACAACGCATAGAGAAGGCCAGCCCATCCATGGGCTATTCCCGTGGTCGTGAAATTCTTTTCTTCGGACATCGGCGCCATGTCCTGAACGCGCCGCCAGATATCCTCGAAACACCGCTCACCGAGCCGATCAATGTCGCCATAGGCTGGCACCGTTTCCTTCAGCAACGCACAGCCCAGAAGGATGCTTGAGCGCCCAAGGGTGAGATCGATCGTGTCACAAGGTTGCTGTGCGGCGGCGCAGAATAAGCGAACGGCATCGGCCTCGGACTGCCTATCGCCCATAGCATGTGCGATGAGCGCTTTGGTGAAATACAGACCGGTCGCGGTATGATAAAGTGAGATTGGGCCGATAGCCTCTGGCGTGACGTCACCATTCAGCGTGGCAAAGGCCTCCACGTTTTTCGCTGTGATCTCGCCGATCGATTTTTCGATCCAAAGCTTCGCCCAGGAGAGCCGTTCGGCGTCTTCGCGAATCTGCGCCAGGCGGTAAAGACAATAGGCGATGCCGGCGCTGCCATAGGTAAGGGAAGAATAGGGGGGCGCAGGAAGGCCAGTCTCAAACAGCCGGCCGGCCGGATCAAGCCGCCGGACAAAGTCCTTTACTAGGCCGTCCGAAAGCGAAGTGGCGGGAGGTGCGGCGGGTCCTGCTTTCCGGATGACCGGGTCGGGTATGTCTGCCTTGCGCAACGCCTTGGCGAGTTCATCGACTGAGTTGAACCTCGCTTTCGGATCGGGCGATAAGGCGCGCCTGAGAGCTGCCTCGACATCCGGCCAGGGCGCAACGCCCCATCGTGCAAACGGCTCGGGTTCCGATTGCGCCAGTTGCGCCATGCCCTTGTCCCGTTCAGCTGAAAAACCTGCAATATTGTGTCCGGTGATCAAACGATAGAGCAGGTGCGCAAGAATGTGCTGTTCTCCCAGAAAGGAGGACTGCGGGGAGAGCCCTTTGTCGATATAGCATTGTGCGTATTCGGGCTCGAAGAAATAGCCGAAGCCGCCTCTGGGGGCATGCTTGAGGGTTCCGTCATCGCTGAACGGCAGTCGAGCAAGGCCGAAATCGATGATCTTTATGCTTCCGTCGTCGCCAACGATGAAGTTGCCCGGATGCACATCGCCATGGATCACCTGCCGCTGATGCAAAGACGCGTAGGCGTCGAGGATACGGCAGCACAGGTCCAGTGAATGCCGCCGCCCCTCCTTGCTGTAGATCGCACGGAAACGGGAAGCCGCACGCGAACCGCTAATGCCTTCCAACCATTCGCAGGCCAAATAAGCTTTGCCGTCATGGTGGCCGTTTGCGACAAGCGGTGGCGCGGTATCACCGGCCAGATGCGCCAGAATGGATGCTTCTCGGGCGACCGCTCCAACGACGTCTTCGTTTTTGTTCTGTCTGGCAATTTTCAAGGCCGCGAACCGGCCCGCCTCGGTCTCCGCCTTGTAGAGTTCGGTATCGGCGAAGACCTGCACCAGCTTGACAATCCTCATGCCGGCCCAGGCGTCGCCCTCCGCCAGACTGGCCTCCACAGGAAAAAGCTCCTCCGATCCTTCCGGAACCAAGAGGCCAGATTTGATGAGTTTTTCGAAGACCGGATAGGCAGCGTCCAGAACAGCCTGCGGGGCGCGCCCCTTTTCCGCGCTGAACGCAATAATTGCGTCGATCAGCGTGGTCCCCTTCTCAAACGCGCGGATCAGCTCCGCCATCTCGGCGTCGATTATTTTCGATTGGTTCCGGCTGCGAAGGCGAGTGATAGCGACATCGACGTCGCTGGCCGGGAGCTTGGCTTTCTCCGCGTCCGGCAGAGACCCCACCTGAATAAGCTGGGTATCGGGTGGCAGAACAAAGACGTCTGTGATTTCCATAGTGGGGCCACACGCTAGTGGTTGGTTTTCTGTTCGTAGACGGGCGTTGGCGCCCAGCTGTTCGTGTCCACGCCCAGCAAGCGCAGACGTTCCATGGCAAAGCGCCAGGGAGCCACAGCCTGGTCCGGCGACCTGCGGGCGGCGAGAAGCGCACCGGCAAGATGATTGGTGATCCAGAGCCGCCAACTGGCGGATGTCTGCCACTGGAACACCGGCTTGTCATAAGGGTCCATTCCCCATGACAGGAGGCCGTCACCTCCAAGCTCCGCCGTGAACGGCACGCCATGCGCAGCAACGGCGGAAAAACGTTCGGCAAGGCACTGCGCCGCCTCGTCCAGGCGATCGAAGCTGTCGAAATAGGCGACGATCTTGTCCGGCCGCATCAGACCCGCGAGATCCGCGCCGATTTTGAAGCGCGGCACGCCTATATCCGTTAAAACCTCCACCAAGTCGGGAAAAATGTCGCCGACGGCCGCGGGATCGGGGCTTACATAGAGTTTGTAGCCGCCATACGCCCCCCTTCGGCCTGCGCAATCCTTGCGCAGTGCCCAAGCGCGCCAACCGGCTCTTTCGGGAGAAAAGGGGACCTCGTTCCAAGAGGCGTCCAGCAGACAGGCGCTTCGCCCGCCCTTTTCCAGCCCAAGAAATCGTGAAAACGTGGCATCCGTACCAATGTTTCGCATCCAGCGCGGTGTGAGGGGGATGCGACTAAAAAAATAGAGCTGCGCCGACAACCGCATCTGATCGTCGATCGGCAGGCGCTCGCCGTATTTCAAGGCATCAAGAGACAAGCGTGCGAGCCGTCCCGGGTTGTCCAACCGGTCCTCTGTGGTGTGAATGAGGGCCTGTGCCTCGGCCCCGGAAACGAACCGACCATCATGATAGACTTGCAGCATATCGTCCATCACGAACTCGGCGATCTGCCTGTTGGCCTCCTTGCTGGACTCCGCCATGAGGGACCGGGGAAGCGGTCCCGCCATCTGCAAGCTGTCAAACAGAAGGGCGGTATTTTTGCACACCGCCTTTATGCTCGGCCCAGAGCCCTTGGTGCTGAGCATGATCCCGAAATAGCCGGTATCCTCACGCAACGCCCCGAGCGCCGCTTTCTCCCTGGCCGTCAAATGCTCGAAGGCAACGATGCGCAAGTCTGGATTTGACCGAAATGTCCGGTCTAGGATGGCGATCGAGGGTCGGTTTTTCATCCGCCTATTTTTACCGAGGGAGCTTCTCGCCGGGGACGTGTCGCCGCGAAGCGGGATACTGTGGTATTTACGAACTACTTTCCGGTATTCTTCCTCTCCAGATCTGACCTGATTTGTTTAACCTCCTCCAAAGCTTCGCTCAGTTTCTGCTCCAGAATCTCGGCTGCCTCGATGCTGCGTGGTTTGGAGAGTTCCTCCTGCACCTCGATTTCCCGCTCCACCTTGGCCAGCCTAGCTCTCAGTTCACGGCGCAAGGTCTCAAGCCCCTCCAATCCCAGGATCTCTCGCCCCGCGTCCTCGCCGCCGCCCTTGGTCTTGCCAGAAAGGCAACTGCACCCTGAATTGCATTTATCGCAGCCGGTCTCTGGGACGATGCAGGCCGCTGTTTCACCATGTGTGCACTCGCCGCAATCGGTATGCCAGATGGAACATACTTTGCAGGTTATTGCCGGGCTGCAAGCGTCGGTGCACGCCTCCGTGCAGTCGCTTGTGCAGTAATGGCATACTCCTTTTTCGCGCTCCCCTTCTTTTGCAGGAACGATTTTGATCATCAAATCTTTGACTTTGAACATCGGCTTCCCCGTCAAATATTTGTTTGTGGACACTTCCTGTGTCTATGAACTCGCCGACAAGTCTATGCCGAACGGAGCGCGGGCCGCAAAAACGCCGCCGACCCGAAACACCTAATCGTCAGACAAGCCATTTTAATGGCTTATCACTGACGCCCGATGCATTCAAAAAAGAAAAATACGTATTTTCGGACAGCAAGTTAATTAGTCTAAATGTGCTTTTCGGATAGTCCTTTTCCAACCAATTTACTTTCCACGCAGAACGACCGATGGAAAGGCTGGAATGATGGCGTATTCGGTGAGGTGAGCGGCGGCGGTAATACCTGCGCGTCCGGCTGTCGCGCTGTAGTATCGAACGGTTCAGTCCGGCGGACGCGCTGCGCTCGCGGCTGGCCGAAGAACGCGCGGGTGATTTCCTCACACACCTGCTACTGCCTAACACCAGCACCATCGCACACCGCGACAACCTTGCGGGCACGGCGACCGACAGAGCCACCAGCTTGACTACCCTGCGCGCCTCATAACCCGAGATTGGCGCGTACCACTTGCAACACCAAGCCGCCGGTGGCCACCGGCACCCCCGGCGAGGCGATGCTCCAAAGCACGAAATCGCTACCGCGATAACCCGCTGCGCGGGCGTAGCTGGCGTCTCCTGCATAGCCCAAAACAGGCATCGGCAATCGGGCTTCCGGCGCTGACAATCGAGGTGTTGTTCCCCTCTGTCAGCAAAGGAGTTCCCC